>NZ_JYFN01000009.1:72771-172150 GCF_000948395.1 Frankia torreyi | reverse complement strand
CATCCACGTCATCTGCCTGGCCCTGCTCGTGTTCACCCTGATCGAACGCGCCGTCCGCCAGGCGATCGCCCCCGCCGAGAAGCTGCCCGGCCTCTACGCCGGCCGCCCCGCCCGGCCCACCGGCCGACTCATCCTCGAAGCCCTCGCCCCCCTGCGCCTGGTCCCCACCGCCGCCGGCCAGCCCGCCTACATCCCCAGACCCGGACCACTCCAACAGCACCTGCTCGACCTCCTCGGCATCGACCCCACCTAACCCCCATGACCCGAAAACAAGATCACAGGGGCCGGTCGGCGCAGCAGAATCCGAAGTGCGAAACACGGGGCTAGCGGGCGTGCTGGGGGCCGGCGGCGCTGTCGACGCTGACCGGGGGCTGCTCGGCGAGGTCGCCGCCCCGGCCCAGCCCGCGCAGCAGCCGGTCGAGCACGATGCCGATCTCGATGCGGGCGGTGTCCGGGTCGGCCGCGCCCGCCGTGTAGATGCTCGCCTCCGACAGCAGGGCGGCGACCAGCCTGGTCAGCGGGCCCACCGGGAGCGGATCGATGCGCTCCTCGGCCATCGCCCGTTCCAGCCATTCGGACAGCAGCCGGTAGCCGTGCCGCTCGACGAGGGCGTCCCACGCCTGGTTGCCGAGGACGGCGGGACCGTCGATCAGCACGATGCGCTGGAAGTCACTGTCCGCGGTGGAGATGTCGAGCAGGGACTGGAACCCCTGGCGCAGTTGCGTCCAGGCATCGCTGGGCAGCTCCGCGTCGCGCGCGAGCTCGCCCGCGACGAGCTGCTCGGCCACCTCGGTGGCGACCTGTTCCATCACCGTGCGGAACAGTTCGGCCTTGTCGCGGAAGTGGTGGTACAGCGCGCCGCGGGTGACCTGGGCGTCGGCGACGATCTCCTCGGTCCCCGTGGCGGCGAAGCCCTGCTCGGCGAACCGGCGGCGGGCTGCCGAGATCAGGGCCTGACGGGTGTCAGCCGTCTGCTCGGTACGACGGCTTCTGGTCACCCCCTGATTATGGTGCAGTCGGCGCCTTCGGAGGTGGCTCTGCCGAGCCGGGATCGGGTGGGGCGGCCGGGGGCCGTTCGGTGGGGGTACACACAGGACGATGTGATGGCACCGTGGGATTAACCCCGCCCGTCGCGGGTGGTGCGGGGCGGGAGCGCCCGGATGGTCGACGGGTCGGGTCCGATTGCGTTCGCGCAGCGCCGGGTGCCCGTTCTCGATGGGGCATCGTCCCTGCTCAGCGGCCCCATCCCGCGGTGCGCCCGGAGGTCGGCACCGGCGGCGAGGCCACCGCGGCCGCGGCGAACCTACCGGGGACGGAAAGTTCTTAACACACAATTACCGCACTCGTCTGACGCCCGTACGACGCACGTGGCAGCATCACTCTCTGTGACTGTGCTGCAGTGGATAGCCCTCGCCTCATTGCTCGCCTGGTTGTATCTGGCCGTCGGTCATGGTTTCTTCTGGCGCACCGACCAGCGGCTCCCCGCGCGGCAGGCACCGCCATCGTGGCCCAGCGTAGCGATCATCATCCCGGCCCGGGACGAGGCCGACGTGTTGCCCGTAACGCTCCCGACCCTGCTCGCCCAGGACTATCCCGGGCCGGTTCGCCTGATCCTCGTCGACGACGGCTCCACCGACGGGACCACGGAGGTCGCCCGGGCCCTGGCCGAGGAGGCCGCCCGTAACGGGCACACGGGCGTCAGCGCCGCGGTCACCGCCTCCACAGAGCCCCCGCCCGGATGGACCGGCAAGCTGTGGGCCCTGCGCCGCGGCGTCGACTGCGCCGGCGACGCCGAGTTCCTGCTGCTCACCGACGCCGACATCGCGCACGACCCGGGTTCGCTGACCAGCCTGGTGGCCTCCGCGCGCACGCACGGGCTGGACATGGTCTCGCAGATGGCCGTGCTGCGAGCCGAGACCGCGTGGGAACGGGTCATCGTTCCGGCGTTCGTCTACTTCTTCGCGATGCTGTATCCGTTCCGCTGGTCGAATCGCCCGCGTTCGCGGGTGGCGGCGGCGGCGGGGGGTTGCTCGCTGGTCCGTCGGGAGGCCCTCCTGGCGGCCGGCGGGCTCGCCGAGGTCCGCGGGGCGGTCATCGACGACGTCGCGATCGCCCGGATCATCAAGCGCTCCGGTGGACGGACCTGGCTGGGGCTCGCCGAGCAGGTCCACAGCCGGCGCCCGTACCCGCGGCTGGCGGATCTGTGGAAGATGGTGTCCCGCAGCGCCTACGCCCAGCTCCGGCACTCGCCGCTGCTGCTGCTCGGCACCGTGCTCGGGATGTCCCTGGTCTTCGTCGTCCCGGTGGTCGCCACCGTCGCGGGCCTCGCGGCCGGCGACAGCACGACCGCGATCATCGGCGCCGTCGCCTGGGTGATCATGACTCTCTCCTACGTGCCGATGATCCGGTACTACCGCCAGCCGGTTCCCGCCGCCCTGCTACTCCCCGGCGTCGCTGTGCTCTACCTCGGGATGACGCTGGACTCGGCGCGGCTCAAGCGGGCCGGCCGCGGCGCCGCGTGGAAGGGGCGCACCTACGACGATCACGGGACGCCGTCCGCCGATCGGCTCTCCTCCGACGCGGCGACGCCAGCCACGGCGCCTTCCGTCCCGGCGCCCTCCGTCGCCGCGCAGTCCACCGCGGTGCCGACCGCCACGGTGGCCCCGGCTGCCGCGCCGCCGGCCACGGCAGCCCCGGCCGAGGCGAGTCTGGCCGCCGCCGGTCCGGTGGCCGCCGTGGCATCCCCCGGCCCAGGGGCGACGATCCCGGCGGCTGCCGGTCCGGTCGAGCCGCCGCGTGACCCGTGGAACGACGGCTTCTCCCGTTCCAGCCCCAGGCCCGGGCGGACCGACGAGCCGCGCCGTGAGGACGCCGCACGCGCAGTGCCCGCACCCGGCGGGGCTCAGTCCCAAGCCCGGGCGGACGACCGCCCGCCCGGCGCCGGACGCTGACCCAGGCCCTGCGCCGGAGGCCAACGGCGGCTCATCCCGTGGGGTCGGCCAGTGCTGTCAGCCGGCGGCGCAGGGTGACGGCATCGTCGGCCAACGCCGACACCAGATAGCCCGGACCGGTCAGGGGCAGCCGGGCCACCCCCTCCGCGACGGCGGCGTCGGCTCCGGCTCCGGCTTCGGCCCATTCGGGCCCCACGACGAGCAAGGAGCCGACCGCGCGGGCACCGCCCAACTGGGCTGGACCCCGCAGCCCGGGCACCTGTGGCCCGAGCAGCAGCTCCTGACGCAGCAGAGGCACCCACCTGGACGACCCACCCGCCAGGTCGGTGCCCGAACCCTCGGCGCCGCCCGCCACGTCGACACGCAGCATGCTGAGGACGGACCCGCTGGGCTCGCCGAACCGTCCGAGCAGGATCTCCTCGCGCAGCCGCAGCCGAGCCGTCGCGGCCAACCGGACCTCCGTGACGATCCGATGGTCGGCACCGTCGGCAACCACGGTCGGTTCCGGACCGAGGTCGAGTTCGCCGCCGTCGGCCACCTCCGCGGTGACGGTCAGCCGGGATGGTCCGGGGCCGTGACCCGGCAGCGCGACGGTCGCGGCCACCGAGCGCAGGACCAGGCGCACCCCGCCCCCGACGGAGATGTCCAGCCGCAGGTCATCGCCCGCCAGCGGACCGGCGGCCCCGTTGACCAGATGGACCGTCATCGTCGGCAGCGGCTCCGCCCCGGGGCGCGCCCCGCCGCCCGTGCGCGCCCCGGTCCGAACGGGTGACACGCCGGTCAGGCGCAGGACGATCGGCACGTCCGAGCGCAGCTCGGCGAGTCGGGGAGCGCCCTGCGGTCCCCGCTCCACCCGCACCGCGGCATGCGCCCGGACAGCCGTACGGCCCGTCCGGGGCATGGCTGGCGACGCGGCGTCGGTGGTCGTGGGCATCGGGTGCACCTCCTCGCGGCCAGGGTGTCGGCCGGGCAACGGGCGTTCCGGCCGTGCGGGGCCGTGGGGCCGCGGGGCCGGGTCGGTGGGGCCGGGTCGGTGGGGCCGGGATTGTGGGGCCGGGATTGTGGGACGAGGCCGGGGTCGATGGAGCAAGCCGGTGAAGGCGGGGGAGCTGGGGCGGGGCCGGGGGAGGGAGTGCTCGCGGTCAGCCGGAGACGGCGCGCAGAGCGCCGGGGCGGCGACCGGTGAGTCGGTCGAGCGCGGCCGCGGTGGCCTCGTCGGCTGGCAGGAGGACGAGAAGACACTGTTCGTCGTCGGCCGGTAGATCGAGCCGTTCGAAGGCCAGCCGCAGTTCGCCGACGTCAGGGTGGACCAGGCGAGCGATTCCGTTCGCCGGCGGCAGGCCCGTCAGCCTCGTCACCCGCTCCGTGAACGCCGCCCCGGCGGTGCGGGTCAGCTCGTCGGCGAGGGCCGCAACGAAGGGATCCGCCCGGAACGGACCCTGTTTGAGTGCGGCCACCTGGGCGTCGGCCGCCTGGTCCCAGTCCGGCAGGGCGGCCCGGGCCCGGCTGTCGGTGAGGACAAAGCGGGCCAGGTTCGGTGGATGGCCGTCGAGTAGTCCGATCGGACCAGCGACCCGGACGTATCCCTCGGTGTGGGCCAGGATGTCGGTGAGCCGGTTGAGGAGCACGGCCGGACCCGGCTCGAGACCGTCCAGCAGCCGCTGCACGGTCGGCCGCACCGTCCGGCCGGGCGGTATCCCCCCCATGCAGGTAAAGCCCCCGTCAGCAGCCTTGACCAGGCGTTGCAGGTGGACCCGCTCGTTCGCGGTCAGCCGGAGGGCCTCGGCGAGGACGCCCAACACGGCCATGGACGGCCGGCGGTCGCGGCCCTGCTCCAACCGGGTCACGTACTCGACGCTCACCCCGGCGAGCGCGGCGACCTCCGATCGGCGCAGCCCACGGGCGCGGCGGCGGGGCCCACTGGGCAGCCCCACATCGGCGGGGGTGAGGGCCTCGCGACGGACCCGCAGGAACAGCCCCAGCTCGTTATCGCCCACCGGGGGACCGTAACAGTCCACGTAGCCCGGATCATGGCCCTGCGGCTACCACTCTCCGATCGCTCGGGCCCACTTCGCGGGTCGTAGCTGCGCGAGCGGCGGCCTTCCTACGAATAGGTGGGCACGCCCCGCCAACAAACTCCCGAACGATCAGCGGGTCAGAAGATCCCCGCGCGTGCGGGGACGACACTTGGCGAGCTGGGACTTGAGCAGCGAGGGACTGAAATCCATATCACTTGGCACGTGTCATCCTGCTCCGCCGAGCATGGTGATCCCCAAGGAACCGCGCCACGCCGCCCGATCCGGACTCGGCCCTGGCATGACTCGACCCATGATGATCATGATGTTTCGCGGAACTTGCGCCATGCTCAGGCGGTCTGAGAAGCCGCCGGCTTTAGCCGGCGGAGGAGTCACGACTACGAGGTGAACATCCGCAACGGCGCGAGCCGGTGCTGCTCGGCCAGCAGGTCCAGGCGCACGGCTGTGAGCGCCGGAAGCTCCCGTGGGGGCAGGGCGGCGGCCTCCTCGCCCGCACGGGCGATCGCCTCCACGTCGTCGGCGAGGCGGGCCAGCACCCCGGTGACGGCCAGGGGGTCCAGCCCGATCAGGCGGGTCGCGGCCGTCGCGGGCCCGGTGACCGTGGTGTGTGCCGCGGCGAGGGCTGCGTCCCCGGGCGTCAGCCCCGCGCCGGCGGCCACCATGCCCAGCGCGATCGGGTGATGCGGGGCGCGAGGGCCGGCCGGCACCGGCCAGGCGGCCCGGCCGGCTCGTAGCAGGGTGCGGCCCTGTGCCCGGCTGGCCGCGCGCTGCGCCGGGGCGGGCGTGCGGGCGTCGAGTTCGGCGTCGAGGTCGGCGACGCCGGTCCGGCCGGTCGCGATGGCGTGGCAGGTGGCGGCGGCGAAGGCGGCGGCGACCAGGCCGACGGTGTGCAGCCGGCCGAGCAGGAACGCCGCCAGGTCGGTGAGACTCGCCAGGCTGCCGTCGGTCACCGCGGCCTCGACCCCGCCCGAATGGGCATGGCCTCCGGTCGGCATGCGGCCATCCGCGAGAACCAGCAAGGTCGCCCGTCGCCCAGACCGCCCGATCGGACCATGCCCGTCCCCACCATCGGGGCCAGGTTGCACGGTGTGGCCAGGTTGCACAGTGTGGCCGGGTCGGTCGATGTGGCTGGGCTGGTCGGCGCCGAGGTGGGCGTCCGTCTCGTCACCTGATCTCACAGCGCCCCCTCCAGCGGGTTTCTTGCTCGTTGGTCGCCTTCGGCCAGATGGCACCCTCGGTCATTCGGGCGACAATCCGGTCACAACATCCGTCGTCCTGTGGAAGAGTTCGCGGCCGGTGGCCGCCGTCCGGCCTGGCCGGGCGGCACCGCGGCGCTCGGGCTGACCGGCCGTACGCCGCTCGGGCCCCGCCTGCCGGGCCATACGTGCCTCCGGTGGCGACGACCATCATGAAACCGGGACGAGGGACGACATGTCACGACGCGCGACAGGGGCCGAATCGCGAGTACGCCTGGCCGGGCTGCTGGTGGCGGCGGTGGCGCTGGCACCCGTGCTCACCTCCTGTGGCGACAACCGTCCGCCGAAACCCCGCTGCCAGGCGGGCTACCAGGCCGACTGGGACGGCGACGACCACGAGTGGGAATGCGAGCGCAAGGGCTCCCACTCGTCGCACAGCACCGGTCACCGCACCCGCACCCGCGCCCGACACTAGACGAGCAGGTCAGCAGGTCAGGAGGCCGGCCGGCAGTCTGAAGGCCCTGTCCCCATCGGCGGGTGGCCGGGGCGCGAGGNTCGCCGGACGCCGGATTGCTGCTGGTCAGCAACGGCGTCGAAACCCGTTCGCCGTAGCGTGATGAACCGACTGGTCCGGTCGGGGGCCACCCGGGCCGGCGGCGACGTCGAGGGTGGAGGAACGACCATGGGCAGCCCGACTTTCGTCCCGGCCCCGGCGGGCGTGACCCGCGGGGCGCCGTCCATGCCGGCGGTGGCCGAGGTCGGAGTGTTCGTCGTGGACACGACCCTGCCGGACCCGCTGGCCGCGCCGGCGCTGGCCGACCTCGACGACTTCTACCACCGTCACGGCTTCGTCGTGCTCCGCGGCCTGCACTCCACCGCGTTCCTCGACCGGGTCGAGCGGGAGTGCGGCGCGGCGCAGCAGGCGGTCCTCGCCGGGACGGTGTCCGAGCGCTATGGCTCCACGCAATACCTGGACGCCCGTTACCTGAATCGGACGGGCCTGGGCCGGGCGGATCTGGGTCGGGCGGATCTGGGTCGGGCGGGTCAGGCCGACGGCGTGACGGGCCCCTCCGGACGGGCCTCGAACGGAACGAAGCCTGCCGGCGCCGATACCGGGATCGAGGCCGATGCCGAGGCGTACGTGAACTACGTCGAACACGTCGAGGAGCTCGCCCCGGCCGTGCGGGCGGCGGCGACCCATCCGCTCATGGTCGCCCTGCTGCGCCGCCTGCTCGGCGCGGACGTGTGGATGAGCCCCAGCGAGAACGCCGGCGTGGTCTTCCAGGACGCCCGGCCCGGCCGCGAGTCCGGCTACAGCCGGATCGGCTGGCACTCGGACTGGCAGGCGATGCCGAGTCTCGACGTCTGGCCCGGCTGCGCGTTCACCNTGCACGTGGACGCGACCAGCCCGGCCAACGGCTTCCTGCGGGTGGTGCCCGGATCCCACCGCTGGGCCACGCCGGCGCCCTACCGCAACATCAACAACGTCGCCGTGCCCGCGGACGCCCGCCCGAGCGGGGGACACACCGACGCCGAGCCGCCCTACGAGATGCCGCTCGGATTCGAGAAGATCCCGGGGGAGATCGCCGTCTACGCCGAGCGCGGCGATCTGCTGCTGCACGACGCCTACCTGTGGCACTCGGCGGCCCGCGCGACGGAGAACGCCACGACCCGCCGGCACGTGCGGGCCGGCTATTACAGCGGCGACCCGGCCTCCTATCGCGACCAGTTCATCAAGAACGCCGCTCGCTGACGCGCGCCCCGGCCGAGGCCGGGCGGATCGGGCCGCGACCGCGTGGCCCGCGTGATCCGCGCGGCCCGCGCGGTGACGCGGTCGGCTGCGGCGCCGTCAGAACAGGAAGTACCGCTGGGCCATCGGTAGCTCGCGCACCGGATCGGCCTCGACGGCGTCGCCGTCGATCGAGACCGTGAACGTGTCCGGGTCGACGCGGATGTCCGGCGTCGCGGTGTTCTCCGGCAGATCGGCCTTGCCGCGCCGGCGCACGTCCTCGACCGGGACCACGGGGGTGGCCAGGCCCAGCCGTTCGGGCAGCCCGTCGGAGATCGCCGCGGGCGCGACGAAGGTCAGCGACGAGGCGGCGGCCGGACCCCGCGCGGCCCCCCACATCGGGCGGGGCAGCACCGGCTGCGGGGTCGGGATGGAGGCGTTGGCGTCGCCCATGGCCGCCCAGGCGATGAACCCGCCCTTGAGGACCAGCGACGGCCGCACCCCGAAGAACGCGGGATCGTAGAGCACCAGGTCCGCGAGCTTGCCGGGCTCGACCGAGCCGATCTGCGCGTCCAGCCCGTGCGCCACCGCCGGGCAGATCGTGTACTTGGCGACGTACCGCCGGGCCCGCGCGTTGTCGGCCGGGCCGTCCCCCGGCAGGGCCCCGCGACGACGCTTCATCACGTGGGCCGTCTGCCAGGTGCGCAGCACGACCTCGCCGATCCGGCCCATCGCCTGCGAGTCCGAACCGATCATCGAGATGGCGCCGAGGTCGTGCAGGATGTCCTCTGCGGCGATCGTCGACGGCCGGATCCGGCTCTCGGCGAAGGCCAGATCCTCGGGCACACCGGGGTTGAGATGGTGGCAGACCATCAGCATGTCCAGGTGTTCGTCGAGGGTGTTGACGGTGTGCGGGCGGGTCGGGTTCGTCGACGACGGCAGCACGTTGGCGGCGGCGGCGACGGTGATGATGTCCGGGGCGTGGCCGCCGCCGGCGCCCTCGGTGTGGTAGGCGTGGATGGCCCGCCCGGCGATGGCGGCGAGGGTGTCCTCGACGAAGCCGGCCTCGTTGAGCGTGTCCGAGTGCAGCGCCACCTGGACTCCGGCGGCGTCGGCGACGCGCAGGCAGGCGTCGATCGCGGCGGGCGTCGTGCCCCAGTCCTCGTGCAGCTTGAACCCGGCCGCGCCGGCCCGGAGCTGTTCCCACATCGACGCGTCGCTGACCGTGTTTCCCTTGCCGAGCAGGACGACGTTCACCGGCCAGTCATCCATCGCCGAGAGCATCCGGCCGAGGTTCCACGAGCCCGGCGTCACGGTGGTCGCCTTCGTGCCCTCGGCCGGCCCGGTGCCGCCGCCGATGAGGGTCGTGATCCCGGCGCCGAGTGCCTCGGGGACCTGCTGCGGGCAGATCAGGTGCACGTGGCAGTCGACCGCGCCCGCGGTGAGGATCTTCCCGTTCCCGGCGATGATCTCGGTGCCGGGCCCGATGACCAGGTCGGGATGAACGCCGTCCATCGTGTCCGGGTTGCCGGCCTTGCCGAGCGCGACGATCCGCCCGTCGCGGATGCCGACGTCCGCCTTGATCACGCCCCAGTGGTCGAGCACGACGGCACCGGTGATGACGAGATCGGGGGCGCCCTCGGCGCGAGTTGCCCGCGACTGGCCCATGGACTCGCGGATGACCTTGCCGCCGCCGAAGACCGCCTCGTCGCCGCTGCCGCGGAGCGCCGGACCGCGGCTGCGGTCCTCGGTCACCTCTATGAGCAGGTCGGTGTCGGCGAGGCGGATGCGGTCGCCGACCGTCGGTCCGTACAACGAGGCGTAGCGGGAGCGGTCCAGCCGGCTCATGAGCCCTCTCCGAGGTAACCCGGCAGGTCGCCGACCGCCGCAGCCGGGCCCTCCCGGCCGTCGTGGCCCTCGCGCCCGTCGAGCGGGCCGGCCGACTCCGGACGCAGGCCGGGCACGATGCGGGCGCCGGCCAGCGGGACGAGGTCGACCTCGCGTTCCNCCCCGGGCTCGAAGCGGACCGCGGTGCCGGCGGGCACCGCCAGCCGGTGCCCCCACGCGACGCCGCGGTCGAAGTCGAGCGCCGGGTTGGCCGCGGCGAAGTGGTAGTGCGACCCGACCTGCACCGGACGGTCGCCGGTGTTGCGGACCAGCACCGTCCGGACGGGCCGCCCCGGGTTGATCTCGACGGGGTCCTCGCCCGGCAGGACCTCACCGGGGATCACGCGATCGGCTGGTGCACGGTGACCAGCTTGGTGCCGTCCGGGAACGTCGCCTCGACCTGGACCTCGGCGAGCATCTCCGGCACCCCCTCCATGACGTCGTCCCGGGTGAGCACGCCGCGCCCGGCGGTCATCAGGTCAGCGACGCTGCGACCGTCGCGGGCGCCCTCCAGCAGGAACGAGGTGAGCAGGGCGGTTGCCTCGGGATGGTTCAGCCGCAGCCCGCGGGCGCGTCGTTCCCGGGCGAGTCCGGCCGCCACGTGGATGAGCAGCCGTTCCTGTTCATGGGGGCTCAGCAGCACGAACGCGAAGCCTAGCAGGCGCTGCCAATGATGCCGGCGTCGCCGCGGGCCGCCCGGATGGTCGGTGCACGGGTTCCGCGGCACTCCCGCCCGTTCGTCATTCGACCGCCGCCCGATGTCGGGCAGGTGAACGTTGAACCGCTTTCGGGGCATCCAGGTTTCGGTGACGTTTCGGTCGGCGGGAATCCCGGGGGCGGTGGTGGAGCCTGACCGGCCCGGCGGCGAGAATGGAGTTACTGGCAATTCACACAGGTGCGATGAGACGGATACGCCTCCTTCCTAGCGTCCGGGAGACCGCTCGGGCAGGTCGGATCGACCGGCCGATGGGGTGTGCCCGAGACGAGTGTGATGGGGGTTTGGTGACAACAGGTCTGGATCGGCGGGGNTTTNTCCGCCGGGGNGTGGGAGTGACCGCGGGAGCGACTCTGCTCACCGTCGGCGGGAGCGGCCTGCTCGCCGCCTGCGGCAGCGACGACAGCGGCGACTCGGGCTCGGGCGGTTCCGGCGCAGCCTCGTTCGGGACGCTCGGCGTCCGCCTGTCGTGGATCAAGAATGTGGAGTTTGCCGGGGAGTACCTCGCCGACCAGCGCGGCTACTACAAGGCGGCCGGTTTCTCCGGCGTCAACCTGATCGCGGGCGGCCCGTCGGCGACGCCGCAGGACACCGACGTCGCCACCGGTAAGGCCTTCATCGGAATCTCCTCGCCGGACATCACCGGGACCGCGATCGCCCAGGGCGCCCCCCTGAAGATCATCGGTGCGCAGTACCAGAAGAACCCGTTCGCCATCCTGTCCATGGCCAAGAGCCCCATCAGGACGCCGCAGGACCTGGTCGGCAAGAAGATCGGTGTGCAGGCGACCAACGAGTCTGTCTGGTCGGCGTTCCTGAAGGCGAACAAGCTCGACCCGTCGTCCATCACGAAGGTGCCGGTGGAGTTCGACCCGCTGCCGCTGACCACCGGAACGGTCGACGGCTGGTTCGCCTTCGTGACGAACGAGCCGAACCTGCTGCGGGTCAAGGGCTTCGACGTCACCACCTTCCTGCTCGCCGACCACAACTATCCGCTGGTTTCGGAGACCTTCATGGTCACCGACGAGTCGATCGCGAAGAACCGCGACAAGGTGAAGGCGGCGCTGACCGCCGAGATCCGCGGCTGGAAGGACGCCACCTCCGACGCCTCGCTCGGCGCCAAGCTCGCCGCCACCGTCTACGGCAAGGACCTCGGCCTGGACGAGAAGGAACAGGGCCTGGAAAGCGCCGACCAGAACAAGCTCATCCTCACCGAGGAGACGAAGAAGAACGGGCTGTTCACACTCACCGACACTCTGGTCGAGGAGAACATCGCCACCCTCAAGCTCGCCGGCGTCGACATCACCGCCGAAAAGCTGTTCGATCTGTCCATCATCCGAGAGCTGTACAAGGAGAAGCCGGAACTCGTATGAGTGCAGCCGCCACGCCCATGCCGGAGCCGACCTCGGGACCGTCGGCTCCCTCAGCTCCTGCCCCTGGTTCCGGCGTGAGTGTGGTGGGCCTGCGCAAGGAGTTCCGCCTCGGCCGCACGTCGATTCTGGCCCTCGACGACGTCAACCTCGCCACCGCGGAGGGCTCGTTCCTGACGCTCATCGGGCCGTCGGGCTGCGGGAAGTCGACGGTGCTGCGCATCCTCGCCGATCTCGACGCGCCCAGCGCCGGTGAGGTGCTGGTGCTCGGAGAGCATCCGGCGACCGCCCGTCGTGGCCACCACCTCGGCATCGCCTTCCAGGACTCGGCGCTGCTGCCGTGGCGCTCGGTCGAGGCCAACATCCGGCTGCCGCTGGAGGTCGCCGGCGTGAAGGCGAACCGGGCGGTGATCGCGGACCTGATTCGGCTGGTGGGGCTCACCGGCTTCGAGAAGGCCCGCCCGGCGCAGTTGTCCGGCGGGATGCGCCAGCGGGTCGCGATCGCGCGCGCCCTCGTCGTCGAGCCCCGCATCCTGCTGCTTGACGAACCGTTCGGCGCCCTCGACGACATGACCCGCCAGCGGCTGAACTTCGAGCTCCTGCGGATCTGGGGCGAACGGGCCACGACGACCCTGCTCGTCACCCACTCCATTCCCGAGGCGGTGATCCTCTCCGACACCGTCGCGGTGATGAGCGCCCGGCCGGGCCGCATCTCCTCGCTCGTCGACATTGACCTGCCCCGGCCGCGCACCCCGGAGATGCTGCGCTCGGCGCGGTTCCACGAGCTGCACGACGAGCTCTCGGCGCTGCTGTTCGCCGGCGGCGAGACGGCGGCGGACACGGTGGGGATACCGGCAGCCGACCCCGCCCGGAGCGGCGCATGACCACCCTGCAGGACGCCGCCTTCGGGGCCACCGGCGGCGGTCCGGGCGGGCCCGGGGGACCGGGAAGATCACCCGGACCGGGCGGGTCGGGCGGACCTGGCGGACCGGGCGGGTCGGGCGCGGGCCGTCGCCGCGACGGGGCCGGGCCGGGCGCCGATCGGCCGGCCTGGATCGGCGGCGCGGCCGGGATCGTCGGGCTGATCGCGCTGTGGTGGGTGCTCGCGGTCACCGTGCTCGACAACGGCGGGGTGGTGCCCACCCCGTGGGAGGTCGTGCGGGCGCTGTGGGATGACCACCGGCTCATGTGGACGTCGGCGAAGTCGACGGTCCAGATCGCGGCGAAGGGGTGGTTGATCGGCAACGGCCTGGCCATCGGCCTCGCCGTGGTGTTCTTCGGGGTGCCGGTGGTGGAGCGGGTGCTGCTGCAGATCGGCGTGGCGTCCTACTGCCTGCCGATCATTGCGATCGGCCCGATCCTGACCACCGTGTTCGACGGCAGCACCCCGCAGATCGCCCTGGCCGGCATCTCCGTGTTCTTCACGACGATGGTCGGCACCCTGCTCGGACTGCGGGCCGCGGACCCGGCGAGCCTCGACGTGGTGCGGGCCAGCGGTGGCGGCGCCTGGAAGCAGATGCGGTACATCCGGCTGCGGGCCGCCCTGCCGAGCACCTTCGCCGGGCTGCAGATCGCCGCGCCGGCGGCCGTCCTCGGCGCGATCATCGGTGAGTTCCTCGGCGCCGACCGGGGGCTCGGCGTGGCCATGGTCCACTCCCAGCAGGCCCTGGAGGTCCCGCGGACGTGGGCGCTGGCCGTGGTCGCCTCCGCGGTCGCCGGACTGGGCTACGCGCTGACCGCGTTCGTGGCCCGGCTGCTCACCCCATGGGCGCCGCGCGGTAACCCGGGAGGCGGGCAGTGACGGCCGGCTCCCCGGCGGCGACCGCCGCGGAACCGGCCACGGCCGGCTCCGCACCTCCGGTGGCGGCTGCGGGTCGCGGCACGCACGTGCTGCTCGCGGCGATCCTGCTGCGGGTCGGGCGCACCGTGCTGTCCGTCGTCGCGTCGGCCGCCGTGATCGTGGGTCTCTGGTACGCGTTCATCGCCGTGTTCGATCTCAACCCGCTGGTCGCCAAGGATCCGCAGGCGGTGTGGAAGTACCTGTTCACGGCCGACAAGGCCGCCGAGAGCCGCCGGGCGATCCTCGACGGGCTGTGGCACACCCTCGGCGACGCCGGGGTCGGGTACGCGGCGGGCACCGTGGCCGCGATCGTCGTCGCCGTGACCTTCGTGCTGTTCCGCTCGGTGGAACGGGCGCTGATGCCGGTGGCGATGATGCTGCGGTCGGTGCCGCTCGTGGCGATGATTCCGCTGCTCACCCTGATCTTCGGTCGGGGCCTGACCGCGGTCGGGGTCATCGCCGGGATCATCGTGTTCTTTCCGTCGCTGGTGAACCTGGTCTTCGGGCTGCGGTCCGGTCCGCCGGCCGCCGCCGACCTGGTCCTCGCCTATGGAGGCGGTCCCGCGACCGTGCTGCGCAAGGTCGCGCTGCCCAGCGCCCTACCGGCGCTGTTCGTCTCCGCGCGGATCGCCGTCCCGGGCGCGGTCATCGGTGCGCTGCTCGCCGAGTGGCTGGCGACCGGCGAAGGGCTCGGCTACTACATGCAGCGTGCACAGCAGACGTTCAACTACGGCGGGGTGTGGGCCTCGGTGGTAGTGATCACCGTGGCGAGCATCGCGCTGTACGCCGTCGTCGGCTTCGTCGAGGCGATCGTCCTGGCGCGGTACGGGCCGAACTCGGGTCGGGGCAGGTAGCGGTGATTGTGATGCCCGCAATGGTGTCGTCGATCGCACCCGCCGCCTCGTCCGGACGGGCCATCCTGGGGCGGTCGGTTCTCCGCCGTGCCCCTCGTCGCCCCCCGGCCTGCCCTCCCGCGGCGTATCTGGCAATTCCCCTGCGATATAACAAAAATCGGCGCGAATTACGCGATGTTCCCGGGCGGCCGCCTTCCCTGCCTGCCGTCTTCGGATGTAGATGCGCCGCCGGCGCCGGCCGGCGGACGAAGGGCTGCCTTTGAACGTCGAATGCACCAGCCTCGGACCCCGGCTGATGGCGGCGCCCGGCCGGGTGGTCCGGCCGACGCGGACGGTTTCCGCCGGTTCGGCCACATATCCGCGGGCGCCAGCCCGCACGGAGTCGCCCGTGGTGATCCCACGCCTGGACCGGCATGAACCCCCGCCGGATCCGGCCGGTCCGATCGGGCACCTCCCGGTGACCGGCGTGGGCCGGTTGTCCCCCTCGGCCGCCGAGCTGGCCCGCCTGCGCCGGGTCGCCGACGGCGAGGAGGAGGCCGACCTGGTCGTGCGCGGCGGCCTGGTCGTCGTCGTGCACGACGGCACGGTGGTCAACCGCGACATCCTCATCGTCGGGCGGTACATCGCCGCCGTGACCAGGCCCGGGGTGCTCAGCGGTCGGCGCTCCCTCGACGCCGCCGGTCGTTACGTCGTCCCCGCCTACGTCGACGCCGGGCTGCGGGTCGAGGAGACGCTGCTCAGCGCGGGCGAGCTGGCCCGTCTGCTCATCCCGCGCGGGACGGTGACGCTGCTGACCGACCCGGCGGCGCTGCTCGCGCTCGGCGGGGCCCAGGGCTCGGAGCTCGCCACCGGCTCCGCGACGCCACTGCGGGTACTGCTCCGTTCGGGCGGTGGCCTCGCTCCCGCCGCCGACCTGGCGCTCGCCGCGCCGGTCCCGCCCGTCGCACCGGCCTCCGGTCCCACGGTGATCCCGCCCACCTCACCGACCACCACCTCGGTCGTCGAGGTGAGCCCGGCGCCGCCGGGGGCCGGGGTGAGCGGCCTGTCCGCGCTGGGCGCGGGTCCGGTGGCGGACCCCGCCGGACTGCGCTGGGCGTTGGACTACCCCGGCCCGACCAGGACCAGGACGGTCACCGAACTCGCCACCCACGGCCATCTCGACCATGACGTGCGGCTCGCCGTCGGCCAGGGCATGGGCCCGATCGACGCCATCCGGCACGCCACCCTGCTCCCGGCCCGGTCGCACGGCCTGGACTCGGCGTTGGGCTCCATCGCCCCCGCCCGGCTGGCCGACCTGCAGGTGGTGACCACGCTCGCCGGCACCGCCCCCCCCGACGTGGTGGTGGCGGGCGGCCGGATCGCCGCCGAACACGGGCGCCCGCTGTTCGACAACCACGATGTGGCGCCGGCCTGGGCCGTCGGCCGGATCCGGCTGCCGGCGAACCTGCATGCCGGATCCTTCCTCGGCCCCGGCCTGAGCCGGGCGGGCAGGCAGGACGTCAGCGTCGCGGCGGTGAGCATCGACGTGCCCCGCGAGCCGGCCGCCCACCCGGTCGCGGGCGGTCCGGGACGCAGTCCCCTGGGCGGTGCGGGTCCCGAGCCGGCGACGGCCCGCCGGCACGGCGTGCGCACGGTGCGGGTGCAGCCGACGGTGCACGACGGGTACGCGGTCGCCGATCCCACCCGCGACCTGCACAA
The DNA here is from genome assembly GCF_000948395.1 of Frankia torreyi. GTDB lineage: Bacteria > Actinomycetota > Actinomycetes > Frankiales > Frankiaceae > Frankia > Frankia torreyi. Next base: position 155,877 of record NZ_JYFN01000009.1, on the reverse strand, counting down.
GGTCGCGGTCTTCGAGCGGGACGGCGGCGGCGGCCCCATCGACGTCGGGCTGATCCGCGGCTGCGGGCTCAACCGCGGCGCGCTCGGGGTGTCGACGATGCACGCGCCCGGCCACGTGGTCGTGGTCGGCGCCCGCGACGACGACATGCTGACCGCCGCCCGGGCGGTCGAGGGCATGGGTGGCGGGTTCGTCGTCGTGGACCAGGGCTGGGTGCGGGCGGCCTGCCCGCTGCCGTTGCTGGGCCTGATGAGCGACGCCCCGTGGGAGGCGGTGCTCGGCGAGCTGGCCGCCGTCGACACCGCCGCGGCCGATCTCGGCTGCCGGCTGCCGTTTCCGCTGCGGACCCTGGCGACCCTCGGCCGGCTGCTCTACACCCGTCCCTGACGGCCCTGCCCCTTGGTCGCCTGGTTACCGGCACCGATCCCGATCGATCCTCCCCCTGGATCGGCCGCCGGACGGGTGGGGCGCGTCAGCCCCCGTCGGCCGCCCGCGGCCGGTGGGGCAGGGCGGGCCCCCCACCGGGGATGGCCCATCCGGGCGATGCGGGCGATGCGGGCGGCGCGGGTGTTGCGGGTGTTGCCGGATGGTCGATGCCGGTCTGGGCTCGCACGTGCGCGGCGCACTCGCGCAGGTCGCGGTGCACCTGGTCGGTCAGGTGCCAGGTACGGCCCGCGCCGTCACCGCCCACCTGGACCAGGCCGGCGTGGAGCAGGCTGATGAGCCGGGCGCGTGCCTGCGACCGGTCCACGCCCAGCAGGGCGGCCGCCTGCGCGGTGCGCAGCCGGTGGGTCTGGCGCAGCGCGGTGACGAGCTGGAGGTCGGCCCGACCCAGCGGCCGGCCGAGCCGCTCGCGGGCCGCGACGTACCGGGCGAAGGCCAGGTCCGCAGGGGTGGCGGGCAGGGTGGCGACGATCGTCCGCTCGGTCGGATGCCCGAAGCGGGGAGCTGCCAGACCGTGGCGGAGCTGGTCGGCGACGGCCCGGCCGATCCCGTGCCCGGTGCGCTGGGCGATCCCGGCCCGCCGGAAGGCGTCGGCGAGCAGGGGGTTGCGCGGGCGGGGTGGCCCCGCGAGCGCGGTCCCCGGCGGCGGTCCGGCGGCCGGCGCCACGGGATTCGTGATCTCGATGCGGTCGTCGGCCCACCGCACGTGGACGGCGCCGGGAACGTCATAGTCCCGATGGGTCAGCGCGTTGGTAACCAGCTCCCGGAACGCCTCCTCCGAAAAGGCGGGAACGTGCACCCGGAGGAGCTCGAATCGGATCACCTGTTCGGTGTTGCGGGCGCGGAAGCGGGCGAGCAGCTCCTCGGCGAGCCGGAACAGCGGCCAGTGGAAGAAGTCGTTCACCACGGCCGTGTCGGCCCGCATGACCTGCATCGCCGCCTCGTGCCAGGGCAGGAACCAGCGGATCGCCTCCGGCCGGCCGAACAACAACAGAGCCTCGGGCAGCAGGACCGGCTCCGACCGGCCCTGCCCCGTGCCGCCCTGCCTCGTGCCGCCCTGCCCCGTGCCGCCCTGCCCCGTGCCGCCTGCCCCCGACTCCGCGTTCGGCTCTGACGCACCGTCCGGACGGGCTACACCGAGGGCGGCGGCCAGCTCACGGTCCGGCAGCCCGGCGAGACCGGTGTCGGCGCGCGACCCCGCGGCGCCCACCAGCCGACGGAACCGCTCGAACTCGCGAGGGTCGAGGTCCGTCCACCTCGCCTCGTCGACCGGCCGCCCCCAACCCCGCACCGTCATGAGTTCTGCGCCTCCCGGCCGAATCCGATCCCCATCGTAGGTCGCGGTGCAGGTCGTCGACCTGCGATGTCGCTCCCGCTGAGTGTCGGATATCCGCTGTTCCCACCGCGGTCGGGACNCCCCCGAACGCTGGACCTACCCGCCTATCGGATCGTCGTTCGCCGGAACTCGGTGCGGCGGGCGGTGGTGCGCGGCCGGTCCCGGCCGTCGGACGGTTGCCCGGAGCCGCTCGTCGGCAGCCGGGTCGCCCGGTCGACGAGGGATGCCAGCACGCGGCGCAGCGCGACTCCCGCGGCGTCGGCCCGGATGCTCACCTCCTCGGCGGGGTCGGCATCATCGCCTCTCAGCGGGTCGCCCCGCGGCGGGTCGCCGATCAGGGGCAGGCCGTCGAGGTCGAACCGTTCCTGCAGCGCGAGGTCCTCGTCGAGCACCGCCTGCTCGAAGCGGGCGGCCTCGGCCATCCGCGCGGCGTCCCCGCCCAGGTCGTCGCGCAGCAGCCTGGTGTAGATCCGGGTGGATCCCTCGTCCTCCGGCTGAAGGCAGAACTGGATCGTGTTGATCATCCCGGCATCCGGGTAGTCCAGGCGCAGGCGCAGCATGAACGGCGGCCGGTACACGTAGGTCGACCAGCGGCGCTGCACGAGCGGATGCTCGCCGGTGGCGACCTTGGGGTCCTCCGGGTTGGCGACCCGCTGTTCCATCTGCACGACGAATCCGTCGTCGTCCTGCGTCACCCGGTAGGGCGCGACCACGGTGTCCTCGCCGGCGCCGATCGTGCCGGCGTGCACGAACGGGAAGTGCGCCGTGTCCAGGAAGTTGTCGGCGAGCAGGCCGGCGCAGGCGGAGGACCGCGACGGCTCGAGCCAGACCGAGTCGAAACCCGCCTCGTCCGCCTCGGGGACCTCGATCAGGTCGGCGAACGGTTCCTCCGGCGCGATCCAGATCAGGCCGTGCCGCTCCACCACGCCCCACGGTGGGGCGGCCCTGGCCCGTCTGGGGGCGGGCACCCCGGGGCCCAGGGCGGGAACCGCGGTGCACTCGCCGGAGACGACGAAACGCCAGCCGTGATAGCCGCAGACGAGCTCGTGCGCATCCACCCGGCCGGCCGACAGCGGTGCAAGCCGGTGCGGGCACCGATCGGCGAACGCCGCCAGGCCATCATCCAGACGGGCGAGGACCCACGGCTCGCCCAGCAGCCGCACCGCCACCGGTTCGTCGGCGACCTCACCGGACCGTGCCACCGGATGCCAACCGTGGCGCAATGCGGCGTTGGTGTTCGTCAGACGACGTGACATGCCCACCTCGCTCGGTCGCGTGCCGCCGGCGGCGATTGGCTCGCCGGCCCGGTGCGGTGTTCGGACCCCGCGATCTGGCCGGGCCCGTCCCCCGGGCGGACCATCCTCCCCAGGGGGCCATCCTCCCGGTCGGACCCTCATCCGGATGGAACTGCTCGCCCCGGCGCGCGCACCCGCATTCCGGTGGCGACGTGATCCCGGCGCCGGAACGGGGCGACTCCGTGTGGTGCATGGTCCCGGCGGGCCATGCCGTCGCGGTACTCATCGGTCCCGCTATGACACGCCAGGAATGACGGAGAACCGCGCGTTCTGGACACAGAGGGGACAAAGGTCCCATTTCCGGAGTGAAACGGCGCTGTCTTTCGACTTGACGTCGCGCATGTAACAATTGGTGACGGTCTACTGGGCGGTTGGTAATGGTTCGGGTCGGTCGGATGCGGCGACTGCCCCGGTGGTGCGGGGTGCAACGGCCTCGGCCCGATCGGGCGGCCTCACGGAGTGTCTGCGTGGTCGAACATCATCGTAACTTTCCGCCTCTAGGGTCGGTTGCCATGCACCGTTCGTCCGCCTGCCCCGCTGCCCCTCGGCTCGTCGGCCGGTCCCGCCGGTCGAACCCACCCGGATGTTCCGCCGCGGGTCCGATCGGGCGGGTGCGGTTCATGGCCCGGCGCACACGGTCCTGGCGGCCGTGCTCCCGCCAGCAGCGGTCCCGGTGGGCGTGGTCCCTGTGACGGCCGGCGGGACGACGTCCGCGATGTTCCGGCCCCGCACGGTCGGTGAGGCGGTGGAGATGCTCGCCGCCGCGCACGACTCCGGTGCCGCGGTGGCGCTGCTGGGCGGTGGCACCGATCTGGTTCCCGCGCTGCGGTCCGGGGAGCGTGCCGCGGAGGTGGTCGTCGCGCTGCGCCGGGTGCTCGAACTGCGGGTCCGCGGTGCCGGGGCGGACAGCCTGACCATCGGCGCGGGAGTGACCTACACGGACCTGGCGGGCTGGTCGCTCTCGCCCGGCCTGGCCCGGGCCGCCCGGGTGGTCGGCTCCGTCCAGATCCGCAACACCGGCACGGTCGGCGGTGCGCTGGGGTCGGCGCGACCCGCCGGCGACCTGCTGACCTTCCTGACCGCCGCCGACGCCGAGGTGCTCACCACCTCGCCCCGAGGATCGGACCGGCTGCCGTTGCCACGCTTCCTTGCCGAGGGGCTGGCCCCGGACGCACTCGTCACGGCGGTGCGGCTGGCCCGCCCGGGCGGTCCGCAGGTCTACCTCAAGATCGGTGAGCGGCAGGCCGCGTACCCCGCGGTCGTCTCGTGCGCGGTCCTGGTGGACCGGGTGCGCCACCGGCTGACGTGTGCGGTCGGGGGAGTGGGCCTGCTGCCGGCCCGGATGGAGGCGGCCGAGCGGTACGCCCGCGACGAGGTCGACTGGTCGACCGGGACGGTGTCCTCAGCGGCGGCCCGACGCTTCGGCGACCTGGTCGTCGAGGCGGCCACCCGGATCACTCCCGCGCTGCCCGCGGGCCCGCGGGGCTCCGCGGAGTACCGCTGGCACGCGGCGGGGGTGCTCGCCGGCCGGGCGTTCGCCCGCTGCCTCCACGTGACCGCGCCCCCGGCCAGCGGCCCTGTCGGGGACTTTGCCGCCGGCGGGCAGCCGTGACCGCGGTGCCCGCGGACGGCCTCGACGCCGGGGCGGAGGGTGCGGACAGGGCCGGCGGGGCGGCCGGGGCGGACGGCGGCGAGAGCTACCGGCTGAACGTCGACGGCTTCCTGCGCACGGTGAACGGCGCCTCGATCGGGGATTCGCTGCTCACCGTGTTGCGGGACACCCTTGGGGTGACGGCGGTGAAGGACGCATGCGAGCAGGGCCGGTGCGGGGCCTGCTCGGTGCTGCTGGACGGCCGGCTCGCGGCGTCCTGCACGGTGCTCGCCGCGGACGCCGACGGCACCCGGGTGGTCACCGTCGCCGGGTTGGGCGGTGCGGGGCTGGCCCGGGCGGTCCGGGCGATGTTCCTCGCCGAGGGGGCGGTGCAGTGTGGCTTCTGCACCCCGGGCTTCGTGGTCGCGGTGACGGATCTGCTCACCCGCCATCCGGACGCCGACGAGGAGGAGATCCGCGAGGCGCTGGCCGGCAACATCTGCCGGTGCACCGGCTATGGCCGCATCCTCGCCGCCGTGCGGGCGGTCCAGGCTGAGCGCGGCGCCCTCCGTTCGGGGGATGCTCACTCATCTGGGGAGACCCAGCGTCACGGGGAGACCCAGCGTCACTCGGACGGGGGTCCGGATGGGTGGTGAGGCCGTGAGCGGTGGGATCGGGCGGTCGGTGCGTCGCCCGGATGGACCAGACAAGGCGAGCGGAGTCTTCCGGTACGCCGGGGACCTGCGGGTGCCGGGGATGCTGCACGCGCGCACGCTGCGCTCGCCGCATCCACGGGCCCGCCTCGGGCGAATCGACGCCGCGGCGGCCCGCCGCCTGCCCGGGGTGGCCGCCGTGGTCACGGCCGCCGACGTGCCGGGCGTGGCCACCTACGGGCTGATCGTCGCCGACCAGCCGGTCTTCGCCGCCGCGGAGGTGCGCTACGCCGGGGAGCCGGTCGCCGCCGTGGCCGCGGTCGACGTCGCGACCGCCCGCCGCGCGCTCGCCGCGATCGAGGTGGACTACGAGCCGCTGCCTCCCTCGACCGACCCGGAGCGGGTGCTGGCCGCGGATGCGGAATCCCTGCACCCCGCCGGCAACCTGTTTCGCGAGATCGACATCCGGCACGGCGAGCCCGGGGTCGACGGTCCCGTCGTCGTCGAGGACCGTTACGTGGTCGGCATGCAGGACCAGGCGTTCCTGGCACCGGAGGCGGCCCTGGTCAGCCCGGCGGCCGACGGTGGAGTGGACCTGCTCGTCGCGACCCAGTGGCTGCACTCGGACCGCGAGCAGCTCGCCGCCTGCCTGGGCATCCCGGAGAACCTCGTCCGCCTCACCCTGGCGGGCGTGGGGGGTGCGTTCGGGGGGCGCGAGGACGTCACCCTCCAGATCCACGGCGCGCTGCTGGCCCGGGCGACGGGTGCGCCGGTGCGGATCGCCTACGACCGCGTCGAGTCCTTCCTCGGCCATCCGCACCGCCATCCCGCCCGGATGTGGTTCCGGCACACCGCGACCGCCGACGGCGAACTGGTCAGCGTCCAGGCCAACGTCGTCCTGGACGGCGGTGCCTACGCGTCGTCCTCCCCCGCGGTGCTCGCGAACGCGGTCACCCACGCCGCCGGCCCCTACCGGGTTCCCCACACGCGGCTGCGCGGGGTGGCCGTGCGGACCAACAACCCGCCCTGCGGGGCCATGCGGGGTTTCGGCGTGCCGCAGGTGACCATCGGCCACGAGGCCCAGATGGACCGGTTGGCGGACGCGCTCGGCATGGACCCCGTCGAGCTGCGGATCCGCAACGCCGTCCGACCGGGGGATGTCCTGCCGACGGGGCAGGTACTCGGCGCCCCGCTGCCGGCGCGTGAGCTCATCCAGCTCGTCGCCGCCCGCCCGCTGCCCCCGCCGCCAACCGCGGACGTCACCGGCCTCGCCCTGCCCGGCGGGCTGCCCGCCGCGGCGGAGCCGGGCCGGGTGCGCCGCGGCGTCGGCTACGCCCTTGCCTACAAGAACCTCCTCTTCTCGGAGGGCATGGACGACTCCTCGGCCGCCCGCGTCCGGCTGGACCTGACCGACGACGGCACGCCGCGCGTCCGTGTGCACAGCGCCTGCGCCGAGGTCGGCCAGGGTTTCGTCACCATCGCCGGCCAGATCGCCCGCACCGAGCTCGGGGTCGAACAGGTCGTCCTCGCCCCCGCGGACACCGCGGTCGGCAGCGCCGGCTCCACCAGCGCCTCCCGCCAGACCTGGATGAGCGGCGGCGCCGTGCGCGGTGCCTGCGTCGCGGTCGCCGACCGGCTGCTTGCCCGGGTCGCGCGGGCCGCCGACCTGCCGGCCGAGGTCGTCGAGGCCCCCCGGCGCACCCTGCGGATCGCCGCCGGACACATCGTCGGCGTGGAGGCCGGGCTGCGCATCGGCATCGCCGACGCCCTGGCCGAAGGTCCGATCGAGGCCGACTACACGTTCCACCACCGGCGGACGACCGCGCTGGACGCCGAGGGTCAGGGCGATCCGCACGTGGCGTTCGCCGGCGCGGCCCACCGCGCGGTCGTCGACGTGGACATCGATCTCGGCCTGGTCCGGGTGGTGTCGATGGCGCTGGCCCAGGACTGCGGCACCGTGCTCAACCCCCTGTCCCTGCGCGGACAGGTCGAGGGGGGCACCGCCCAGGGGCTGGGTCTCGCGCTGATGGAGGAGCTGATCACCGTCGACGGGGTGGTGGTCAACCCGACCTTCCATGACTACCTGCTGCCGACCATCGCGGACGTCCCCGACCTGGACTTCGTCGCCGTCACCGAGCCGCAGCCCGACGCGCCCTACGGGGTCAAGGGCGTCGGCGAGGCGCCGACCTGCACCGCCACCCCCGCGATCGTCGCCGCCATCCGGGCGGCGGTCGGGCGGGACCTGCGGCGGGTCCCGGTGCGCCCGCAGGACCTCGTCGACCTCCCGACCCGCCCCGACCTCCCGACCGGCTCCGACCTCCCGACCGGCTCCGACGTTCCGGCTGGCGTCGACGTCCCGACCCGCGCCGGCGTCGACCCGGCTGGAGGTGCTTCGACGGCATGAGTGCGTACCTCCCGGACACGCCGGCACGCCTGCCGGAGCGGCCGCAGGTGCTGCGGTCCCGTCGGGTGGCCCTGCCCGACGGCGAGCGGCCGGCGGCGGTGCACCTCGCCGACGGTCGGATCACCGCGATCACCGAGCCCACCGAGGTGCCGGCGGACGCCCTGGTCACCGACCTCGGCGACCTGGCGTTGCTACCCGGTGTGGTCGACAGCCACGTGCACGTCAACGAGCCGGGTCGGACGGAGTGGGAGGGTTTCGCGACCGCGACCCGCGCCGCGGCGGCGGGCGGCGTCACCACGATCATCGACATGCCGTTGAACGCGATTCCGCCGACGACCTCCCTCGCGGCGCTCGCGACCAAGCGGGCGGTGGCCGAAGGTCAGATCGCCGTCGACGTCGGGTTCTGGGGCGGCATCATCGGCGCCGACACCCGTAATCTCGCCGATCTGGCCGCCCTGCACGACGCCGGTGTCTTCGGTTTCAAGGCGTTCCTGGCTCCGTCGGGGGTCGAGGAGTTCCCGCACGTCTCGATGGAGGTGCTGGCCGCCGCCGCCCGGCACACCGCCCGGATGGGCGCCCTCACCGTCGTGCACGCAGAGTCGCCCGCCGTCCTCGCGGCAGCACCGCCGGTGGCCGGGCGGGCCTTCGCGAGCTGGCTGGCCTCCCGGCCCGCGGCGGCGGAGACGCAGGCGGTGGCGGGGCTTGCGGCGCTGTCCGCCGCGACGGGTGCGCGGCTGCACGTGCTGCACCTGTCCGCCGTCGAGGCGCTCGACGAGATTTTCGCCGCCCGTGAGGAGGGGCTGCCGCTGACCGCCGAGACCTGCCCGCACTACCTGACGTTCACCGCGGAGGAGGTCCCCGAAGGGGCCACGGTGTTCAAGTGCGCCCCGCCCATCCGTGGCAGGACGAACCTGGACCGGTTGTGGGACGCGATGCCGGCGGGGNTGCTTACCGGGATCGTCAGCGACCACTCGCCGTCGACTCCGGAGGTCAAGCACATCGACAGCGGCGACTTCGCGGCCGCCTGGGGCGGTATCGCGTCCGTGCAGATCGGGCTACCCGCGGTGTGGACCCAGGCCCGCGCCCGCGGGCACACCCTCGCCGACGTGGTCGGTTGGATGTGCGCGGGCCCCGCGGACCTCGCCGGGCTGCGCGGCAAGGGTCGGCTCGCCATCGGTGCGGACGCCGACCTCGTCGTCTTCGACCCGGAGGCGTCGTTCCTGGTTGAGCCGTCCATGCTGCGGCATCGCCACCCGCTCACCCCCTACGCTGGACGCAGCCTCGACGGAGTCGTCCGGGCAACCTATCTGCGGGGGGTGCGTGCGGACGGTGACCGCCCGCCGCGGGGACGCCTGCTGGCACGGTGAGGTGGCCACCTCCGCCGATCGGGCCGGGACCCCTCCCGCCGCCGTGGGCCGCGTCGCCGGCTGGCGCGGATGGGCCCCCACGTCCGGCCGTGCGACGCCGACTCGGACCAGCCGCAGGCGTCGACGGGACGTACCCTTTGCCTCCCGCAAACGTGCTGACCCAGCCTGCCCGCAGGGTTCGCCGCCACCGACGCCGGTGGCGACCCGGCGGCCGCCCGACCAGCCGCGCAGCGGCCGGTCGCCGCAGGTGACACCGCTCGACCCGAGAGAAGGATCCGATGAGTGACGAGCCCGACCTGACCAACCTCGTCGACCTGGCGGCAGCCCGTTCCGGCGGCACGGTCGTGGCCGTCAACGACGAGTTCTTCGCGTTCGCGGAGCGGATGTTGCTGCCCGAGCCGCCCATCGTGCGCCCTGGCGTGTTCACCGAACGGGGCCAGTGGACCGATGGCTGGGAGACCCGCCGCCGCCGCGACCTGCCGGGGGCCGACTGGGCCATCGTCCGTCTCGGTGCGCCCGGGATCGCCCACGCGATCACCGTCGACACCACCCACTTCACCGGCAACGCGCCGGAGGCCGTCGAGATCCACGGGGCGACGGTCGCCGGCTACCCGTCCGCCGCGGAGGTCGCCGACGACGCCGTCGACTGGGTGGAGCTGGTCCCGCACACGCCGATCGCCGCCGACGCGGTCAACGTGCTGCCCGTGGCGGAGGCAGGCCGGCTCCGCATCACCCATCTTCGGCTGACCATCCATCCGGACGGGGGAGTCGCCCGGCTGCGCGTGCATGGCACGGTCGTGCCAGATCCGCGCCTGCTCGACCGGGTCACCTCCGACCTTGCCGCCGCCTACCTGGGCGGGGTCGTGGTGGCCGCCAGCGACATGCACTACGGCGACCGGCACAATCTCAACGCCTCCGGCGACGCCCGGGCGATGGGGGAGGGCTGGGAGACCCGGCGGCGCCGCGGCACCGGGCACGACTGGGCGGCGGTTCGCCTGACGACACAGGGCCTGATCGTGCGGGCCGAGGTCGACACCCGCCACTTCCGCGGCAACGCCCCCCGGGCCGTCGAGCTGTGGGCGGCGGACCTCCCGGACCTGCTCGACCCCGATGACATCAGCGCCATCACCGAGTGGGTTCCACTGCTGCCGCGCACGCGGGTACAGCCCAACACCCGGCACCTGTTCGATCTGGAGGTGCCCATTCAGGCCACGCACGTCCGCGTCGACGCGATCCCCGACGGCGGCCTGGCCCGGCTGCGGCTGACCGGCGTGCCGACGGCCACTGGGCGCGAGGCGCTGGCCATGCGCTGGTTCGACGCACTCTCCCCGGACGCCGCCCGCGAGGAGCTGCTGGCCTGCTGCGAGTCCGAGGACTGGGCCGAGGCGGTGGTGGCCCGCCGTCCGTTCGGCGTCCTCGCCGCCCTGCTGCCCGCCGCCGAGCAGGAATGGTGGCGGTTGCCGGAGTCGGCGTGGTTCGAGGCGTTCACCGCGCATCCCCGGATCGGAGAGCGCCCGACCGGCATCCCCGCGCCGCCGACGACGGCGCGCGCGTCAGTGGTGTCCCTGGACGCCCCCCGGCGGGAGCAGGCGGCGATGGACGAGGCCTCCGAGGAGATCAAGGCGGCGTTCGCCACCGGTAACGCCGCCTACGAGGAGCGCTTCGGCTACATCTTCCTGGTCCGGGCGGCGGGACGCGGCGCCGAGGAGATGCTCGCCCTGCTCCAGGAACGGATGGCCCACGAGCCCGATGAGGAGCTGCGCATCGCCGCCGGCCAGCAGGCGGAGATCACCGCCCTGCGGATCCGGCACCTGATCACCGGCGCGTAGTCCGCTGGTAGCGACGAGGGACGCCGATCAGGGCCGGGGCGGGGGACGATCGGGACGGGGGCTGGTCGCAACGGGCCAGGGGACTGCACGGGAGGCGCGATGGGGCTGTCCACACACGTCCTGGACACGGCGCAGGGGCGGCCCGCCGCGGGGATGCCGGTTCGGCTCGAACGGGGCGCATCTCGCTCGAATAGCGCCCAGACCGGTACCGGCTGGACCGTGGTCACCGAGGCGGTCACCGATGCCGACGGGCGGATCGGCGGCCTGCCGCTGACCGCGCCCGGAGTCTGGCGGCTCGTCTTCGACACCAGCGGCCGCTCGGCGTTCTTCCCCGAGGTGAGCATCGTGTTCCACGTCGCGGACCCGGCGGATCACCACCACGTCCCGCTTCTGCTGGCGCCGTTCGGCTACTCGACCTATCGCGGAAGCTGACGCGGTGCGCCCCGCCCGCCCGTGGTGGCCCCGGGCCGCCTGGGTGGGGCCGCCGATCGTCAGGTCTCGGTGGCGGGCTGCGGGCAGGACGGGGAGGCCAGCGGCCATCCGCCGGCCGCCAGCCGGGCGCTGACCCGGGCGATGTCGCCCTCCAGCGGGGTGTCGTGGGTGACGTCGGCGATCGCCGTGCGGATCGCCAGGGCCGACGCGGAGTCACCACTTGCGGCCAGCGCGTCGACGACCGCGGCCACCTCGTCCCCGGTCAGCTTGCGTCGCAGCAGCGCGAACAACGGCAGATAGTCCCGCTCCGGGACACCGTCGGGATACCCGGCCCGCAGCCACTGGATGACCGATGCCAGCAGCGGAGGCAACGCCACGCCGCTCACCTTTCCTTCTCCATCGCGTCGATCTCCCTCACGTTCCTGGCGGCTCCCTCACGTTCCTGGCGGCTCCCTCACGTTCCTGGCGGCTCCCTCACGTTCCTGGCGGCTCCCTCACGTTCCTGCGACGACGGAGTAGATACCCCAGCCGATCGCGGCCAGCACCAGGGCGAAGCACAGCGCTCCGGCGGCGATGCCCAGCGGGTTCGTCCCGATGATGCGGTCGTCGTCGGCCTCGCCGGCGGCGGGCGCGTCGCCGGCGCGACCCGGCAGGCTCACCGCGCGCAGCCCGACCGCGAACAGCGCGGGCAGCCCGGCCCCGGCGAGCAGGCCGATGACGACGATCTTCCACAGGGCGTCCAGGTCGATCCAGGAATCCATGCCCGCCTCTCCCTTCGTCACGTCCATCGGTCGTCACCCAGGATCCGTCCGACGGCCGAGCAGCCGTCCCGTCCGGGGCGCCGTACGCACGCCTCAGGCCGCGGCCGGCTCCTTGGCGTTCGCGGGGGCCGTGGCGCCGTCCCACTCGTCGTTGACGTTGTGGTGGCTGACCGGCCTGCGGCGGGCTCGCAGGTACAGCAGAGCGGACCCGATCACCAGCAGCACGAAGACGATCACCACGCCGGGGGTGCCGCCGATGCCCTGGGCGATCCCGTAGCACCCGGCGCCGACGAGCCCGGCGGCCGGCAGGGTCAGCAGCCAGGCGGTCGCCATCCGGCCGGCGACGCTCCAGCGCACCTCGGCGCCCTTGCGGCCCAGGCCGGTGCCGAGAATCGAGCCCGTCGCCACGTGCGTCGTCGACAGCGAGTACCCGAAGTGGCTGGAGAGCAGGATCGTCGCGGCCGAGGACGACTCCGCGGCCATGCCCTGCGGGGAGTCGATCTCGACCAACCCCTTGCCGAGGGTCCGGATCACCCGCCAGCCACCGAGGTAGGTACCCAGACTGATCGCGATCGCGCAGCTCGTGATCACCCAGAACGGGGCCTCGGACCCGGCGTCCACCGTGCCGTTGGCGATGAGAGCCAGGGTGATGACGCCCATCGTCTTCTGCGCGTCGTTCGTGCCGTGCGCGAGCGAGACGAGCGACGCCGAACCGATCTGGCCGATCCGGAATCCGTGGCTGCGCGTCCGGTCCGGGACACCGCGGCTGAGCCGGTAGATCAGGTAAGTGCCCACGGTCGCGATGAGGGCGGCGATCAGCGGGGAGAGGGCGGCCGGAATGATTACCTTCGACACGACGCCGTGCCATTTGACGCCGTTCGTGCCGGCGGCGGCCATGGTCGCCCCGATGACCCCCCCGATGAGCGCGTGAGATGAACTGGAGGGAATTCCGAAGAACCAGGTCAGCAAATTCCAGGTAATGCCGCCCACCAGGCCGGCGAATACCACCGTCAGCGTCACGAGATGGGTGTTGACCAGGCCACTCGCGATCGTCGCGGCCACGCTGAGCGACAGGAAGGCGCCGACGAGATTCAGCACCCCGGACAGGGTGACGGCGGTCTTCGGGGGCAGTGCCCGTGTTGCGATCGAGGTTGCCATCGCGTTGGCGGTGTCATGGAACCCGTTTGTGAAGTCGAAGGCCAGCGCGGTCATGACCACCAGGACCAGGATGCCGTCGTTCACGGTGTCTGTTGTAGACCTGAACCGGGCTGATGTCGACTCGTCGGGAACATCCAGAACGGGATAGCGAATGATGTTCGTCGTAGTTCACCTAATATTAATGTGGAGTACGCCTGCCGTTTTGTTTATCGGGCGATTACGGGCTGCTGCTGCTGCTGGCTGCGTTGGGTTGTTGCCGTCCGCCCAGGCGGATGACCGTCGTCCGGTCGAGGCCCGCGGCGGCGAGGCGCGGGTCGTCCAGCAGGCCCGCGTCCAGCGCCCGCAGGATGTGCCCGGCCAGGGCCCGCCCGGTCGCCGGTTCGTCGGCGACCGCGCCGGACTGCCGGGCGGCGGCGTAGTCGGCCAGCCGGGAAAGCGCCCCGCCGAGCCCGGCCAGCAGGCAGCCGGCAACCGCCGCGTGCCGGCTCACCAACTGCCCGGGATGCAGGTCCCAGCCCTGGTAGAGGCCACGGTGCCAGGCGCGGCGGACCAGCTCGGCGTGCCGGTGCCAGGCGCGGCGCACATCGTCGCCGGAGGCACCCGGCCGCTCGTCGCCGTCGACGGGCAGCAGGTTCGACGAGCCGTCTGCGACGTCGAGGCCGGTGCCGGCCGCCGCGAGCTGCATCATCGTCGTGGCGAACTCCACCGCCGGATGGTCGCTGGCCTGGTGGGCGGCCGTGATCCCGAGCGCCGCCGAGTAGTCGTAGGTGCCGACGTGCAGCCCGACGAGGCGGCCGGGGCCCAGGCCGAGGCCGGTGCGCACCAGCTCGGGCAGGGCGAGCACCGCAGCCGGCGTCTCGACCTGCACCTCGAGGCCGACCGGGTCGAGCCCGAGCCGCCGCTCCAGCTCGCCGAGGACGTCGGCGAAGACCCGAAGCTGTCGCGGGTCGCTGACCTTGGGCAGGGTCAGCACGAGGCCGGGTGGCGGGGAGTCGTCGCCGACGAGCGCGGTGAGGAACAGGTCGAGGCTGCGCAGCCCGCGGTCGCGGACCAGCGGGTCGAGCGACTTGGGCCGCAGCCCGTAGCGGGCGGGTAGGACCCCGGCCGCGGATGCGGCGCGCAGCGCCGTGGCCGCGCGCACGGCGTCGGCGTCCTCGGCGTCGTCCGGCCGCAGGCCGTAGCCGTCCTCCAGGTCGACCCGCAGGTCCTGGATCGGCTCGGCGGCGAGCACGCGCCGGGTGTGAGCGTGGACGGCCGCGGCGACCTGCGGCCGCGGGTCGCCGCCGGTCGCCGCGGCGAGCGTCGCCGGGTCGGCGCCGTACGCCGCGAGCAGGGCGCGGGCGCGGGCGCCCCAGGCCGGCACGACGTCGGGAACCATCTGATCGGCCGGCAGGTAGCAGGTGTGGACGGGCTGGCGGGCGCGGGTGCCGCCCGGATGGCGGGCGGCGAGGTCCGCGTCGACGGGGTCGAGGGCGGCGGTCAGTCGGGCGACGACATCGGGCGGCAGCGTCGGCATGCCCCCCAGTCTCCGGGGGACGCGGGGGCGGCCGGGAATGAAGCCGCCGCCGGCGCTGGGCGCACCGATCGGGGGGGTCGATGCGCGGCGCCGGCGGCGGCGGTCTCGGTGGGGGACGTCCGGCTTCCCGCGCCCGAACCATCATCGCTCAGCTCGTCGGACCCGGGGGGCCAACACGGTAACCCGGTCCGAACTGCCCCATTGCGTTGTACCAAATGTCCCCTTGGGGGCGGCCAACCGGGGTCAGTGCGCCCCACCGCGGCCGGGCGGGTGTTCCTCTCGACGGCGCGCGCGGCTTCGTCGACCTCCTCGCCGCCCGCGACGTCGGCCTTGCCCGCCCCGCCGGCGCCGCCCCGACCTGACCGCTCCCTCCGGGCTGTTTTATGTGCCTAGTCTGGTGACATATATTCATGCCCTGGACAGTCGAGGATCTGGGCGGGAGGTCCGGCGGCGCCGTTCCGATCTGGTGCCGGTGGGGCCCGCCGGACCCGTGGGAGGGACGGACGTATGGCCGAAACGCAGACCACTCCGGTGACCGAGCTGCTCAACGAGCTGCTCGGCAGCTACTGGGCGGGCTACGCCCAGCACCGCACCCATCTCGTCCTGGTCGAGTCCTGGGGCCTGCACGGCCTGGCCGCGGGCATGGCTCAGCGGATCGCCGACGAGCCGGTCACCATCGCCGCGGTGCTCAACCGGCTGCTCGACCTCGGCGGCCGGCCGGACTTCGTGGTGGCCAAGCCGGCCATCGGGACGTCGCTGCGGGAGGTGCTGGAGAACGACCTGGCGGCCCAGCGCGGCGCCCGTCCCGGCCTGAACCAGGCTGCGGAGGTCGCCGCCGCCGAGCACGACGCGACCACCCGCATCCTGATCGAGACCGTCCTCGCCGACGAGGAGCGGCACCTGGCCTGGCTCGACACCGAGCTGTCGCTCTACCACCGGCTCGGCGAGCCGCTCTACACGGCGCAGCGCCTCGCCGTGGCCACCGCCGCCACTTCTCCGGCGCCGGCCTGAGTACTCCGGCGCCGGCCTGAGCACGTCCCCGCTTATCCGGAGGCTTCCGCGCCCGATCTTTCCCTCTGGACTGGATATGCAGTACCGGCGTCGTCGAAGGCGCGTTGGATGCCGGCGGCGAGCGTGCGGTGCCGGTCGAGCATCGCGGGCAGGTCGGGGTGCACCGGCCGGCCGTCCTCGACGACGAGCCGGCCGGCGACGACGGTGTGCCGGGCGGCGGTCGGCCCGCAGCGCAGCCAGGCGTCGATCGGGTCGGACAGCGCCCCGGCGAAGGCGACCCCGTCCAGGGGCCAGACGACCAGGTCGCCGACCGCCCCGACGGACAGCTCGCCGATTTCGCCGGCGCGGCCGAGGCAGCCCGCGCCGCCACGGGTGGCGATCTCCAGCGCGTCGCGGGCCGACATCGACGCGGAGCCGTGCCGCAGCCGGCCCAGCAGCATCGCCGTGCGGGCCTCCAGCCACAGCGACGCCGAGTCCGCCGACGACGAACCGTCGCAGCCGAGACCCACCGGGACACCGGCCGCCCGTAGCTCGGCGATCGGCGCGAGTCCGCCGCCGAGGATCATGTTGCTGCTCGGGCAGTGCGCCACCCCGGTGCCCCAGGCGCCCAGCCGGGCGACCTCCTCGGGATTCGGGCAGATGCAGTGCGCCACCCACGCCCGGTCCCCGGCCCAGCCGACCTCGGCGAACTGGTCGATGGGCCGGCGGCCGAACACCGCCAGGCAGTACTCGTCCTCCTCGGGATCCTCGGCGAGATGGGTGTGCAGGCGCACGTCGAGCTGCTCGGCGAGCTCGGCGGTGGCGCGCATGAGCGCCGGGCTGACCGAGAACGGCGAGCAGGGCGCGAGCGCCACGCGCACCATCGCGCCCCACGACGGGTCGTGGTGGCGGGCGACCAGCCGGGCCGACTCGGCGAGGATCTCGTCGTCATCCTGGACCACCGAGTCGGGCGGCAGGCCCCCGTCCTTCGCCGACAGCGACATCGACCCGCGGGTCGGGTGGAACCGCAGCCCCAGGGCCGTCGCCGCGGCGATCTCCGCCGAGATCAGGTCCCCGCCGCCGCGCGGATGCACGTAGAGATGGTCGGTGGTCGTGGTGCAGCCGCCGAGCGCCAGCTCCGTGAGCCCGACGTAGGCCGAGACGTGCACCGCCTCCTCGTCCAGCCGTGACCACAGCGGGTACAGCGTCGACAACCAGGTGAACAGGGTGCCGCCCAGGGCCGGAGCGAAGGCGCGGGTGAGGTTCTGGTAGATGTGATGGTGTGTGTTCACCAGGCCGGGCGTGACGAGTGCGCCGTCGGCCCGTAGGGTGCGCCGGGCCGGCGGCGGCGGGTCGGCCGGGCCGCCGATCGCGCTGACCAGTCCGTCGGTCACCGCGACCCACCCGCCGCGGATCTCCCGGCGGTCGGCGTCCACGGTCGCGACCAGCTCGGCGCCGACGACGAGCAGATCGGCGGAAACAGGAGCGGTGATGGGACGGGAGACGGCGGGACCCGGCGTGGCTGCCGGCGCCGAAGTGGCTGCCGGTGCCAGTGCGGGCGCGGAGTGCGGCTCGGTCATGGCCGCCGATTCTGCGTCCCGCTCATTACGCCCGGGTGACACCGGCCGCGTCCGGAGGTTCCGGCGTGCCCGCTGACCCGCCCGGATCCGCCGCGGCCCAGGTTCCGGCGCAGGTCTCGGCGCCGGTCGTGGCGATCGACGATCCTGCGGATCCGCGTGTCGACGACTACGTCGCGCTCACCGATGTCGCCCTGCGGCGGCGGCGGGAGCCGGCCGACGGGCTGTTCATCGCCGAGGGCGAGCGGGTCATCACCCGGGCGCTGCGGGCCGGCTACCGGCCCCGTTCGGTCCTGGTCTCCCCGGCCCGGCTGGGCGCGGTGCCGGCGGACCTGCCGGCGGAGGTCCCCGTCTACGTGGCCGGGGCCGACGTCCTCGCCGCCATCACCGGCTTCGAGGTGCACCGCGGCGCGCTCGCGTCGATGTGCCGGCGCCCACCGCTGGCCCCGGCGGACGTGCTCGCCGCCGCGAGGCGGGTCCTCGTCTGCGAGGACATCGTGAGCCACACCAACCTGGGGGCGATCTTCCGCTCGGCCGCCGGGCTCGGGATGGACGCGGTGCTGCTCAGCCCCCGCTGCGCCGATCCGCTCTACCGCCGCTCCGTGCGGGTCTCGATGGGCGAGGTGTTCGCCGTGCCCTACGCCCGGCTCGACCCGTGGCCGGGCGCGCTGGGCTTGCTCCGCGACGCCGGTTTCACCCTGCTGGCGCTGACCCCGGCCGCCGACGCCGCCGATCTCGGCGCGTTCGCCGCCCGGCTCGACGCCGGCGCTCCGATCGACTCCGCTCCGGTCAGGCCCACTCCGGCCGACTCGCCTCCGGCCGACGCCGCTCCGGTCGGGCTCGCTCCGGCTGACGGCAGGCCGGCCGTCCTCGGGTCGACAGCGGATCCGGCGGGCCCGGCCACTGGGGCACCGGCGCGCGTCGCGCTCCTGCTCGGCACCGAGGGGGCCGGCCTGTCCGAACCAACCCAGACGGCGGCGACCGCGCGGGTCCGCATCCCGATGGCGCACGGCGTCGACTCGCTCAACGTCGCCGCCACCGCCGCCATCGCCTGCTACCTGCTGGGCCGGCGCTGACCGCACCACTCGCCCGGTGCCGCGTTGCCTAGGACGCCAGCCACGTGCAGCCGGGCACCGGCAGATTGCGCAGCACCCAGAAGGCGATGACCAGCACGGGGATGATCGGCAGCAGCCGGGCCGGGACGCGGGGCAGCGGGCGCCGCCAGCCGGCGGCCCGCGCCACCGCCACCGCCCAGCCGAGGACCAGCATCGGCGCGGCGACGACGAAGAAGAGGTTGTAGTCGGCGGCTGCGCCTGGGTGCCCGTGCAGGAGCTGGTGCAGTCCGCGCAGTGTGCCGCACCCGGGGCAGTCCAGCGACGTCGCCCAGCGGAATGGGCAGGTGGGATAATGGCCGGGCTGCGCCGGGTCGACGAGGTAGACCCGCACGGCGGCGGCAGCCGCGATCGCCCCCACCGCACCGAACCCGCCGAGGCGGGCCCGTGGCGACCAGATCCGTGGGGACCAGACCCGTGGCGCCGCCGACGGACTGGCCGTCATGACCGGGGCGGGCGGCGGATGGTCCGGATGCGGGATCGCGGCCGTCACTCGATCAGCGTAGCCGGAGCGAGGATCGGTCCGCGCCGGCCGGCGGTCACACCGGCGCCCGACCCCGCGGTCGGCGCCCGGCCTCAGGGCGGTGCCCGACCGCCGCTGGTCGGGCCGGCGTCGCGGGCGGTCACTCCAGGTGCAGGGCGTTCTCCTCGGCCGCGGAATTCCTGGTCGCCGCGTACTCGTCCCGCTCGAAGGCCGAGTCCTCGAAGGCGGTGTCCTCGAAGGCGGTGGCATCCTCGCCGTTGACGTCAGCCCGCAGGATCCGGCCCGACTCCCGGCGCTCGGCCTCCAGATAGGGGTCGGTGTCCGGCTGCTCGGCCGCGAGCTGCTCCGCGAAGGACGAGCCCGCGCGTTCCTCCCGCGGCGTGTGCGGGTATCGGACACTCGCGCTCGGCCGGTCCGGAGCCTCCCAGCTGTCGTCGAGCGGGTCTCTGCCGGCGTCCGTCGAGCCGAGGTCGTCGCTGTCGAACGTCTCGGCGGGTTCCAGGGGCGAGTCCTCGCGGTTCCACGAGTCGGAATCCGAGGCTGGTTGCGTCACGTCGGCCTCCCCAACCGGTCCCCGGTGAGCGGCGGTCGTCCGGCGGCGTGCACCTGGACGGATCGTCGGCGGGACGGGTCCGGTCGCTGTCTACATCGGTGCGTCCCGGGCCGTTCCCGGCACGCCTTGATGATGCACCTTCCCTGGCCCGGCGGCGCTAAGCCCACATTGCGCCGTGCCTTGTCGGTCGGCGCGCGCCGCGGGCGACCGCACCGACCCGCAGCCGGCCGGGGTCCGTGCCGATTGACTCGATCGAGGTCGGGCCGGACCGTCGGCGGCCTCGGCTGGAAACCGTCGGGGTCAAGATCCTCTTTTCTCTGCGGTCGGCCGGACAATCGCGGGGAAGCGGCTTGGTTGTGCCCTGCGGACGGAGCAAGCGGTCGTCCGCGATGGCCTGCTCCTCTTCCTGCCGTTCGGAGGGATTTTCCGCGGGCTGGGTCCAAGGCCTCTTCTGGTGGTGCTGACCTGGACATTTTTCGCAGGAATCCGAAACTTTTCCGGCGCGGTTGAATGCCGACTCCAGCGTCTGTCGCGGTTCCCGGCGGCTTGTCCGGTCACCATGGTTTCGGCATGGATGCCCCGGCCTGGACAGCGACGCGGCCAGGAACATTGCCGCGGGACGCGTGCTGACTGCGCGGGGAGGCCCGGCACCAGTCGAGCCGGCGAATCGCGAACCTCAACACGACGCGCCCGCCTTCCGGTGGGTGCGGAGGAGTTGGGTCCCCGCCGTCAGGCGGGGGAGGACGTCCATCCATCCCTGCTCGACGGGCCGGACGGCCACGGCGGTCGGGCGGTCCGGCGGAGTGGATCCGGGTCCTGGTCACGCGGCGACTCTCCGGCGGAATACAGCGATCTGTAGTTGGCAAGTCATTGAGGGCGGCGTTCTCGTCCGTTGGGACGACGCCGGCTACACCGGTCTCCGCGGGCGCCGCGGCGTCGGTGGGCGACGGTGGTCCGGCACGGCCGGGGCCGGATCGCCGTGTCCCGTGCAGATCCGCCCGGGTGGGGATCTGCCGTGCGGGGCTGCGGGCGGGTACGACCGACAGCGCGGATGCAAACGGCAGCAGCATGGACACGATTACCGCGTGGGGCGACCCCGCTTGCCACCGGGAGGCAGTTAGCGTATAGCGTCCCGCTTTGTGGCTACTGTTGCTGAGCGGATACTCGACCAGCTCGCCAAGGTTCCCGAAGGATTGGACGACGGCAGGCTGGCGGCGGCGATCGGGGCGAACCGGGGCACGGTGAACCAGGTCTGCCGGCGACTCGCCCAGACCGGACAGGTGCGCCGCGCGCAGGGCTCCGGCGGCCTCATCCTCAATCGGCTGCCGCAGCCGGCCGCCGTGACCCCCGAGATCCCGGGCGGCTCCGTCCCCGCCGGCTCCGTCCCGGCGGTTCCGGCTGAGGCCGATCCGCCTGCCGTGAACCCCCCGGTCACCGTGGTGCCGGTCAGCTCGGTGGAACCGGCCAGCTCGGTGGAACCGTTTTCGGAGCGGTCCACGGCCGAGACCGGCGCTGCGCCGGCGGCGGAGGTCGAGCTGCTCGGCGTCGCGGAGTCGGCCGTCGAGCCGGTGCCGGCGACCGAGCCGCTCGCCGAGGCCGCCCCGCTGCCGCCCGCGGAGATCCCGCCGACTGACGAGTCCGGGCCGGTCGTTGAGTCCGGGCCGGTCGTTGAGTCCGGGCCGGCCGCTGAGTCCGAGCCGGCCGTCGTGTCCGAGTCGGCGACTGAGTCCGAGCCGGCTGTCGAGCCCGAGCCGGCTGTCGAGTCTGAGTCGGTCGTTGTGTCCGAGCCGGTCGTTGTGTCCGAGCCGGTGGCGGTGGGGGAGCCGGCCCCGGTCGTGGAGGTGGCCGCCGAGCCGGTTGTGGTCGCCGAGCCGGTTCCTGCGGCGGTGGAGCCGGTTGCGGCTGGGGAGGTGGTTGCGGCTCGGGAGGTGGAGCCGGTCGCCGTGCCAGCGCAGCCGTCTGTACAGATTGCGCAGGAGGTGCCGGCCACCGCAGCCGCAGCCGCAGCCGCGACCGGGGCCGGGGCGCCCTCGGCCCCCAGCGCGGCAGAGGACCCGGTGGCCACGCTCGGGGAGGTCCTGGCCGCCCTTGACGAGGCGATGGCTCGGCTGGGGAGCACGATCCCGCCGGCGTCGGCGAAGGCCTCGAACGATGCCACGCCAGCGGTGGAGCTGGCGGGCGGTACGGTAGCCGAGCCCTCCGGGACGGAGGCGGTCCTCGCGGCGGCTCCGGCCACCAGCGGGGGCGGCGACCGGACGGGGACCGGCGTTCTCCCTTCCGCGGAACCGGCCACCGACAGCGTCGTCGTGGTGGCAGAGGGCGCGGGAACGGGTGACGGGGAGGGCGGTAAGGGCGTGGGCGGGGAGAGCTCCCCGGCCGCGGAGGAGGCACCGGTGGAGCGCGCGAGCGCGCCTGCGGTGCGTCGAAGCTGGTGGCGCCGCATGTTTGTGCGCAACGCTGGTTGATGTAACGGTACGTGGTCAGCGGCGGCTGGTTGGCTGTCGTCAGCCTGACGTATCGAGGGCGTCGATCCGGCCGTACCGTTCGAGCGTCACCGATCTACCAGGGGAGAGCATGTCCATGCGAGCGAAATCGCTCGTCGCCGCCGTCGTGCTGTCGTCGCTGGCGCTCGTCGCCTGCGGCAGCCGTGTGAACAACACCGAGCCGACCACGGCCGCCAGCACGCAGGCCGGCGCCTCGAACAACACCGCCTCCGACGTCGGGGTCACGCCCACCGAGATCAAGATCGGTACGATCGCCGGTCTGAGCAGCGGTTTCGGTCCGGACACGTTCTCCGCCTCGCTGTACGGGGCGCGGGCCTACTTCAAGGCGCTCAACGCGGCGGGCGGCGTGAACGGCCGCAGCGTGAACCTCGTCGAGTGCGACGACAAGGGCAGCGGCGACGGAAACGTGAGCTGTGCGCACAAACTCGTCGACGACGAGAAGGTCTTCGCGCTCGCCGGGGTGACCGCCTTCAACTACGCGGGAGCGCAGTACATCAACTCGAAGGGCGTGCCCGACATCGGCGGCCAGCCCGTGGGCACCGAGTACGACCAGTACCCGCACCTGTACTCGATCTACGGCAGCTACTATCCGCGCAACGGCGACCGCCCCGGCTACAACGGCACGCTGTACGCGGGGACCGAGATCTACCGCTGGTTCAAGCAGAATCTGCACACCAACGTCGCCGGGGTCGTCTACTACAACGTGGCCCCGTCGCAGCGCTACGCCAAGTCGGTGGCCGACGGCCTGCGCAAGGAGGGCTACAACGTCGTCGAGGAGCAGATCAACCTCGGGGCGCCGAACTGGGACTCCGCTGTGCTCGACCTCAAGCGGCGCGGGGTGCAGATCGTCTTCGACGCGATGGACGACGGCGGCAACGCGCAGCTCTGCAACTCCATCGAGAGCCAGAAGATGGCGCTGCAGGCCAAGGTGACCACGCCGCAGGGCTGGGCGAACAACATCGGCCAGGTCTACAGCGCGTCGCCGAACTGCCGGAACACGATCTACTCGACCAGCGGCTCGGCCAACTACCAGGACACCTCGATCCCCGCGGTGGCGCAGTTCCAGAAGGATCTCCAGGCGGCGGCGCCCGACCGGGTGGCCAAGGAGAACCTGTGGACGCTGGAGGGCTACGCCTCCGCCCAGTGGCTGACCGACGCGATCCGCTCCTGCGGCGCCAACGTGACCCGCACGTGCGTCGAGGCGTTCATGAACAGCGGCAAGGACTATGACGGCCACGGGCTGCTCATCTCGGCCGGCCGCAACTTCAAGAAGGCGCCGGAACCGCCCGCCCAGGATCAGAACTGCCTGAACGTCGCCCGCTGGAAGGATTCGGCGAACGGCGGCAAGGGCGGTTGGGAGACCCAGGTCAAGGACATGAACACCAACTGCTTCACCGTTCCGAACCTGCCCTACCCGGCGGGCTGACGACCGGCGGCCCTGCCTGTCGACAGGTGGTGGCCGCCGAACCGACTCGGGTCCCGGCCGGGATCCCCGCACCCGCGGGCGGTCCCGGCCGGGGCCCGACTCGTGGCAGCGGTGGATCGGGGGCGGAGCGGCCTCAGGTGGGAGTGGTTCAGGCGGGGGGAGTGGTTCAGGCGGAGGCGCCGGCGGGCGTGCCGCCGGCGAACTCGGCGGGGGTGCCGACGAAGGACCGTTCCCCCCGGTGCAGGACGTAGACCAGGTCGGCCATGGCCAGTGCCTGCTCGGTGTACTGGTCGGCGAGCAGGACCGTGGTGCCGGAGGCGGCCACGGTCGCCAGCCAGCCGAACAGGTCCGCGGCGACCTTCGGGGACAGGCCAAGCGACAGCTCGTCGACCATGAGCACCGAGGGGCGGGCGAGCAGGGCCCTGGCGAGCGCCAGCATCCGGCGCTCGCCGCCGGACATCGAACCGGCCCGCTGGGTGAGCCGCTCGCGCAGCCGGGGGAACGACTCCAGCGCCGGGGTGATGTCGGGATGCCCGCTCGCCTCGGCGATGATCTGGAGGTTGTCCCGGACCGACAGAGTGGCGAACACGGCTCGCTCGTCCGGCACCAGCATCAGGCCGCGGCGCGCCCGGTCGACGGTGGACAGCCGGGTGATGTCCTCGCCGCGCCAGGTCAGGGTGCCCGCCCGCAGCGGGATCAGCCCGGACAACACCCGCAGCGTGGTGGACTTGCCCGCGCCGTTCGCCCCCAGCAGCGCGGTCACCTTCCCGGCGGGGATGGCAAGGTCGAGGCCGTGCAGGACCTCGACCGTGCCGTAGCCGGCGCGGGCCCCCGTCAGTTCGAGCTCGGCGGTCGCCGTCGTCATCGTGCCTCCCCGGACTGCCCTGCCACGGCGAGGGGTGCCTGCGCCAGGTACACCGACCGCACGGTCGGGTCGTTGCGGACCGTCTCCGGGTCACCGGACGCGACGACCCGGCCGCCGACCATCGCGTACACCTGGTCGACGACGGAGAAGACGAGGTCGACGTCGTGGTCGACGATGACGATGCCGACCCCGCCGGCGGCGGTCCGCCGCAGCAACTGCGACAGCTTGGCGGTCTCCTCGCTGTCCAGGCCGCTGGCGGGCTCGTCGAGCAGCAGGATGTCCGGACGCGCGCACAACGCCCGCGCGAACTCGACCAGCCGCAGCGCCCCGGTGGGCAGCGTGCCGGCGATCGTGTCACGCACTTCGGACAGGCCGAGGGAGTCCAGGACCTCCTCGACGATCTGGGTCACCGGCCCCTTCGGCGCGAGCCCCAGCCGTTCGAGCCCGCGCTCGATGCTGTGGCTCACCCGGCCCCGGCCCTGCGCGGACAGGCCCAACAGGCCGCCGGCGTAGTCCCGGCGCCGGTTCTCCGCGCCGACGAGCAGGTTGTCCGCGACGGTGAGGGTGGGGAACAGCGAGGGGACCTGGAAGGTCTGCACCAGGCCGCGCCGCGACCGGATGTCCGGCCGCATCCGGGTGATGTCGGTGCTGCCGAGCACGACCTTGCCCTCGTCGGGCTGCTCGACGCCGGTGAGCAGGCTGAACAGCGTCGACTTGCCGGCGCCGTTCGGCCCGATGAGGCCGGTGATCATGCCCGGTGGGGCGACGAGGTCGACGTGGTCGACCGCGGTGAGGCCGCCGTAGCGGCGCACCAGGCCCACGGCCTGGAGTACGTGCCGGCTCATGCCCGGCCTCCCTCGGCTGGGTGGGTGGCGGCCCCGGCCCCGGCGCCGGCGCCGGCGCGGGACGGCTGCGGCCCCGCCGGGCGCGGGGCGCCGCCCGCCCCCGCGGCCCGCTGCTGGCGGCCCACCGCGGTCTGGGCGGCGGCGTACTGCTGGACCATCGCCACCAGGCTGGCGCCGAACGGCGTGAGCCGGGGGGCGTCCGCGGGCAGTCCGAGCTGGTTACCGGACAGCGGCCAGCGGGCGTAGTGCCCGGCGCGGGCCGCCCCCAGGGTCGAGCCGATCCCGGGGATGCCGGTGCTGCCGGTGATGCCGGTGGTGGCCGGCAGGTGGCCCACCGCGGAGATGCGCACCGGCACCGGCCGCGGGGCCCGCTGGTTAGGGTCGACGAAGCTGTCGGCGAGGTACTGGGCAAGCAGCCGGAGCAGCCCGCGCACGGCCGAGGCGAGCCCGCCGGGCATCCACCCCAGGGCGAGCGCCAGGATGCCGATGGCCAGCGTCGACGATCCGGCCGGAGCCAGTACGTCGATCGTGACCATGAACGCGGCGGCCACGATCGCGCCGGCCGCGCTGTCCGCGCCGAACACGACGACCGCCGTGAACCACAGCAGGCTCTGCAGCGGGGCGAAGTCGTCGGCGGAGAACGAGTAGCTGCTGTGCACCAGCAGCGTCCCGCCGAGCCCGGCGACGACGGAGGAGACGGTGAAGGCCAGCAGCTTGAGGTTGCGCACGTCGACGCCGACCGCGGCCGCGCCCTCGGAGTGGTCGCGCAGGGCGAGCAGGGCCCGGCCGAGCCGGCCGTGGTGCAGGTTGCGCACCACGAGCAGGCCGAAGCCCAGGCAGAGCAGCTCGAAGACGTAGAAGGCCTTCTCGGACAGCTCCCAGCCGAACAGCGACAGCGGGTCGAGGTACAGCCCGGTGGCGAAGGTGGGCTGCTCGAAGACGAACCGGCTCACGACGGCGCCGACGGCGAAGGTCGTCAGGGCCAGGGTCAGCCCGCGGCGCCGGATCGCCGGGTAGCCGGTGATCAGGCCGATGGGGGCGACGAACAGCGCGCCGACGAACATCGACGCGATCCCGGGGATCGCCGGCAGGCCGAACAGGTCGCCGTTGGCGAGCTTGAGCGACAGCAGCGCGCCGAGACCCGCGAAGCCGGCCGCCCCGAGGGAGAGCTGCCCGCTGTAGCCGGTGACGATCACCATCGACAGGAAGATCAGGGCCAGCGCCGGCACCATGAATGCCGAGCGCAGGTCGGAGGGCGCGAAGGTGAGCGGCGCGAGCAGCAGCGCCCCGCCGCCCAGCTTGCCGAGGTAGTCCCGCCGGAGACGGACCCCGCTGACCCGCCCGGACGGCGGCGCGCCGCGGCTGGAGAAGCTCGCCGTCGCTCCCGAGTCGCCCGAGCCCAGCTCCCGCAGCTTCGGGACGGCCAGCAGCAGGACCAGCAGGGCGACGATGAACAGGTTCGACTGGAGCACGGTGAGGATCTGGCCGGCGTCGCCGTGGAGGGTGAACTGCTTGAGCTCGCTCTGCAGGATGGCGATGCCCAGCGCGGTGAGGACCGCCACCGGCATGCTCGACAGCCGCGCGGCCACGACCACCGCGAAGGTCTCCAGGACCAGCAGCGTCAGGCCGTAGGGGGTGAGCTGGAAGCGGGGCGCCAGCAGGATGCCGGTCAGGCCCGCCATCGTGGTGCCGGCGGCCCAACCCGCGGCCGCCACCTTGTCGGCGGGCACCCCGGACAGCTCGGCGAGCTGCCGGTCGTCGACGACGGCCCGGATCTGGCGGCCGAAGGCGGTGCGGGCGGCGATGATCCCGATGACCGCGGCGAACACCACGACCATGATCAGCTCGGCCAGTGCGTCGACGCCGAGCCGGGAATCGCCGAACACCCGGACCGACGAGTTCGGAAAGATGCTGGGCGCGTCGCTGCGTGATCCCAGTCCCCAGATGCCCGCGGTGATGCCGAGGCTCAGCACCAGCACGCCGAGGCTGGCGACGAGGGCCTCGGCGGCCGACGCCCGGCGGCGGGCCAGCGGCCGGAACACCAGCCGTTCGAGCAGCAGCCCGATGCCGGGGGACACCACGGCGAGGGCGATCACGGCGGCCAGCCAGATCGGCAGGTCCCACTCGACGACCATCTCGCGGAAGATGTAGGCCACCAGGGTGGCGATCCCGCCCTGGGCGAGGTTGAGTACGCCGTTGGTGCGATAGGTGACCAGCAGGCCGATGCCGGACAGGGCGGCGATCGCGCCCAGCGAGATGCCGGCCAGCGCCAGGTCGATGCTGGTCATCGGCCACCCCCTCGGCGTGCGCCGGCGCCGGCCGGGTCAAGTGTGATCACGGGAACGTCAGCCTTCCGGGGCGCCGTCGCAATGCGGGGAGACGCCGGCGGGTCAGGCGCGCGGGCCGGGGGCGCTGACGCCCGCCGGGCGAGTCGATCCGCCCGGCGCGGTGTCACCGGCCGCGTTGTAGTAGGAGTTCTGCGGTGGGGCGGCGGGCTGCTGCTGGTAGGTCGCCTGGGCCGGGGCGGTGGATAGCTCGCCGCCGGCCTGCTCACCCACGGTGGCGGCCGCGATGATCAGTGAGTGCAGGTCGTCGACCTGGCCGACGGTGCGGGCCTGCGCGGCCTGGGCCGCTTCGAAGCGGTCGGCCACCAGCAACGCGCTGCCGATCAGGACGAGCGCCAACCCGCCGAAACCGCCGGACACCACGTACGGTAGTTGCAGTGCGACGTCCGTCTGCTTGGAGACGCCCAGGTAGCAGCCGAGAAGCAGGACGCCGCCGGCTGCCGCCACCACCCATCCACGCAGCGCACGGACCACGTCGACCACCAGGCGCGCGGTGGGCCGGGGGTTACCGGTCCCAGCGGTCTGCTCGTCCACTTTCGTCTCCCCCATGGAGCGTCTCGTCGTCGGTCGTTCGGGCGGAGTCCCGCGTGGCGCCCGTCCCGGTAGATGATCCGGGCCACGACAGACGTCAGATTAGTGCGCGGAGCTGACCAGGTGCTCTGTCGGGTGGCCCACGGATGTTCCCGGCGAGCTCCGGCGGCACGGGAGGCTTCGTCGCATTCGGTATATGAGGATAGGCCAACGTCCGCCAAGGTCGGTCAAGTATGTCCGTTCACGGACAGTCTGGGCCTTATGTCGGCGGCCGTCGACCCTAGGACGATCGGTTCGCCTCCGCCCGGCGGGCCCGAGGCCGCGGACCGACACCGGCGGGCGCTGTTGCGGCGCAGGCCGCCGCCCGGATCTGGCGGCGCGCTGTCCATCCGGGCGCCGCTGCGGGTGGGCGCGGCCCGACGCGACCAGGCCGGAGCGCCGCGGTCCGGGCCGGACCGACGGCCTTCCCCGCACCTGCCGGCCGTCCCCTGGGATTCGGGCCGGTCGGCGGACCCGTCCGCCGACCGGCCCGCACGTCCTCGGACGGTGATGATGTGTTGGGTTTCTCGTGCTGGAAAATTGCCCTTTCGGGCCATCGGCGATGTTTCTGGGCCCGCATTGCGGAAGCGGTGACTTCCGGTTGCCGCCCGTGGGATGGGGCTCGCCGGGCGGACCCGCGGCGCCGCGGATCAGTCCGACCGGCGGGGCTGCGCGGGGATGACGGTCGGAGCGTCGAGGACGTTGCAGAGCACGGGGGCGCCGAGCGTCGCGACGATCGCGCCGTGCTCCCGGTTGATCGCGTCGGGCCCGGCGCCGCCGGGCCGCGGGGCGTGGGCGGCCTCGGCCGGCGTTTCGGCTGCGGTGGGCGGCGCGGCGAGCAGGTCCGCGCAGCGGTCCACCCAGACGCGCCGACGCTGTCCGAGCTGCCGATCCTCGACCTCCAACGGCCCGGGGACGCCACCCATCGCGGCCTGGAGATGGGCCCACTCGTGCGCCGCCGACCAGCTCGTGAAGGAGCCCAGGTACTCGCCGTCGTAGTCGTAGACGTGACAGGGCCGCAGGCCCAGGTGTCGGTCCGCCACCATCACAGCCAGCCCTTCGGGGTCGGGAAAGCCTGTCAGGATCCATCGTCCCGCGGGTCGGAACTCCCTGCCGACGGAACGGACCGGGTCGGTCCGACCAGTTCGGGAACCCGATCGTCCGGGATGTGACCCCGGGCCGGCTGCGCCGGAGGCGCTGGTCTCGAGCCCAGAGGTCCTACTTCGCTACAGGTTACGGGGTGTGCACGGTGGGCGGTAGCCCGGGGGATGTCCCGGATGGGACGCCGCCGGGGAGGCCGGGCGGCACCGGGGACGTGCGGTGACGGCGGGGCCGGGGACGTGCGGTGACGGCGGGGGCGTCGGGGTGACGTCAGGTGATGATCGGGACGTTGCGCTGGCGCGGCGGCACGCCGGTCCCGCCGGATGCCCGGCCGAACCGCCAGGCGTCCGAGACGATCTGGTCGATGCTCGACCGGGGCGAGCCCCAGCCCAGCTCGGTGCGGATCCGCCGGCTGTCCCCGATGAGCGCCTTGGGTTCGGGGACGGGCGGGCAGTGGATGCGCCGCACCGGGCGCCCGCTGGCCCGGCCGACGGCCGTCAGCACGTCGATGATGCTCACTCCGACGCCGCTGCCCACGTTGAACACCGAGCAGCGTCCCGGCGTGGCCGCCATCAGCGCCGCGTGGTAGGCAGCCGCCATGTCCCCGACGTGGACGTACTCCCGCAGTGCCTGCCCGTCCCCGTTGACGCGGAAGACGTCGCGGCGCCCGCTCGCCACCGCGATCGCCGCCGGGATGATCCGGCTGTCGTCCCGGTCGTAGTGCCCCTCGACGGCGCCCGCGACGTTGAACGAGCGCAGGATGACCGCGCCGATCAGGCCGGTGCCGGCCTGGTGACTCAGCAGGCGCTCGGCGGCGAGCTTGGACGCGCCGTAGGGGTTCGACGGGTCCGGCGGGCGGCTCTCCGGGACGCCGGTGAGATCGACGTCGCCGTAGACGGCGCAGCTCGAGCCGAACACGAACGCGGGCGCGACCCCGGTCCGCTCCGTGCCGATCTCCAGCGCCGTGAGCAGGTTGACGGTGCCCGTGAGGTTGGCCTGGAAGTAGCGCAGGGGAGCCATCCGCGACTCCCGGACCCGGGTCAGGGCCGCGAGATGGCACACCCCGTCGAAGCCCCGGTTCACCCCCGCGGCGGCGAGCTGCCGCGGGTCGAGCAGGTCCGCGGCCACCACCTCGACGCCGGGGGCGAAGACCGGCGCCGAGGAGTGGTCGCGCACCATCGCGGTCACCGCATGGCCGTCGGCCGCGAGAGCGTCCGTGACCACTCCGCCGATGAATCCGGACGCACCGGTGACCAGAACGCGCATGTCCCGGATCAGGACGCCGTCCGGGCGCGTACGCCGGGCAGCAGCGTCTCGCGGTGGCGCCAGGCGAGCTCGAGGCACGCCGCCGCGGACGGAGCGATGGGTTCGGTGTCGACGAGGCGGCGCAGCGCGGTGTGGGTGAACGGGATGCCCTCGGTCACCGCCCGGTTGGGGCCGGCCGTGACGACGGAGCCCTCGGCGTTGCTCTGGACCATCCCGCCGAACAGCTTGTCGAAGGCGTCCGCATCGATGACCACGACGGTGAGTATCTCGCCGAACAAGGTCAACGCGTCGAGGCCGATGCCGAAGTACGACACCCGCACCGAGCCCGCCCGCCGCGCCTGCTCGAAGGAGCGGAACGGCTCGTCGGTGTCGTAGTCGATCGGGCTGGACGAGCTGCCGTCGTGCTCGGGGTTGCCGAGCAGCTCCTCGCTGAGCTCCCGCATGATGTTGCGCCACAGGTCGAAGTCGGCCTCGTGGTGGAACGCGGTGATCCCCGACGGCTGGAACACCCCGGCGGGGATCACGTGGTAGACCCCGCCGGCGGTCGCCACCGAGCCCGCGCTGCGCCGGTGCAGGAAGAAACTCGCCTGACCGCCCCGATCGTGCCGGATCGTCAGGGTATTGATCGACGGCAGCGCCACCCGGCGGCCGAAGTCGAACGGGTTGCCGATGCGCGCCCGGAACGGCAGCGCCGGCCAGGACAGACCGGTGCCGGCCATCGCGGCGGCCGCCTCGTGCGCCACCGTCTCGCACACGTCGACGGCGTCGAAGTAGGTCGTGTGGCCGAAGTTCAGCGTCGGCCGGTTGTCCGCCGTCACCGGCGCCGTGCCGTCGCCGCCGATGTCCAGCAGCCGGAAGCTCAGCCGGTTCTCGAACAGCGTCGGCCGGTCGAGGTCGCGCATCGCCCGGGTGTAGCGCTGGTACCGGGTCTGCGCGCTGCCGCCACCGAGCAGCGGGCGGCTGCCGGCCGTCTCCGGCTCGTCCCCGCGGATCAGCGGCGGATCGACCTTGTCCTGCCAGTGCAGGGCGACCTCGTCGATGTCCACCGGCCGGTCCCAGACCCAGCCCGGGCGGGCCAGCAGTCCGCTGCCGAGCCGGTCGGTCTCCGGGTAGAGCCGCACCGCGGCCCGGGCCAGGCTGATCCGGTGGTGGTTGAGGTGGTCCCGGGTCAGCCGCCAGGCGCGCTGGCTGGCGGCGACCTGTTCGGCCGCGGGACTGCGTGGGCCGCTGTCCCGTCGGCGGTCCGCCATCGCGCCGGGCGCCAGGCCCACGTCCTCCGGGGACAGCGCGAGGTTGCGGGCGATGTGGCGCAGCGTAGAGATGTCGTGGATGGCCCGGCGGCCGCTTTCCACCTTGGAGACGTACGACTGGTCGAAGCCAAGCCGATCGGCGAGTTGCTGCTGCGTCAGGCCGTGTGCCTGCCGGTAAGCCCTCAGGAGCTGGCCGACGCCGACGCTGGCTGGAGTGGCCCGCGGCGGCGTCCAGAGCCAGGTGTGACCAGTCACCCGCTGTCCTCTCGTCCGACAATCGTGTTACGCGAAGTGAGCATAACGAGTCGGGCATCAGGGAGCGCAGTGACATAAATCGACCACCCCATACGGAGGTGGCCCGGTGGCGTCCTGCAACATCTTCGCTGCCTTGCGTTATGCGGTGCTGTTCCCGCCATCCCGGCGTTCATTGGTTGGGCAACCCGTCGGACAGATCGAGGACGACCACGATAATGATCGCGACGAGTATCCAGCGGAAGAAGCCGATGCGGCTCCACACGTCGCGGGCGATGCTCCGGCCGGCTCGACCGCCGAGTACGAGCAGAGCGAGCAACGCGCCGCCGACCACGACGATGAAGATGCCGGCATTACTCTGGTCCACGCTCAAGACGATCGCATGACGGCGTCGGACGACTACGGAGGTCCTGTCCAATTGCCGCCGATCGGCCGCGAACCGCGCCACCCGGGGCACACACCCGGCCGGCGCGAGGTCGGTCGCGGGCGTGGTCACGTCGAGGTACTCCGGGTCGCTGGCGGCGTGGGGCGGCAAGGTGTGAGGGACATCATGCAGGATTGCGCCTGCCCCACCGCCGGACCAACACACCTCCCGGCACGGCGAACCCATCCCCTTCCGCCGCCCGCGGGATGTCGTCAGGCGCGCATCTGGACGAGCTCGTCCCTAGCCTGTTCCGGATGTCCACGGCACTTATGACCGATCACTATGAGTTGACCATGCTGCGGGCGGCGCTCCGCTCCGGGGCGGCCAACCGCCGCGTGGTCTTCGAGGTCTTCACCCGTTCGCTGCCGCCCGGCCGCCGCTTCGGCGTATTCGCCGGTACCGGTCGGCTGCTCGACGCCCTGGCGGACTTCCGCTTCGCCCCGCCCGAGCTCGCCGCGTTGCGCGCCGCCGGCGTCGTCGACGACGACACCGCTGCCTGGCTGGCCGACTACCGCTTCCGCGGCGACATCCGCGCCTTCGCCGAAGGTGAGCCGTTCTTCCCCGGCGCGCCGGTTCTCGCCGTCGAGGGGACGTTCGCCGAGTCGGTGCTGCTGGAGACGCTCGTGCTGTCGATCCTCAACCACGACAGCGCGATCGCCGCGGCCGCTGCTCGGATGGTCGCCGCGGCAGGCTCGCGGCCCTGCCTGGAGATGGGCTCGCGGCGCACCCACGAGGCGGCGGCCGTCGCGGCCGCGCGGGCTGCCTACCTGGCGGGCTTCGCGGCCAGCTCCAACCTGGAGGCGGCGCGGACCTACGCCGTGCCCAGCGTGGGGACCAGCGCGCACGCGTTCACCCTCGTCCATCCCACCGAGGCCGAGGCGTTCGCCGCCCAGGTGGCCGCCCTGGGCCGCGACACGACGCTGCTCGTCGACACCTACGACGTCCCCGCGGGCATCGCCGCGGCGGTGGCCGCCGCCGGGCCGGAGCTCGGCGCCATCCGGATCGACAGCGGCGACCTGGGTGGGCTGGCCACGGCCGCCCGGGCGCAACTCGACGCGCTCGGCGCGCCCAGCACCCGGATTATCGCCACCGGGGACTTGGACGAGCACGCCATCGCCCGGCTGGGCGAGGCGCCCGTCGACGGCTACGGCATCGGGACGAGCCTGGTCACCGGCTCCGGGGCGCCGACCGCCGGGTTCGTCTACAAGCTCGTCGAGGTCGACGGCGTCGCCGTCGCCAAGAAGTCGGTGGGCAAGACCAGTCGCGGGGGACGCAAGCGGGTCGTGCGCCGCCACGACCCCAGCGGCCGCGCCGTCGCCGACGTCGTCCTCCCCGCCGCCGCTCCCGCCACCGCTGCNCCCGCCACCGCCGCTCCCGCCACCGCTGCTCCCGCCACCACAGCCGCCAGCAGCGCGGCTCCCGCCGCCACGGACTCTCTCGCCGCGACGGCCGCTCCCGCCGTCACGGCCTCCTCCGCTTCCGCGGCCACTGCGGCCCCTTCCGCCGCGGGGCCCACCGCCATCGCTCCTACCGCCACCGGTCCCACCGCTGCGGCCGCGGCGCCGACCGCCGATACCCCCTCCGCCGGCTCGACCTTCGTCGCCGCGCCGGTGGCGGCTGCGGACTCCGGGTTCCGGCCCGGCGAGTCCCGGGACCGTGAGCTGCTCCAGTCGATCGTCGTGCGGGGCGAGCTCGTCGACACCGACCTGGTCGGGCCCGCCGGCACCCGACGGGCCCGCGAGCACCACGGCCGGGCGTTGACCGCGCTGCCCCCGACGGCACGGGACGTGCGCTTCGGTCAGCCATGCCTGCCCGTCGTGCACACCACCCACGCCTGATCGCGGTGGCGCAGGCCTGACCCGGCAGGCCCAATCGGGCCCGACCACCGGTCACGTTCGGGCGGCCCGGCCGCACCGCCACGGCCCCGCGGACCCGCTCCAGGGAGGGGGCCGTGTGCGGTGGGATGGGCATGGCCAGACTGGAGGGGTGCCGCCCGCCTCGCCGCCGAATCAGGTCCGCGGTCCGCGTGACGGCGACGACGGGCGGCGTCATGGTGACCCCGTCACGCCGCCGGTCGTCGCCGTCAGCGTGGACCTGGTTCTGCTGACCCTGCGCGGCGGTCGGCTCTGCGTCCTTCTGATCCGCCGGGACCCGCCGTTCGACGTGGCCTGGGCCCTGCCCGGCGGCTTCGTCGACGGCGACGAGGACCTCGACACCTCGGCGTCGCGCCAGTTGTGGGCCGAGACCGGGGTGACCACGACCGGCCATCTCGAACAGTTGCGTACCTACGGTGGCCCGCACCGCGACCCGCGGGCGCCCGGGGTCAGCGTCGCCTACCTGGCCCTGCTGCCGAACCTGCCGCAGCCGGCGCCCGGCGGGGACGGCCCCCGTGCGCGGTGGTGGCCGGTGGCGGACCTGGACTCCCCGGATGGCCCCGCGCTGGCCTTCGACCATCCACGGATCGTCGCCGACGGGGTCGAGCGGGCTCGCGCGAAGCTGGAGTACACCCCGCTGGCCGCAGCCTTCTGCGAGGACCAGTTCACCCTCGCGGACCTGCGTCGCGTCTACGAGGCCGCCTGGGACGTCGCGCTGGATCCGCCGAACTTCCGGCGCAAGGTGCTGTCCACGCCCGGGTTCGTCGTCCCGGTGGGCCGGCGCACCTCCCCGCGCGGCGGCGGCCGGCCCGCCGAGCTGTACCGGCGCGGCTCGGCCACCGCACTGCATCCGCCGCTGCTACGCCGCTCCGTCTGACCGCCGTCGCCTCGCTGCCTCGTCACGTGCCGTGAGCGGGACGTGCGCCGTTGCATCTCACCGTGCCCGGCGACGGGTCAGGGCGCGGGAATGGCGTAACAATAGGCCTCGTGTCTGTCACCGCCGTGTCGCCCGTCGACGTCGAGGAAGCCGACGAGACCCTCGACGACGATCGGCCGTGGGTCACGATCGTCTGGAACGATCCGATCAATCTCATGTCGTACGTGACCTACGTCTTTCAGAAGTTGTTCGGCTACACCAAGTCGAAGGCCACCGAGCTGATGCTCGACGTCCACCACAAGGGGCGGGCCTCGGTCGCCACCGGTACCCGGGAGGAGATGGAGGCCGACGCGGAGCGCCTGCATGCATACGGACTGTGGGCGACGATCGCCCAGGACTGACCAGCCTGGACGGGCGACCCCGGGCACCCGGCGCCGGTGGGGGATCCGATCGGGTGTCAGGGGGTCGCCTCGGCCCTGGCCGCCATGGTCCCTCTCCCGACCGCGCGTTCGCCGTGCCGTGGCCGTCTGCCGTGCGCGGAGGCGGCCGATCGGTCTCGCGTGGGCCCGACTTTTCCCAACCATCGGGCTCCGTCGGGGCAACGGGGCCACAAAGAGCTAGCTGGATCGGGGTCGGGTCGGGCGAGGCTGAGCGCCGGCGGCAGGCGGCGCCGCGCGCGCCGGCCGCCCGGGGCGGCGGGTGATTCTGGCCGGGTAGGACGGAATGCCGGGGGCCGGTGGGCCCGGCCGTGGGCGATGGTCCGACAATGTGCTCGGCGGGTCGAGAAGATGCGGGCGGGATTCGTCCGGATCGGTCCCGGAGGAGTCCCGCGGCAGTGATTCCGAAAAGCCCGCTGAATCCGTATTCCCCGTTTCTCGGCGGATCGATACGTTCCGCGGCTCGGTTCTGCCGGACTCCGGGGATGAATCCGGGCTGTGCGTATCGGTCATCAAGGAAAATTCGACTCCATCGTCCGGAATATTCGGGTAATTAGGACGCGACCTCCTCCGGCAGGCGTCGCGCGGCCACCGCATGACTCCGCTCGGTGCCGGGTTCAGTAGCGTCCGTATCGCAAAATTGGCCAGATTCCGGGTGGGACGAGCGAGCTACCCCTTCCCGGGGATCACCCCCGAAAACGCCTCCGGAGGCCCGCGGGCCACCCGCACCCCGGTCGCGCAACGGCCGTCGGCGCCCGGTCAGCGCCGCCTTCGAGGTCCTGGGCCCGACGCCCCGATGCGGCACGCAGGGCCACCCCGCCGGCTCGACTAGGCTGGCGATGGTCAACCGCCGGACGCCCGCCGTGGCCCGCCGCGCGCCCGCCTGGCTTTCCAGGCGATGGCGCCGCGGGACCCGTCGCGCGGACGGTCGAGCCCCGGCGGCCCCGGCGGCGTCGGCGGTGACCAACGAGAGATCCGCGGGCGGGCGCCGCGGACGAGCGGTGATGGAGGGCACGACGTCGTGGCTGCTGACGGTTTCCGTCGCACCCGGTCCGGGATCGAGCTGCGGCTGCCGCAATGGGAGTCGGCGCTGTTGTCCCAACTCGTCAGCCAGATCGAGACGCTGCTCGAACCGCCGCCCGTCGAGGACCCGCTGGAGGCGATGGTCGGGCTGCGCGACACCGCCCCGCCCCCGCCCGAGGACCCGGCGATCGCCCGGCTGCTTCCCGACCCGTACCCGGACGACCCGATGGCCTCCGGGGACTTCCGTCGCCGCCGCACCGACGACCTGCTCGCCCGCAAGCGCGACGCCGCCCGCCGGGTGCTGGCCGCCATGCCCGCTCCCGGGTCCGTGCTCGTTCTCGATGAGGACGCCGCCCAGGACTGGCTGACCACCCTGAACGACCTGCGGCTGTTCCTGGGCACCCGCCTCGCCCTGACCGACGACGACTCCTCCGACGAGTTGGAGCGGATGGATCCCGAGGATCCGCGCTACCCGCTGGTGGCGACCTACGTCTTTCTGACCGGGCTGCTCGACGAGCTGACCCGGGCGCTGGACTAGGCCCGGACAAGGCCCGGACCAGGCCGCCCGGGGCGATCCGGGTCGTGGCCGGGACGTCTCGTCGCCAGGACCTGCCCAGACCACCCCTTCCGCGTCGTACGGTGGGCCAGTGCTGCGCATCGACCGTGCCTGTTACGAGGCGATCGTCGCCCATGCTCGCCGTGATCACCCCGACGAGGCGTGCGGGGTCGTCGCCGGCCCGGTGGGTTCGGATCGGCCGGAGCGGTTCATCCCCATGGAGAACGCCGAGCGTTCGCCGACCTTCTACCGCTTCGATTCGAAGGAACAGCTACGGATCTGGCGGGAGATGGACGACCGTGACGAGGAACCCGTCGTCATCTACCACTCGCACACCGCGACCGAGGCGTTCCCGTCCCGCACGGACATCTCCCTGGCCGGGGAGCCCGACGCACACTACGTGCTGGCGTCCACTCGGGAGCCCGACCACACCGAGTTCCGGTCCTTCCGGATCACGGACGGCGTGGTCACCGAGGAGCCGGTGGAAATCGTCTGAGGGCCTGGGACGTTGCAGTGGCGGGGCCGGCGCGGGCGGGGCCGGCGCGCGACGGGGCAGCAAGGGGGGTGACGGCGTGGCCGGTTTCATCGGTGCGCGAGCAGGGCGGCCCGGGGCGGCATCGTCCCTGCCTGCGTCACGGTCCCTGCCTGCGCCATCGTCCCTGCCTGCGCCAGCCGAATCGGAGACAGCCGTGCCGTCGTCGGGGCATCCTGGGCCTGCGAGTGGCGAAGGCCCCGCCCCGGCGCATCCCGGCCAGCAGTCCTGACACCCCGCAGACCCCCGCCCGCACAACACCCCGCCCATCCGGGCGGCGCCTCGGTCGAGCCCGACCGCTGGCACCCGCGAAAGGAGCACCATGGCAGTCCAGGTCCGTGTGCCGACGATCCTGCGCAGCTACACGGGAGGTTCGAAGCTGGTCGAGGGCACGGGCGACACCGTCGCCGCGCTCTTCCTCGATCTCGACTCCCGGCACTCCGGGCTGCGCGGCCGCCTGGTGACCGGTGACGACGGGACCGAGCTGCACCGGTTCGTCAACATCTACGTCAACGACGAGGACGTGCGGTTCCTCGGCGGGCTCGACGCCAAGCTCAACGACGGCGACGAGGTCACCATCCTGCCCGCGGTCGCCGGTGGCTCCGTCGACAGCTCGCCCGGCGCCTGCGCCGGTCAGCACTAAGCCGAGCGGCAGGTCCGACTCATGCGATTCGACTCCCTGGCCGACTCGGTCGGCCGGACCCCGCTGGTCGGGCTTCCGCGACTGTCCCCGTCGCCGGAGGTCCGGCTGTGGGCGAAGCTGGAGCAGGACAATCCGACCGGTTCGATCAAGGACCGGGCGGCGCTGTGGATGATCGCCGACGGCGAGAAGCGCGGCCTGCTCACCCCCGGCGCGACCGTCCTGGAACCGACCTCCGGCAACACCGGTATCTCGCTGGCCATGGTCTGCCGCCAGCGGGGTTACCGGCTCGTCTGCGTCATGCCGGAGAACACCTCGGTGGAGCGCCGCCAGCTCCTGCAGATGTGGGGCGCCGAGATCCGGTACTCGCCCGCCGCCGGCGGCTCCAACGAGGCAGTCGCCGTCGCGAAGCGGCTCGCCGCCGAGAACCCCGACTGGGTCATGCTCTACCAGTACGGCAACCCGGCGAACGCCCAGGCGCACTACGAGACGACCGGCCCGGAGATCCTCGAGGACCTGCCCGCCATCACCCATTTCGTCGCCGGCCTCGGGACGACCGGCACCCTGATGGGCACCGGCCGCTACCTCAAGGAGCGGGTGCCCGACATCACGATCGTCGCCGCCGAGCCCCGCTACGGGGAGCTGGTGTACGGCCTGCGCAACATCGACGAGGGCTTCGTGCCCGAGCTGTACGACCCGTCGGTGCTTACCTCGCGCTACTCCGTCGGTCCACGCGAGGCTCTGCGCCGTACCCGCGAGCTCGTCCAGGAGGAGGGCATCTTCGCCGGGATCTCCACCGGAGCCATCCTGCACGCCGCGCTGGCCCAGGCCGAGCGGGCGGTCCGGGAAGGTCGACGGGCCGACATCGCCCTCATCGTCTGCGACGGCGGCTGGAAGTACCTGTCCACCGGCGCCTACGCCGGCACCCTCGAGGAGGCCGAGGCGGCGCTGGAAGGTCAACTATGGGCGTAGCCCCGTAGATCGCCTTCGGCGATCTACGGGGACCCCTCGCCCAGGGCGCCGTTCGGGGTTTTTGTCAGATCGCCTTCGGCGATCTTCCTGGGGGAGCCGGTGGGGGCCTTCGGCGATCTACGGGGACCCCTCGCCCAGGGCGACGGGAATCCGCCCGCTCAGGAGGCCAGGACTTCGCCGAGGAGGGTGGCCAGGTCGCGGAAGGCCAGACCGCGGTGGCTGATCGCGTCCTTCTCGGCCGCGGTCAGCTCGGCGTTGGTCCGGGTCTGGCCGTCGGCGAGGAACAGCGGGTCGTAGCCGAAGCCGCCCTGGCCGCGGGGCTCGGTCAGCAGGATCCCCCGCAGCTCCCCGTGCGTCACCCGCTCCACGCCGGCGGGGGTGACCAGGGCCGCCGCGCAGACGAAGGCCGCGCCGCGTCGCGCGGGCGGCACGTCGTCGAGCTGGGCCAGTAGCAGGGCGTTGTTCGCCTCGTCGCGTTCGATGCGGGTGCCGTCCCGCCGTCCGGACCAGCGGGCCGAGCGCACGCCGGGCATGCCGGACAGCTCGTCGACCGCGAGCCCGGAATCGTCGGCGACGGCGGGCAGCCCGGTCTGCTCGGCCGCCGCCCGCGCCTTGATCAGGGCGTTTTCGGCGAAGGTGGTCCCGGTCTCGGCCACCTCGTCGCCGTCGGGGAGAGCCACCAGCTCCACCGCCAGACCGCTGGCCGCCAGGATGCGGCGTAGCTCGGTCAGCTTCGCCTCGTTGCGGCTGGCGAGCACCACCCGCACCGGCTTCGACGAGCCGGCCGGCGCCCCCGCCGCGGCGACGTCCGTGCCGATGGTCGAGCCGGTAGTCGATCCGGTAGTCGGCTTCGCGGTCACCGGGCCCCCTCCGGTNGGGNGGGACCCGCCGGTGCTGGACCGCGCAGCGCCTCGGCCTGGATCTCCGTGAGCTGGGCGCAGCCGAACACGGCGAGGTCGAGCAGGCTGTCGAGCATCGCCCGGTCGAACGGGGCGCCTTCGGCGGTGCCCTGCACCTCGACGAATCCGTCCGCTCCGGTGCACACCACGTTCATGTCGGTGTCGGCGGTGGAGTCCTCGGTGTAGGCGAGGTCGAGCATCGGCTCGCCCCGCACGACCCCGACGCTCACCGCGGCCACGCTCGTCGTGATCGCCGCAGGCCGGCCGAGCCAGCGGGCGGCGTCGACCAGCGCGACGTAGGCGCCGGTGATCGCGGCGGTGCGGGTGCCGCCATCGGCGAGCAGCACGTCGCAGTCGATGGCGATGGTGTTCTCGCCAAGGGCGGCCAGGTCGATGCAGGCCCGCAGGCTGCGCCCGATCAACCGGGAGATTTCGTGAGTGCGCCCCCCGATCCGGCCACGCACCGACTCGCGGTCGTTGCGGGTGTTGGTGGCCCGCGGCAGCATCGAGTACTCGGCTGTCACCCAGCCCAGGCCGCTGCCCTTGCGCCAGCGCGGGACGCCGGTGGTCACCGAGGCGGCGCACAGCACCCTGGTCCTGCCGGCACTGATCAGCGCCGACCCCTCGGCGTGCTCCTGCCAGCCCCGCAGGATCGTCACCTGCCGGAGTTCGTCCGGTTTCCTGCCATCGACTCGTGTCACGCCCGCGACACTATCGGCCCGCCCCGGACCGGCCACCCGGCCCCGTCTGACTGGACCCGGCCTGGCCTGGTCCGATCGGGCGACGCGGTCCGATCGGCGACGCGGTCCGATCGGCGACGCGGGTCAGATCTCGAAGGTGGCCCCGGGCGTGGCGATGGTCAGGTTCCCGTCGAACGCCCCGACCGCCTCCTCCTCCGAACGGGCGGCGTTTCCCCAGGGGACGAGATGGGTCAGCACCAGCCGCCCCACGCCGGCCTTCTGCGCGTGCTCGCCAGCCTCCCGGCCGGTCAGGTGCAGGTCGGGCGGATTGTCCTCGTCGTCGAGGAACGACGCCTCGCACAGGAACAGGTCGCTGTCGCGGGCGAGCCGGACGAGCCGGTCACAGGCGCCGGTGTCGCCCGAGTAGGTGAGCACCCGATCCTCCGCCGTGACCCGGACGCCGTACGCCTCGACCGGGTGCGCCACCCGGGTGAGGTCGATCCGGAACGGCCCGACGTGCAGGCAGCCGGCGCCGATGGTGCGGAAGTCGTAGATGTCGGCGAGGCTGTCTTCCGGCCACTTCTCGAATGCCCCGCACAGCCGTTCCTGGGTGTTGATCGGGCCGTAGACGGGGAGCTTGGGCGGCATGCCCTCGGGGTGGTAGCGCCGCGCGTAGGAGTTCGCCACCAGGTCCAGGCAGTGATCGCCGTGCAGGTGACTGAGCAGGACCGCGTCGATGTCGCGCAGGTCGCAGTGCCGCTGCAGTTCACCCATCGACCCGTTGCCCGCGTCGAGGACGAGCCGGAACCCGTCCGACTCCACCAGGTACGACGAGCAGGCGGAGGCCGGCCCCGGGTACGTGCCGGAACAGCCGAGAATGGTCAGTTTCACCGTGGCACCACCGGGCTCTGCTGGGAGGAATCCTGATCCGCCGCGGGTCGGGCGGTCCAGACGGCTGCGGTCGAGGTCCTGGTGGCGGGCGGCGCGGACGGAGCCGGGAGGGACGGCTCCCCGGAGGCCACGGCCGAGACCTGGACGAGTTCGGGCCCGAGGAACCTGCGCCCCACGCGGGTGAACAGCGCGGGGTCACCCGTGGTCAGGAAGCGGTGGCTGGGTGGTGGTAGGTCGGGGTCGCGGAACAGCCCGTCCCGCGCGAGCACCCGGTAGGTGTCCTTCGCTGTCTCCTCGGCACTGCTCACCAGCGTCACGCCCTCTCCCATCACGAGGCCGATCACCCCGGTCAGCAGCGGGTAATGGGTGCATCCGAGTATCACCGTGTCGACGTCGGCTTCCTGCAACGGTGCGAGATATGCCTCGGTCAGTCCGAGTAGCTGCCGCCCCGAGGTGATACCCCGCTCGACGAAGTCCACGAACGCGGGGCAGGCGACGCCGGTCAGGTCGACGCCCGCGGCGGCGGTGAACGCGTCGTCGTAGGCGCGGCTGCCGATCGTGGCCACCGTGCCGATGACGCCGACCCGACCGCTGCGGGTGGCCGCCACCGCGCGCCTGGTCGCCGGCATGATCACTTCAACGACCGGGACGCTGTAGCGTTCCCGCGCGTCGCGCAGGCACGCCGCGCTGGCCGTGTTACAGGCGATCACGAGCAGCTTCACCCCCTCGTCGACCAGACGATCAAGACACTCGAGGGCGTAGCGGCGTACCTCGGCGATGGGGCGTGGTCCGTAGGGTGCCCGTCCGGTGTCGCCGAGATAGACCAACGGCTCATGCGGAAGCTGGTCCAGAATGGCGCGCGCCACTGTGAGACCGCCTACTCCGCTGTCGAACACCCCGACCGGCGCGCCGCTCATGAGCGATCAGACTAAGCCGGAAACCCGATGCTCACCCTGTGGCTGTCATCACGAAACCTTTGTCCAATACGGGACAGCATGCGCAAGTCGCACATCGTGCCGATCTGTCCGGCGCTTCGGGTTGCCTCGCCGTGTGTCATACGTCGTTGCTACCCATGCTCCGGTCCCGGTGTGCCGGGGCCGGACGATGTGTGGCGGGGTCGACATCCCCCGGCGGCCCCCTGGCCCCAGGGGAATGCGCAATGTCCGGCCGATCGGGTCGGGATCGATCCGGTGCGGCCCGCTCGTCCTCCCGCGACGAAAGGTACCCGCCTGGCAGCGGCATACGGGTACAGGGACCTCAAACGGGGTGTACGCTAGAACTGCCTGTAATCGATCAGTGACTAATAGCTATCGACCAGGTNGGTTGAGGACGCGGCTGAGGCGTCCGGGTCGTTCCCATCCGTCCCCGAACCGCGATGTCCCAGTCGCATCCTCGAGCTCGGCGGCGTCCGGTCGGGGTATCCATGGTGATGCCCCGACCGGCACCGTCGGGCCAGTGCCCGTGCCGCGCGGGCATCGGCGCCGCAGCGCCCCCGCCCGGCCGTGCGGTGGGGTCGCCGGCTGGCCCGCGGCGTCGCGCCGGTTGGGCGTGATCCGTCCGCGTTTCAGGCCGTGAGCCGTTCTCTGATGTCCCCCTGTGCCCCTACGATGACGAGATGCCGTGATTGCCGCCGCTGTGGGCCGGGCAGGTCATCGAACGCCAGCGGGGGATGCCGGGGCGTCACCGCGTGCCGGCGACACGGGTGGGTGCCGTCAGCTCACCGTTGCGTCGCGGCCGCCGACCCGAGGACGGACGGAGCAAGCGGGATGATCACCGTCAAACCGCCCTACCGGCTTGTCGGGTTGGCGTCGATCGAGGTCGTAGCCCCGTCGAGGGCGATAGGAACATGCCTATGGCACGGTTCCTCGCTGCGGTCGCCGCGGGCGTCGCCCTCCTGGTGGGAGGGCTGGTCACCCTGGCGCTCG
This sequence comes from Frankia torreyi, assembly GCF_000948395.1. Lineage (GTDB taxonomy): Bacteria > Actinomycetota > Actinomycetes > Frankiales > Frankiaceae > Frankia > Frankia torreyi. Next base: position 112,223 of record NZ_JYFN01000009.1, on the reverse strand, counting down.
TGCTCCCACCCGCGTACAGCTACCTGGTCCCGCTTGTCATCATCCTCGTCGTCGTGGGGGTCAACATCACTGCCTGGCTCGTGATCCCGCAGGTTGTCGGCTCGGCGTTCGCCTCGGCGTCCGGGGCCGCCGAGGGGTCGGTGCCCGCGCGCTCCGACTCCGCCGGCGGCTCGTCGTTCGGTTTCGCCCACGTCGGGTTCGACTGGCCGAGCGGTGACCTCACCGCCGAACCCAGCGCCGACGAATGGTCGTCGTGCTGGGACTACGCCGGTCGCGACGGTGCCGACGACGATCGCTGGTCCGTGCCCGGCGGCGCCGACAGCGTCTCCTGGAGCAGGTCGGGCGGCGCCGACGGCGGGTCGAGCTGGTCGGAGGGGTCCGCCGGCGGGTCGAGCGGGTCGAGCGGGTCGGGGAGCATGTCGTCGGGCTCGTCGGACGGACCGGGCGGCACAGCGACGGCCTGCTAGGAGCGACCCCGCCCAGGCCGGCGGGCACCCGACTCACAGCAGCACGGCGACCAGCGCGGCCAGCCACAGCGATGCCGCGTGCAGAGACTGGTCGGCCAGGTACATGCCGTTCATCCCGTTGTCGGCGAGCTCGGCGAAGTCGCCGCCACCCGTCCTGGTCAGCAGCCAGTGCACGGCGACCCGGCGGTCCCACAGCGCGTGGGTGAACACCGAGATCACCAACCCGGCGACGGCCCCGAACGCGGACAGCCGCAGGTCGAGCCCGACCGCCGTCACCGTCACCATCACCACGACGACCACGTGATACGCGGCCAGGTGGCGTCCCAGCGCCGCCCAGCCGGCCGGGCCCGGCGTCGTCTTCAACCGGGCCTGGGCGTCGGTCTGGCCCAGTACATGATCGGCGAGCTGGTGTGCCGCGAACAGGGTCACCAGCAGGACCGCGAAAGTGACGGCCCTGGTCATGAGGCCGGGGCGGGACGTCGGGACGGAGCTGCGCTCATCGTCAATCCTGCTCTGCGCCCAACGCCCGGGCGGGCCGGGCGGGCCGCGGACGGCTCGGGGCCGCCCACCGGTGGCTGGCGTCGGCGGGCGGCACGCACCGGGCGGCGCGCCCGCCGGCGGCCACCGGCGAAGTCGGCCGGGACGGCGGGTGCGAGCGCGCACCCGGCCTTCGTCGGGCCGACCGGGTGGACTCGTCGCCGTTCAGCCTGCGACCCGGCGAGCTGCGACACCGCATCCTGAGACGGCTTTCGCCGGGCCCCGCACAATCACCGGCTGCCCCGGCTGCCCCGGCTGCCCCGGCTGCCCCGGCTGCCCCGGCTGCCCCGGCTGCCCCGGCTGCCCCGGCTGCCCCGGCTGCCCGAGGCGCCCAGCCGCCCGCCGCCGCGTTAGGCGAGCCCGGCGCGGCGGCGGGCGGTCTCGGCGACCGCTGCCCAGTCCTGCTCCCCCTGGCCGTGCGCGAGCGCCTCGATGAACGCGTCGCGCAGCACGCCACCGAAGGGCAGGGGGACGTTGCGCTCCTGGCCGGCGGACAGCGCGAGGCCGACGTCCTTGAACCCGAGCGGTAGCCGGAAGTTGACCGGCTCGTAGCTTCTCTTCCCGATCATGCTGCCGTAGCCGGCGAAGACCGGGCCGGGGAACAGGTTGTCGGTCAGTACCTCGATGAACAGAGCCGGGTCCAGGCCGCCAGCCTCGATCACGGTCGTCGCCTCAGCCATCGCCTCGATGGAGCAGGCGACCAGATAGTTGCCGAGGATCTTCACCAGGTTGGCGTGCGCCGGCACCTCGCCGACCGTCCAGGTGCGCCGGCCGAGGACGTCGAACAGCGGCTGCACCTCGGCGATCGCCGCCGGCTCACCGGCGGTGACGATGGTGAGGTTGCCCGCCGCCGCGGCCTCCGTCCGGCCGAACACCGGCGCGGCGAGGTAGCGCAGGCCCCGCTCGGCGTACTCACGCGCGGCCCGTTCCGCCAGGGCGGTGCTGATCGTTGCCATGTTCACGTGCAGGGCACCGGCGGGCGCCGCGGCCAGCGCCGCGGGGTCGAGCAGGCGTTCCGTCACGGCCCGGTCGTCGGCCAGCATGCTCAGCACGGTCCCGGTCGCGAACGCCTCCTCGATGCTCGCGGAGACGGCGCCGGCTGCGGCCAGCTCGGCGACGGGCCCGGGGGAGCGGTTCCAGACCAGCACGGTGTGGCCCGCGGCGACCAGGTTGCGGGCCATCGCCGTGCCCATCCCGCCCAGACCGATGAATCCGATCCTCATCCGGCACACTCCTGACTGCGGCACGTCGACGCCCCTGTCGGTGACATACCGCAGTCTGGCCCGTCACCGGTGTGCAGGACCGGCCGGGGTTGCCGGGCTGTCAGGCGTCGGTCGCGACGGGAACCCCGGTGCCGGCGGTGAAGGTGATGAACTCGATGCGCGGCGGACCGGTGAGCAGCGCCTGGCGGCCGGCGACGAAGTGGTGCACGTGCGGCTGGTTCTCGTGCTCCTCGAAGGCGTCGCGGTCCCGGTAGAGCTCGTAGAACAGGCGGGCGTTCGGGTCGCCGGCGACGCGGTGCGTCGTGTAGATCAGCGTGCCGGGCTCCCGTTCCGCGATGAGGGGCACCGTCTGCGCCACGAGGGCGTCGAACGCGTCCGCAGTGTCCGGGCGAACCTCGAAGCGCACCGTCAAACCGAACATGGCTCCACCTCCGCGACGCAGTTGTCGGCAGCGAGGTCCTCACCATCACCGCTTCGTAGGTGACGGTGTGTGACTCGCTAGAGATCACTGTAGTGCCTATCGCGAGACTCGGGTCACTTCGCCGCGGCCCGACCTCGACAGCCCTGTGTCGTCACCGCAAGGGGCCGTCCGGACCTTGACGCACCGAGGAGACCTCGGTCGGTCCTGGTCGGAGTGCGGGAATGGCGGGAATGGCGGCGAGGGCGGCGGTCACGAGGTGGCGCATGAGCGCCGGGTCCCCGCCGCGGTAGCGGCGCAGGAACTCCTCGGGTTCGATCAGCACCCGGCCGGCGGACTCGTGGGTGGACTCCCAGGGGGCGAGCTCGGTGACCCGGGCGGTGCGGATCACCATGTAGGTCCGGTCGTCGGCGCCGAAGTAGTCGGACTCGATCACCTCGACCGGATGCAGGACGCCGAGCCGGGCCCGGACCTCCTCCCAGGCCTCCCGCCGCACGGTCTCGTCGATCGACGACTCGCCGCGCTGGACGTGCCCGCCGGGTATGTCCAGCCCGCGGGTCAGCTCGGCGACGACCAGCCGGCCGTCGTCGGTGACCGCCACCACCGACGCGCTCGTCACCTGCTCGAACGGCGGGTCCGGCGATGGCCCGAGGCACGTCAGCGTCGTCGTGCCGCCCCGCCGGCGCCGCACGGGCCGTCGGTCCTCTCCCGCTGTGGTCAAGGCAGGCTCCTCCCCGTGGCGTGGCTCCCGGGTCCTGTCTACCGCGAGGCGCGGGGCGCCGTTGTCGGTTCGGCCCGTCGTCCTGATAGGTTGGATTACCCAACTGGCACCTTCTGGTGGCTGCCCGGGAGATCCGGGCGGCGGGGCCGGGTTGGGCTGGCGGAACGTGCGGTCGAGGGGATGGTCACCATGACCGGTGCCGGGCGGGACTGTTCGATCGCGAACGCGCTCGGGGTCGTCGGTGAGCGGTGGAGCCTGCTCGCGCTGCGCGAGGTGCTGCTCGGTGAGCGCCGTTTCGACCAGATCGCCCGTAACACGGGGGCGAGTCGGGACATCCTCGCGGCGCGGCTGCGCACCCTCGTCGAGCGCGGGGTGCTGGCCAAGGTGCAGTACCAGGAACGCCCGCCGCGCTACGAGTACGTCCCCACCGAGGCCGGCCGCGCGCTGCGGCCGATCCTGCTCGGGCTGATGGAGTGGGGCGACCGCTACGTCACCGACGGCCCGGGGCCGACCAGGTGGGAGCACGACTGCGGCGCCGAGCTGCATCCCGAGATGGTGTGCGGGCACTGCCACGCGCCGGTGCTGCCGGGGACGACCACCCTGGTCCGGCTCGGCCAGGTGCGCTGACCGCTGACGGCGGGCATCACCTCGTGGTCGGGGATCGCGGACATCGTTGCGCGCCGCCCGCGGGGCGCCGTCCCGGCCGGTCGCGCGCATCCGAGGAGATGCGGGGGATCGGCATGGTTCACGTCCAGCCGCTGTCCGTCGCCGCCGCGGGGCCGAGCCTCGTCGCGGAGGCCGCCGCCCTGCGTGCCCGCGGGCCGGTCGCCGAGGTGACCCTGCCCGGCGGCATTCCCGCGTACGCCGTCAACCAGCACGCGCTGCTGCGCGCGCTGCTGCTCGATCCGCGAGTCAGCAAGGACCCACGCCGCCACTGGGCCCAGTGGGACGAGGCGTGCCGCCGGCCCGAATGGGGCTGGGTCCTGCAGTGGGTGGGCGTGGTGAACATGCTCAGCACCTACGGCGTCGATCATGCCCGGCTGCGCCGGCTGGTCGCGCCGAGTTTCAGCGCCCGGCGCACCGAGCTGCTGCGCCCCGCCGTAGCGGCGGTCACCGAGCGGCTGCTCGACGACCTGGCCGCCGAGACCGCCGGGTCGGTCGTCGACCTGGTGGGCGCCTTCGCGCAGCCGCTGCCGCTGGCGGTGATCGGCGGACTGTTCGGCATCCCGGATCGGATGCGCCCGGACTTCGCCCACGTCGTCGAGCAGATCATGAACACGACGGTGAGCTCGGAGCAGGCCGCCGCGAACCTCGCCCGCACCCGGTCGGTCCTGGCGACCCTCGTCGAGGGGAAGCTGCGCGACCCCGGTGACGACCTGACCACCGAACTCATCGGGGTGCGGGACGCGGTCACCGGCGACCGACTGGCGTATCGGGAGCTGCTCGATACCCTGCTCCTGCTCATCAGCGCAGGTCACGAGACCACCCGGCACCTGCTCGGCAATGCCGTGCACGCGCTGCTGACCCACGATCGCCAGCTCCGCCGGCTGCGCGCCGGGGAGATCACCTGGGATCAGATCGTCGAGGAGACGCTGCGCTGGGCGCCCAGCATCGCCAACATCCCGCTGCGCTTCGCCGTGGCGGACATCGACACCGGCGCGGTGACCATCCCCGCGGGGGCGGCGATCGTCGCGGGCATCCTCGCCGCCGGCCACGACCCCGGTCACCACGGCCCCGGGGCCGACCGGTTCGAGCCCGGCCGGGACGCGGCCGACCATCTTGCGTTCGGGATCGGCGTCCACCGGTGCCTGGGCGCCCCGCTGGCACGGCTGGAGGCCGGGTACGCCCTGCCCGCCCTGTTCGCCCGCTTCCCCGGCCTCGCCCTCGCCGCACCGGCAGGTGACCTGCCGCAGGCCCCCTCCTTCATCGTCCACGGCTGGCAGGCCCTGCCCGTCCGGCTCTCGCCGCCCGCCCGGTCTGCTCCGGGCGCGCGCCTGCGCGGCGCGTGACAAGGGCGTTTCCGTCTGTTGGTCGTAGTGCGGAGGGTCGCCGGACGGCCGCGGTTCATCAGCTGTCCATCGATGGGCCCTAACGTCCGTTGTCGGCCGTGTCGACGGTCGGCACCTGGGGAAACGGCGGGAGATTCCGATGCGGGAATCAGGGGGGAGTGTCGTGGCGTCGAGACGACTTCGTGGATGGGCGGTCGCGGGTCTGGCACTGACGGTGCCGCTCGGCCTCGTCGCGGGGCAGGGGATCGCGTCGGCCGCGCCGGCGAGCGCCGGGTCGACCGTGCCGACGGTGGTGGCGACGGGGACGCTGCCGGACACCGGACTGGCCGAGTTCTCCAACGGGCTGATCCCCGGCTCGGTGGACACCGACCGCGGCGTCAACCTCGGCGGCATCGGCAGTGATCTGTACCCGGCCGGTCGGCCGAACGAGTTCTGGACCGTCACCGACCGCGGTCCGAACGGCCAGATCAAGGTGGCCGGCAAGAACCGGCGAACCTTCCCGGTCCCCGGTTTCGACCCGGCCATCCTCAAGGTCCGTGTCGACGGATCGGCCCTCAAGGTCCTGGAATCCCTGCCGATCACCACCGCGCACGGAGCACCCGTCACCGGTCTGTCGAACATCGACGGTTACGACGAGACCCCGTACACCTGGGACGCCCAGACGAAGCTCCCGTTCAACCCGAACGGGCTGGACACGGAGGGCCTCGTCCGCACGCGCGGCGGCGAGTTCTGGCTGGTGGATGAGTACAGCCCGTCCCTGCTGCGGATCAGCGCCCGCGGAAAGGTGCTGGCCCGGCACGTCCCCGCCGGCCTGAAGCTGACCGGGACGGACTACCCCGTCATCCCGTCGCTGCCCGCGATCCTCACCAACCGTAAGATCAACCGCGGTTTCGAGGGCATCGCGCTGGCGCCCGACGGCCGGACGCTCTACCTGGCCGTGCAGAGCCCGCTGCTGGTGCCGGACAAGGACACCGGCGAGGCGTCCCGCAGCACCCGGATCTTCCGCTTCGACACCGCCACCAACAAGGTGACCGGTGAGTTCGTCTACCGCCTTGAGGACGTCAGGACCTTCGACCCGAGCGCCGACGGTGACCCCGCCGAGATGAAGATCTCCTCGCTCGCGGCGGTCGACGAGCACACCCTGCTCGTCGACGAGCGCACCGACCCCGTCGCCCGCCTCTACACCGTCGACCTGCGCAAGGCCACGAACATCCTTGGCACCGCGTGGGACAGCGCCGCGACCTCGCCGTCGCTGGAGTCCCTCGCCGACCCGGCCACGGCCGGCGTCACAGTCCTGCCCAAGCGCCTCGCCGTCGATCTCGAGGCCGTCCCCGGCCTGCCCGACAAGATCGAGGGCGTCGCCGTCCTCGGCCCCCGCACCATCGCCGTCGCCAACGACAACGACTTCGGCCTCGGCACCTTCGACGCCAATGGCCAGCTCGTCGACTCCGGCGTCAAGAGCAAGATTCTCCTCCTCCGCCTGAACCGTCCCCTGTCCTGACCCTGTCGCCTCGGTCGTCCTGCGTCGAGGCAATGAGGCGCCGCCCGCACGTAAGGCGCCGCCCGCAAGCAAGGTGCCGCCAGGTCCGCACTTCGCGGACCTGGCGGTTACCGCATGGTGCGCAACTACGGGCAGCCGAAGATCTCGTGTGTGCCTACGCGGCGCCAGATGATGTGTGGCGCACCCCGCTGGTTGGACCTGCCATAGGAAAAGGTCGCCCGACCATCATCCGCCCACGTCATTTCATAGACGCCAGAAGAGCCTTGGACGCCCTTCACGCGTAGGCTGTTCTGGAAGCCGCGGCCCGCGATGAGATTCGAGGCGAAAAGGTCTCGGGCGCGAAGGAATCGCTCTTGCTGAGCAGGCGTAAGGCGGTGCCAGTCGTCCCAGAATCGCTCTGTTAGCTCAAAGGTGGGCACGCCCGGCAGCGTAGCCGGGCGATAGACCGTCAGGCGGTGCGGGGTCGGGGTTCGCCATCGTCGGCAATCAACCCGCGGGCGAAATCGCCGGATTCGGTGACATCGTGAAAAACGGTAGTTCTTCCCGCTGTGGTGTCCTCATCGGCCTTCCGCGAAGGCGTCGCTGCAGGGCGGAACGCCGCAGTGGTTGCGGGCGTGCCCGTTCGGTCGGTGGCTGCCCACCATTTCCGCCCAGCACAGTCGGCAAACTTGTCTGATGTGGCCCATATGTGCGTGCTCAACGCGTGTCTGCTCCGCCCGAACCGCCCGGTGTCCTGGCCGCGCGCCCCCGGCCGGCGGCGGGCAGGCCAACCGGATAGCGGCAACTCGCCGGGTCCGTATCGCCGGCCCCCTCGAATGGGGAGCGTGGGACCGGCTCATCGAGGAACTCGACCATACGGTGCTCCCGTGCCCGGTCCGTCGTCTCGAATTCGTGTGCTACGACATCCAGGACGTCATACCGGTGGCCCATCACCCGCATTATCAGCTCACCCTCGATACCGGCACTGACATTGCCCGCCACGTCTCGACCGATCCGTCGACCGAGTCGAGCCACTGGTTTCTGCTCGACCCGGCGACCGGCCGCGACCTCGGCCGGCCCCTGTACGGACCGTCGCCGGCGGACCTGCTGACAGCGGTCCCGCGGGCGTCACGACTACGGCACCGTCGATCCGTACGCCACCGACGACCTCGCCGTTCGGACGCGCCGTCGGCCGTCAACGCCGCAATCAGGACCATCGCAGTCTCGCCCTGAGTCGATGTCGGCTGGCGCGTGCACCTCGAGACGCCGGGTCGGGTGTCGGGTTGTGGTCTCTGGTGATTGGTCTTGACGCTGCGCAGGAGTGGGATGCTGGTTGGGTGACCGGCGGGGGNGCGGGCGAGGNGAGTCAGCGGTTCTTCGTCTCGTATACGGGGGTGGATGTTCGGTGGGCGGAGTGGGTGGCGTGGACGTTGGAGGCTGCCGGTCATGAGGCGCTGATCCAGGCGTGGGACTTCGGCCCGGGATCGCATTTCGTCGGTGAGATGCAGCGGGCGTTGAGCGATGACCGGCGGACGGTGGCGGTGTTGTCGGCGGCCTATCTGGAGTCGGCGTTCGCGACCGAGGAGTGGCAGGCGGCGTGGGCTGCTGACCCCGTCGGTACGGAGCAGCGGCTGCTGGTCGTGCGGGCGGAGGACTGCGACCGGCCCGGTCTGCTGCGCCAGGTGGTGTCGGTGGACCTGTTCGGAGTGTCGCGGGAGGAGGCCCGGATCCGGCTGCTGGAGATGGTCCGGCTCGGGCGGCGCAAGCCGACGGTGGAACCTGATTTCCCCGCCGGCCTGCCGGCCCAGGGCAGTCCGGCCGGTCCCGCCCGTTCCGCCGCTCCCGCCCGTTCCGATGGTCCCGCCCGTTCCGCCGGTTCCGCTGGTGGGTCGGCGGAGGCGGCGCCGACGTTCCCGGCGGAGCTGCCGGAGGTGTGGAATGTGCCGCCGCGGTTGGGCCGGTTCGTCGGCCGGGAACAGCAGCTTGCTGCGGTGGCGAAGGAGTTGGCGGCGCGGGGTTCGGCGGCGGTGTGCGCGGTGCACGGCTCGGGTGGCGTGGGCAAGAGCGCGTTGGCGGTGGAGTTCGCCTACCGGCAGATGGGTTCGTTCGATGTGGTGTGGTGGGTGAGTGCGCAGGACCCGGAGCTGATCGCCGGCCAGGTGGCCGCGCTGGGGGTGGAGCTGGGGCTGGCCGACGGGGCGCAGTGGCCGGCGGTGGCCGGGGAGCTGCGTCGTCGGCGGCTTCGATGGCTGCTCGTTCTCGACAACGTCGAGGACCTGGATGGCGCAGGTGTGGATGGCGCGGGTGTGGCGGTGGTGGGGCCGTTGCGGCCGGCTGATCCGTGGGGGCGGCTGCTGGTCACGTCCCGGTTGGTCGGGGTCGCCGGCGGTGGGGTGGAGGTCGGGGAGTTCAGCCCGGACGAGGCGGTGAGTCTGCTGACCGGGCGGGTCGGGTCGCTGGACGCGGCGGTGGCGGGGCGGATCGCGGAGCTGCTGGGCTACCTGCCGCTGGCGCTGGAACAGGCGGCCGGCTACCTGCGTCAGACCGGAATGCCCGCCGGGGAATATGCAAATCTGCTGGCCCGTCGGCTCGGGGACATGGTGGGCCGGGGGCGGGTGGCGGACCGGCCCGGGGTGACGGTGGCGAACCTGTGGGAGCTGTCGACCAGCCGCCTACGGGCGGAACGGCCGGAAGCCGCCGTGCTTCTGGAGCTGTGCGCGGTCTGCGGACCCGATCCGGTTCCGTTGGACCTGTTCACCAGCGCTGTGGACGCGCTGCCGGACGGGCCGGTGCGCCAGGCGGCCGGGGATCCGGTGCAGTGGGCGGACACGGTCGGGGCACTGGTCGGCTACAGCCTGGCCCGCCGCGACGGGCCGGCGCTGACGGTGCACCGGCTGGTCGCCGCCGCGACCCAGGCGGCGATGGCCGTGCCGGAGCGGACGGCGACCACCGCCGTGGTGGTACGGCTGCTCGCCGCAACCCTGCCCGCCGACGTGCGAGATCCGGCGGGCTGGCCGCGGTGGCGGGAGCTGCTGCCCCATGTCCGGACGGTGCTCGACGGTGACGACAGCCGCTGGGACGACCCTACGGCCCGCGAGGTCTCGTGGCTGTGTGACCGCACCGGCCTGTACCTGGAGCATCACGGCCGTCCGGACGTCGCCCTCGACTACCTCCACCGCGGCCTGACCCTCGATGCCACCGGGCTCGGCCCCGATCATCCGGACACCCTGGTCTCGCGGAACAACCTCGCCTACGCCTATAAGGCGGTGGGGCGGGTGGAGCAGGCGATCGCCCTGTTCGAGCGGACCCTGGCCGACGCGGAGCGGGTCCTGGACCGGGGGCATCCTTTCATCGCGACGTTCCAGGCCAATCTCGAAGGTGCCCGAGCTGCCGCGGAACGGCGTCGGCGCGCGTAGGCCCCCCGGTTCTCCCGGGCAGCGGCGCGGACTTCGTCGCCCCGCCATCTTCCTCGTCGCGGGCCTCATCCCTGGCGCGTAGCGCTCCTGGGAACGGGGTGCGGGAGGGGGGACTTGAACCCCCACGCCCTAGGGCGGCAGGACCTAAACCTGCTGCGTCTGCCATTCCGCCACTCCCGCGTGGCTTCCAGGGTAGCGAGGCCCGGCACCACGGTGGCATGGCGGTTCTCCGAAGCGTCGATCGGCGGTCACCGTGGGCTGCGACGCCGGTCCAGATGCGTCTCGTCGGGATTCGGGAGGTTTGGGGAGAGGGGAGCCGGACACATACCGGGCCGTCAACAGGGTTCGCGTCGTCGGCCACCTTCGTTCGTCCGACGGTCGCCTTGCCGACAGGCGCGGCGGCTTCGCTGTCGCCAGCCCGACCCGCACGGGCGGCCGCCCGGCGGCAGGCTGATGCGTGCGCCGGTCCGCGCGAGGACGACTGGGAGACGACAACAGATGACCACGACGGAGGCCCCGGGCACCGCCGCGTCCACCGACACCGCCGTTCCCGCTACCACCGGTTCGTCCGGCACCGGCTCGTCCGGCACCGGCCCCACAGATACTCCGCCCACATCCATGGCCGATGTGGTCGTCGACGTCGCTGGTGACGGGTCCGTCGCTGGTGACGGGTCCGGCTCGGACGATGTGCCGGCCGCTACCGCTGGTACCTCGGTCGCCGAGGGGGAGAGCGGCTCGGGCGGTGTGCGCGCGGGTGCCGCCGACCGGGGCGACGAAGCTCGAGCCGCCCGCCGGCATCTCGCCGCTGCCGACGCTTCTCCTGGTGGGCATCCGACGGCGGGGGACGCGGCGGCGGCCGACGGGGCCGCGCGGACCGTGTCCCGACTGGGGCGGTCCGGGCCCCGGCACGCCGCCCAGCGTGCCCTGCTCGAACGCAACCGGGCGCTGACGCTGATCCACTCCGGGCAGGCGACGACCGCGACCGTCGACACGGTGTGTGACACCGGCGTGCGGGTGAACGGGCGGGCCGTCGCCGAGGTGCACCTGCTCGTCGATCGGCCGGGGGGTGCGCCGTATTCGGTGGTGCGCAGCGCGGTGCTGCCCGACGCGGACATGGATCTCAGCCGCGCGGCGATCGCCTCGTCCGGCCGGCCGCGGCGCATCCCGGTGCTGGTCGACCCGCGCCGGCCGCAGAACGTGCTACTGCGCTGGGATCTGCGGCCGGCGAGCTAGTCTGGTCGGCCGGTGAGCTGGTCCGGGCGGCCGGGTGCGGCGCGGGCGGTCAGGCGGCGGCGAGGTTGAGGTCGCGCAGGAGCTTGGCGACGTGGCCGGTCGCGCGGACGTTGTACTGGGCCACCTCGACCTTTCCGTCGGCGCCGATGACGAACGTCGAGCGGATCACGCCGACGGTCTTCTTNCCGTACATCGTCTTCTCGCCGAACGCGCCGTAGGCGGCCAGGACGCTGCGTTCCGGGTCGGACAGCAGCGGGAACGTCAGCGACTCGTTGTCGCGGAACTTCACCAGCTTCGCCGGCTTGTCGGGGGAGATCCCGAGGACGTCGATGCCGGCGTCGTTGAGCTGGGCGAGGCTGTCCCGGAAGTCGCACGCCTGCTTCGTGCAGCCCGGCGTCGACGCGGCCGGGTAGAAGTAGACGACGACGCGACGGCCCCGGAACGACGACAGCGACACCTCGTTGCCGTCGGCGTCGGGCAGCGTGAACTCGGGAGCGGGGTCGCCGGGGGCGAGACGGGCGGCGCTGGCGGTCTCAGTCATGGCCCGAAAAGTAGTCGTGGCCTGCGCGGAACGGCAAACCACCCCCGTCCGCCGTGGCCGGGGGGTGGGCCACGCAGCCGCGGCCGGCCGTCTCGTCCGAGGGGAGGAGACGGCCGGGGCGGCGCGGGCTGGTCGGTTGTCTGGTCGGTTGCCCTGGCCGGACGCCCTGGTGGGGGCGTCGGGGTCAGCTCGCGGCGGTGACGGCGGCGCGGAAGCCGTCGGGGGTGAGCTGGGTGCCGGAGAGCTGCTTGCCGCCGACGAGGACGGTCGGCGTCGCCGTGACGCCGGCCTTCGACGCGTCGCCGTCGACCTTGGCGACGTAGCCGTCGTAGGTGCCCTTGTCGACGGCGTCCTTGTAGGCCTGCGAGGTCAGGCCGGCCTTGGCGCCGAGCGTGAGCAGCGTGTCCTTGGTGAACCCGCCGGTGTGCTCCTTCGGCTGGTTGGCGTAGAGGACGTCGTGAAGCTGGCGGAACTTGCCCTCGTTCGCCGCAGCGGCCGCCGCGTTCGCCGCCCGCTTCGACTCGGGACCGAGGAACGACATCACGTGATAATCGATCTTGATCTTGCCCTGGTCGAGCAGGGTGCGGATCGTCGGGCCGGTCTGCGTCTCCAGCGCCTCGCAGGCGGGGCACTGGAAGTCCTCGTACATGTCCACCGTCACGGGGGCGGACGCCTGGCCGACGATGATGCCGTTGTGGCTCCCGGTGGCCGCGGCCGGCAGCACGACCGGCTTCGACTCCTCCCGCGAGTTCTGCACGACGAAGCCGATCACGCCGGCGACGATGAGCGCCACGACGACCACCCCAGCGACGATCAGGTTGCGGCGCCGCCGCTCCTGGGCCGCCGCCGCGGCGCGGGCGGCGGCGGCCTTCGCCCGCCGGTCCTCGGCGCTCGCCTTGCCCCGCCGGGCCGGGCCCGTCCCGCCGCCGGCCCCTGCCGCGGAGTTCGACCCTGCCGCGGAGTTCGCCCCGGTGCCGCCACGGACGCCGCCGCCAGGGCCGGAGCCGCCGCGGGGGGCGGAGCCGCCGCCGGAACCGGAGCCGGGACGGGCCGCGGGTTTGGTCGAGGTCGGGGTGTTGCGGCCGTTCCCGCCTTTGCCGCGGGTCTTAGAATTCGAGGCCATCTGTGTCACTCCTGGAACGGTCGTTGACCGGCTTGTCGAGGATGCGGTCCACGGCGAGATAACCACCGGGCCGCCAGGCGAGCAGCGCGGCCGCGGCGAGCAGCAGGCTGTCGCGGACCAGCTCGGAGGTGTAGTGCGTGGGGGCGTCGGCCGTCAGGTCGCCACCGGAGGAGAAGCAGCCGCAGTCGATGCGCAGGCCGCGGGCCGCCGCCGAGACGATGGCCGTGATGTAGGCGGCGAACATCAGCGCCGACAGCAGCGCGGTCACCCGCACCGCGAGTCCCACGATGAGCAGCACGCCGAGGGCGATCTCCAGGAACGGCACGCCATAGGCCACCGGCTGCACCAGCGCCTCGGGCAGGATGCGGAATGCCCGCACCGAGCGCAGCATGCCGTCCGGATCGTTGACCTTCAGCAGGCCGGCGACGAGCCAGACGACGCCGAGGGCCAGGCGCAGGACGGTGGAGATGCCCCGGCTCGCCGGCTGCGTCGGCGTGGTGAGGCGGTAGGCGATCGTGTTCATTACCGGGCTTCTGGTCCGGACCGCTCGGCGGTCAGCTTGGGCAGGTCGTCGATGTAGGCCTGGACGCCCGTGCCCGCCAGGTACAGCGCGCGGATCCGGTCGTCCCGGGAGAACGCGATCACCTGGGAGCCGTGGGTGACCAGAACGGAACCGTCGGCCTGAACCTCGGGCTTCTCCAGGGGGACGCCCAGGGCCTCGGCCTCGGTGCGGATCCGGTCGAACGTGCCACGGACCCCGATGAAGGTCGCGTCGAACTGCCTAAGCCAACGACTGAGAACCGGCCCGGTATCCCGATCAGGATCGGACGTCACGAAAACGACCGCGATCTGCTGCCGTACGTCCGGTTTGACCTCGGTGAGTGCGGAGGAGATGTCCGCCATCGTCGTCGGGCAGACATCGGGGCAGTGCGTGTAGCCGAAGAACAGCAGGGTGATTTTTCCCTTTGTCCGTTCTCGCAGGTCGAAGGGGCGCCCTTCGGTGTCGGTCAGGTTCAGGGCGGGTTTGGCCAGCCGCTGCGCCGGGACGGTGCCGTGCAACCCGTCGTTGTCGCCGTCGCCCGCGTCGACGATGGTCACCCCGTTGTTCGTTCCGGAACCGGCGCAGGCGGTGACCAGCAACAGCGACGAGACGGCCAACGCCGACCCAAGAACGCCGATCAGCCGCCTCGACCGGCGCCGACCGGCCGGCGGCGACGGCTGAGCGGCAAAGGACGACTGGACGGCCGGGGACGACTGGACGGCCGGGGACGACTGGACGGCCGGGGACGGCTGGACGGCCGGGGAGGATTGGGTTTGCGAGGGCGGCCCGGCCGGGGGGGACGGCGGAGCAGGCGGAACCGCGTGGCGGGAGGGGGACCGCCCGAGGCGGATGGATGCCTCGCGACGGGGACGGATCAGGGACATGACACTCCAGGAGCGGGCGCCGCAGGCGCGCGGGATCGCCACCGGCCGGCGGCGAGCGTGATCAAAGGTGATCGCCGCGGACGCGGTGGATGACGGGCTGACGGGACGGAACGGGGACGTGCGGCGATGGCACAGGCGACGGCGCGGTGCCCTGCCCGGCCCGCGGCGCAGCGGGGCTAGACCGCTGCGACCCGCCACGGCGCATCCCGGAACGATCTGCTGGCGAGCGGCGTCGGCGGGCCGCGCCGGGCGACGGCGTGACGCAGCAACGCCAGGCGCGGCCGTCCCACCGACCGGGCTCGCCGGGGCCGCACGAGCCGCGGGGCCGGCATCGGGGCCGGCGGGGCCGCCGGTAGGGCGGGCAGCCGGCGAGCCAGCAGCCGACCGGCGGCGGCCAGCACCTCCGCGCCGCGGCGGGCCCACCAGAACATCAACGCCGCTGCCAAGGTGTGGGTCAGCAGCATCGCCAGCGCGACGGCGGCGGCCGAGGCGGACCCGGAGCCGAGAGCGGCCAGGCCACCGAGGTGCTGATGCCCCGCGGCGGGCGCGTGGCCCGATCCGGCCCCGGCGGAGACCCGGCGGGCGGCCGCCAGCAGCGCCGGATCGACGTGCGTCAGCCCGGGGTGAAGCGCCGGGCCGACCACCGCCCCCGTGGTGTGCGCCGCCGACGCGGCCCCGGCCTGGCTGTCGTGGCAGAGGAGCAGGCCGAACAGGGGATCGCCCCGCGCAGTCCGCGGCGCGGCCCCGCAGCCGGCGGCGGCGAGCGCCGCGTGCAGGAGGCCCTGGACGGCGAGCAGACCGCCGAACGACCGTGGCCCGCCGATCCGTCGGCGCGGGTCATGCTGGCGCGGGTCATGCTGGCGACGGGCCCCGGGGGCGGCCTGGCAGGCGGCCACGGCCGATCGGATGATTTCGGCCGCGGCGGCGAGCAGGACGGCGGCCAACACGACGAGGAGCAGCCGGCCGGGCGGCGGTGCCTGGCCGGCCAGCGGTAGGTGGGCGAGGAGCGCCCAGGCCACCGCCGGCACCGCGAACGCGGCTCCCGCGAGTGTGCCGCGGGGGATCGCGTCGGTGAGCACCCCGCCGCGCCGCGGGTGCGGGGGATCGCGTGGGTGCAGGGGGTCAGGACTGGTCGGCCCGGGGCGATGCCCTCCCGGGTCAGACCGTTGCCGACCGCCGCGCACAGCCATCAGCGTAATGTCCGGCGACTCACGATCCCCGGTCAGTCTGGGCCGGCGTCGGCGAGCCGGTCGACGGCCTGGGCTGATCCGCGGAGGTGGGCCGGGGATGGCGGGCGGGGCAGGCGCCGAAGTGGGGGCAAGCCGGCACGCGTGGATAAACGTGAGAGACCTCCTGGCGACCACTCGACGTTTCGCCTCGCCGGGGGGTGATCGGTCTGGCACGATCGGAACAGGCCGGCCGCACCCGAGGGGGTCGCATCCGGCAGGGCGGCACCCGACAGGGCCGCACCTGACGGAGTCACACCCGACAGGGCCGCGCCTGGCGGGGACGTCCGCGGTGCGGCGGCGAGTGATCGGCGCGCACCGTGACCGCCGCCATCCGCACCGGACGAGAGGGCAACATTCGTGCCGCAGGACCCGGCCGTCATCCAGCGGCAGATCGAGGAGACCCGCGCCGAACTGGCCGAGACGATCGACTCGATCGCCGAGATCGTCAGCCCACGCCGGATCGCCGAACGCACTCAGGAGCAGCTTCGGATCAAGGCTGCCGAGCTGCGGCAGCGCTACGGTCCCGCGCTCGGGCTCGGCCCGGGGCCGGGTGCACCGCAGCTACCGGCGGGATCCGGCGCCGCGGCCGGCGGGGNGCTGGTCCCCGGCGGCGGCCAGGTCGGCGGGCCCGGGGCGAACCGGCTGTCCCAGGGCGGCGTCACCCTCGTGCGGGTCGTGCGGTGGGATCGGGTGGCACTGGTCGGCGGGGGCCTGCTGCTGTTCGCCGGCGGGGTCCGGCGCCGTCGGCACCGGTCGTCCCGCCGCGGATGACCGCACAGGTTCCGCCGGGCCGAGTGGTGCTGCTGCGCCACGGGGAGACCGAGTGGAGCCGGCTCGGTCGGCACACCGGCCGCACGGATGTCGAGCTCACCGCCGAGGGGGAACGCCAGGCCGCCGGGCAGGCCGCCCGGCTGTCGACGTGGTCCTTCAGGCTCGTCGCGACCAGCCCGCGGGCTCGGGCTCGCCGCACCGCCGACCTCGCCGGCCTGGTCGCCACCCCCGAGACCGAGCGGGAGAGCTGGGACGACCTGGTCGAATGGGACTACGGCGGCTACGAGGGGATCACCACGGCGACGATCCGCGAGACAGTGCCCGGCTGGACGGTGTGGACCGCGCCGGTGCCCGGCGGCGAGACCGTCGAACAGGTCGGCGCGCGTGCCGACGCGGTGCTGGGCCGGCTGCGCCCCTGGCTGAGGCGCGGCGACGTCGCGCTCGTCGGGCACGGGCACATGCTGCGGGTGCTCGTCGCCCGCTGGCTCGGCCTGCCGCCCCGGGCCGGGGCGTACCTCGTGCTGGCCGCGGGCGGGCTGTCGGTGCTCGGCCACGAGCACGAGGCGCCGGTGGTCGAGGCCCTCAACCTGCCCGCCTGACCTGACCTGATCCACGTCGCGACGCCCGGCGCCCCGGGCCGGCGCGTTACAGGTTCCCGCTGCGCCGCAGGCCGGCTAGGGCGACGATTCCGGGCAGGACCGGCAACCAGAAGCTGATCACCCGGTAGACGAGGACGGCGGCGAGCATGGTCGCCGCGTCGCCGCCGGCGGCCGCCAACCCGAAGGCCAGCGCGGGTTCGAGCGCGCCTACCCCGCCGGCCGTCGGCGCCGCGCCGGCCACCATGGAGCCGACGAGGTAGACGGTGGCCACCGCCATCACCGAGATGCTGGCCCCGAACGCCCAGACCGTGCAGGCCAGCGCCAGGATCTGGAACAGGCGGGTGCCGGCCTGGGACAGCAACAGGACCGTGGTGCGTCCGGGGGAGTGCGCGAGGACCGACACGTGGGCGCGGAACGCCCGGACGGCGGGCCGCGCCATCACCCGCACCCGCGGGTGGGCGACGGTCCCGGTCACGAGCGCGCAGACGACCACGCAGCCGAGCAGGACCGGCCCCGCGCCGATCCCGTCGAGGGTGGACCGGACGGGGCTGACCACCGCCTCGCCGATCCCCGAACCGCTGAGTGTCCCGGCCACGATGACGATGCCGGCCAGGTGGGTGATCGCGCCGGCACCCTTGATCGACGCGATGGCGGCGAGCGCCGCGGGCCGGGTCATCCCGCGCTTCTCCAGGAACCGCAGATGGACCGCGATGGCGCCGAGGCCGGCGGGGACGATCCGGTTCGTCGCCGCGGCCGCCACCTGGACGCCCGTCACCGTGCGCAGCTCCACCCGCAGGCCGCTGGCCGCCCGCATGGACAGGCCGTTGGCGACGTAGAACAGCGCCGTGCAGCAGGCGCACGCGGCGAGCCAGTGCCACCGCGGGGCGGGCACCCCGGACAGCCGGGAGACGGCGTCCCCGCGGAAGCGCACCGCCAGCACGACCAGCAGTGCCGCGACGACGATCCCGCAGACCAGGGGCCGGCGCCGGGACCGTGCCAAGCCGACCGCGAGGGGCTCGTGAAAGACGTGACGGTCGGGGTCGGTGACACCGGCCGGGTGCTCCACCAGCACGGCCCCGGCACCCTCGGGCCTGGCCGGGCGGCGGCGCTGGTGGGGCAGCGTCTCGGGCTGGTCGGTCGGTACGGTGGCGCTCTCCGCGCCGAGCAGGACCGGGATCTCTATGACAACCCCCGTAGGGCCGGAGCAGTGGTCACGGTCGTGACGATGGAGACGCAGGTCACGGTACGCGAGTTGCCTGAACAACACCTGAAGCATCCGCATTGTCGGCCTGACTAACTCCGGTCGTCGGCGCATGGAGCGGACAAATCATCCAATGGTGCCGGTGATGGCCACATGGGCGGTGCCCCGCGGGGCCACGTGCGAGACATGTCAGAGATATGTGGCAGAAAAGCCGCTTTTACACTTCTTCGGGTGATTGGTGCCGGGTGGCGTTCGGGACTCCGTCAGGAGCCGCAGGCCGCCTCCAGCGATTCCTCCTGGCGGGGCGGATCCGGCTGGCGGGGGAGATCGAACCAGACCTGCTTGCCCGGCCCCTGCTCGTCCAGGATGTCGACGACACCCCACTGCAGCGCCAGCGCGGCGACCAGGTGCATGCCCCGTCCGGACTCGTCGTCCTCCCCCGCGGGCTTCAGCGCCGGATGCTGCGCGGTCCCGTCGTCGACGGCGATGCGGATCCGGTCGGCCTGCAGCTCGACGGTCAGGCACAGCGCCTCCCGGTCGCCGACGAACCGCACGGCGTTGGTCACGACCTCGCTGACGAGTAGCTGCGCGACCTCGACGGTCTCGGGGCGGCTCCAGGCGACGAGCAGTTCGGCGACCAGACGGCGGGCCCGGCCGGCGGCGCGAGGATCGGCGGGCAGGTCGAAGCGTGCGGTCAGTGCTTCGGCCACGCCTCACCTTCCGTGAAATCGGGCGGGACAACTCCGTCGTCCGTTGCCGTCCTCGCGCCAGGCGAGCTGCCCGGCGACGCGTACGTGCCACACCGCTCGCCACCTCAAACCTGCACCGTCCGTGGCCCTCGGTCGCCTTGACGACCACGTGCCGCATCTGGATACCGCGCGGCGTGGCCATCCGGGGCAACGACGCGCCGCGGGACACGGCTCGGCATGCGGCGCAGCGGGGTCTGCCGGGGGCTCAGATGACGTCGATGCCGTCCAGCACGGATTCGCGGCGTGCCAACCAGGCCTGGGTCACCTCGTCTACCTGGGCCTGGTCGATGCGCGCGGCCGCCGCCGACAGCTCGGCCTCCCGAGCCGACGCGGTCCCGGACCGATCCGGCTGGCCACCCGGCCGGCGAGGCGGCTCGGCCCGCCCGGGGCGCCCCGGGCGGGGATCCGGCCCGCGGCCCGGCGGGTTCGGCGTGCCGGAACCGCCCGCCCCGAGCGGACGGCCGCGGCCGGGACTCCCCGGGCGTTCCGCACCCGCCACCACGCCTGCCGGGCTTCCGGCGGGCGCCGCGTAGGGCGATCGGCCGTTCGGTGGGGGCGCGCCGGTGGGGGGTCCTGCCCGGTCCGGCGCAGGTGTCTGCCCTCGGCCCCGCCGCTCCCGCGGGTCCGGGCCCGCCCAGCCGGGGCCGTCCTGCCCGGGACGACCGGGCAGATCGCCGTCCGTGTGCCAGCCCGCGGGCCGACGCTCGGGCGGGGCGTCGCCGCGGTGCGGCGGGCCACCGCCGAGCGTGACGGACCGTTCGTGGTCGGCGCCTGGCGGCAGGGGCTGGCGGAGGCCGGCTGGGCCGTCGCCTCCGACGCGGCCCGGGGGGAGCCGCGATCCCTCGTGGTTCGGACCAGCTCCCGGATTGGCCCGCATGCGCGGCCCCTCAGCTCGGCCGGGGGCGCCCGGTCCGTCCGGGCGTCCGGGCTCGCCCGGGCCGTCCACCGGCCCGCGGGCCGCCGGGCCGGCGGCGCGAGCCTGCTGCGCGTGCTGGGGTGGCGACCAGGTGCCGTTCGCCCGCGCCGACGCCATCTCGACCGGGCCGGAGATCGGCGGTGCGGGCCGGGACGCCGGCACGGACACCCGATCGGGATATCCGGGCGGCGCGCTGTGATCGACCGGCAAGGGCTGACTCGGGAAGGCGTCCGGCGGCCCGTCCGGCCGCTGGCCGCCCGCCAACCGGGGCTGAGCGCCGGTCGGGCGCGCCGGCACATCGGCCGCTCGGCCCGGTCGGCCGGCGGCAGGCGCGGGGGGCGCCAGGCCCGGCAGCGCCGAGCCGTACTCGTCCGGTCGCTCCCGGCCGGCTTCCCCGGCGACTGGGAACGCGCCCGTGGCCCGCGGCTGCGCCGAGGACGGCCTGCTCGCCGCCGTGGGCGCCGGTGCGAAACCGGGTGCCCCGGGCTGGCGCGGCGTCCCCGGGGAGGGCGGCGTGGTGCCGGGCAGGTTCGGCGCGCCGGCCGACGGATGGGCTGCAGTGCTGTTGGGGTGGGGCGCAGTGCCGTTGGGGTGGGGCGCGTAGTGGCGTCCCGAGGACCCGTCGTTGCGGCCGACTTCCGCGGTCGGTCGTCGGCCCGCATCGTTGATCCCGGGCAGCCTGGGGGTCGCGCCGCTCGGGCGGGGCATGCCGGGCGGTGCCGGGATCCGCGGCGCGGGCCCCGTCGGCCGGGCCGGGGTCGGCTGCCCGGCCGCGACCGCCGGCGGGTAGTCGGCATAGCCGTCACGGGTGCGGTCCGGGGACCGGTCGACGTCGCCGGGCATGGTTCCGCCGTACGCCGCGACCGCCGGCAGCGTGCCGCCAGGCCGACCTGGCACCGAGGGCGGCGGCGTGGGCGTGGGCGGGCCGGGGCGGGCGGGCGGCGGCGGGCCGGCGGGTCGGGTGCCCGGCAGGGCCGGCTGGCGCGATTGCGCCGCGACGTCCATCGGGGGACGGCCCGGACCCGGCTGCGGGACGTGACCGCGGTCCCGCCCTGCGTCCGGGTGGGTTGCGATGCCGCGATCGTCGCGGTCCCGGCCGGCGTGCGGGCGACCCTCCTGGGGCCGACCGCCCGCACTGTGATCGTCGAAGCGCCGGTCGTCGAAGCCTCGGTCCTCGGGCCGCCGGTCGTCGAAGCCTCGGTCCTCGGGCCGCCGGTCGTCGAAGCCTCGGTCCTCGGATCGCGGATCGTCGAAGCTTCGGTCGTGCAGGCTCTGGTCGTCGACGCTCTGGGGGGCGAACCGCCGGTCGTCCGGCCGCTGGCCGTCGAACCTCGGCTCGTCGAACCGCGGCCCACTGGACCTCGGGTCACCGAACCGTGGCTCACCGAAGCGCTGGTCTTCGGCTCCGCGGTCGGAGCGGTCGTCCCGGCTGTGCTCCCGGTCGTCGTAGCCGGCAGGCGGCGGGGGAGGCGGTCGGCCGGTGTCGGGTGCGGCGGCGTGGGCGGCCGCGAGGGCGCCGCTCTCGGCCCCGGGCTCGTCGTAGCCCGACTCGGCCTCGCCGTTGTGGGCGCCGTCTCCGGCGTCCTGCGAGATACCGGTGATGGCGATGATCGAGGCGCAGGGCCAGAGCCGGTCGCAGCTCAGGCAGAGATCAAATTCGTTCGGTTGGTGCAGATCAATGAGCGTGATCAGGGAATGGATGTGCTCAATGATCTTCGGGCCGACCAGAACGGGCCCACGCGCGATGACGTCGAGCTCGGAGCGCAAACGCCCGTGATATTGCTCGACGTCGGCAAGGCGCGGATCGTCCATCACAGGCAGCATGCACCATAGCGGGCGAGAGGGTGCGAACGGCGTAGAACCATGGAGGGTGCCGTCACGGCTGACTCACGGTCCGCGTCCGATGGGCGGCACGGGGCGACGCTGACGGTCTTCTCCTCCTCACCTGCCGTGAGCATGGTGGCGGGCCGCCTGGCGGACGGGTGCGCGGTCACCTCCCGGCCGGGGCCCGGGAATCGCGGCGGCGCGACGGGGCTAATCGCTGATCAGGAACGGTCCGGCCGGACCTCGTCGGTGCGCCGAACCTGGCGCATCAGGCCCTCCTGAAGGCGGGCGAATTCCTCGATGTAGGGACTTTCGACCTGCCCGGGGGCACCTCCGGGCTCCTTGCCCGGTCCGGATCGATCAAATGGCTCGAATCCCGCGAACTGACCGCCACCGTTCGGTGACATCCGGTCGGGCTGGCCGTCGAAGGCGGGGTAATGGCCACCGGGCGCGGGCCCACCTCGGTCGGTCGGCGCGTCGTAACCGGGACCGTACGGCGGCAGGTTGCCCCCGCCCGCCGCGCCGGCGCGATCCTGGCCGTTGTCGAACGCGGGGTAATGCGTGCCGTTCTGGCCGGCGTTCCGCTCGGCGGAACCTCCGTCGTAAGCGAATCCCGAGCCGTTGGGGGTGGCGCTACCGGGGGCGATCGAGAGCGGGGCACCGCGCAGACCATCACCGGACGCGTCCGGCTGCTCCGAGGCCAGAAAGCTCTCGGTCGCCGGGTAGATGCGGGCGGAGAGGCTGACCGACATCGGGTCGCTGCCGTAGGTGATGACGTCGACCTGATCCTCCGCACTGATCCCACCGTTGCGGGCCAGATCGACGAAGCGGAACAGATCGGCCCAGCGCAGACCATCGAGATCGACACTGATGCGCAATGCCATGGTGGTGCCCCATCCCTGAGGTTCGTTACGTGCCGACGGTTACCTGGGCGCCAACGGACGATCGAGAGGTGCCACGGCACGCCGCCCGTCAGCGCCAGCCCGGGCAGCGATGGGCGGCAGCTTATACCCCGTTGGGGGACCATTCCCCATCCGGGGAGGTTTCGGAGGGCTCTGCGCCGATAGTGCGCGATGCCGGCAACGCCGATTGCGTGCATCAACTCGTTACCCCAGGTCAATCGGTCGCACGATGTCGATCCGGGTCGGCGTGCCGGGACCACGGACGCCGGGACCACGGACGCCGGGACCAGGGCGGCGCGGAAGGCGGAGGGGCGCCGGCGGTCAGTCCGAGATGGACGGTGTCCCCATCCGCCGGGCGCGCGCACGGTGCGCCCGTCCGCACGTAAAGACCGCCGGGGGTGCCGCGCGCCCGGCGCGGGCGGGTAGTGTCCGCCCTGTGAGCGTTGTGTCCGGCGGTGTCAACGGGGTCGGTGGCGTGGCCGGGGCGGGCACCCAGGCGGGGGTCATGCAGGCCGGGGCGTTGCCGATCAGGCTTCTCCACGACCGGGTGCTCGTCGAGCCCCGGGAGGACGCCGTGGACCGGCGGTCGAAGGCCGGCATCGTCATCCCGCCGACCGCGCACATGGGCAAGCGGTTGTCGTGGGCCGACGTGGTCGCGGTCGGTACCGCGGTGCGGACCATCCAGGTCGGTGACCGGGTGCTGTTCGACCCCGAGGACCGCGCCGAGGTCGAGCTGCACTCGACCACCTACGTTCTGCTGCGGGAGCGGGACCTGCACGCCGTCGCGGCCGAGCGGCTCGACGACGGGCTCGCCGGTCTCTACCTCTGAGGCCTCGCCCCGGGGCGGGGCAACCCCGCCTGGTGTGCGTGCGCCATCCACCGACCACCCGGCGCTGCCCCCGGGCCCGAATGGTGTACGGTGCCGCATCGATCGGGATGGAGGCGATCCGCCCGGGTCGTGACGTCCGGTCGTGAATGTGGTGGGAGCGACACCGCGCCGACGGCCCCCTGTCTGGCCTGACGCGGTTGCGCCCCGTATCCTTCGCTCGGCTTTGGAGATCCGCGTTCCGGCCGGGACCCTTGGATGTGGCGGAGGCACCGGGAAATGCGGACATAAGGCACTGCATCCCCCATCCTCGGGGTTATTGCGTACCGTAGCCAGCCGATGTCCCGGGGTGCCGTGTTGAATGGCTCCCCGTGTTCGGCGGGAACCACTACCCGCGGGTTGGCATAACCCCTGGGGAACGACGGCAGGGAAAGGAAGGAGACGCATGGCTCGTGACTTCGACGCTCGGCGAAGCACGGATGTCGAGGAGGACGAGCTCCAGGAGCAGAGCCTGGAGACGCTCAAGGCGCAGCGCGCGGGCGCTGCGGCGGACCTCGGGGACGACATGGACGCCCTCGAGGCCGAACTGGACCTGCCCGACGCCGAGGTCCGCGACGAGGAACTGTCGCTGCGGGTGCTTCCTCGGCAGGCGGACGAGTTCACCTGCACCCAGTGCTTTCTGGTGCAGCACCGCAGCCAGTTGGCGGATCCACGCCGCATCGTCTGCTCGGACTGCGCGGCCTGACAGGTCCGGGGGATCGGCGGTCGGCACGGCGGGCGTCATGACCGACCCGACGCCCCCCGGTCGGCCCGCCGCCGCCCTCGTCCGGGCCGCCAGCACCAGCACTACCAGCACCAGCCAGGACCACCAGCACCAGCCAGGACCACCAGCACCAAGCCAGGACCACCAGCACCGCCAGCACCGGGGGAGGGCCGCGACGGGGATGACCCCGGCGGGGCGCGAACCCACGCCGGGCGGCGTGCCGCGACCGCGTTCGTGACCGTGGCCGCCGTCCTGGGGCGCTGTTCGCCACCACCTGTTATTCATTGGACCGCTATCCGGGGGGATGGCGGGCATCCGCACGCCACCGCCGGCTCCGCGTTGCGGACATCGGGAGTCGTCCGGTGCGAGTCGCGGGGCTGACCGGCGCGGCTGCGCGGGACACCTGAACGTGGGCCCCCGACCTGGTGCCCCCGTCCCCGATCCGCCCGTCGCTGGCGGCGTTGCGGATGTCGGTTCGGGGACGGCCGCGTACGGCGAGTCGTCCGGGCCCGTCCGGCCTGCCCCGTCGCCCAGCCGGTGGCGGCGGCGGCGCCGGGGAACGACAGGTTGCTCATACGGCCGAGTAGCTGTACCACTACCGAGAGCAACTTGCCGTGGGGGTGGTGTGGAATGCTCGATGAACAGTCACTGGTGCCCGGTGCTGTCCCGTCCCATCCCGTTGCGCCCGCCCATCGGGCCCCCCTCGGCTCGGCCGAGGCCGCCCCAGGTCCGGATCCCGTGTCCGGTCCGGACGGCCGTGCGGCGCCCCGGCCGGTCGCGGCCGCCGGCCTGCCCCTGGTACGCGGCCACTTCGTCGTGCCGATGCCCCCGTCCGACTGCCTCGACCGGCCCCGACTGCGCCAGGTACTCGACGAGGCCGTGACGCGCCCGCTCACCGTGGTCCGGGCCCCGGCCGGGTGGGGCAAGACCACGCTGCTCGCCGGTTGGGTCGCAGCCCGGCCCGCGCAGCCACCGTTCGTCTGGATCCGGATCGATCCGGCGGCGACGCCGACGGTTCCCGGCGGTCCGACCGTGCCGTTGTGGCCGCAACTTCTGCACGGTCTCGGCCGCGCCGGCCTCATCCCGGCCGGTGCCGATCTCGCCCCTCCCGGCGCCGCCACGGCGCACCACCCGCCCGACCGCGGCTACCGGCAGCTTGCCAATCTTCTCGCCGACCTACCGGCGCCGTTCGTGCTCGTCCTGGACGACGTCCACCTCCTGCACGGGCGCAGTGACCTCGACGGGCTGGAACTCCTGGTCAACGAGGTCGGCGAGCGTGTCCGGACGATCCTGGTGGGTCGGACGACGCCGGTGGCGCTGCACCGGTTGCGCGCCGCCGGGCGGGTCACCGAGATCGGTGCGGGCGCGCTGGCGTTCACCCGGTCCGAGGCCGTCGATCTTCTGCGGGCACAAGGGGTGTCGGCGACGGCGGGACTGGTCGGCGGACTGCTGCACGCCACCGAGGGATGGCCGGCCGGCCTGCGCCTGGCGGCGGGTGCCCTGGGCCGTGGGGCGGCGGCCCGCCTCGGCGGTGCGCTCGACGCGGAGCGGGCCGGTGGCCGGACCGGAGGGTCTTCGCCGTGGGCATCGTCGGCGTCCGTACCGCAGTGGGCGCCGGTCGGGGGACGGGTGAGGGCCGCGGATCCGGATCCGCCGTCGGCCTCGCTGGCCGCAACACCGGAGATCGTCGAGTTCCTGCGCGCGGAGCTGCTCGCCCGCCAGCCCCCGGCGGTCCACCGTTTCCTGCTGCGCACCAGCGTGCTGGAGTCGATGACCGGCCCGCTGGCCGACGCCGTGGTGGGAGAGGCGGACCTGGCCCCGGCGGCGCAGGTGCTCGCGGAGATCGCGCAACGGTACGGGTTCGTGGTCGCGCACCACGACGGGCTCCGGTTCCGGTACCACCGGCTGTTCGCCGCGCTGCTGCGCTCCGACCTGGCGCGAGACCGCACCGAGGACGTCGACGAGCTGCATCTGCGGGCGGCGCTGTGGTTCGCCGCGCACCGCCGGCCGGCTGAGGCGGTGCGGCACGCGGCGTGGGCCGGCGACTGGTGGTATGCGTCCTGCCTGCTTGTCGACGGCGCCGGGATGGTGGACGCGCTGTCCGGCGCAGCGCTCCGGCTCGAACCAACCCTCGCGGCGATGCCGGCGTCGTGGGTGTCGTGGGCGCCCGAATGCGCGTTGGTCGCCGCGGACGGGCATCTTCGCCACGGCCGGGTGGCGAAGGCGACCCGGTGCCTGGAGATGGCCCGCGTGGCGATCGCGGCGGCGGCGATCTCCCGGCGCCCTGCGCTGTCCACCCAGGCTGATCTCGTCGAGCTGCGCCGGGCCGAGTTGGTCGGGGCGGGCGAGGAGATGCTCGGGGTGGCCCGTCGCCTGCTGCGCGCCGGCCCGGACGTTGGCACCAGCCAGCGGCGGCGCTCTGGCCGGCGGGTGAGCGCGCCGCCCCGCAGCGACGGACCGCTCCGCAGCGACGGACCGGCCGCCGGGCCCGCCGATCGACCCGCCGATCGACCCGCCGAGCAGGATGGCCTGCCATCATCCGCTCGCGTCGAACCGACCCTGATTGGTGGCGCGGGTGGCTGGCCGGACCGGCCGGGCGCGGCATGGCCACCCGGCTCACCCGGCCGGGACGACGATCGTCTCGGCGAGATCGTCACGGCGCTCGCCTGGTGCGGGCGGGGGCGGGCAGAGCTGTGGCTCGGCCGCGCCGAGCCCGCGGTGGACGCGTTGATCGAGGGGGTCGAGGCGGCCCGGCTGGCGGGGGCCCGGCTGGTCGAGATGTCCGCGGCCGGCGCGTTGGCGCTCGCCTACGCGCTACGGGGCCGGCTTCGGCTGGCCGAGTCGGCGGCCGCGGTGGTGTTCGCTGCGGTCGGCGAGCTGAGCGCTCGCCCCGGCGAGGCGACCCTTCCCAGCACCACGGTGGGGAAGGATGGTGCGACGATCAGTGCCGTCTCCGCGCTTGTCGGCTGGGTTGACGCGACGGAAGGCGATGCTACCGTCGCCAATCCGCCGGGGATGGCCGGTGCCGTCGAGGCGCATCTCGCGATGGCGATGGTGGCCATCGCCCGGGCCGACGAGGAACGGGTGGTGGGTCACCTCCAGGCCGCCCGGTCCGGGCTGGGGCCTGGGCATCCGCCGCATCTGCTCGATCTCGTCGTTGTGCTGGACGCACGGTCGCGGTGCCGGCGGGGTCGTCCGGACGACGTTCGCACTGCCCGCCGCCTGCTCAGCGGGCGGGGCCGTCCGGCCGGTCCGCCGCTGTGTCTGTCGCTGTGGCAGGCCGTCGAGGTCGACCTGCTGCTTGCGGTCGGCAACGCCCAGGCCGCGCGGCAGGCACTGGGGCGCCCCGTCGACGGCCGTCGCCCGGACCACGTCCTGGCGCTGGCCGCGGCACGGGCTGATCTTGGCTGCGCGGATCTGGACGCGGCCGAGAACGCGGTCGCCGGTCTGCTGCGCGCCGACGGCGGCGGGGGCGGTCCGGTCGTCGCCGCGTGCGCGCTCGCGGCCGTCGCGGCGGCCCGCCGTGATGATCACGCTCGGGCGACCGGGCTGCTCGCCCGGGCCCTGGTCCTCGCCGAGGACGAGGGGTTGGCCGCTCCGTTTCTCGATCTTGGCGATGAGCTGCTGGCGCTGCTCGACGCGCATCCGGGGCTGGCCGCCGCCCATCCCGAGTTCGTCGACAGCCTGCGTGCAGCCGCAGCCGCAGCCGCAGCCGCAGCCGCGCCGACGGCGAGTGCCGGGACGTGGCGAGCGGGGCCCGGAGACCGATCGGGCGGCGGAGTCACTGCGGCGGGCGGGGTCGGCCCGGCGGGCGGGGTCGGCCTCGTGGGCGGAGTCGGCCTGGCCAGCGGAGGTGGGGCGGCCGGCGCAGCGACCACGCTCGGCGGAGGTGAGCCGGCCGGCGGGGTGGGTGCGGCCGGCGGGCCGGCTGCAGACGGCGCCGGAGTGGTCGCGGGGGCCGAGCTCTTGCCGAGACCTGGTGTCGACCAGCGCCGGGTTGCGCTGGAGACCGGGACGCGAGGCTCGGGCGTGCTGGTGCCCGCTCCGGCCCGGTCGGTCCCGCCTGCCCGGCCCACAGCCGCGGGCGGCCGGCTGCCGTGGCCGGCGCCCGGCGGCACGCCGTCCGGGCGGGCCGGCGCCGGCCACGGTGGTGGCGGCGGTTCCCGGCACAGCGGGGAGTACGCCTCGCCGCCCGGGCGAGGGATTCCCGCCGCCGGCTCGCCCAAGGCGCCCACGGCCGGCGGCCCGCCGGCGGTAGGCCTGGACTCATCCCACATCCGGGGCGGTGGGAGCGGCAGCGCGGGCGCCCCGGTCGACTGGCGCCGCCGCCCGCCGCCGCCCGGGGCCTCGCGGCCGGGCGGGCCGGGCGGATCGGGCGGATCGGGCGGACCGGGATCCACGGCCAACCCGGCTCGGCACAGCCGGAGACCCGGCGGCGCGTACCCGGGTCCGCACCCGGGCGCGGGGGGCGACGCGTTCGGTGGCGTCCCGCGGGCCGGGGCGGCGGACCGGTGGTTTCGGGAGCCGGACCGGCGTCGGCCCGGCGGGGGTCCGGCGGCCGGTGACCGCCTCAGCGATCGGGAGCTCGCGGTTCTCAGCTACCTGCCGACGATGCTGACGACCGCCGAGATCGCGGCCGAGCTCTACGTTTCGGTGAACACCGTGAAGACGCACCTGAAGAGCATTTATCGCAAGCTCGACGTGCCGCGGCGCCGGGACGCGGTGCACCGCGCCCGCGAACTCCACCTGCTCTGAGACGGTCCGAGGCGCTGAGGCGCTGAGGCGGTCTGAGGCACTGAGACGGACTGAGGCGTTGAGACGGCCTGAGGCGGTGAGGCGGCCGGATTCCCGGACGGCGAACTGCGAGAATCCGCCGCCGCCGGCGGCGGCGGGCCAGGAGGTCCGGTCGCCTCAGATTCCGGCTTCGTCACGGGGCTCGGCCGGCTCGGCCTCGTCCCGGTCGCCGAAGACGTGTTGTTCCAGCGTGAGGTACGGCCGCTGCGTAAGGTCCGGATACGGCTCCCGGAACTCGAGCGCGTCCGCGTCTGCGTCCGCGCCGGGGAAGGGGGCGGCGACGCCGGGCACGTCCGGAACGGTCAGGGAATCGGCGGATGCGGGCCGCGCGGTCCCACCCCGTCGGCCGTCGGTCAGCGGGATCGTCCGACGTAGCGGCCAATCGCTCGCCTGACCCCGGCCGTCGGCGTCTGCGGACCAGCCGCGGAGGTCGGCGCCGCGTTCGCGAGCCGCGGCCCGCGTCGGCAGTGGCACGACGGCCCGGAGCACGCAGATGACCGAGGTGACGATCCCCGCGACCATCAGAATCAGACCCAGAACCGGGAGATCTACCCCGACCACTCGCCACGTCAGGGCGTATCGCAGCGTGGCACCCGCCACAACCAGGAAGACCGACAGACCCAGGGTCATCAGTTGTTCACCTCGTTCGTCCCGCGGGCGGGGCGGCGGCGGACCGGGATGGTCGCCCGCCGCCCGGCTTCGGTGGGAGGGCATCGGTGGCGCGAGACCGTACCGGGTCTGCGCGAATCCGGCGGGATGCGTCGTGGGCGTTGGACCTCGCGGGGGACCGGCGGAGGTGCCCCTACCGAAACGGTGGGCCGCCTATATCAATACCCTCGGTGACGATGGCCCATGCCGGTGAGGCACCTAGTGGGTAGGTGGTCACCCATTGTGGAGGGTGGCGGGTGGCGGGAACGTTTCGCGTCCGTCGCGCCGTCCGGCCCCGCCGCCGGGCTGGATCCCGGCCTGCGCGGGCGAGCGGGGGCCCGCAGGGCCCGCATACCGCTGGCGAGGTGGCCCGTTTAGGGGATGGTTCCGGGAGGGAAAAATCACGCGAAGTGGACACTTCACGCGCGAGGGTGGCGGGCCCGGAAATATATGGCCGGGTTGGGGGCACGATTCTCCCACCGAAGCGGTGGGTTTGGCCCGACTGCGAATGAGGGGCGCGGGCAACTGGTGGCGTAGCGAGGGAGGTGGGCCCTACGCTTGCCGAACATGTCCATCTTCACCGGAAATTCACCCGGTGGCATCGCCACAACCGGACTACCGCCCGGTTTGATTCTGAGTCTGACCCCCGGAGGCACGCGTGACCGACCGAGTTCCCCGCTCGACCGATGCTATCGGCGAGGACGCGCCCCATCGGCCGCGAATCGGCGTGACCGTGGACACATCGACCGAGATAGGCATGGCGGGTCACATCGCCAGGCGAGCCTCGGCGAGCTCACCCGCTCCGCCGACCACCCCACATCGTGCGGCACCGGCGCCGGCGCGGCACCCCGCACCGACCACGAGCACGGGAAGTGCCACTGCTCGGCAATTGTCTCATCCCCGCTCCGGGCCCCCGATGACCGGGTCCCCCATGGGACGCGGTGAGGTCCCGGGCGCGCCCGCCGCCCGGACCGCCCCGGGTGCGCCGATGCGCCCGGGCGTGGCCGCCGCCCGCGCCGGCGCCCCGATGCCGCGGGACCTCGCACTCGGCGCGGCCGAGCTGCGCGGCATCCTGCGCGTCGTGGAGGACTGCGAGCGGGCCTCCTCGCTGGCTTCCTTCCGTGAACTGGCCCTCGACGGCATGGCCCGCCACCTGGGCTATCGCCATTCGGCCTTCTTCCTGGGCTCCTCGATCGAGACGGCGTTCCAGGACGCCCGGCCCACCGGCCGGGGCCTCGCCCTGCGCCTCGCCGGCCCGTACATGGAGCGCTACCGGGAGCTGGAGGCGCTGAGCAACCCGGAAAGCCTGCGTTCGGTCCGCGAGCGTGGCCTTGCCACCCTCGACGACCTGGGCGTTCCGGAGCGTCCCGAGGTGCGAATGCGCCTCGAGCGCTTCCTGCGCGCCCACGGCATCCACGCCAAGCTGCTCGTGCGCCTGTTCGGTCCGTCGAACGTGGGCGCGCTCATCTCCCTGCTGGACTCGCGGCCGGGCGCGTTCGGCCCGCGGGACCGGGCGGTCGGCGCCGTCCTCGGCCGCCATCTCGGCAACCTGCTGCGCTTCTACATCCGGACCGATCCCGGTCCGTCCGTCGCGGGACGGCTGTCCGCCCGCGAACGGGACGTGGTGCGACTCGTCGCCGAGGGCCGGTCCAACCGGCAGGTCGCCGAGGCGCTGTGCATCAGCATCGACACGGTCAAGCATCACCTCACCCACGCTCTCGTGGCGACGGGATGCTCGAACCGCACGCAGCTCGCCATCGCCTGGCAACGCGAGACCAGCGCGTTCGCGCCGCCCAGCCCGCCCCGGCCCTGACTCGCCGGTCAAGGAACTGACCCGACCGTCGGAGAACCCCGGCCGCGTCCAGACGCGACGGGTCACGGTTCGAGGTCGCGCGTCTGCGGCCCGCTGCCGCCCCGGCACCCTGCCCCTGCCCTTGCCGCCGCTCCCACCCCGGACCCCGGATGCCGGTCCTCGGCCGCGGCGGCGGTCCTCATGCTGGCCGGTCGTCTACCGGCCGGCAACACGCCGGGCCTGCCCGGCAGCCTGACCAGGCCGGACATGCCCGGCGAGGAGACCGGCCCGTGCCGCGACGGCGCGGGCGCCAGGTGCCCATCGACCCATGGGGCCCGCAGGCCGGTCGGCCCGCCCGCAGGGCGGAAGGCCGGCGCACCGACGCGACGCGCCACGGCGCGCCTCGACAACTGACTTCCGACGAACCGCGGGTGGCGCGGGCCGAGACCGGCCGCGCCACCCGCGGTCGTGTCATGTCCGGGGCTCGCACGACCCGAGCAGCCCCGATGTCCCGGTCCTCGCGCAGCGCCGCCCCCGGCGGCCGCCGATGGCTGTCCCCTGCCGGGCGTGCTGGCCGTCGCTACCCTGTGGGCCGCCCAGGCCTGGCGTCGGCGGGCCCGGGCCCGCCGGTTGCCGCCGTCGTCGTGCGCCACCCCGTCACGGTCGATTCCTGACGGTCGGATGGCCGAGCAGCGGTTCGGGCAATCACCTACCGGTGGTTCGCCGCCGCGCCGCGTCCACGTGAGCGCCTCGGGTGCCGTCCACCCTGCCCCGATGGCAGCGGCCACCGAAGGAAGGCCAGGGCGGGCCGTGTCAGCGGGCCGTGCCGACGGGTCCCGCTGGTCCCCGTCTTGTCCTGATTATCGTAGATCATCATATTTATGGCTTCTGCGTCAGATGCGCGTCATGCCCCATCTGTGGGATGCTGACCCTTGCCCGTCGTAGCAGGCTGGTCCGGTTGGGTGGCACGGTGATGAACGTCGTCATCTTTCCGCTCGGCCCCGCTTGCGGCTGATGGCACGCTGTGACTAGGTTGACCCGTGTCCTTGCTAGCCGGGTGGGGCCCGAAGGGGCCACCCGACCGCCGGTGACTGACCCGGCCGGCGGTTACCACGATCGATTTCCGGATGCCCTACACCCGTGGTTCGATACCTTCCGCGGCGCCACTCTCGCTTCCGTTTTCTTCTGGCCTTGCGCGTGCTGGTCCGTGTCCGAGGAATGTAGCCTCGACTGTTCATCGCCCCTTTAGCCGACCGAAGTCGAATGGAAACCGCCGGGTTCGGCGGTCCGGGATACCGCCTGCGTGCTACCAATTCGTGACCTCCGCCGATCGTCACCGGGATTGATGAGGTCGCCCGGTGCACATCCGCGCGGGCTCTGCGTAATCCCGAGCCGCGACATCACCGGCGATGTCCGGCGGCGGGGGAACCGCTGGGCCGAAGGGGCTCCGACCAGGTCACGGCGATCACAGCCGCTCTCCAAGGCGCGTGTGATCGTGACTTTGGCCTGCCACCGTGCAGTGCTCCGGACCGAGCCGACTAGTATTCCGCGCACGTTGACGGTACCGGGTCGGCTAAGGAAGTCGGTCGCTCCGGGCGCCGGGCGCACCAGTTCCGCGAGAGTTGTTGGGGGTCCGTTCGCTTTCCGCGTAGTCAGTGCAGATGCAGCTTCCCCGGGACGTCTGTCGCCCAGCGGCACCGGCCAGGAGGTCACCGATGATGTCGACGATCCCGTCGTCCGGAACGTGTCCATCACGTTGGTTTGGTGGGTGCGCCTCTTGTCCTGGATATGGCCTTGTGGTGACCCGGGGGCGGACCACGCGCTGGAGGCGCGGGACCGGTCGGACGATCGGACGGCCTCGGCGGGCCCAGTGACCCGGACTAGTTCGTCCCCCTCATCACCCTGCCCCCGGCCGCGACCTGCCAGGAGGACCTGCCGATGACCACCGCACCCCGCGTGTCACCCGAGGCCTCCCCGGCCGGTTCCGACGCGCCCGACCCGCTCGACGCACGCGAGCTGGTTGTCGTGATCACACCGTTCGCCCAGCCCGCCGCCGCCCTCGTCGCAGCCGTGACGCGGGCCGGCGGTCTCGGCGTCCTCGACCTGGGGCGCTCGGCGCGGGCGGCGCGCGACGCCCTGCGGGACGCGGCGCGCTGGACGCCGGGACGCTTCGGGGTACGGGTCGCCGCCGGCTGCCCGGTCGACCCGGACGAGCTGCCTGCCGCGGTGGATCTCGTGGTGCTCGCCCCCCGACCGGGCGGTGCCTCGGCCGGCGAGCTCGTCGCGGCGGGCGGCCCGGGGACCGACCGGCGCTGGGAGCCGGGGGAGCTGATCCGGCGGGGCCGGCGGGTCTGGGCGGAGGTGACCTCGGTTGCGCAGGCCCGTGGCGCGGTCGCGGCCGGCGCGGTCGGGCTCGTCGCGCGGGGCAACGAGTCCGGTGGCGTCGTCGGCGACCTGACCACGTTCACCCTGCTGCAGCACCTGCTCGCCGCCGGGCTGCGGGACGACGCGGGCGGCGCGGTGCCCGTCTTCGCCGCCGGGGGGATCGGCCCCGCCACGGCCGCGGCGGCGGTGGCGGGCGGCGCGGCGGGGGTCGTGCTCGACTCCCAGCTCGCCCTGGTCCGGGAGGTGGAGCTGCCCGAGCAGGTGGCCGCCGCCGTGCGGGCCATGGACGGCAGCGAGACCATCCTGCACGCCGGCCACCGGCTCTACATCCGGCCAGATCTGCCCATCGCCGCCCTCGCCGGGCGGATCGAGCGGCCCGCGGCCGACCTGCGCGACACCGGCGGGGAACTCGCCTCGGACGGCGCGGTCACCGCCCCCGCGGGCGGCGGCCGAGGCGGGTCCGGCGGGGACGACGGCGCGGCCGACGGTGCCGCGGCCGCCGCCGCGGTAGCGGCCCGGCTCGGCGCCCGCGACCTGGTCGACCAGTTCCTCCCGATCGGCCAGGACGGCGCCTTCGCCGCCACGCTCGCCGACCGGCACGGCAGCGCCGCCGGGGTGGTGCGGGCGGTGCGCGAGGGTATCCGGGACGGCATCGCGGCCGCCGCCCGCACCCGGCCGTTGGCCGTCGGCGCGCCGTTCGCGGCCGCACGGGGGCTGCGGCATCCCGTCGCGCAGGGACCGATGACCCGGGTCAGCGACCGGGCTGCGTTCGCCCGCGCGGTCGCCGACGAGGGCGGACTGCCGTTCCTCGCTCTGGCGCTGATGAACGGCGAGGACTGCCGCGCGCTGCTGACGGAAACCGCCGACCTGCTCCAGGACGCGCCGTGGGGCGTGGGCCTGCTCGGTTTCGCCCCGGCGGCCCTGCGCAACGAGCAGCTCGCCGCCGTGCGCGACGTTCGTCCGCCGTGCGCGATCGTGGCCGGCGGCCGGCCGGCGCAGGCGGCGCCGCTGGAGGCGGCCGGCATCGACACGTTCCTGCATGTGCCGTCCCCGGGCCTGCTGCACCGGTTCCTGGCCGACGGGGCGCGCAAGTTCGTCTTCGAGGGGCGGGAGTGCGGCGGGCACGTCGGGCCGCGGGCGAGCTTCCCGCTGTGGGAGGCGCAGATCGCGGGGCTGCTCGCGTTCGGCGAGAGCGACCAGGCCGGCCCGGACTTCTTCGCCGGCCTGCACCTGCTGTTCGCCGGTGGGGTGCACGACGCCCGCTCGGCGGCCATGGTCGCCGCCGCGGCAGCCCCACTCGCCGAACGGGGCGCCGGCATCGGCGTGCTGATGGGCACGGCCTACCTCTTCACCGATGAGGCCGTCGCCTCCGGCGCGATCCTGCCCGGCTTCCAGCAGGCCGCCCTCGACTGCGAGCGCACGGTGCTGCTGGAGACGTCCCCGGGGCACGCCACCCGATGCGTCGAGTCCGCCTACGTCCACACCTTCCTCGACCGTCGCCGCGAGCTGCTCGCCGCCGCCACGCCCCGCCAGCAGATGTGGGAGGAGCTGGAGGCGCTCAACCTCGGCCGGCTGCGGGTGGCCAGCAAGGGGCTGCGCCGCGACGGTGCCGAGGTCGTCCAGGTCGATCCGGCGGCCCAGGTCCGGGACGGCATGTTCATGATCGGACAGGTGGCGGCGCTGCGCTCGGACCGCACGAGCATCGCCGCCCTGCACGACGAGGTGACCACGCGGGCCACCGCCGGTCTCGCCGACCGGGCCGCCGAACTCGGCGTGCCGGCCGGGCAGGAGCCCGCGCTCGGGTCGGTCGACGGTACGCGACGCCCGGCGGGCGGCGAAGGGAACGAGGCGGACATGGCCGGCGCGGGTGCAGGTACGGGTACGGGTTCCGGCGGCGAGCGGGGCCGGGCGACCGGCGTCGATCGCCCGGCGGTGGCGACGGTGACGGCGGCTGCGGCGGCCTCCCGTCCCGCCGGTCAGCCGCTCGACATCGCGATCGTCGGGATGTCCGCGATCTTCCCCGACGCCCCCGACCTCGCCACGTTCTGGGCGAACGTCGTCGCCGGCAACGACGCGATCCGCGAGGTGCCCATCGACCGCTGGGACCCCGAGGTGTATTACTCGGCCGACGCGGTGGTGAAGGACGCCGGACGCCGCACCCCGTCGAAGTGGGGCGGTTTCCTGCCGCGGATCCCGTTCGACGCGCTGGCCTACGGCATCCCGCCGCGGTCCCTGCGCAGCATCGAGACCAGCCAGCTCCTCGCCCTCGAGGTCGCCACCCGCGCGCTGCGCAGCGCCGGTTATGACACGGGGCAGAAGGACACGGGGCAGAAGGCGGCCGGCGAGGGTCGGCCGTTCGACCGCTCCCGCGCCTCGGTCGTCTTCGGCACCGAGGCCGGCACCGACCTGTCCGGCGCCTACGGGCTGCGCTCACTGTGGCCGGGCCTGCTCGGGCAGTTGCCCGCCGAGCTCGAGGAGTTCCTGCCGGAACTGGACGAGGACTCCTTCCCCGGCATGCTGGCGAACGTCATCGCCGGGCGGGTGGCCAACCGGCTCGACCTCGGCGGGGTGAACTTCACCGTCGACGCGGCGTGCGCCTCGTCGCTGGCCGCGCTCGACGCCGGCTGCAAGGAGCTGCTCGCCGGCAGCTCCGACCTGGTGCTCTGCGGCGGGGTGGACACCCACGCCGGCGCCCACGACTTCCTGCTGTTCTCCTCGGTGCACGCGCTGTCGCCGCAGGGACGCTGCCGCAGCTTCGACTCCGGCGCCGACGGCACCAGCCTGGGTGAGGGGGTCGCCGTCGTCGTGCTCAAGCGGCTCGCCGACGCCGAGCGCGACGGCGACCGCATCCACGCGGTCATCCGGGCCGTCGCCGGCTCCTCCGACGGCCGCGCGCTCGGGCTGACCGCGCCCCGCAAGGCCGGCCAGGTGCTCTCCCTGGAACGGGCCTACGCGCGGGCCGGCATCTCCCCGAGCGACGTCGGCCTGCTGGAGGCGCACGCCACCGGCACGGTCGTCGGCGACCGCACCGAGCTCGCCACCCTCACCGAGGTGTTCACCGACCACGGCGCGACCCCCGGCCAGTGCGCGGTCGGTTCGGTGAAGTCGCAGATCGGGCACACCAAGTGCGCCGCCGGCCTGGCCGGGCTGATCAAGGTGGCGAAGGCGGTCGAGACCGGCGTGCGCCCGCCGACCCTGCACATCGACACCCCCAACGCCTACTGGGACGGCGAGACCAGCCCGTTCTACTTCGACGAGGCCGCCAAGCCCTGGGCGGCACCCGCCGGCCAGCGCCACGCCGGGGTCTCGGCGTTCGGCTTCGGTGGCACCAACTTCCACGTCGTGCTGTCCGCCTACGACGGCGGGCCGGAACCCGCCCACGGCCTGGACCACTGGCCCGCGGAGCTGTTCGCCGTGCGCGGCGCCGACCGGGCGGCTGCCAGCCGGGCGCTGGACCGCCTCGCCGCCCTGGTCACGACGAACGACGACGCCGGGCGGCCGTTCCGCCTGCGGGACCTGGCCCGCACCACCTGCGCGGCCGGTGGCGGCCCGGTGCAGGTCGCGTTCGTCGCCGACGATCTCGACGGGCTGCCCGCCGCCATCGAGGCGGCGCGGACGTTCACGGCGGACCCGCGCGCCGGGGTGTTCGTCCGCGACGACGCCGAGCCGGGCGCGACCGCCTTCCTGTTCCCCGGCCAGGGCAGCCAGCGGCCGGGCATGCTCGCCGATCTGTTCGTCGCCTTCCCCCGGCTGCGTGCCGTGCTCGACCTGGCCCCCCAGTGGGCCGAGACGATGTTCCCGCCGGCCGCGTTCACCCGGGAACAGAAGGCCGAGCAGGTGGTGGCGATCACCGACACGCGGGCGGCCCAGCCGACGCTCGGCCTCGCCGGCCTCGCCGTGCACGACCTGCTCACCGGGTTCGGCGTCCGCCCGGACCACGTCGGCGGCCACTCCTACGGCGAACTGGTCGCCCTGTGCGCCGCCGGCGCGCTCGACCGGGCCGACCTCGTCGGCCTGAGCGAGGCACGGGCCGCCGCGATCCTCGCCGCGGCGGGGGATGACCCGGGCACGATGGCCGCCGTCCAGGCGCCCGTCGAGCGCGTGCGCGAGGCGCTGGCCGAACTCGGTGCCACCGCCGGCGACGTCGGCGCTCACGTCGTAGTCGCCAACCACAACGCCCCGCGGCAAAGCGTGATCTCCGGGCCGACCGCCGCCGTGGGCGAGGCCGTGGCCGCCCTCGGCCGGGCCGGCCTGGCCGCCCGGCCGATCCCGGTGGCCTGCGCGTTCCACAGCCCGGTCGTGGCCGCGGCCGCCGGCGCGCTCGCCGACCGCCTCGACGCGCTCGACGTCGCGGCCCCGGCACTGCCGGTGTGGTCCAACACCACCGCCCAGCCGTATCCGGCGGCACCGGAGCAGGTGCGGGCGACGCTCGCCGGCCAGGTGGCGGCGCCGGTGCGGTTCGTCGAGCAGATCGAGGCGATGTACGCGGCCGGCGTGCGGACCTTCGTCGAGGCCGGCCCCGGTCGGGTGCTCTCGCAGCTCGTCGGCAAGATCCTCGCCGGCCGGCCGCATCGGGTCGTGGCCACCGACGTCGCGGGGGAGCCGGGGCTGCGCCGGTTGCTGCTCGCGCTCGCCGAGCTCGCCGCGGCCGGCGTCGGTGTCGACTCGGCGCCCCTGTTCACCGGGCGTGACGCCCGGGTGGTGAGCGACGCGGACGTGCCGCGCCGGCCCGGCTGGCTGATCGACGGGGCCTACGTGCGCACCGCCGACGGCCGTTTCCTGCCGGGCGCCCTGCGGTCGCCGACCCGACTGGCCCTCGCCGCCGGTCCG
The DNA here is from genome assembly GCF_000948395.1 of Frankia torreyi. GTDB lineage: Bacteria > Actinomycetota > Actinomycetes > Frankiales > Frankiaceae > Frankia > Frankia torreyi. The sequence goes on along the minus strand of NZ_JYFN01000009.1, from coordinate 73,401 downwards.
GGCGCGGCCGCCGAGGCCGCACCGGCGGGACCCCGCTTCACGGTGCCACCCGTCTCTCGCGCGCAGGCACCATCCGCGTCCCTCGCGGCGGCATCTCCAACCGCGGCGGCACAGACCGCGGCGGCACAGACCGCGGCGGCACAGACCGCGGCGGCGGCCGGTGGGGAGCTTCCCGAGATCGCGGGCGTGCGGGGATTCGTCCCGCAGGACCCGGCGCCACCGCTCGTTCCCGCTGACCCGATCGACGATCCGGCGGTCCTCGCCGCCGCACTGCCCGAGCTTGGAGGTGGCGGCCCGGTGGACGCCGTGGTGTTGGAGTTCCTGCGGACCACCCGCGAGCTGGTCGCGGCACAGCGCGACGTGGTGCTGGGCTACCTGGGCTACGACCCGACCGGACTCGGCCGCCCGGCGTCGCGTGACGGCATCGACGGCGTCGACCGCGTCGCGGCCACCCCCGCGGTCCCCCGCCAGGCCCAGCCGGAGCAGGCGCGAAGCGCCGGCGTACCGGTGACGCCCGCGGTGCCCCGGTCCGCCCCCGTGGCGGACGTGGCGGACGTGGCGGGCGCGGCCCTGCCGCCGGTCGGCGCCCCCGCGGCTGCTGGCGGCTCCGCGGCGCCGGTGGTCCGGTCC
>NZ_JYFN01000009.1:0-72135 GCF_000948395.1 Frankia torreyi | reverse complement strand
TGGTGGAGGCGGGTTCGGGGGAGTTGGACGAGGAGGTCGTCGAGGAGCTGGCGGCGATCAAGACCGTCCGCGGCATCGTCGACTGGATCGTCGGTTCGACCGCCGGCGGGACCGAGCCCAGCGCTTCCACCGCCGCGGCGGCGCTGACCGGCGGGTCGCCCGTAGCCGTCGGGTCGCCCGTAGCCGTCGGGTCTTCCCCAGCCGTCGGGTCTTCCCCGGACCTCGGGTCCGCTGTGGTCGGCGATCCGGTCGGGGCGATTCCGCTGCGGCGCTTCGTCGTCGAGCCGGAGATCCTGCCCGCGCCGGCCGGCGCGGCGCCGACCGACCTCGCCGGCTCCCGCTTCCTGCTGGTGGAGGGCGGTCTCGGGGTCGGCCTGGCGCTCGCCACCCGGCTGGAGCAGGCGGGCGCCGAGGCGCGGATCCTCGCCGCCGACGACGCCGGCCTCGTCGACCAGATCCGGGCTGGGGCCGGCGCCGACGGTCTCGTCTGGATCGCCTCCGCCGACCCGGGCGCGGACGAGCACGCGATCCTGCCCGGTGCGTTCCCAGCCCTGCGGGCCGCGGCCCTGGGCGGCAGCCGGCGGGTGCTCATCGCCACCGGCAACGGCGGGCGGTTCGGCCGTGCCCGCGCCACCGCCACCGCCACCGGCGCGCCGGCCGACCCGAGCGCGGTCGACGCCCTGGAGCACGCCCGACGCGCTGACGCCGGGGAGTTCGTCGTCCGCCCGACCCCGGGCGCGGGGCTCGCCGGCCTCGTCCGCACGATCGCCCGGGAGGTGCCCGGCCTGGCGCTGCGCCTCGTCGACGTCGAGCCGAAGGACGAGCCCCGCCGGATCGCGGACAGCCTGCTCGCCGAGCTGCTCACCCCGGGTGGGCCGCTGGTCGTCGGCTACCGGGAGGGGGCGCGAGCCACCCTGCGGGTACGGCCCGCGGGTGCCGGGGGGGCCGGCAGCCTGCCGGCCGGGCTGGGCCCGTCCTCGGTCGTGCTGCTCACCGGCGGCGCCCGGGGCATCACCGCGGCGGTCGCCGTCGAGCTCGCCCGGCGCAGCGGCTGCACCGTCGAGCTGATCGGGCGCACCCTGCCGCCCGCGGGGCCCGAGGATCCCGCCACCGCGGGCGCGGCCGACGCCCCGGCGCTGCGCCGCGCGCTGATCGAGACCGGCGTCCGCCGCCCGGCCGAGATCGAGGCTCGGGTCTCCCGACTGCTCGCCGAGCGGGAGGTGCGGGCGACGCTGGCGACCCTGCGCGGGCTGGCGTCCTCGGTGCGTTACCACGCGGTGGACGTGCGCGACGGCGCGGCCGTCGCCGCGGTGGTGGCCGACGTCTACGCCCGCCACGGTCGCCTCGACGGGCTCGTGCACGGCGCGGGCGTCCTCGCCGACCGGCTGTTGCGCGACAAGACGCCCGAGTCGTTCGACCGGGTCTACCGAACGAAGGTCGACGGCGCCCGGGCCCTGCTCGCCGCGGTCCGCGACGACGTCGGCTTCGTCGCCCTGTTCGGCAGCGTCGCGGGGGTGTTCGGCAACCGGGGTCAGGCCGACTACGCCGCCGCGAACGACGCCCTCGACACGCTCGCGGGTGCGGCGGCGGGGCGCTTCGCCGGCCGGATCGTCAGCGTCGACTGGGGCCCCTGGGCGTCGCCGGCCGCCGCGGGCGGCGGGATGGTCTCCGCGGAGCTCGCCCGCGAGTACGCCCGCCGCGGCATCGGCCTGATCGACCCGGCCGACGGCGTCGCCGCGCTGCTGAGCGAGCTGGCGGGCCCGCCCGACGGTCCGGCGCAGGTCGTCTACATGTGCGCCGAGGCGGAGGCGTTCGATGCGTGACCCCGGGGGCGGGTCCGGGGCGCCGCCGATCGCCGTGGTGGGGATGTCCGCGCTGTTCCCGGGCGCCGGCGACCTCGACACGTTCTGGCGCAACATCGTTGGCGGGGTCGACGCGATCCGGGCGCTCCCGCGGGATCGCTTCGACGTCGACGACTACTTCCCGCCCGAGCGGCCGCTCGCCGCGCCGGGCACGCGGCGGGGCGCGGGTACCGACGCGGCTCCGGCCGGTGCGGCGGACGGCTTCTACTGCCGGCGCGGCGGTTTCGTCGACGAGTTCGCGACGTTCGACCCGACGGCGTTCGGCATCGTCCCCAACGCCGTCGACTGGGCCGAGCCGGACCAGCTGCTGGCGCTGCGGCTCGCCGCCGAGGCGATCACGGACGCCGGTGGGCCCAACGGGCTCGGCGACGCCGAGCGGGTGGGCGTCGTCCTCGGCCGCGGCGGCTACGTGGGGTCCGGGGTGGCCCGGCTCGAGCAGCGGGTACGCACCTCCCGCCAGCTCGTCACCACCCTGCGCGAGGTCCTGCCGGACCTGCCCGCCGACGCGGTCGAACGCGTCCGCGAGGCGTTCGTCGCGCAGCTCGGTCCGGCCCGCCCGGAGGCGTCGATCGGCCTGGTGCCCAACCTCGCCGCGTCCCGCATCGCGAACCGGCTCGACCTGCGCGGTCCCGCCTACACGGTGGACGCGGCCTGCGCGTCGTCGCTCATCGCCGTCGAGATGGCGATGCGTGATCTCGGCTCCGGCCGCACCGACACGATGATCGTCGGCGGTGCCCACCTCGTCCACGAACCGTCGTTCTGGAGCGTGTTCTCCCTGCTGCGGGCGCTGTCGCCGAGCGAGGCGATCCGCCCGTTCGACCGGCGGGCGGACGGCATCCTCATCGGCGAGGGCGTCGGCATGCTGGTGCTGCGCCGGCTCGCCGACGCCCGCCGCGACGGCGACCGGATCTACGCGGTGTTGCGCGGGGCCGGCACGTCGAGCGACGGCCGCTCCGCCTCCCTGATGGCCCCCGCCGCCGACGGGCAGACCCTCGCCGTGCGGCGCGCCTGGGCGGACGCCGGGCTCGACCCGACGGCACCCGGCGCGATCGGCCTGGTCGAGGCGCACGGCACGGCCACCCCGACCGGCGACGCCGTGGAGCTCGCGACCCTGGGCCGGATCTTCGGCACGGCGGCCGCAGCCGGTACGGGCGGCGCGGGACGCGCGGACATCGGCATCGGCTCGGTCAAGTCCATGATCGGCCATGCGATGCCGGCGGCGGGCGCGGCCGGGCTGATCAAGACCGCGCTCGCCCTGCACCACCGGGTGCTGCCGCCGACGCTGCACTGCGACGAGCCGCACGCCGCCTTCGCCGGCAGCCGGTTCGCGCCAGTGCGGGCGGCGACCGACTGGGACACCCCGGCGGGCGGCGGTCCCCGGCGCGCCGGCGTCAACGCCTTCGGTTTCGGCGGCATCAACGCCCATCTCGTCGTCGAGGAGGCACCGCCGACCGCCCCGGTGACCCTGGCCCACACCTTCCCCGCCCCCCCGCCGGCTGACCCTGCGCGGGTGGCCGATCCGGACGCGGAGGCGGTCCTGTTGCTCGCCGGGAGCAGCCCGGCGGAGCTGCTCGCCCAGCTCGACGTCGACGACGCGGAGCTGCTCGACCGGGACGACGCGGCGAGCCCGCCGGCCGGCGGCCCCTGGCGGCTCGCCCTGGTCGCGCCGACCCCGCGCCGGCTCGCCCTGGCCCGGACGGTCGTGGGGCGGGGCAACCCGTGGCGGGGCCGCAACGACCTGTGGTTCACCCCGGCCGGCCTGCTCGACCCCGCCCGGCCCGACGGGACGCCCGCCGGGCGGACGGCGTTCCTGTTCTGCGGCCTGGAGGACAAGTTCTCCCCGCGCATCGACGACGTCTGCGCGCACTTCGGGCTCGTCCGCCCGGCCCTCGACGACACCGGGCTGCTCGGCCGGCACGGCGTCGCGAGCGTCGAGGTGGGGCGGATCCTCGACGAGGCGCTGCGACGCCTCGGGATCGTCCCGGACCTCGTCGGCGGGCACAGCATCGGCGAGTGGAACGCGATGATCAGCGGTGGGCTCATCACCGGCGAGTCCACCGACGCCTTCATCGCCGGCTTCGACCCGGCCGCACTGGAGGTGCCCGGGGTCGTCTTCGGGGCACTGGGCTGCGGCGCCGGGCGGGCCGCCGAGGTCATCGCCGATCTCGGCGACGTCGTCGTCTCCCACGACAACTGCCCGCACCAGTCGATCATCTGCGGGCGCGAGGAGAGCGTGCGCACCGCGCTCGAGCGGCTGCGCCGCGACGGCGTGCTCGGGCAGGTCCTGCCGTTCCGTTCCGGCTTCCACTCCCCGTTCCTGGAGCCCTACCTGGACCGGCTGCGGACCAACCTCGCCGACGTCACCCTCGCCGAGGCGACGATCCCGATCTGGTCGGCGACGACGGTCGCGCCCTACCCGCGCGACCACGACGCCGTCCGGGCGCTCGCCCTGCGTCACCTCGTCGAGCCTGTGCGGTTCCGGGAGCTCGTCCGCCGGCTGCACGACACCGGCGTGCGCGCCTTCGTCCAGGTCGGCGTGGGCAGCGTCGCCGGGTTCGTCGACAACACGCTGCCCGGTCACGATCACGTCGCGCTGGTCACGAACTCCCCGAAGCGTTCCGGGCTGGACCAGTTGCGCCGCGTGGCCGCCGCGCTGTGGGTGGAGGGCGCGGCCCCGCGGCTCGATCTGCTGCCCTGCCGGACCCGCCCCGAGCGGCCCGCCACCCCGGTGACGGTGCCGGCCAGCGAGCCGACCCCGTCCCCCGCGCAGGCCCTGACCCCGACGCCCTCCGCCGGGAGGGCCATCGAGCTGCCGCGGCGCCGGGGCACCCCTGTCCGGCTGAACCTCGGCACGCCGCTGGTGCGCCTCGGACCCGCGGCCGCCGATCTTCTGGGCTCGGCCCTCCCTGTCCTGGATCTCCCTGTCCCGGCCCTCCCTGGCTCGGATCTCCCTGTCCCGGCCCTCCCCGGCCCGGCCCTCCTGGGACCGGATCACCTGGATCCGGCTCTCCCGGCTGTGGGCGCCGCCGGCAGCCATCCGGTTCTCGACGAGCTGCGTGCGGCGCTGGCCGACGCCGGTGCGGTGATGTCCACGGTCGTCGACCGGTGGGCACTCGGCCCCACCGCCCCGCGGGGCGCGCCACCACGACGGCGCGGCGGCCCCGCGGCCGGCGGGATGGGCACCGTGCCCGCGTCCGGTGGGTCCGGTGGCGTGCCGGCGCCCCGCGGAGCGGGCGCCACCGCCTCCTGGGGTCCCGGCGCGTCCGAGCCTGCCAGCCACGCCGAGCCTGCCAGCCACGCCGAACCCGCCAGCCGCGACGCGGCCGCCTCCGGCGGCGGCCTGGCACTCGGGCCGCGGACCGTCCGTCGCCGGTTGTCGCTGGAGTCGATGCCGCACATCATCGACCACTGCTTCTACCGCCAGCCGCCGGGTTGGCGCGACCTGTCCGACCTGTTCCCGGTCGTGCCGATGACCGAGGTGCTCGAACTCATGATCGCGCAGGCCGCGGCGCTGATGCCGGGGCGGGTGCCGATCGGCATCCGGGACGTCCGGGCGCTGCGTTGGCTCGCGATCGAGCCCGCCGTGGAGGTGTCGGTCATCCTCACCCCGGCGGGGCCGGACGCGGTCCGGGTGACCATGGAGGGCTACGCCCGCGGCACGGTCGTGTTCGCCGACGGCTACCCGCCGTCCCCGCAGACGACGGCAGCCACCGCGGACCTGCCGGCGGGCCCGACCGGGCCGATCCTGCCCGGCGAGCAGCCATCCCGCCACCAGGGCAGCGATCTCTACGGCGGTCACTTCCTCTTCCACGGCCCCGGATACCAGGGCATCCACCGCATCGAGGCGATCGCCGCGGCCGGCATCCGCGGGCGGCTGCGGGTGCCGGCCGCGTCCGGCGCGCTGCTGGACAACGCCGGGCAGCTCTTCGGCTACTGGGCGATGGAGAACCTGCCCGCGGACTCGCTGCTGCTGCCGCAGTCCCTGTCCGACCTGCGCTTCTACGGTCCGGCGCCGGTGGCGGGCGACCTGGTCGACTGTGTCGTGCGGATCCGGCAGGTCGCGGAACGGACGGTGACCGCCGACCTCGAGCTGCGCCGGCTCGACGGGTCGCTCTGGGCGGTCGTGTCGGCCTGGACCGATCGGCGTTTCGCCAACGACGACGTGCTCTGGGCGATGGTCCGCGCCCCGGAGCTGCACACCGTGGCCCAGCCCTCGGGCGAGGGCTGGGTGGTCGCGCTCGACCGCTGGTCCGATTCGGCCTCGCGCGAGCTGATCGTGCGCCACTACGCCGACTCCGCCGACCGGGCCCGGCTCGCGGGCCTCAACCCGCGGGCGGCGCGCGGCTGGCTGCTGGGGCGCATCGCCGTCCAGGACGCCGTCCGGCGCTGGCTGTGGGCGCGCGGTGCGGGGCCCGTCTGGGGGATCGAGGTCCGGATCGAGCACGACGGGCTGGGCGCCCCGCTGGTCGGCGCCCTGCCGGCGCGGCCGGGCATCCCGGCCGGCGACCCCCCGCGGGTGTCCCTCGCGCACAAGCCGGAGCTGGCGGTGGCGCTGGTGTCCGCGGACGGGCCGGTCGGCATCGACATCGAGCAGATCGTCGTTCGGGCGCCCGGCGTCGAGCTGGCGGCGCTCGCCCCGGTCGAACGCGACCTGCTCGACCGGGTCGCTGGCGACGATCCGGGACGCCGGGCGCTGTGGTTCACCCGGCTGTGGGCGGCGAAGGAGGCGGCGGCGAAGGCCGAGGGCACCGGGCTCGCGGGCCGACCGCGCCAGTTCGTCGTCGACGGCCCGCACCGGCCCGGACGGGCCTGGGCCGCGGCCGACTGGGCCGGGCACGCTCCGCCCGAACTGGTCCGGGTCACCGTCTACGGGGATGGTCCGGACGGGCCGCTCCCGCGGGGCTCCCGGTGGGTGGCATTGCGTACGGTGGACGCCTCCGGCCGGATCCGGCCGGAAGGCGGCGCACCCGGGGCCCCCGAGCCGGACTCGGGCGGCGCCGACGGCCGGGCCGTGGCGAGGGACGTGCGTTCCGCCACCGTCATCGGTCAGGTTGCTGCGCGTGACGGCGCCCCCGCCCGGCGGGCCGGCGCCGCGACCTATGTGGTCGCCTGGACCTCCCCCGAGGTCGAGGCAAACGGCCTTCCCAGCGAGTAAGGAGTAGCGATCATGTCTGTTCAGGAGACGGCGGGACCGGGCGGCGCGGGCCGGGCGGAGACCGAGACGCGGGTGCTCGGCGAGGTCACCGAGGACCTGCGCGAGGTCATCGGCGAGGAATACGTGATCGACATGGACATCACCATGGAGACCACGTTCAGCCAGGACCTGGAGCTGGAGAGCATCGAGTTCGTGGCGCTCGCCGACCGGCTGCGGGAGCGCTACGGCGAGGCCGTCGACTTCGTCGGTTTCCTCGCCAGGATGGACGTCGACCAGGTGATCAACATGCGGGTCGGTGAGGTCGTCCAGTTCATCGTCGACAGCCTGCCGGCGCCCGCGACCGCCGGGTCGGCCTGACGGCCGCTCGGCGCATCCGGTCTCGACCGGCGATCCGCATCCGACCGGCGATCCGCATCCGATCCGGCATCCGCATCCGACCCGGCATCCATATCGACAAGGAGGCAAGGCCCGTGGCAGAGGTCATCGCGAACGGCGTCCGCCTGCATGTGCAGCGGCTCGAACCCCGCGGGGGCGCGTCCGCGGACTCGCCGATCGTCGTCATGGTGCACGGCATGGTGATGGACAACATCTCCAGCTTCTACTTCTCGCTGGGTACCTGCCTGGCCGACGCCGGCTGCGACGTCATCTGCTACGACCTGCGCGGCCACGGCCGCAGCGAGCGCACCCGCGGCGGCTACCGCCTCGCCGACTCGATGGCCGACCTCGCCGGGCTGCTCGACGCCCTCGGGGTGGACCGCCCGGTGCACGTCGTCGGCAACAGCTACGGTGCGACGCTGGCCCTGGCGTTCGGGTTGGAGTTCACCGCTCGGGTCGCGAGCCTGACGCTCATCGAGCCGCCGTTCCTCATCGAGGGCCTGGGCGAGGAGATGGCCCGCTCGCTGAGCCAGATCCTCGTCGCGATGACCGACGACGAGGTCGAGGAGTGGCTGGACAACGGCGCCGGCCGGGCGATCACCAAGGCCACCCGGGCCGCCCAGCGGCTGCTGTCCGACACGACGATCGCCACCGACATGCTGGCGACGCCGGCGTTCTCCGCCGAGGCGCTCGCCGCGCTGCCGATTCCGGTGCTCGCCGTCTACGGGGAGAACTCCGACATCATCGGGCAGGCCGCCGGGCTCGCCGCCCTCGTCCCCGAGTGCACCCTGATCGTGCTGGAGCACCACACCCACATGGTGCTGCGCGAGGCCACCGGCTACCTGCGCGACCTGCTGCGCTGGTGGCTGTTCGACCGGCGCACGCCACCCCCGCCCTACGTGCGCCCGACCGAGCGACGCTTCGTCACCCCCGAGTGGGTGACGCAGATGGTGCCGCCGCCCGACCTGAACACCGGGCGCCGCCCGGCGGTGGGCTGAGGAGCCGGCCGTGAGCCGCGTCCTGTTTGTCGTGCCGCCGCTGACCGGGCACGTGAACCCGGCCGTGGGGATCGCCGGGGAGCTCGCCGACCGCGGTCACAATGTGGCCGTCGCCGGCCACGCGGGGGTGATCGGCGGGCTGGTCCCGCCGGGGCTGCCGCTGCTGGCGCTGCCGGAGACACTCAGCGAGGCCGATCGCGCCGACATCGTCGCCCGCTCCCGGGCGCTGCGCGGCCCGGCGTCGCTGAAGTTCCTGTGGGAGGACTTCCTGCTGCCGCTGGCCGCAGCGATGGAGCCGGCGGTGGACGCGGTCGTCGACGAGTTCCGCCCGGATGTAATGGTCATCGACCAGCAGGCGGTCGGTGCGGCTCTGGTCGCCCGTCGCCGGCGGCTGCACTGGGCCACTCTCGCCACGACGTCGGCCGAGTTCGACGACCCGTACGGGGTGCTGGCCGGGCTCGGGCAGTGGGTCGCCGACCTGCTGCGGGACTTCCAACTCGCCCGCGGCGTGTCCGCCGACGAGGCCGCCGCCGGCGACCTGCGGTTCTCCGATGAGCTCACCCTCGTCACGTCCGTGCGGGAGCTGCTGCGCAACCCCGACGTGCCCCGCCATGTCGCCTTCGTCGGCAGCGCGGTCGGCCGGCGGGCGCAGACCGCCTCCTTCCCCTGGGAGTGGCTCGACCCGGACCGCGAGGCGGTGCTCGTCTCCCTCGGCACGGTGACCCGGGAGGCCGGCGGGCGGTTCCTGCGGGCCGCCGCGGAGGGCCTGCTGGGCCTGGCGGGACGGGTGCAGGCCGTCATCGTCGCCCCGCCCGGCCTCGTCGACGACCTGGCCGACGCCGCCCCCGACGACCTGCTCGTCGCCCCGTTCGTGCCGCAGGTCGAGCTGATGCCGAAGCTGTCCGCGGTGGTCTGCCACGCCGGCAACAACACGGTCTGCGAGGCGCTGTCCCGCGGTGTCCCGCTGGTCGTCGCCCCGGTCCGCGACGATCAACCGATCATCGGCGAGCAGGTCGTGCGCAGCGGCGCGGGTTTACGGATCAAGTTCGGCCGAGCCGGACCGGCGGCCGTGCGCGCCGCGGTGACGTCCCTGCTCGACGATCCCGGCCACCGCCAGGCCGCCGGGCGGCTGCGCGACGCCTTCGCCGCGGCGGGAGGGGTTGCGGCCGCCGCGGACCGGCTTGAGAAACTCGCCGCATGACGTTTCGCCGGCGCGGTCGCGCCGCGGTCGGGCCGGTACGGGGCTGACCGCCGTGCTCGACTGGCTGCCGGTCCTGGTCTGCGTCGGCCTGCTCATCAACGGGGTGCGGCTGCGCGGCCGGCTGCGCCGCCTGGAGACCCTGCCCGCCTCCGGCCGGCCGGTGGATCCGTCGCACGAGTTCCTCGTCGCCGACGGGGTGCGGCTGACCGACAGCGGGCGGCGCGCGGCCAGCTACCACGCCAGCCGGGACAAGCTCGACGTCCTCGATCTCGTGCCCGCGGACCTGACCGTCGAACGCGCCCTCGACCTGGCCCGCATGGTCGACACCCGCACCTACCGCACCGACCGGTGCGTGCCCGGCCGCGGCGCCTTCCAGGCGCTGCTGGTTCGCTCGGAGATCCTCGACCGGGCCGGTATCACCCGCCGCGACGGCTTCGACCCGGTGGAGCTCGTCGACATCACCGAGCGGCTGAAGACCTTCGCGTCCGGATCGACCGACCTCGCCGTGCTGCCGGGGCTGCGTGCCGACCGGGAGGACGCGGCGATGCGCGTGCGGGTCCAGCAGCGCGCGTACCGATTCACCCGGCGCAACCAGCTTTTCCCGTTCGTGCCGCAGCTCGCCACCGCCATCGGCGTGCACGTCAACCGGCCGTGGGGACTCGCGGCCACGGCGTTGTTCTGGTTCCAGCCGTTCTTCGTCTGCGCCGGCCGGGTGCCGCTGTCCCCCCGCGACCTGATCCGCTCCCCGATCGTGCGCATCCTCAGCGGGCTGCTGTTCGTCATCGACTCGGTGCGCGCCGGTCGCGCGCAGGCCGCGCGGGCCGCCGAGGCCAAGGCCGCCGGGCTGCCCGCCGACCCGGTCAAGCACGCGAAGAAGCAGCGGACGGCGGCCAGCCGGGCCTCCTACGGCCGTGACGTCCGCGCCGGCCTGGCCCGGTTTCTGCGCCGCGCCCGCGCGGACTGTCCGTGGTGCGGTTCGGCGGAGCTGGCCACCCGGCTCGACTCGCCCGACATGTTCCTGCGCAAACCCGGCCGGTTCCGTCTCGACGGCTGCCGGCGCTGCGGGCACGTGTTCCTCAACCCGGCGCTGAGCCCCGCCGGCCGCGAGTTCTACGACCGGGACCGTTACGACGGCCTGCGCGCCGGGATCGCCGAGCAGGCGTTGGCGGTGATCGCCCGCGACCGCCGTGGACAGGCCGCCGCCGTGCGTCCGTTCACGGTCCCGCGCGCGTGGCTGGACGTCGGCTCCCGCTACGGCCACTTCCCGAACGCGGCCCGCGAGGTGTGGCCGGCGACGGTGTTCGACGGGGTCGACACGTTCGCTGGGCTGGACGAGGGCCTGCGGCGCGGCTGGCTCGACCATGCCCACCACGGCCGGCTGCCCGATGTCGTCGAGGCGGTCGCCGGTCGCTACGACGTCATCAGCATGTTCGGCTATCTGGAACGCGCCGACGACCCGTCCGCGGAGCTCGACGCCGTCGCCAAGGCGTTACCACCCGGCGGCCACGTGCTGTGCGAGCTGGCGAACGCCGAATGCCACCAGGCGCGCTGGCTCGGCCGGTTCTGGTCCGGCTGGGCGGTGCCGGAGCGGGCGCATCTCATCCCCGTCGACAACCTGCTAGCGGCGCTGGAGGACCGGGGGCTGCGGCCCGTCCTGGTGCGGTTCGCCGCCAGCCGCGGCCTCGGCGATCTCACCGCCGCCCTGCTGCTCGTCGTCACCGCCATCGCGCCGCGCCCCATGCCCTGGCTGCGCCAGGCTGCCGGCCCCGCCCACCTGGTGGCCTGGGGCGCCATGATGGCGGTGGTCAGCCCCCTGCTGATCACGGCCCGGCTCCTCGACCGGCTCGCCCGGCGCTACGTCCACGGCGCCGGCTTCGCGGGCACCTACCTGGTGATCGCCCGCAAGGAGGTCTGAGCCTCCCGAGCGGTTCCGTGGAGTGGCGATCAGCGCTGCGTCATACGTGGACTCCCAGCTCTCGGAACGGTGATCACACGAGTTCTGGCCGACGGCCTTTTCGAGGGCGTCGTCGGCGCACCTCAGCCACGGTCCAGTCCGCCACCGGCCCCAGCGGACGAACCATCACCATCGTCCGCATCTGACGCCGCGAGACACGGGTAGTAGATCTGTCAGATCGGCCAGGTCTCGCGGCGCCAGGCGGCGTCCCAGAACATCCACTCGTAGCGCGCCGTCACCGCGAAGTGTTCGGCGGCTCGCGACAGCTCCGGCGCCGATGCGTCCGCGCCCACCCGGTCGGTGAGGGCGACGACCCGGTCGGCCACCGCCTGGAATGCCGGGTCGCCGTAGGCGGCGATCCACCGGGCATACACCGGGTCGGGGGAGGAGTCGGCGAGCAGCCACGCGCCGACCCGGGCGTAGATCCAGTAGCACGGCAGCACCGCGGCGAGCCCCTCCAGGAAGGAGCCGCCGTAGACGGTCGCGAGCAGGTAACTGGTGTAGGCGCGGGTCGTCGGCGCGACCGTCGCCACCCCGCCCGCTGCCACCCCGCCCGTGGGAGTGGGGCCGGTGGGCGTGGGGCCGCCGAGAGCGTCGAGGAGGTCGGCGTGCATGGCCTGCTCGGCGGCGACCGCGTCGGCGGCGTCACTCGCGAGCGCCCGCACGTCGTCCTCGGTGGGCGCCTTCGCCGCGCACACGGCCAGGGCCCGCGCGTAGTCCCGCAGGTAGTGCGCGTCCTGGACGACGAAATGGCCGAACGCGGCCCGCGGCAGGCTGCCATCGGTGAGCCCGGTGAGGAACGGATGGCGCAGGATCGCCTCGTACACGTGCTCGGTGGAGGCCCACAGCCGCGCGCTGAAGGACTGCGCCGCGGCGGCCGGGATGGCATCGGGCGTCATCGTGCTCACTGGTCTCGGAACGTGGATGGTCGGGCAGCGGCATCCGCGATGGTCATGGCTTGGGTAGGTAGGCGTTGGTGACGACGTCCGCCGTCGGGACGGTCGCCTTGATCAGGTCTTCGGCGCGCATCCAGGCGATGAACGACGTCCAGGCACCCGTGTCCATCCGGCCGAAACCGGCCGGGTTGCGCAGCAGCGGGGCCGTCGCCTCGACCATCTTCGGCAGCAGCTTGGGGTCGTAGCCGTCGGCGACGCCGGTGAGCGTCGTCGTGGCCTTCGCCGGGTCGTCGAGCGCCCGCGCGTTGCCGGCCGCCGTGGCGCGCAGGAAGTCGCGGACGAGCGCGGCATAGGCGGGGTCCTTGGCGAGCCGGCTGCGCCGGGCGACGATGACCAGTTCGTCGTACTGCGGCACCCCGGCCTCGGTCACCGGAATCACCTTCGGCGCGAGGCCGCGGTCGGCGAGGGTGACGCCCTCGACGTTGCGGTAGGCGCCGAGGGTGGCGGTCACCTTCTTGGAGATCATGGCGGGCAGCAGGTCGGCGCCGACGTCGACGCGGTGAATCGAAGTGCCGTCGAAGTGGTTGGCCTTCGCGATCGCGTCGAGGAAGGCCTCGTCGGTGCGCAGCCCCGAGGTGCCGACCGTGGCCCCGGCGAGGTCGGCGGGCTTCGTGATGCCGGCGGAGCCCACGGCCATGATCGAGTTCAGGGCGGTGGGGATGAGGGCGCCGACGGCGACGACGTCGAGCTTCTCGACCCCGGCGATGACCACCTCGGGTTCGTAGGAGATGCCCAGGTCGACGGTGCCGGTGCTGACGAGCTTGAGCGGGTCGGACGGGTCCGACGGCGAACGCAGGGTGACGTTCAGCCCGGCGGCGGCGTAGTCGCCGCCGTCCTGCGCCGAGTAGAGCGCGAGATGGTCCGGGTTGGGCTCCCAGTCGAGCAGCACCGTGGCGGCCCGGCGCTCGGCGCCGGACGAGCCGCCGGAGCCGCAGGCGGTGACGGCCGCGAGCGTGACGGCGGCGAGGGCGGCCGCCGTGATGGTCAGCCGGCGGGAGCGCGGCGCGATCATTGGTTGGTCCCTTCTCGGGTGGGATTGCGGTGCCAGGGGACGAGCAGCCGTTCGGCGCAGCTCACGAGTACGAACAGGACCACGGACATCGCGGTGAGCAGCACGATCGCGGCGAACACCAGCGCGGACTGGAGCTGGGGGACGCCCTGGCGCATCACGTGGCCGAGTCCGTCGGAGGCGCCCGAGTACTCGCCGAACACCGCGCCGGTCGCGGCGTAGGCGGCGGCCAGCCGCAGGCCGGTGAACACCGAGGGCAGCGCCGCCGGGAACTCCACCCGGGTGAAGATGGCGACCCGTCGACCGTGCAGCGTCCGCATCATCCGGACGAGCTCCGGATCGACCGAGGCGAGGCCGTCGAGGGTGCCGACCACCACCGGGAAGAAGCAGATGAGCGCCACCAGGATGAGCTTCGGGGTGATGCTGTAGCCGAAGATGATCGCCAGGATCGGGGCGAGGACGACGACCGGGACCGTCTGGGAGCCGATGAGCAGCGGGTACAGCGCTCGGCGGGCCGCGGCGGAGAAGTGCAGCGCGCAGCCGAGCGCGAGTCCGCCGGCGACCGAGATGGCGAAGCCGAGGACGATCTCCGTGCCGGTGACCCAGGTGGCGCTGCGCAGGGTGCTGTCCCACCGGTCGGCCAGCGTCGTCGCCACCTGGTCCGGTGCCGGCAGGATGTACTCCTCGACGTGCAGCACTCGGGTGACGAACTCCCAGGCGCCGAGCAGCGCGATGCCGACGAGGACGCTCGGCCACAACCGCGTCGCGGTCAACGGGCGCTCTCCAGGTGGGCGAGGACGGTGTCGCGCAGCGCGACGAAGTCGGGGTCGGCGAGCCGCGCCCGCCGCGCCGCGGCGCCGGTGCCGGCGTAGGGCGGCACGTCGACGGACGCGACGATCCGGCCGGGGCGGGCCGACATCACCACCACCCGGTCGCACAGCAGCAGCGCCTCCTCGACGTCATGGGTGACGAGCACGACGGTGCGGGGCTCGTCGGCGAGCATCGCGCGCAGCCAGTCCTGCAGGTCCGCCCGAGTGATCGAGTCGAGGGCGCCGAACGGCTCGTCGAGCAGCAGGACCGGCTTGTCCGCGGCCACCGTGCGCAGGAACGAGACCCGCTGGCGCATCCCGCCGGAGAGCTGCGCCGGCCGGTGGTCGGCGAACTCGGCGAGGCCGAACCGGTCGAGCAGCGGCCGGACGCGCCGCGACGCCTCCCGGCGGGTCAGGCCCTGGTTCTCCAGCGGGA
Source organism: Frankia torreyi (assembly GCF_000948395.1). Classification (GTDB taxonomy): domain Bacteria; phylum Actinomycetota; class Actinomycetes; order Frankiales; family Frankiaceae; genus Frankia; species Frankia torreyi. The sequence continues at coordinate 57,380 of NZ_JYFN01000009.1, read as the reverse complement.
TGCGGGCGTTGGCGAGCACGCCGCGCCAGGGCAGCAACAGGTCGCGCTGGGGCATCCAGGCGCAGCGGGCCAGCCGCCCCGGCGCGTCTGCGGCGCCGAGGACGTCGATGGTGCCGGCGTCCGGGTCGGTCAGCCCGCAGATCATCGACAGCAGGGTCGACTTGCCGCACCCGCTCGGGCCGACGACGCCCAGGCGGCTGTCCGGGGGGACGGACAGGTCCGCGCCGGCCACCGCGGTGATGTCGCCGAACCGCTTCGCGACCCCACGGAGCTCCAGACCCGTTCCGGCCGACCGGCGGGGATCGGCGGGCGGCAGGGCCGTCGGCCGGCNCGATCGGCGTGCGAACACGACTTCTCCTCCTCCCTGAGCTACTGCCGTCTCCCTGAGCTACTGCGGTCCTACGGCGGCTACGAGCATGTGGACGACGGACGCGCGATGGTGCGCGACCGGCCGGCGTGGGCCGTCGTCGGGGGACGAACGCCGGGTCATGAGCGCCGGACGAGGTCCCGCCGGGTGGCGACCGGTCCGGCGGCGACTGGTTCGGCGGCGACTGGTTCGGCGGCCGGCCGCATGAGACCCCGGCCGGGTGCTTGCCCGGCCGAGTGGGACTGGCCGATCGGCCGCGGGACCGCGGCGGCCGGCCGCGCGGGACGCTAGCGCGCCGTCCCGCCGCCCGGGTCCGTCGCACCTGGTGGCGGTGCCGGCGGGCGGTAGGGCGCCGCCGGACGGCCCGGTGCCGGCGGGCACAGCAGCGCCCGCGAGCGGCCGATGGAGCCGATGGGAGCCGGACGCGCCACGGCCATCACTCCCTACGCCGGAATTACCCGGACAGGTTCAGGCGGTCGGCGGCACCGGGCTTCTGCCCAGCCGCCCTCTCAGCCTCCTCGGGTGGAAGCTCCCGCAACGTTCGCTCAAAGTTACGGCAAGATCAGGCCGCCGCCAACCCCTCCGGCCACCTGCGGTGGCCTCCTCGTCAGGAGGCCAGGGCCCGCTGGGGGTGATCCGTCGGCGGCACCCAGCCCCGTTCGCGCAGGGCCTCGGCGACGATGTCGGCGGCGTCGTCCGGCGCGGTCCGCAGCAGGTGCGCCGGCAACCGGACCAGGATGTCCTGACTGGGATCACGTTGGGTGATCAGCCGGTTCGCGGTCGGTTCGACCGCGACCTCGACCCGCACCCGCCACGGCTCGTAGCGCACGGTCAGCCGCGAGGTCGGCTCGTCCGCCGGACCCTCGACCCGATAGCCCGCCGGGGGCAGCTCGCGCCGCCGCTCGATCCGGCGGAACATGATCTCGGTGAGGTGCGGCGCGTCCGCGCCGAGCCGATCCAGCGTCTCGGCGATCAGCGTGCGCCGGCTGATCGGGCCGCGGCGGGACAACGCCTCGCGCAGGCCGCGGACGGTGACGATCTGTTGGCGCACTGCGTCGCAGAGGACGTCCTGCGCCAGGGCCCGGGACGCCGCCCACTCCGCCATGTCGATCAGGGACCGGGCCGGTGTGGTCCGCCGGGGCAGCCGGAGCGGGTCGATCTCGCTGGATTCCAGGCGCGCGCTGTGCCGTAGCAGTACCCCCGGCGGAGCGCTGACACGGCGGTCGGCCGGGATGAGCACGGTCACCGGCTGAGGGTCGTGGCCGACCAGCCCGGCGAGCGCCGCCGCACATCCGCCCGCGAGCACTGCATCCGGCCCGATGGCCTGCACTGCGACCCACAGGTGCTGCGGGCCGGTGGCGGGGTTGAGGTCGGTGATCAGGACGCCGCGGACGGGCTGCCGCCAGCGGCCGTCATCGAGGCGTCGGCGGATCTCGGTACGGGTGATGCCGGCGGCGACCGCGTCGCGGATTGTGATCACGCCGGCCTGGGGGGTGGCGATCTCCTGCCAGGAGAGTCGGCCAGGGTTATGGGCCATGAGAAGACGATGACGGTTGTTCTTCCGTTGGGCCAGCATCTTTTTTTGGTTGTGGATAACTGCGTGCCGTGTTCGCCGGCCACGCAGTGTTCGCCGGTTGGACGGGGCGCGCCGGTTGGACGGTGCGCGCCGGTCACGCCGGGTTCGGCGGCTGCCCGCTGAGGCGGCGCCGGCCCCTGCGCGGCGGCCTCCCCTCCTCGCGTGGCCGCCCGTCGGCCGGGGAGTCCTCCACGGGCCGCCCGGAGCCCCCGGCCTGCGGGCCCGGGCCCGACGCCGGCTGCACTCCGGTCGGCACCCAGCCGCCGGCCACCCGGCCGGGGCCGGGGACGGGGCCGGCAGGGTGGCCGGGCCGTGGCGGCGGTGGGGCCAGCCGGTAGGCCAGCTCCTCCGCGGCCACGGCGAGGCTCGGGTAGGCGTCGGGCGCCGCGGTGCCGATCGGACGCGGTCGGGCCCCATCCCGCCGGCCCGCCGCCCCACCGACCGGGAGCTGCGCCGACGGTGCGGGAGGCTCGGCGAGGGGGGTGGCGCCCGGCGCCCGGGGTGCCGCCTGCGCCCCCGCGGCCCCGGCGGCACCCCGGGCCGCCGACCAGCGGTCCACCGGCGAGACCCGGGGCAGCAGCACGGTGCCGGGGTTACAGTCGCCCGAGATCACCCGACCCGGCCCGTCGACCGGGCTGACCAGCAGGAAGGCGGTGGTCGGCAGGGTCTGCACGGTGGTGGGCTCAATGAGGAACTCATACACCCGCTGGGTGGTGCTGCCGTCGTTCGTCGAGTCGCTGACCGAGGTGTTCGTCGTGCGCTGCCAGGTCTGCGAGCGTGACGTCGTCACGGATTCCTGCCAGCCGGTGTTCGTGGAGGTGTTCTGCAGCCAGGGCAGCAGGCGGGTGCGGTCGTAGGTCCGACTCGACCCGCCGCTGGTGCCGGTGGTGTCGGAGGTGCCGTCGGAGTAGCCGACGCTGTCGCTGTCGCCCGTCGTGAAGCTCCGCCCGACCTGCGTGGTCACCTGGGACATGACGAACCTGTGACCGCGGCCGATGAACTCCGCCGCGGTTGTCGCGTCCTTGCCGTTGCCGAGCCGCATGATGATCGTCGATCCGCCCTGGCTGCCCAGGACCCGCTCGGCGTCGTCGGCGAGCCGTTCGAAGAGCAGCACGAGGCGTACCCCGGCGATCTCGGCGTGCCGGGCGAGGCCGCCCAGCACGGGTCGGCCGAGATGGTCCGCTCCGGCGACGACCAGCATGTCCCGCCCGGCGGCGGGGGCGAGCTCGCGGCGACGAAGCTGGTGGAGGACCGCCTGGATGACCAGCCGGTCGGCGAGCTCCTTGTGATGCGTCGACGACGTGCGGCTGGAGGTCGCCATCACCCGCAGCCCCTGGACGGGCCACCATGTCGCCAGCCGCCGCAGGCCGCCGGCGCCCGGCCCGCCGGCGATCGCCGCCCGTTGCGCGGCCACGGCCGAGGCGTCCGGCGGGCAGAGGGCCTCCAGCGAGGAACGCAGGTAACGCAGCTCGTCGGGGATCCGCTCGCCGCGGCCGAAGGCGTTCATCCGGCCGACGAGCGCACCGGCCTCGGCCGTCGACAACGCCGCGGCCGCCGTGCCGTCGTCGAGACCCTCCAGCACGCGCAGGCCCTCGGCGAGCCGGCGGAAGGTCAGCCGCTCGCCGAGGACCTGACCGACCGTGCTCACCAGGTCGGCGTGCAGCGCCCGGCGGTGATGGTCCTGATCGCCCTCGCGGGTCGGGCCGAAGGCGTCCGCCACGAGCTCGCCGGTCTCCCGCGGGCCGAGCCCGTCGAGCAGCGCGACCTCGTCGAGCTGGCGGGGCAGGTCCCAGGACTCGACGGGCCAGCGGGCCTGCCCGGCCAGCCGCGCCAACCCGCCGCCGACCGTCCGCTCGCTCAGGTCCACCAGCAGGATGCCGGTGCCGCCGGTGAGCACCGAGCAGCCGGCGGTGGCCAACAGGCTGGCCCAGCCGTTGCCGTCGCCGCCGAAGACGTCGACCCGCGGGGTCGCGGCCGGCGTCACGATGGGGAAGAAGCTGCTGGCGGCCTCCCGGCGCCGCTCGTCGGCCCGGATGTGCGCGTCGATCTCGGCCCGCCAGGACACCACCGCCTGCTCGTGGGCGGCGCGGGCGGTCGCCGTCGCCGTCGCCGTCCGGCGCCGGGCGCGCACCAGCCGCCGGTGGCGCACCAGCGGGGGCAGGCCGGCGAGCAGCGCGAGGACCAACCCGGCCGGCACGAAGAACAGCCCGCCCTCGGACGCCAGCAGCACCCCGAAGACGACGAAGGCCGCGGGTACCGGCAGCCGTTTCCACAGCGACCGCAGCGACCGGTCCCGCCGGGCGGCCAGCTCGGTCAGGTCGGGCAGCGCCGGTGGCGTCCAGACGGGGCGTTCGTCGGCGAGCGGGCTCGGCGTCGGCGGGCCGCCGTCGACGAACTCCCACCCCCAGCGTTCCCGAGGGACGAACAGTCCCTGGATGAGCTGGGCCTCCGCCGCCGTCAGGGCTGCGCCTCCCATCGTGACCCCCGCCAGTCGCGTCACGGCAGGACCTGGCCCGCCAGCCTGTGCATCGCCCGGCCCACCGCGCCGCCGTTGCTGGCGAGCACGCCCCGTGGCGAGACCAAATCCCTCCGTCTCCAGTATGGCGTCGAGTGTCCGTTCTGTCGCGTTCTGACGCCCGCGACCGCGGCCGCCGTTCCGTCACCCTGTTCGACGTGGCCGGGAGCCAACGCCACCAGCGTGCCGGTCCCGGCGGGGAACTTCCCCGACTCCTCACCGGGCAACGCTCTCACCGGCCGGCCGCGGCCGACTCCGGCGCCTCGGGTCCGGCCAGCGGGCCGCCCGTGCCCGTCTCGACGAGGTTGGCGATCTGGTCGACCAGGTCCGCCAGGCCAGGCCCGGTGCAGGCGTGCTCCAGCGCGATCCCGACGGCCCCGGCAGCCGTCCCGCCGGCGAGCTCCCGCACCGCGTCGACCAGCCCGCTCGCCGTCACGTCGCCGACGCTGACCTGGTCCTCGCCGCCCGTGTAGATCGGGCTGGCGCGCAGCCAGGCGAGCTGCTCGCCGATCGTGCCGCCGGCGACGGCCAGGCCGCGGTCGTGCCAGGACGAGGTGAGCGGGTGGGGGCCCGCGTCCGGACCCTGCCGGCGCACGGCCTCGCCGAGCGCCAGCCGGACGTCCTGCCAGCGGTAGACGCCCGCGGTGAACCGCCGGGAGTCCACCGGCGCGTCGGCGGGCGGCCCGACCAGCAACCGGCGCAGCGTGGCGCGCAGCGCGGCGGCGAAGTCGTCCGGATCGACGGACGGGCGCAGCAGCCGGGCTCGGGCGTCGGTGGCCCGGTCGGTGGCGTGCGCGAGCAGGCAGTCGAGCCGCCGCGGCGGCTGCGCGGCCAGCATCGCGCGCAGCGCTGGCGAGGGGGCGAACGGCGCGAGGCCCAGCACGTGGGCGAAGCCCATCACCTGGTGGGCCGCGACCGCCTCGACCCAGAGCACCAGCCGGGCGTCGTGGGCGGCCAGCGCCGCCGTCTCGGTCTCCTCCAGGGTGCAGGCCCGCCCGAGGGCGCACGCCGCGCCGCAGTGCAGGCTGCGCCGGCCGGCCAGCGGAACCCGGTCGTAGCGGGCGAGATGCGGGGACTCCCGTGCGTCACCGGCGACCATCCGGGCCAGCACCGGACGGTCCATGCCGTCCACGCTGACGGCGGCCACCCCGGCGGGCAGCGCCACGACGGCCTCGGACTGCTCCGGGCGCAGGTTCATCGTGGCGCCGACGGCCTCCCGGTCGTCAGCGGCCGGCAGGCGATGCATCACCTTCAGCGCGGTGTTCTTGATGACGTCGGGCAGGATCTTCGCCGGGATCTGCTCCACGACGACGAGGCCCTCGCCGTAGGCGCGGATCTCGGCGAGCAGGGAGGCGAACAGCTCCACCGCGGCCGCGGCCGGCCCGTCGGTGACGTTCTTGAGCAGCCGGTGCGCCTCCTCGACGACGAGGACGTGCCGTAGCCCGCCGGCGCCGGCGGCCCCGAACCGGACCCGCAGGTGCTCCACGATGCGGATGAGAACCGCCCCGAGCAGGAACGCCTTGTCCTGGTCGCTGGTGATGTCCTCGAGCTCGATGACGACGTTGCGGGTCAGCAGGGCGCCGATGTCGATGGGATGGCCACCCTCGAAGAACCGTCCCGGGCTGCCCTCCCGCAGGCTGCCGATGCGCACGTCGACGAACCCGCGGACGTCGGCGGTGACCTCCGCCCCGTAGCCGATGTTCTCCACCACCCTGGCGGCGGTTCGCTGCAGGTCGCCGAGGGTCGGGTAGCGCCGCCGCGCCTCGACCGGCGCGTCCGCGTCCGGCCCGCGGACGCGGAACCGCGGCCGGTGCGGCGGCTCGGGCCGGTCGAGCACCAGGTTCCAGCCCAGATCCCGGTAGCAGACGGTGAGTGCCCGGGCCAGGACCTGGGGGAACGGCTCATGCGCCTCGAACGCGGCGAGGAACAGCGCGCGGACCAGGTCGAGGTGGCTCTGCAAGGGGAAGCCGGCCTCCGGCTCCAACGGGTTCAGTGACGCCGGCGCCGCGTCAAGCCGGCCAGGCCGGATGACAAGCACCTCACCGGGCCGCACGGCATCCCCGACGCTCCCCGCGCCGAGCCCGCCCGCGCCGAGCCCGCCCGCGCAGTCGGCTCCCGCGTCCCCGCCCTCCGGCGGTCCGGTGAGCGGTCCGGTGAGGTCGGCCAGCCGACCCGCCATCCGCGCGTACTCCGCCTTCGCCGGCTCCAGCACCAGCCACGGCACCGGCGCCGGGGCGCGCGCCAGCGACTCCAGCAGCGACCGCACGGTCTGCGACTTCCCGGAGCCGGTGGCGCCGCAGACGAACGCATGTCGGTTGAGCGTGGACCGGGGGACGGCGAGCGTGCCGGCCGGCGACCAGCCGGCGTCGAGGACGTCGCCGAGCCGCACCGCCCCGGGGGCGCCGCGGGGATCCGCGGGCCCGTTGCCGTCCGGGCCCTCCGGCGTCACGTCGAACGTGTGCGGGGTGATGAGCGTGATGCCAGGAAGTTCCCGGCCGGGCGGGCGGGCCAGCGCCGCGAGCAGCTCGGCGCCGGCCCGGAACGGGCTGCGCTCCGCCCCGTCCGCGGGATCCGCCGGCCGCGGCGCCCGGACACCGGCGAACGACGTCGCGGGGCCCAACGGGCGCAGCGTGTAGGGCAGCTCGTCGAGATCGCTGGAGCTGCACAGCAGCGCCGCCAGAGAGAACGCGCCGGCCCTGCTGGCCCCGCCGACGAGGATCTCGACGTCCCACATCCCGCTGGCCGCGGCGCGGCCAAGCTCCCGGTGGCGGCGCTCGGCCCGTTCCAGGTCGAGCCGGGCGTCCTGGTCGTGCTCGCGCAGGCGCAGCGCGGGGATGCTGCGGGCGAGGGCGTCGCGTTCCTCGGTGAGGCGACGCGGCGCAACCGGCCAGGCCAGCACCAGCCAAGCGAACGGGCCGACGAGGTGGGCGGCGTAGTCGTCGAACGAGCCGCGCCGCGCGCCGGCCGGGGGTTGGTTGCCGCCCTCCCCGCCTGGTCCGGGCGCCCACAGCGCGTCCGGGGCGCCACCGCAGCGCAGCCAGTACGGGAAACGGGCGAGGTCGTCGAGGACGGCGCCGGGCGCCAGCGCGACGGCCGTCGATCCGGGCGGGTAGAGCAGCGGGGCCGGTCCGGCCGCCCGCGGCGCCGACGCGGGCCGGGGCCGGCCGGGGCGGGGCGGCCCGGGAAAGGGCGGGAGCGCCGGCAGCCCTCCGCCCTCGGAATCCGGCCACCCGCCGCCCGGTGGCGGGGACGTCGGGCCCGGTGGGATGGTCGGGGGCGGCGGGGCGGCCGCGGCCTCGGCCTCGGCCGCAGGGATGGTGCCCGGGGGGAAGTAGGGCCGGCCGCCGGCGAGGAAGCGGATGTGGGACTCGCCCGGCCCGCGCAGCCAGGCGACAGCGACGCCCGGCGCGGCCGGGCCGGCGTCGAGCGAGGTCAGCTCGGCGTGCGCACCCACGAGCGCGGCGAACAGCGCGGGCGGGACGGGGTCGGGACGGTCGGTCCCCTCCGGGCGCCGCGGGGTGGCCAGGATGCGGTGGAACTGGAAGCCGTCGAGCACGGTCGTCGGGCCTGATTCGGTGGGGGCCCGAGCGGTGACGGGCCGGGTCGGTGGCGGCCGATTGCGGTGCGGTGAGCGCACTGCGGTGCGGTGTGCGCATGCGGTGCGGTGTGCACGCTTTGTCGCCGCAGATTGACCAGAACGTACCGCAATCGACTCCATGCATCTCGCGCCGTGGGTGCCGGCGACAGGCGTAACCCGGTCGGGCGTGATCCCACCCTCGTCGCGGCCGCGGGGGCGCTGGATGGGCCGGGGTCGGCAGCCGACCGTGCGTTCGTCCTCGCCGGACCTCGCCTGGTTCCGTGCCGACGGCGGGCCGCCGAGCAATCGATCCGCAGCGGCAATCTGTCACCCTCCGCACGGCAAAAAATCCTGATCGTGCTGATCGGCGGGTCTTTCCGGTGCTCTGCGGGCGTTCCGGGCAGGTTCGGAACCGCCCTGTGGGGGAGGTGATGAGGAGTGCGCCGCGGACGATGATGATCCGCCCGGGGAGGCATTCCTCAATGTCACCCAGCGTTCGGATGCTGTGACCGCATGGCACGGGCATCGCGCTGGGGTATCCCACCGAAGAGCGGGAGGCGATCCGTATCGTCGTGACCGGTGCGCCGTGGTCGCACCCCGGTGGCGCGGGCGCGGTCGCCGCCGGGAGCGTCGGCCCTCGACAGCGCGACGCCGCCCCGCCCGCGGCGTCGTCCCGGAGGCCGCAGACATGGCCGATCACCGCAACAGACCTCGCCGCGCGGGCGCCGCGCGGGGCCGGTCGGTCGCCGTCGGTGTCGCGGCTGCCGGCGTGACTCTGGTCGTGGGCGCCGCGAGCGCCGTCCACTTCAGCGGTCCCGGCTCGGAGCGGGACCCGAGGCCGTCGGCATCGGTCGGCGCAGCCTCGGCCGGGTCGGCCCCATCGGCGGCGGGCGCGGAGCGGGTGCGGCCGAACCGGGTCGTGGGCGCGGACGGCACGGCCGGGGCCTCGGGCGCTGTGCCTGGCATCGGGGCGGTGATGTCGGCGAAGATTCCCCGGGACGCCCTCCAGGTGATCGTCGCGAGCGGCGCCGACCGGGATACGAACACCAACAACGTGACGCTGTGGCAGCGCGCGAACCCGGACGCCCCCTGGGAGCCGTTCGGTGCCCCGCTGACCGGGCGCAACGGCGCCAACGGGTGGACCTTCACCCACCACGAGGGCGACCTGCGCAGCCCCATCGGGGTGTTCAGCCTGACGGCGGCCGGCGGCCGGTTGCCGGATCCGGGTACCGGCATGCCCTACGAGTACCGGCCGGCGTTCTACCGGACGGCGGCGCCGCAGGGGCAGCCGATGGCCGACGCGTTCAACTACGTCGTCGCCATCGACTACAACCGGCTGCCCGGGCGTCCCCCGTCGGACCCGACCCGGCCGCTGGGCGACCAGGTCGGCGGCGACATCTGGCTGCACGTCGACCACAGGTCGCCGACCCGGGGCTGCGTCGCCGTCGAGCAGGACGCGCTGACGTCCATCCTGCGCTGGCTGAAGCCCACCGCCCATCCCATGATCGTCATGGGTGACGTGGGTGATCTCGGCGCCGACATCTGACCCGCCCGAGCCACCGACCCGCCCGAGCCGCCGACCTGAAGGCCGGCCGAGCTCAGCCGGCCTTCGGGGCGTGCTGCTCCGCGTGGCCGCCGAACTGCTTGCGCATCGCGGAGAGCAGCTTGTCCGCGAACAGGCTCTCGCCACGGGAGCTGAACCGCTCGTACAGGGAGGCGGTCAGCACGTGCGCGGGCACGCCCTCCTCCACCGCGGCGAGCACCGTCCAGCGGCCCTCACCCGAGTCGGAGACCCGGCCGCTGAACTCGGCGAGTTCGGGGTCCTCCTGCAGGGCGGCGGCGGTGAGGTCGAGCAGCCAGGAGCTGACGACGCTGCCCCGCCGCCAGACCTCCGCGATCGCGGCGGTGTCGAAGTCGTACTGGTAGAACTGCGGGTCGCCCAGCGGGGCCGTCTCGGCGTTGTGCTCCAGGGCCTCCCGGCCGATGTTCGCCTTGTCGAGGATGGCGAGACCCTCGGCGAACGCGGCCATCATCCCGTACTCGATGCCGTTGTGGACCATCTTGACGAAGTGCCCGGCGCCGTTCGGCCCGCAGTACAGGTAGCCCTTCTCGGCCTGCACCGGCTCGCCGTCGCGGCCGGGGGTGCGGGGGATGGCGCCGACGCCGGGGGCGATCGTCTCGAACAACGGCTCCAGCCGGGCCACGGCCTCCGGCTCGCCGCCGATCATCAGGCAGTAGCCGCGTTCCAGGCCGAACACGCCGCCAGAGGTGCCGACGTCGACGTAGTGGATGCCCTTGGTGGCAAGCTCCTTCGCCTTGTGGATGTCGTCGCGGTAGTACGAGTTGCCGCCGTCGATGATGACGTCGTCCGGTGCGAAGTGCTCGGCGACCGCGTCGACGGTCTGCCCGGTCAGCCCGGCCGGCACCATGATCCAGGCGGTCCGCGGGGGACGCAGCGCCGCGGCGAACTCGGCGAGCGTGCCCGCCCCCGTGGCGCCCTCGGCCTCCAGGGCCTTGATGGCCTCGGCGTTCACGTCGTAGACCACGCACTCGTGGCCGTCGCGGATCAGCCGGCGAACCAGGTTGGCGCCCATCCGGCCGAGGCCCACCATCCCGAGCTGCATCTTGTCTCCCCGCTCGTTTCGTCACGGCGGCCCGGTGCGGGCGGCTACGCGCGCACCGGGCCCTGCTTCGCGCTACGACGCCATTGTTCCCTTGACACCCCGCGTCTCCCGGTCACGGGCGGCGCGCCGTCCGTTCGGGCCGGGTGCTTCTCGTCACCGTTCCCGCGCGTACGGTACGACCGGGCCGTCCCCCGCCATGCTGCCGGCGGCAGATGACGGTTCGGGGTCGAGAAAGCAGCGGATCCCTTACCACCGCCCGGCCAGCCCCCCGGCTGCGGTGATCTGGCGGCGACGGTGGGGAGGCACGGGCATGGCCCCGGACACACAGGCGGACACACGGGCACAGGGCGCCCGGGCACAGGGCGCGCAGGTGGATGTGATCGTGATCGGCGCGGGCCCCGCCGGAGAGAACGTCGCCGGCCGGTGCGCCGACGCGGGGCTCGCCGTGACGATCGTCGAACGGGAGCTCGTCGGCGGCGAGTGCAGCTACTGGGGCTGCATCCCGAGCAAGACCCTCATCCGGCCGGGGGAGGTGCTCGCCGCGGCGCGCCGAGTGCCCGGCGCCGCGGCGGCGGTCACCGGCGCGCTGGACCCCGCGGCGGTGTTCACGCGCCGCGACCGGCTGGTCGGCGGCTTCTCGGACGACTCCCAGGTGCCGTGGCTGACCGACAAGGGCGTGACGCTCGTTCGTGGAACCGGCCGGCTGACCGGCCGGCCCCGCCACGTCGAGGTCACCGCCGCCGACGGCGACCGCCGGGTGCTGATCGCGTCGCGGGCGGTGGTCGTGGCCACCGGCAGCCGGGCGACGGTCCCGCCGATCCCGGGTCTCGCCGAGGCCGACCCCTGGGACAACCGTTCCGCGACCGCCGCCCGCTCGGTGCCGCGCCGCCTCGTGGTACTCGGCGGCGGCGCCGTCGGCGCGGAGCTCGCCCAGGCGTTCCGCCGGCTCGGCAGCGCCGAGGTCACGCTCGTCGAGGGCTCGCCGCGGCTGCTCGCCCGGGAGGAGGAGTTCGCCGGGGAGCAGGTACGCGCGGCGTTCGAGGCGGACGGCATCACGGTGCGCCTCGGCACCCGGGCCGTCGAGGTGCGTCGCAGCCGCCCCGACTCCGCGACCCCGCGCGGCCCGGTGACCGTCACCCTCGCCGACGCGGCGGGGCCGGACGCCAGGGGCGACGACGCCAGGGGCGACGACGCCGGGGGCGAGGCCGTCGTGGCGGACGAGATCCTGGTGGCGGTCGGACGCACCCCGGCGACCGGCGACCTGGGCCTGGCCGCCGTCGGGCTGCCGCCCGGGAAGTTCATCGAGGTCGACGACCGTCTCCTGGCGGTCGGGGTGGACGGCGGCTGGCTGTACGCGGTCGGCGACGTCTGCGGCCGCGCCCTGCTCACCCACATGGGCAAGTACCAGGCGCGGATCGTCGCCGACGTCATCACCGGCCGCCGGGACGCCGCGGGCGAGCCTGCCCGTGACGTGGCGGACGGCCTCGCCATCCCACGGGTGACCTTCACCGATCCCCAGGTCAGTGCGGTCGGGCTGACCGAGCGGGCCGCGCGGGAGGCGGGCCTGGCGGTCCGGGCGGTCAGCGTCGCGACCGGTGGGGTGGCCGGGGCGTCGGTGCGCGGCGAAGGGATCACCGGCACTTCGAAGATCGTCGTCGACGAGTCCCGGCGGGTCCTGGTGGGCGCGACGTTCACCGGCCCGGACACCCAGGAGATGGTCCACGCGGCGACGATCGCGATCGTCGCCGCGGTGCCCGTCGAGCGGCTGTGGCACGCGGTGCCCTCGTTTCCGACGGTGAGCGAGGTGTGGCTCCGCCTGCTGGAGGAATACGGCCTGTAATCCCGTCTTTCGCCCGGCCTTCATTCTCGGCAAAGGGCGGAACCACGGGCGTCAACTGAACACCGAAACACCGCCCGGGCCGATGAGCAGGCCGACGACGATGAGCACGATGCCGTAGATGAGACCCCCGCGGACGATCGTGACAACCCCCGCGATGACGAAGATCGCCGCGATGATCCAGAGAATGGTGTCCATGGAGGCGTCGTTCCTCGCGCCGGCCTACTAAAACCCGTTCAGCCGGCGGCCGGGGCGGGGGTGCGGCGTTCGGCCCGACCCAGGCGCACGTCGGGCGCGCCGAGTCGGGCCGCGTCCGCGGTGGCGTCGTCGGCCTGCCGCTGCGAGGCCCGTTCGGCCTGCACCCGGGCCAGGTAGTGCTCGACCTCGCGGTCGCGGGCGGTGGCGTCCCAGCCGAGCGTGGGGGCGATGAGCTCGGCGACGTGGCGGGCCGCCTCCACCCCGCGGTCGGGGGTCTCGATCGAGATGCGGGTCCGCCGGGTCAGCACGTCCTCCAGGTGCAGCGCCCCCTCGTGGGTGACCGCGTACACCGCCTCGGCGGCCAGGTAGGTCGACGCCCCGGGCAGCGGCCGGGAGAGCTCCGCGCGGGACGCGGCGAGCTCCAGCACCTCCTCCGCGAGGGTGCCGTAGCGGTGCAGCAGGTGTTCGATCCACCCGACGTGCAGCCCGGCGCGCCGGGCGAGGCTCTCCCGGGCGTTCCACAGGGCGGGGAAGCCGTCGGCCCCGAGCAGCGGGATCTTCTCCGTGCACGACGCCGGCACCGCCCGGTTCATCCCGCTCACCGCCGCGTCGACCGCGTCGGCGGCCATCACCCGGTAGGTCGTGTACTTGCCGCCGGCGACCATCGTCAGGCCCGGCACGGGGGTGACGACGGCGTGCTCGCGGGAGAGCTGCGAGGTGTCCTCGGACTCGCCGGCCAGCAGCGGCCGCAGGCCCGCGTACACGCCGATGATGTCGTCCGCGGTCAGCGGGGTGCGCAGCACCCGGTTGACGGTGGTGAGCAGGTAGTCGATGTCGGCGCTGCTCGCCGCCGGGTGGGCGAGATCGAGGTTCCAGTCGGTGTCGGTGGTGCCGATGATCCAGTGGCTGCCCCAGGGGATGACGAACAGCACGCTCTTCTCGGTGCGCAGGATCAGCCCCGTCTCGCCGTGGATGCGGTCGCGGGGGACGACGATGTGCACCCCCTTCGACGCCCGGACCGACAGCCGCCCCCGCCCGCCCACCATCGACTGGATCTCGTCGGTCCACACCCCGGCGGCGTTGATGGTCTGCCGGGCGCGCAGCGCGATCTCGTCGCCGGACTCCAGGTCGAGCACCGTGACGCCGGCGACCCGGTCGCCCTCCCGGAGCAGGCCGGTGACCCGTGCGCTGGTCGCGAGGAGCGCCCCGTAGCGCACCGCGGTCCGCGCCACGAACAGGGTGTGCCGGGCGTCGTCGACCTGGCCGTCCCAGTACTGGATGGCGCCGACGAGGGCGTCGGAGCGCAGGGACGGAAAGACCCGCAGCGCCGCCTTGCGGCTCAGATGCCGGTGGTGGGGCATGGTCCCGTCGCCGCCCGGCGCGATGCGGGCCAGGCCCTGGCCGAGGGTGTCGTACAGCAGCACGCCGCTGCCGATGTAGGCGCGTTCCCAGCCGTGGTGGGTCAGCGGCAGCAGGAACGGGACGCTGTGGACGAGGTGCGGGGCGAGGGTGTCCAGCATGAGGGATCGTTCCCGCAGGGCCTCGCGGACCAGCGGGGCGTTGAGCTGTTCGAGGTAGCGAAGCCCTCCGTGGATCAGCTTGCTGGAGCGGCTGGAGGTGCCGGCGGCGAGGTCGCGGGCCTCGACGAGGGCCACCGACAGTCCGCGGGTGGCGGCGTCCAGCGCGACTCCCGCGCCGGTCACCCCACCGCCGATCACGGCGACGTCCATCATCTCGGTGCGCATCCTGCGCAGCGCCTCGGCGCGGCGGGCAGGATCGAGGCCCGCGGTCGGCGCTGCGTGCCTGGTCGGCGTCATGGGCGGCTGTCCTCCTTCGGGCGGGCGGGTCCCGGTTCAGGTGGGCGGGTCCGGGTTCAGGTGGGCGGGTCCGGGCGGTGCCGCGGCGACCGCATCCCCATCGTGCCGGCTGGCGGTGACCGGCGCCTGTGCGCGGGTGAACGGCGGGCGTCCGGCGGGGGGCGCCGAGGCGTCGCCGGGGTCGGCGGGGTCGGCGACCGGCACACCACGCGGTTATCGAGTACTACGGTCTGGACTGAGCCCGGCTCCCGTGGCGGGCACACGCCGACAAGATGGGTTAGACCACGTGGATCTGAGCTATCCCCCGGAGGCGGAGGAGTTCCGCGCCGAGCTGCGCGCCTGGCTGACCGCGAACATCCCCGCCGCCTGGACCGAACCCGGCTTCTGGGCCACCGTCGGCGAGGACGAGGCGTTCGACCTGCGCCGGGACTGGGAGCGGCGCAAGGCGCTGGCCGGGTTCGCCGGGATCGACTGGCCGGTCGAGTACGGCGGGCGCGGCGGCACCCCCGCGATGCGGGCGATCCACGACTCCGAGCTGGTGCGCGCCCGCGCCCCCCGTTCGGTGAACAGCCTCGGCCTGGTCTTCCTCGCCCCGACCGTCATGGCGGTGGGCACCCCGGAGCAGAAGGCCGACATCATCGGGCCGATGCTGCGCAACGAGGTCATCTGGTGTCAGGGCTTCTCGGAGCCGGACGCGGGGTCCGACCTCGCCGCC
The DNA here is from genome assembly GCF_000948395.1 of Frankia torreyi. Lineage (GTDB taxonomy): Bacteria > Actinomycetota > Actinomycetes > Frankiales > Frankiaceae > Frankia > Frankia torreyi. The sequence continues at coordinate 42,154 of NZ_JYFN01000009.1, read as the reverse complement.
CTGCGCACCCGCGGGGTGCTCGACGGTGACGAGTTCGTCGTCAACGGCCAGAAGGTGTGGACGACGTTCGCCGGCCGTGGCGACCGGATCTTCACGATGGTCCGCACGGAGCCCGGCAGCAGCCGTCATCGCGGCCTGTCGCTGCTGCTCATCGACATGCACGCCCCCGGGGTCGAGGTGCGTCCGATCCGTCAGATGAGCGGGGTCAGCGAGTTCGGCGAGGTCTTCCTCACCGACGTGCGGGTGCCGGCGTCGCAGTGCCTGGGCGGGATCGGCAACGGCTGGGCGACCGCGATGCTGCTGCTGTCGTTCGAGCGCGGCGCGGCCGGGATCAGCCAGTACACCGCCTATCGGCAGGCCTACGACGAGATCGTGCGGGTGGCGCGGGCGCTGGGCCGTGCCGGCGACCCGGTGCTGCGCCAGGAGCTCGCCCGGCGCCGGGTCGAGCTGGAGTGCCTGCACTACCAGGCGATGCACGTGCTCACCGAGGTCGAGCAGGGCCGCGATCTGGGAGCGTCGTCGTCGGTGACGAAGCTGCAGTGGTCGCAGGCCTACCAGGGCCTGTTCGAGACGTTCGACGAGTTGCTCGGCGCCGACGTCGCCCTGCTGCGGCCCACCGCGGACCTCGACCTGACCGCGCTGCGCCAGGAGAGCTTCTGGACCCGCTCGGTCACGATCTGGGGAGGATCGTCGCAGGTACAGCGCACGATCGTCGCCGAACGCGTGCTGGGCCTGCCCCGAGGGTCGTAGGCTGCCCGCCCCGCCCTCGCCCGCCCCGCCCTCGCCCGCCCCGCCCTCGCCCGCCCCGCCCGGCCCTCAGGAGAACCGCGCCTGTGTACTTCGCCCTCACCGACGAGCAGCGTGCCCTCGCCGAGACCGTCCGCGCCTTCCTGGCTGACCGCTTCGACCTTCGGGCGGTGCGGGCGGTCGTCGACGACGAGCGGGGCGACGGCCATCCCGCCGACCTGTGGCGCGCGATCGGGGAGCAGGGCTGGCTGTCGGTGTGCGTGCCGCCGGAGCACGGCGGCCTCGGTCTCGGCCTCCTCGACGCCCAGGTGATCGCGCGGGAGTTCGGCGCCGGGGTGGTCCCCGGACCGTGGGCGACGACCGTGCTGGCCGGGGCGGCCGTCCGGCGGGTCGGCTCGCCCGAGCAGGCCGCGGCCGTGCTCGGGCCGCTCGGCGCGGGCGAGCTCGTCGCCACCGTGGCGCTGCGTGGCCCGGGTGGGCGCTTCGGCCGCAGCGGGATCGCCGTGCGCGCCGACGCCGCGGGCCGGCTCGACGGCGCCGCCTCCGGCGTCGAGTACGCCCACGTGGCCGACGTCATCGTGGTCGCGGCCACCGAGCCGGTCGCGGCCACCGAGCCGGCCACCGAGCCGGCCACCGAGCCGGCCACCGAGCCGGTCGCGGTGCCGACGGGTGGCGGTTCCGGCCGTGGCGATGGCGGCGTGGGTCTGTACCTGCTGGAACGCGGGGGCGACGGCGTGCGGATCGAACGGCAGGCGAGCATCGACGGCACCACCCGGCTCGCCGCGTTGACGTTGACCGGGGCGCCGGCCGTCCGCCTGCCGGGCTCGGACGCCGCGGCGCTGGCGGACCTGCTGCGCCGCGGCGCGGTGCTGGCCGCCGCGGACCTCGCCGGCGTCGCCCGGGCGGCGCTGACCCGCACCGTCGCCTACGACACCGAGCGGGTCCAGTTCGGCCGGCCGGTCGGGTCGTTCCAGGCGCTGGCCCACCATCTCGCCGACCTGCACGTCGCCGTGACCATGGCCGAGCATGCCGTGCTGTACGCGGCGCACGCCCTCGACGAGGGCCGGCCGGACGCCGACCTCGCCGTCGCCGTGGCGAAGAGCAAGGCGAACCAGGCCGCCGGCGACGCCACCGCCGCGATGGTCCAGTACCACGGCGGGATCGGCTATACCTGGGAGCACGACACCCATTTCTTCTACAAGCGCGCGAAACGCCTCGTCGCCGCCTTCGGCGACAGCCGCCAGCACCTGGAACACCTCGCCCGGCTCACCGTCGACACCGTGGGGTGAGCGGTGCTTCTCCCATCGGGCGTCTCGCGAAGGCCGGGATCCGCGAAGGCCGGGGCCGCGGAAGCCAGGGCGGCGGAAGCCGGGAATAGCGAAATTCCGATTGCGGGCCGCCCCGCGACCCCCGATACCACGCGCGGGATACCTGCCCCTTGGGCAGGGGGCGACGGCCTTATCGTCCACACTTGTGCGACATGAACGGACGCTCGGTGCAGGCGCTGTCCACAGTGATGCTTCGCTGCACCGCCCGGCTGCGGCTCGCCCAGGTGGGCTACCTGCTGGTCTTCGTCGCCGCCTGGGCCGGCTGGTACCGCGCGCACCCGGCGGCGCTGGCCGGCCCGGTCGTCGTACTGGCGTGGGGTGTGCTGTTCGTCGTGCACCTGCGCCGTCGCCCGCGCCGGGCCATGGCGGTCGCCGACGTGGCCTTGGCGGCCCTTGTCGCGCTGGCCACGGGCTGGCTGACGCCTGACGCGTCGCGGGGCGACCCCGCCTCGTTTGCCTTCGTCGGCCTGCTCACCGCCGTGGTGGCGGCGGCGTTCGCCCTGCCGGCCCGGAAGTTCGCCGTGGCCACGGCGGTGCTGGCGGTCGCCCAGCTCGCCGGCGCCGCCCACCATCGGCCCCAGGTGTTCGCCGCGACGGCGATCCTCCTCGTTGTCGGCGCCCTGCTGCATCACGCCGCCGGGCGGCTGCGTCGGGTCGCGGTCGAGGCCGACCGGCAGCACCGCGACGTGACCGCCCGGCGGCGCCGGCAGCTCGTCGCCGAGGGGCGCGAGCAGGACTCCCGTGAGCAGGAGCGGCTCCTGCACGACACGATCCTCAACACGCTCACCGGCCTGGGCATGAGCGAGGACCAGCCGGCCGCCGACCTGCGCCGGCAGTGCGCGGACAGCGTGCGCGTGGTCGAGGAGCACCTGGCCAGCCGGCCGGACGCGGGTCCCACCCTCAGTGAACGCATCAACCAGGCCGTCGGCAGCGCGCGCGGCGCCGGTCTACGGGTCGTGCTGGAGGCCGACGCGCCGGGAGACGGGCCGGAGCCGGCGGGCGAGTGGGTGCCCGACGAGGTCGGCGCCGCCATCGCCGCCGCGATGGGCGAGGCGTTGCGCAACGTCCGATCCCACGCCGGCACCGGCGACGCCCGGGTCCTCGCCCAGGTCGGCCCCGGCCGGCTGGAGGTGTCCGTCATCGACCGGGGACGCGGGTTCCGGACGGCGGAGCTGGCCGCGGACAGCCGCCGTCTCGGGTTGCGGCACTCGGTCTCCGCCCGGATGGCGGCCGTGGGTGGCTCCGCCGACATCTGGTCCGAACCCGGGCAGGGCACCCGGATCACGCTGCGGTGGGAGCTGCCGCAGCCGGTCGCCGCGGAAACGGCGTGCGCCGACCGGCTGGAGGAGCAGTTCGCCGCGGCGGCGCGCCGGGCGTTCGCCCTCGCGGTGGTCGTGGGCTGGCTCGCCGCGCTCATCCCGGTCATCGTGCACCGGGACCAGGCCCGGTCGATGCCGGCCGGCGTGGCGATCTGGCTGACGACGGCCGTGGTCATCGGGCTGACGGCCCGGGTCGTCGCCCGCCGGCCGCTGGTCCGCCGCGAGTCGGCCGCCGTGCTGCTGGTGGCCGTCGCCTCGGCGGTCGCCGGCGCGGTCAACACGGTGGAACCTCCCGGTGAACTGGTCGTGAGCTGGGGCACCACCATGATCAACCCGCTGCTCGTGGCGCTGGCGGTGCTGTCCCGGCCGCCGCGGGAGCGCTACGCTGCCGCCGGGTTCGCGACGGTGGCCATGGTCGGCATCGTCATCGGCCTCGGCCTCGGCTGCAGATACGACCCGCTGGTCCTCGCCAGGCTGGCCGCCGCGGTGTACGCGCAGTGGATCATGCAGGTGCTGGTCACCATGTTCGGGCCGGTCCTGCGGGCCAGCGCGCAGGAGCGGGCGCGGGCCGACGACCTGGAGGCCGACCTGACCAGCCGGCGGGTGCTGGACCGCACCGTCCGCCGGGACCGGCGTCGGCGGCTCGACGAGCTGGACGCGCGGTTCCTGCCGCTGCTGCGCGACATCGCCGCCGGTCGGATCGATCCAGGCCGGCCGGAGGTGCGTGCCCTGTGCATGGCGCGTGCCCGGGCGCTGCGTCGGGATCTCGGCGGTGCCGGCCTCGCTGCGCTGCGTGACCTGGCCGGTACGATCGAACAGGCCGAGGCGCGGGGCATCGCCGTCACCGTCCAGACGGACGGCGACCTGCTGATGCTGCCCGAGCCGGTGCGCCGGGAGTTCCTTGCCCGGGTCTCGGCGGTGCTGGCCGCCGTCCGGGAGGGGCCCGTGGTGCTCACCGGCTACCTCGGCACCGCGCAGGCGAGCGTCTACCTCACCTATCCGGCCCGCCGTGCCCCGGCCCCGCCTGTCCTGCCGGCCCCGCCTGTCCTGCCAGTGCAGGGAGCGGCAGCGGCTGACGCGCGGGTTGTCGGGCGGCTCGAAGGGCGGCGGGCCGGGGTGCCGGCGACGCCAGGACGACCCGTTCTCGCCGGGCCGACCCTGGCCGAGTTCGGCCGGGCGAGCGAGTTCGGCCCCGGCGGCTCGGGGCTGGTCCGCGCCGGCGGGACGATCGGCGAGGGCGTCGCCTGCATCGAGATGCACTGGTCCGCGACCATCGAGGCCGGCCCTGCCGATCCGGCCGGCCCCGCCAGTCCGGCCGGCCCCGCCGGCCCGGACGACCAGGCGACGGCTGCCTCCGAGCGGATCGGCTCTTCTGGCGGGTCCGGCCCAGTGGAGGGCCTCGGTGAACCCGGTGGGGAGACGGTCAGCGTGTCATCGCATGGTCGAACAGCCGGGTGGCGGCGGCGAGCGCCGCGCGCCGCTCGGCGGGAACGAGGCCGATCCGCGAACGGCGGTCCAGCAGGTCCGCCGGATCGAGCGCTCCCTCATGGCACACCGCGAACAGCAGCTCCGCCCCCGTGACCGGCACCCCATCGACGATCGGCGCGAGCAGTCCAGGGTCGTCGTCGGCGACCGCGAGCACCCGCGGCGCCTCCGTGCCGTACCGCTCAACCAGCCGGCGCGGTGCCGCGACCGCGGCGAGCACCGATCGCGGTGCGGCGCCGACGAGCCCGAGCCGCCGGGTCCGGCAGGGGCCGGCGGGCAGCTCGCCGGCTGTGATGGCCGCGTCCACGGCATCGGCGGCCATCCGCCGGTAGGTCGTGAGCTTCCCGCCGACGACGGTGACCAGACCGCCCGGATCGGTGCGGACGAGATGGCGCCGGGACAGGTCCGCGGTGCGCCCCGGGTGGGCGATGTCGGGTCGGGGAGAGCCGCCGGGTCGGGGGTGGTCGTCGGGTCGAGGGTGGTCGTCGGGCCGGGGGTGGTCGTCGAGAAGGGGGCGCAGCCCGGCGAACGCGCCGAGCAGGTCGGCGCGGTCCAGGGGCGCGGCGAGCACGGTCGACACGACGTCGACGAGCTCGGCGATCTCGCTGTCGTCGGGCTCGGGGACGTCGGTGATCCGATCGACCGGGACGTCGGTCAGTCCGACATAGACCCGGCCGTCACCCTGCGGGAGCACCAGCGCGAACCGGTTGTGCTCACCCGGCATCGGCACGGACAGCGCCCCGCGGGCTCCCGCCAGGGCGTCCGAGCGCAGTACCAGGTGCGTGCCGCGGCTTGGTCGCAGCCGGATGCCGGGCGTCAGGGCCGGGGCCCAGACGCCGGTGGCGTTCACGACAGTCCGGGCGCGCAGCCGGATCTCGTCCCCGGTGCGCTGGTCGCGGGCGGTCACCTCGAAGCCGCGGTGCCGGGCGGCCGCCGGTGCGCCGCCGCCCGCCGCGCCGGGCCCGTCGATGTGTTCGACCCGAAGGCGGGTGAGGATTCGGGCGCCGTGGCCGGCGGCGGTGCGGGCCAGGGCGACGACGAGCCGCGCGTCGTCGACGAGCTGGCCGTCCCAGTACACCAGGCCGCCGCGCAGCCCGGTCTCCCGCAGCGCGGGGGCGAGGCCGAGGGTCTCCACCGCCGTCAGCCGGCGCGGCCTCGGCAGCACGGTGTGCGGGGTGCCGGCAGCGCGGCGCAGCACATCGCCGATCCGCAGCCCGGTGTGCACCAGCGCGGCCGCCGAGCGGGACACCTGTGGTGTCAGCGGGGTCACGATCGGCAGTGCCCGGACGAGGTGGGGCGCGGTGTGCCGCATCAGGATGTCGCGCTCCACCGCGCTCTCCCATGCCACCGCGACGTCGCCGCCGGCGAGATAACGCAGCCCGCCGTGGACGAGCTTGGAGCTCCACCGGCTGGTGCCGAAGGCGAGGTCGTGGGCCTCGGCGAGCGCAACCGACAGGCCGCGCGACGCGGCGTCCAGGGCGACCCCGGCGCCGGTGACGCCGCCGCCGACCACCAGCACGTCGACCGGATCGCCGTCGACGGTGGCGGCCAGTTCCCGGTCGCGCCGCCGCGCGTTGAGGGAGGTGTTCCCCGGCGGGGCCGGCCAGCCGGCACCCGTCAAGGCGTCGCGCCCCGGGTCGGCCCGCCGACGCTTGCGGCGCGCACGGGTGGCGTACCTGCGGCGTCGGGAGCGAGGTAGCCGCGCAGCAGGCGCCGCAGCTCGGTCGCCAGCGTCGCGGCCGACACCGGCCCGGCGAGGGCGCCCGCAGACAGCACGAACGACTGCACGACGAGCAGCACCATGACCGCCAGCGCCGCCGGGTCCACCGGGCGCACCGTGCCGTTCCGCGCGGCGGCGTCGAGCTGCCCGGCCAGCAGGTCGATGATCATCTGCTGGGTGGCGCCGCGCCGCTCGGTCAGGTACGGCAGCAGCAGCTCCGGGTCGGTCTCGATGATCCGCAGGTAGATCGGGTTCGTCCGGAACGCCTCCACGGTCGCGATGACGTGGTCGACGAGGTCGTCCAGGTCGCCGCCGGACCGATCGGAGGCAGTCGGCCGCGTCGCCGCCGTGACCACCCGTGTCCACTCCCGGGTCATCACGTCGCCGACCAGCGAGCGCAGGTCCGGCCAGCGCCGGTAGAGGGTCATCCGGCTCACCCCGGCACGGCGGGCGACCTCGGTCAGCGTGGTGCGGCGGACCCCGACCGCCAGCAGCGACGCCTTCGCCGCGTCGAGGACGGCGTCCTCGCCGGACCAGCGGACCGGACGACCCGGGGCCACGGCGGTGTCGGGTCGCCGGTCGGTGCCGGGGTGCCGGTCGGTGGCGGGGTGCCGGTCGGTGTCGAGCATCGTGCGGCCACCCTCCTGGTCGACTGCCGCGATCGTGCACCGGGCGTCGCGGGGGCGCACCCGCTGCGGCTGTGCCATCGTGGAGTCGGGGTCTTGTGACAGTGTTACTTCGACTGTCACACTGTCTCGCGTCGAAGTCCAGTGAGCCGGATCGAGCAGGCGAACCGAGGTGGGCGATGACAAGCACCGACGAAGCGCGCAGGATCGGCTCGACCGAACCCGTCTGGTGGGGCTGGGGGCCCGCGTCCGCGCACGAGCCACTGCCCGACGAGGTTCGTGAGCTGCTGGCCCGATTGGGCATCCCGGCGCGGCCCACCGCGCCGGTCCCGCTCGACGAGGTGCGCCTGCCGCCGGCCCGGCTGCCCGCGGCGGTCCGGGACGCGCTGGCGACGATCGTCGGCTCGGGCCACGTCCATATGCACGACGAGGCGCGCATCCGCCACTGCCGCGGGAGGTCCACGACCGACCTGCTGCGCCTGCGCGCCGGCGACGCCTGGGCCGCGCCCGACGCGATCGTGCTGCCTGCGGACCACGACGAGGTGCTCGCGGTGCTGCGGCTCGCGAGCCGGGAGCGCATCGTCGTCGTGCCGTTCGGTGGGGGCACCTCCGTCGTCGGCGGCCTCGAACCCGCCGGGCCCGCCGAACGGCCGGTGGTCGCCCTCGATCTGGCCAGGCTGGACGCGTTGGGCCGGGTGGACCGGGAGTCCGGCACCGCCGAGCTCGGCGCCGGGCTGCGCGGCCCGCGCGCCGAGGCGCTGCTCGCCGAGCACGGTCTGACCCTCGGGCACATCCCGCAGTCCTGGGAGTACGCCACCATCGGCGGCTTCGCCGCCACCCGGTCCAGCGGCCAGGCCTCCGCGGGCTACGGCCGCTTCGACGACCTGGTCGTCGGGCTGCGGGTGGCGACCCCGGTCGGCTCCTGGGAGCTCGGCCGGGCGCCGGCCTCGGCGGCCGGGCCGGACCTGCGCGAGCTGCTGCTCGGATCCGAGGGTGCCTTCGGCGTCATCACCCAGGTGGTGGCGCGGGTGCGGCCGTTGCCGGCGCGGCGGATCTTCGAGGGCTGGTCAGTGCCGGACTTCGCGACCGGGACGCGGCTGCTACGCACCCTCGCGGCGGGTGACCTGCGGCCCACCGTATGCCGCCTGTCGGACGAGACCGAGACCGTCGGCGGCCTCGCCCGTCCGCCGCGCCCGACCGGCCGGGCGGCAGCGACGGGTCCGGCGGCGGAGACGAGGCCTGCGGCGGAGACGGGTCCGGCGGCGGAGACGGGTCCGGTGGCAGTGACCGGGGCCGTCGCGGCGGACGGCCCCCCGGGCGGCTGCCACCTCGTCACCGGGTACGAGGGGTCCGGGCCGGCGGTCGAGCGTCACACCGCCGAGGTCGCGGGGGTGCTGCTGGCCGGTGGCGCGCGGCGGCTGGATGCCGCGGCCGGCCCCGACTGGGAACGGGGTCGGTTCCGGGCGCCCTATCTGCGCGATGCCCTGCTCGATCTGGGGATCTTCGCCGAGACGCTGGAGACCGCCGGGTTCTGGGCCACCCTGCCGGCGCTCTATGCGGGCGTGCGCGAGGCGCTGATCGGCTCGCTCGGCGCGGCGGGGCTGTCGCCGGTGGTGATGTGCCATATCTCCCACCTGTACGAGACCGGGGCCTCGCTCTACTTCACCGTGGTGTGCGCGCAGGGTGCGGACCCGATCGGGAGCTGGCGGGCGGCGAAGGCGGCGGCCGGCAATGCGATCGTCGCCGCGGGCGGCACGATCACCCATCACCACGCCGTCGGCACCGAGCACCGCCCCTGGCTCGGCGCCGAGATCGGCGGCCTCGGCGTCGACGTGCTGCGCGCGGTGAAGCGCACCCTCGACCCCGCCGGAATTCTCAACCCGGGGATCCTCGTCTGACCGCGGCCGCGCGGCCCGCCGGCTCGCCCGGCCGCCGGCCTGTGGACAGGCTCTCCTGTCTGTCCGGAGGCTCTCCTACCTGTCCGGAGGCTCCCCTGCTTGTCCGGAGGCCGCACCGTCCGACTAAACCCTCCGGGCCCTCCGGCTAAGCAGCGGGGCCTGGAGCGACTCGTGCGTCACACCCGGCTGGGCTACCCCGGATCGTGGGTAGGCAGACAGCATGGAGACCTTTGGCGCGGTCGTCATCGCTCTGCTTCTCCTGCTCATCCCCATGATCATCGTCAGTGCCGCGCTCGGGTGGGCCTACGCGCGCAGCGCGCCCCTGCGGGCCGCCAACGCGGCTTCGGCCGCCCGGGACGAGCGCGCCCGAACCTGAGCCGTCCCGCCGCGGCCGATCTGGCCATCCCCGACATCTCGCGGCGCCGCCTCGGCCAGGATGTGGGCATGAGCAGTACCGCGCCGCGCGAGCCGGATGCGTCCGAGCCGCCGACGCGCGGCCTCGTCGTGATCGGGCCGGGGACGAGCTTCGGCGTCGAGCTGGTGCGCCGGTACGGGCGGGAGGGCTTCGCGCTCGGGGTCGTCTCCCGCTCCGCCGACACCCTCAACCGGGTGCGCGACGCGCTGGCGGAGGAGGGGCTTATGGTGGCCGGCGCGGTCGCGGACGTCACCGACTCCACCGCGCTCGCCGGCGCGGTCGAGCGGGTGTCCGCCGAGATCGGCGGGCTCACCGTGCTCGTCTACAACGCCAAGCTCAGCATCCGCGGGGCCGCGCTCACGGTGGCGGCCGAGACGGTGAACCAGACGCTGGCGGTGAACGTCACCGGGGCGCTTGCCGCCGTGCAGGTGGCCGCCGGGCTGCTCGACGACCGGGTGGCAGCGACGATCCTGCTCACCACGGCGAGCCCGCGCACCGAACCGGTGGCCGGCCGCTTCGCTCTGGCCGTCGGCAAGGCGGGGCTGACCGCGCTCGCCGAGGCGCTGCGCCCGACGCTGGCCGCCCGCGGGATCCGGCTGCGCACGGTCGTCCTCGACGGGCGGGTGAGCCCGACGGGCCCGCTTCGTCCCGCCGAGGTCGCGGACCACTTCTGGCAGGCGTTCGCGGCGCCGCGCGGCGACGTGTTCCGCCTGGCACCGGTCAGACGGGACACCGCGGTGGCGCAGCTCCCGCTGGAGGTGTGAGCTGTGGGTACCGGACCGTACCGGACCAGCGCTGAAGGCGCCTGTTCCGGCTCGCTTCGGGTGAAGGTCGGTAATCCGACAAGCCTGATCCGGGAATGATCGGACCCGCGGGCCTGCCGGACGCGCGTAACGTGCGACGATCCGGCAGAGCTTGGTGCATGACAGCCGCCAGGCGGAAGACCACACAGCGACGGCGTGCTCCGGCGCGGTACTGGCAGGAGATGGTCCGGTGAACGACGGACGCGACGGTGACGGGCAGGCGGCGGACAGCACGCACGTGATGCCCGCCGACGGTAAGGGGACGCGGTCGGCGGGCGCGGCGCCGGCGGCGGGGCAGCGCGCTGCCCGACCGGGGGCGCCGTCCGGGCCGCCGCCGCCCGCCGAGTCGTTCCGGCCGTCGGGCCCGCCTCCGCCGGCCGACTCGTTCCGGCCGGTACGCCCGATGGACGCCGCCGCCTCCGGACCCCACGCCCGGCCCGTTCCCGCCGCCGGACCCACCGCCGCCGCCGGACCCACCGCTGCCGCCGGTCGAGACGCCGACTCCCGATCGGGCGCCAGCTCGCGGCCGGGCGCTGACCCGCGATCGGGCGTCGGCTCCCGGCCGGGGGGCGATCAGCCCGCCGCCGCGCCGACGACGAGCACGGCGGCCGTGCGCCGTCGAGGTGAGGCCGGGCCTGGTTGGTCCGACCCGGAGGACGCTGCCGACGGCACGATGATCATCGGTCGGAGCGGCATCGCGGCCGCCGGCCAGCCGCAGCCGGGTTCGACCCGACCTGAGGATCCCCAGTCCGGGTACCCACAGACCGGGCATCAGCACTCCGGGCATCAGCAGTCCGGGTACGCGCAGCCCGGCTATGCCCAGACCGCCTATGACCAGTCCGGCTACGGACAGCAGCTTGCCCATGACCCGGGCTCCGGGGCGGCGATCGGCCAGGACGGGCCAGCCGGCGCCGGCGGGGCCTCCCGAGACGGGTTCGGCGCCGGCGGGCCGCCGGCCGGTGCCACCGCAGCCGCCGCGAAGCCGCCACGGCGGCGTCGGCGAGGTCGGCTGCTGGCGATCGTGCTGGTCGCGCTGGTCGTGTTGTTCGTCGTGGGCGACCGGGTCGGCGTGGTGATCGCCAAGGGGCAGATGCGCAAGCAGGTCGAGGCGTCCGTCGCCGAGAACCTCAAGCCCGGCGACCCGGTGCCGAAGGTGACGAGCGTGAGCATCGGCGGGTTCCCCTTCCTCACCCAGGTGCTGTTCGGCAAGTTCACCGACATCGGCGTCGGGATCGACGGCATCCCCACCCCCGGGCCGAAGATCTCCTCGGTGAAGGCGCATCTCAAGGGCGTGCACGTGCCGCTCGGGGACGCCCTCACCGACAACGTGGGGAAGGTCCCCGTCGACGACGTGCGGGCCACCGTCGGTATCACCTACGCCGACCTGAACGCCTTCCTCGCGAAGCAGGCGGTCAACTTCCAGGTCAAGCCGGTGGACGGCGGGAAGAAGGTCGAGCTGAGCGGCACCACCGACGCCCTCTTCGGGCTGGGTAGCACGCAGATCGGCGGTATCACCACGTTCGAGGTCAACGACAACCAGCTCACCCTGGTGCCGTCCGAGCTGTCGATCAAGGGCGGCCTGAACTTCAGCATCCCCTTCCAGTTCAAGGTCCCGATCCCGATCCCGGTGTCCGGGCTGCCGTTCCACCTGCGGATAGTCAAGGCGTCGACGAACGCCACCGGGCTGTCGCTCACCGCGACGGCCAAGGACGTCGTTCTTCCGGCATCCTGACCGGCCTGCCGATGACCATGCCCGCCCGGAACCCGATCTTCCCCGGGCGGGCATGATTCCGGCCACATTCCCGGTGCCGTCCCGGGCGGCGTCACCGGCCCGAGTGCGCGGGCGCCCGCCGCGTGGTCGCCGCCGCGGGCGTGGACCCGGTCCGTCCGCGGCCGTCCGGCTGCCCGCCCAGGCCGGGTGGGCGCGGGCCGGCCTGCCGCCGTCGCAGGGCACGCACCCAGGTATTTTCTGGACGCGAAGCGAGTGGCTGCGATCGCGGTGGGGCCGTCATGTGAACCGGTTGTGCGCGGACGGTCAGGTGCTGGGAGCCGTCCGGGTCCCCCCTCGGTCGGATCGGCGACAGATACCACTCCCGAGGACCACCAGCCGGCATTCTCATAGGGTGCCGCACGGGAGTCGCGCGTCGTCACTGTCGCCCCCGTGGCACGGTCGCCGCGGTGGCGGCCCGACTGGGCCGACGGCGGAGAAGGTCCGTGCAGGACAGCCGGCATATCGAAGGATCAAGAGGCGGCAGGAAACCGAGAGATGTCCAGAGGTCGAATGCGACGGCGGGAACGCCGTTCGGCTGGCCGGTCAACCGTCACCCGGGGTGGATCAAGGTCATCCCTCGACGCTACGATCGGACTTCCGGCATGATCGGTCAGCCCGCGTGACCGCTCGGCGTGGCATCACCGGTCACCCCGGTGGCGCCGCTCGAAGCGGTGGCATCGCTCGGCTTGGTGACACGACCTGGCGTAGTTACAAGGTGGAGTTCGGCGGGACAACCCGGCCAGCGTCCCGTCGCGAAGGGGGAAACACGTGCAGACGACCTTCCTGAGAGTCGTCACCGAGGCCGGTGCGGCCACCGTGCCCGCCGAGGCCCAGTTCATCATCGGCCGTGCCCGGACCGCCGACTACGTCATCGCCGACAGCCGGGTCTCTCGCCGTCACCTCCTCCTCGAACAGGCCGGCAGCGGTTGGGTCGTCCGCGACATCAGCTCCAACGGCACCTGGATCGACGGGCAGCGGATGCCCGAGTCCGTCCCGGTGCACGACGAGGTGCGGCTGCGGCTGGGGACCCCCACGGGCCCCGAGGTCGTCGTCCACCCCGAGTTCCCGCAGGGTCGCGGCCCGGTCGACGAGCCGGCCTACGACCCCGGCTACGACATGCAGACGATGCTGCCCAACGCCGCCGGCTACAGTCCGCCGCGGCCCACCTCGGGGCGGGGCAGCCGGGGCCACCAGGGGCCGACGAGCCCGGCGCAGCGCGGGCGCGACTACGACGACTACGACGACCGCCGCCGCGACGAGCGCGCCGGCGGCTCCACCAGCCTCGAGCAGGAGCACGAGCGGCGCACCACCTACCGCCTGCGCCAGGGCACGATGTCGATCGGCCGTGCTCGGGACAACGACATCGTCATCACCGACCTGCTCGCCTCCCGCCGGCACGCCGAGCTCTACATCGGCCGGTCGGGCCTGCAGATCGCCGACCTCGACTCGGCGAACGGCGTGTTCGTCAACGGCCGCCGGATCAACCGGACAGAGGTCGGCCAGGGCGACGTCATCGCCGTCGGTCACCACGTCTTCCAGCTCGAGGGCGACCAGCTCGTCGAGTACATCGACTCCGGCGACGTCAGCTTCGAGGCCGACGCCCTGAACGTCTGGGCCGGCCAGAAGCAGCTCATGCACGACATGACGTTCAAGCTGCCCGGTCGGGCGCTGCTCGGCGTCGTCGGGCCCTCGGGCGCCGGCAAGTCGACCCTGCTCAACGCCCTGACCGGGTTCCGGCCCGCGGACAAGGGGACCGTCCGCTACGCCGGCCGTGATCTGTACTCCGAGTACGACGAGCTGCGGCGCCGCATCGGCTACGTGCCGCAGGAGGACCTGCTGCACACCTCGCTCACCGTCCGCAAGGCCCTGGAGTACGGCGCCGAGCTGCGCTTCCCGCCGGACGTCACGAAGGTGGAGCGGCGCACCCGCGTCGACGAGGTCCTCGCCGAGCTCGGCCTCACCCAGCACGCGAACACCCAGGTGTCGCGGCTGTCCGGTGGCCAGCGCAAGCGGACGTCGGTGGCGCTGGAGCTGCTGACCCGGCCGACCCTGCTGTACTTGGACGAGCCGACCTCCGGTCTCGATCCGGGCATGGACAAGAACGTCATGGAGTCGCTGCGCAGCCTGGCGGACGACGGCCGGACGGTCATCGTGGTCACCCACAGCGTCGCCCAGCTCGATCTGTGCGACTACATCCTGGTCCTGGCTCCGGGTGGGTACGTCGCCTACTTCGGGCCGCCCCAGGACGCGCTGTCCTTCTTCGGTAAGCGCGACTACCCGGACGTCTTCCTCACCCTGGAGGCGACGCCGGGCGCCGAGTCGGCGGCTCGTTTCCGTAACTCGCGGTACTACGTTCCGGCGTCGATCACCGCCCCGTCGGCGCGGCCGGCGCCCGAGGAACTGCCCTCGCTGCGCCAGCAGTCGGTGGCTTCCCAGCTCGTCACGCTGAGTCGTCGAACCTTGGCCGTCGTGGCGTCGGACAAGTCCTACCTGCGGTTGATCATCGCGTTCCCGTTCCTGCTGGGGCTGATACCCAGAGCCATCGGCGGGAACTTCGAGCTGACCGCCGAGCAGGCCAAACAGTTCTCGCCGAACTCCGACGGCCCGACGATTCTGCTGATCATGGTGCTCTGTGCCTGTTTCATGGGCATGGCGAACTCGGTTCGCGAGATCGTCAAGGAACGGGCGATCTATCGCCGGGAGAGAGCCATCGGCCTGTCCCGTACGGCGTACATCGGGTCGAAGGTCCTCGTCCTGATCCTGATCACGGTGGCGCAGTCGATCCCGTTCACGTTGATCGGGCTGGCCGGGCGAACACCCAAGGCGGGGCTCATCCTCGGCAACTCGCTGCTGGAGATGCTCATCGCAGTGATCGTGGTGTCGCTGGCCTCGGCGATGCTCGGTCTGGTGATCTCGGCGCTGGTCGACAACGCCGACAAGACGATGCCCCTGCTCGTCCTGATCACGATGGCCCAGTTGATCTTCAGTGGTGGCATCGTGCCGGTCAAGGGCACCGCCGGTCTGGAGCAGGTCGCCTACATCGCGCCGGCGCGCTGGGGGTTCGCGTCGATGTCGTCGATCGCCGACATGAACCGCATCACCCTCGCCGGAGTGCTGCGCCCGGACGGCTCCAAGAAGCTGATCAATCCGAAGGCCGTCGTCGACCCGTTCTACGACCACACCGCGTCGGCCTACCTCACCGACATCATCGCCGGCGCCGCGATCGGCATCCTCTTCATCATCATCGTCTCGATGCTGATCCGCCGCATGGACCCCAAGACCGTCAAGCGCGCCCCCGCCACCCCCGTCAGCGGCCCCCCGCGCTAGCCCGTCGCCGCTGCGGTGCCGCGCCCCGCCCCGCCCCGCCTCCCTGGGGCGGTGTGCATGGGAGCGGCGCCACCTGTCTCTTCTGTAGGGATAAATCGGGTGCCGAACCCTACAGAAGAACCATGGAGGCGCTCTCCCACGCATCCGCCGCCGACGCCCCCTCCGCGGCCGGTCCGGAGCCGCTCGCGCCCGGGTGGCTCGCCGGCCGGGTGGCTCGCGCCCTAGGCGGTGCCGCCGCGGCGGGCGGCGTCGCGCAGCGCGGCGGTGACGGTCGCCGTCAGGCGCCGCGACCCGACGGTCACATCCCGCCAGGTGAACCGTAGGACCTCCCAGCCAAGCCGCACCAGCTCGTTCTGGCGAGAACGGTCGCGATGCAGGGCCTCCGGCTCACCATGGGGGCCGACGCCATCAGCCTCGATCGCCAGCCGGGCTGACGGCCAAGCGAAGTCGAGCCGGGCGACGAGACGGCGAGTCATCGGGTCGTGGACCGGCCACTGCAGTTCCTCGGGCAGCAGCCCGGCATCGCCGAGCAGAAGCCGCAGGCGTGTCTCGAGCGGAGATTCCGCCCGCCCGTCGATCAGCGTCCACCAGTGCCGGGCGCGGCCACCATGTCGGCGAGCCTCCACCCGGCCTCGTAGGCCGAGCAGGTCGCCCTCGGTCATCAGTCGCCCTTGCAGCATGGCGTCGAGCACGCAGACGAACACCTCCCGCTCGCACAGAAGCGCGAGATCCTCGAGCGTCCGAGGGACCGAGCTGACACGCAGACCAGCGAGATCGACGGCCTCCGAGTCGCCCAGTGTCATCCGGTGCCGGCGGTAACCGCGCCGCTGGCGGTACCCGTCGGCACCGGGCAGGGCGACGTCCACCGGTTCCTCCGGCCGGCGCAGGAGGAGCCCGGGCAGACCGTGTAGTCGGGCGGCGGTCAGCCCGCAGATCGTGCCGCCGCCGACGGCGACAAGCGCCCGCGCGTGGGCTCGTAGTTCGTCGCGGACGGGTGGGACGACCAGGGCTCCGCGGATCGGTGACGTCCAACCGTGCTGACTTCGTCGCAGCGCGATCGCGCCATGCGACATGCCGAGCTGGCGAGCCTGCTCCCGAGTGACGACATCATCCTGCCGCCGGGCGAGTTCGACAACCTTCTCGTACTTCTCGTACGCCTGAACCATCTCTCGAGTCTCGACCCGGATTACCCGACCGCGATGGTCTGAAACGGCCGGTGTGGACAACCGATGGCCGGTGTGGACAACTTCGGTGTCCGGCCGGCCTGTCTCGCCCCTGGGGTGCTTTCGGCGGTGGCTTGTGTCGAATGGAGTCCGGTGGCGAGGTCGACGATCTGGCCTCGCCGGGGCGGGTGCGGTTCGCTCTCGACGGCAGCCGGCGCTTCGAGGACGCCGTGGTTCTTCGCTGGCCGCGCCCCACCTGGCAGTCACCTGATGGGACGGTGCGCGGCCACTCGCCGGTCGCGTCCTGACGCCGGGCCTGACGCCGGGCCTGACGCCGGGCCTGACGCCGGCCGGCAGGCCCGCGCCCAGGCCCCTGCCGCCGACTACGCCGGCGCGACCTTGCCGTCCGGCAAGTGGGACTGGGTCAGGCCGGCGTCGGTCAGCCGGCGTTCCAGCGGGCGTGGCCGTTGAAGCCGCCGAGGGTGGTGAGCTGGCGGTCGCCGGCGGTGGGGTCGTTCGGGTTGAGGATGAAGAGCTGGCGGGCGTTGGGGTTGGTGGGGTCGCGCTGGCCGGAGAAGACGATGCGGCCGTCGGGGCCGAAGGCGGGGTCCTGGTCGTCGCCGCGCGCGTGGGTGAGCTGGCGGACGTCGGAGCCGTCCGAGTTCATCTCGAAGATCTCCAGGTCGCCGTTCTGCCGCCGGGTGAACGCGATCTTGTCGCTGTCCGGTGACCAGACCGGGTCGGAGTCCGTGGTGAGCGTGTCGTTGATGACCGGCGTCGCCTCGGCGTTGGGCTGGACCGGGATCACCACGATGAACCCGCGGTCGCCGCCGGTCTTGTTGGACCAGTAGGCGATCCGCTCGCTGTCCGGCGACCAGGCCGGGTCGGTCGCCTGCGGCTTCGCGTTGAGTCGTTGGACGCTCGAGCCGTCCAACTTGACCACGTACAGGCCGAGGTTCGGCGCGCCGGTCCCGTCGGTGCTCGAGCGGACGACCAGGAAGTTGCTGTCCGGGGAGAGGGACGGCCGGGCGTCGTTGGCGATCGTCAGCTTCGCTGCCGGGCCGGAGGTGAACAGTTGCACGGGCTTGCCGGTGCCGTCGGCGGCGATCGCCTGCAGCGTGTTCGGGCTGCCCTTCTTGAAGAAGACGACCGTCTTCCGGTCACCGGAGATCGCCGGCAGCATGTCGTTGTCCGGGCCGGTGAGCAGCGGCTTGTCGTTCTGGAGGCCGCCGTCGCCGGTGACGTCGCCCCGGAACAGGTCGTAGTTGCCGTTGCGGTTGGAGGCGTAGACGAGGGTGTCGCGGCTCAGCGGCTCGGCCGAGCGGGGCAGCGTGAACGCCGCGGGCTGCGCCGGCGCTGTCGTGCCGGTAGCCGGCTTCACCTGGGCGCCGGAGTCGTTGGCTTTGTCGTCGCCGCCGGAGCTCAGGGCGAGGATGCCGGCAAGGATCGCGCCGACCACGACCACGCCGCCGCCGACGAGCAGCGGCACGCGGTTCCCACGGCTGCGGGCGCCCGCACCGGGCGGCGCACCAGGACCGCCGCTCCCGCCGATCCCGCCACTCCCACCGGGCCCACCCGGCCAGGAGGGGCCACCCGGCTCGGCGCCGACCCGGGTGGGGGACTGGCCGGCGACGGTCCCGTCGCCCGCCGGCCGCGGCTGCGCCGGAGCGCCGAGGCCGGTCGGCAGCCGGGTCGGGGCGTCGGGGTCGGCGGTGTACCCGGCGGCACCCGCCCCCGCTCCCGCCGTCCCTGCCCTCGCCGCCGCGGCGGCTACCCCGCGCCCGCCGACGTCCGCCGCCGGTCCGGTGCCCACCGCGCCTGCGGTCGGGTTTCCCGTGCCCGGGCCGGTGGCGCCGGGGGCGGGCAGGTTCCAGCCCTGCAGGACGTTGGTGACGTCCTGCGGGTCGACCGCGGCGGCGGCGTCCGGTCCGGTGCCGGCGGGGTCGCCGAGCAGGCGCAGCATGAGCTGCTGCGCGCTCGGCCGGGTGGTCGGGTCCTTGCGCATGGCGAGCCAGACGATCGGGCGCAGGGCCGGGTCGACGTCGTCGAGGCGCGGCTCCTCGTGCAGCGCCCGGTAGAGCAGCACCTGGGCGGAGGCGTCGCCGAACGGGTAGTGCCCGGTGGCGGCGAAGGCGACCAGGCCGCCCCACGCCCAGATGTCCACCGCGGAGGTGATCGGCTGGCTCTCGATCTGCTCGGGGGACATGAACGCGGGCGTGCCGAGCTGCTGCAGGTCGCCGGTCAGGCCGCTGCCGGCGTCCACGGCCCGGGCGATCCCGAAGTCGATCACCCGGGGGCCGAAGGGGGAGAGGATGACGTTGGCCGGCTTGAGGTCGCGGTGCACGATCCCGGCGCTGTGGATGGCGGTCAGCGCCGCGGCGACGCCGACCGCGAGCTGCTCCAGGTTGGCGTCGGCGAGCGGGCCGTTGCGCTGGACGTAGCGCGCCAGCGTCTCGCCCTCGATGAACTCGGTGACGAGGTAGGGCCATTCGGCGTCGGGGTCGGCGTCGAGGACCTCGGCGGTGCAGACCCGGGCGACGCGCCGGGCCGTCTCCGCCTCCAGCCGGAACCGGGCCCGGAACTCGGGGTTGCCGACCGCCTCCGTCCGGATCACCTTGATCGCGACAAGCCGGCCCTTCTCCGAGCGTCCCAGGTAGACCATGCCCATGCCGCCCTGGCCGAGCTTGCCCAGCAGCGTGTACGAGCCGAGCTCGCGGGGGTCGTCCGGGCCGAGCGGAACGGCGCGCGCCGCCACATCAGCATCCGATGACGCCATCGACCTGTACCCCTGCCTGCCGCGTGTCGACCGCGGTCCGGGCGGGGCGACGCGCTGGGCGCGGGCCCGCCGGTGTCGCGCACCGACCCTTGATCGATCATGGTGTCCCCGACCCGCCGGCACGGCGGATCACGTGGGAAAATCTTAGGTGAGTGTCCCCTGTTGCAGGACTGTCGGGGCTCCGACTCCCCTTACGGACCGGTTGTCAGCGGATTGACAGGGTTCGCACCGGTCTCGGGCGGCTCTCCGCGCCCCGGATGTGTCACTGTCGTGGCAACGAGATCTTGACGCGAGGGCGAGATCTGGACATGAGGGAAAGGCACCGTATGGCGAGGATGGCCGGCCGCGTCGCCCGGGTTACCGGCGCGCTGGGCTGCGCGGCGGCGCTGCTGGCCCTGGCCGCCTGCTCGGACGGCGACCACCGCGGCGACGGCGGGGCCGCCCGCTCGGCCACGCCGACCGGCGGCCCCGGGGCGACGGCGGCGCCGGTGTGGGGATTCGCCAGCGTCACCGCGACCGGCAGCTCAGGGAGCGCTCCCACGGCGATCCCGGCGGCGCAGAGTGCGGGGAGCTGGCACACCGCCGGCGGGTCGAGCAGCGCTGCCGCGCAGGTCACGGTCGTGCGGCGGCAGCCGGGCGGCTACCGTGTCACCTTCCCCGGCATCGCCGTGGCCGCCGGGCGCGGCGCCGCGATCGTGACCGCGCTGGACCCGGCCGCGGCCGTTGTCGAGACCACCGCGCCGGTCGTCTCCTGCCACGTCGTGGGCTGGGGCGCCGCTGGCCGGGACGAGCAGGTCGACCTGACCTGCCGCGACGCCGCGGGGGCGCCGGTCGACTCCGCCTTCAGCGCGCTGTTCACCCAGGTGCCGGACACCGCGTCCCTGACCTCGACCCCGCCCGCGTCCCCGGGCACCCTGTCCCCGGTCACCGCGTCCCCGGTCACCGCGTCCCCGTCGCCGTCGTCGGGCGGGGCGTACGCCTACCTCCGGTCCGACGCCGCGTCGGCCGCCACCTCCCGCCCGACGAACGCCTACAGCGTCAGCGGGCCGGGCACGATCGAGGTCCACCGGGTCGGCGCCGGGCACTACACGATCGACCTGACCGGGCCTGCGTTCGCGAAGAACGGCAACAACCTCCAGGTCAACGCGATTGGCGATGGTCCCGTCGGGTGCAACGCCCTTGGCCGGGTGGTGAAGAAGGACCGCCAGTCGGTGTTCGTCGGCTGCGCGCGTGGGTCGGTCTGGACGGACAGCCCGTTCGTGCTGCTCTACACCAGCGGCCACGCGCTCATCCCGACCGGCGCGGCCAGCTTCGGCCACGCGTTCACCGGTGTCCTCCGCCCGGGCGGGCCGATCCAACAGGTCCCGCCGGGCCCGCCGGTGAACGCCTGGGCCTGGTACTCGGCGAACAGCACCGGGGCCACGAACCAGATCAGTCGGGTCGGGGTCGGCCGCTACCGGGTGATCTTCCCCGGAGTCTCGCGGACCCCGCATGCGCTTCAGGTGACCCCCTACGGCGAGCCCACCGCTCGCTGCGCTGCGAACGAACTCCCGGTCGCCGCCGGCGCGCCCACGGCCGTCACGGTGGCCGTGCGCTGCGTCGACGCCGCCGGGCGCCCCGCCGACAGCTACGCCAGTGTCGCCTACGTCAGCGCCCCCGGCCCCACGACTCCCTGACCACCCTGCTCAAACCGCGAAGCCCAGGCCGAAGCCGCAGCGGCCGTCCGCCCTGCCTGTCCAGAGGGATAAACCCGACACGAAAGCCTCCGGATGAGCCGGACAAGGCGGAGCACGATGACGATCCCGGGCGGCGATGTCCCCGGGAGGCGATGTCCCCGGGCGGCGATGTTCCCGGGCAGCGATGTTCCCGGGCGGCGGTGGCCCCCGATCTCCCCGGTGTCCCCGGGGACACCGCGGTGGTCGGCGCCCCCGGGACCCCCCGAGTCGGGACCGGGCCGCCGCCGGCGGGCCAGTGACGCCCCCGAACGTCGGGCGCCGCCGTGAGCGACCCGGTCTGGTCCGATCAAACCGCCACGTGACCGTGCAGACCCCGTATCTCGGCGGCTTTCGGAGAAATGACCCCGATGCGAGGTCAGGCGATGTGCAGGCCGGAGATCGCCCGGGCGATGACGAGCCGCTGGATCTCCGACGTGCCCTCGAAGATCGTGTAGATCTTGGAGTCGCGGAACATCCGCTCGACGGGATGGTCGCGGCTGTAGCCGGCGCCACCGAGGATCTGCACCGCCTTCTCCGTCGCCCACACCGCGACCTCGCTGGCCTTCAGCTTGCTCATCGAGCCCTCGCCGGCCTCGAACGGCCGGCCGCTGTGGCCCATCCAGGCGGCCCGCCAGATGAGCAGCCGGGCCGCGTCGATCTCCATCCGCATGTCGGCGAGCGCGAAGGCGATCGCCTGGTTGGTGATGATCGGCCGGCCGAACTGCTCACGCCCGCGGGCATAGTCCAGGGCGTACTCGTACGCGGCGCGCGCGATGCCGATGGCCTGGGCGCCGACGATCGGCCGGGTGACCTCGAAGGTCGCCAGCGCCGCCTGGCCGGAGGCGCGCCGGCCGGCACGGGCGGCGGCGAGGCGCTCGTCGAGCCGCTCCCGGCCACCGAGCAGGCAGCGCCCCGGGACGCGCACGTCGTCGAGGAACACGTCCGCGGTATGCGAGGCCCGCAGGCCCAGCTTGCGGATCTTGCGGGACGCGGTGAGCCCGGGCGTGCCCGGCGGGACGACGAACGCCGCCTGGCCGCGCGAGCCCAGCTCCGGGTCCACCGAGGCGACGACGACGTGGACAGCGGCGATGCCGCCGTTGGTGATCCACGCCTTCTGGCCGCTCAGGATCCATTCGTCGGTGGCGGGGTCGTGGCGGGCCCGCACCCGCATGGCCGACACGTCCGAGCCGGCGCCCGGCTCCGAGACGCAGAACGCCGCCACCTTCGGGTCGCTCGCGTCGCCGAAGCACTGCGGCGCCCACTCGCCGATCTGCTCCGGGGTGCCGGCGGAGACGATGCCGGCGACACCGAGCGTCGTGCCCATGATCGACATGCCGATCCCGGCGTCGCCCCAGAACAGCTCCTCGGACAGCAGCGGCAGCGACAGACCGGTGGGATCCGCCCACAGCGTGGCCAGGGCGTCGAAGTCGTACAGACCGATCTTCGCCGCCTCCTGGATGATCGGCCACGGCGTCTGCTCGCGCTCGTCCCAGTCCGACGCCGCGGGGCGGACCACGTCGGCGGCGAAGCCGTGCACCCAGGAACGCAGCTCCCGCTGCTCGTCGCTCAGGTCGAGCCCGAACCCCCCGCTCATCGGCGCCGCGTCAGGTGCGCTCGTCGGAGCCGGCGACGTCGAGGACGTCGTCGACCCGCCGCCGCGGGGTCGGGTCGAGCGGCTCGGTACCCGATGCCAGGTAGCCGGCTCGCAGGATCATCTGGACGTGCCCCAGCCCGCCGGTGGCCGCGCGGAACTGCTCGCGCATGCCCTCGACGTCGATCGCCTGCGACATGGGCGACGTCGCGAGGTTGAGCGCCGTCGCGGTGAGCAGCACCCGCTGCATCGCCTCGCCGGCCCGCAGCCGGTCGGCGGTGGTGTCCGCCTCGGTGCCGATCAGCAGGATGCCGGGACGCTCCACGTCGTGCTCCTGCAGCAGCGTGCCGGCCTGGCCGACCACGTCGAGGTCACGCATCGGGAACTCGGACTGGCGAGGCGCGTCGGAGTGGACGACCGCGCTGCGGGGAATGCCGTCGGCGGCCGGCGCCGTCCGGCTCCACGACGCCAGCTCCTTGCGGTAGTCGTCGTTGTGCACCTCGATCCAGTCCGCCCGCGAGAGCAGGACGCTGACCTGGACCCGCAGGTCCGGA
Organism: Frankia torreyi; assembly: GCF_000948395.1. GTDB lineage: Bacteria > Actinomycetota > Actinomycetes > Frankiales > Frankiaceae > Frankia > Frankia torreyi. Next base: position 18,916 of record NZ_JYFN01000009.1, on the reverse strand, counting down.
TCGGTCGGCGCGGTGAGCCAGGCGCCGTGCGCCTCGGCCGCCTCGCGCAGCCGGGCGACGGCCTCGTCGGACAACGGGCGCTCGGCGAAGGGGCGGCGGTCGGTGTGCCGGCGGGGGATGGCCTCGACGAGGGCCCGCTCGGTGTCGTCCGCTGGCCGCTGCCCGACGACCGTGACGGTGGCCAGGGGCTTCGAGCGGAAGTCGTCGCCGTCCGGTAGGAGCTCGACGGCCGGTTCCAGGCCGCGGACCCGCAGCGCCAGCAGGGCGTTGCACAGCGCCGCGCCACAGCTCAGCAGGAGCTGCCGCCCCTCGGGGTCGGCGATGTCGAGCTGGCGGGAGCTGTCGGCGAGGAGGGTGAGCCCGTCCGCTTCGAGCCGCCACAGCCAGGGCTGGGTGTTGTGGATGGAGGGCGCCGCAGCGGCCGCCGCGACCACCTCTCGGGCCAGGCCGGGCGACAACGGCAGCGATGCGGACCGCTCTGCATCGGTGGGCATGTCAGCCTCCCTTCTCCTCAAGTATCTACCCCCAGCCTGAGGGACGGTCGCGTTCGGGGCATGCGCCGACCGGAACCCACGGGTCGGGACCGACGGCCGGGCCGAGGGAGTCGAGTGGCACGTGTCCCGCACCTCACCTGCACTGCTGGTACCGACAGAAAGCCGACGAATCGTTCCCCCAGGTGGCAGCGGGTGGCCACCGGCCGGCAGCGCCGGAGTGGGCGCGGGGGAGCACGGGTAGTTCCTGTGCATGGTTGGAACTGACCCTGAGGCGGTGGTCGCCGAGCTGCTCGCCCGCCACGGGCGGACGTACGCCGACGAGATCGGCGCCGACGTGCCGGCCGACACCGCCGAGGCGATGTTCCGGCTGACCGTCTTCGCCCTGCTCGCCAGCGCCCGCATCCGGACCGCGGCGGCGGTCCAGGCCACCTGCGCGCTCATGGACGCGGGCTGGACCGATGCCGCGTCGATGGCCGAGGCGACCCGGGAGGAACGCACGGGGGTCCTGCACCGCAACGGCTACGCCCGCTACGACGAGAGCGCCTCCCGTCAGCTCGGGGACGCCAGCGGCTACCTGTCGGACACCTACGACGGCGACATCCGGCACCTGCGCGAGGCCGCGGACCACTCCCCGGACCGCGAGCGCGCGCTGCTACAGAAGATCAAGGGCATCGGCCCGGTGGGGGCCGACATCTTCCTGAGCGAGGCCCAGGCCGGCTGGGACGAGCTCGTCCCCTACCTCGACGAACGGGTGCGCCGCACCGCCGGCGAGCTCGGGCTGCCGACCAGCCCGCAGCTGTTCCTGGACCTGGCCGACCGCGGCGACCTGCCCCGGCTGGTCGCCGCGCTGGTCCGGGTGCGGCAGGAGCGCGACATCGGCGACCTGCGCGAGTCGGCCTCCGACCACTCCTGACCCCCGTTTGGCGCAGCCCAGACGGATGGGTGGCGGGACGTCCGGGGCCGACGTCCGTAACCTGGAACACGCGTCGGCGCGGCGTTGCAGCCACCGTGGCCCGGGTACGGTTTCGGGACGCTGTCGCCGTCGTGGTCGTCTGCCCGCCCGATCCGCCCGATCCGCCCGGTCGTGTTCGAGTGGGCTCCGCGGCGGGCCGGGAAGGTTCGCGGGGAAGGTGCTGTTACCTTCCTGGATCACCGGTCCGCGCCCGGCAGGTAGCCAGGTCGGGCCGCGGTCAGCGGTCGGCCGACCGGCGGTCGCCGTCCGCGGCGGCGTGGCCGGATCGGCTGCCGGGGCGGTCCCCGCACCGGGCGTCGAGCCTCGCCGGGACGCCGCGGGCAGGTCGGCGCAGCGGTGTGCCGCCGCGGGCCGACCCGCCGGCGGGGCCCCCGAGCCGACCAGCCATCGAACCCGATTCCGACCGGGAGGAGCGCCGGTGCAGACCATGCAGGATGTCGAGCGCGCCCGCGAACAGGCATACCTGGACACGCTGTACACCCGCCTGGACGAGGTCCGGGAGATCACCCGGGAGCAGCTACGCGGGGTGCTGCTCGACGTCGGCACCGGCACCCCGCAGTCGATCGTCGAGCGGGACGTGTTCGCCGCGGCGCACGCCGACCGGCTCGCCCGCCTCGACGCCGCCGAGGGCCGGCTCTGCTTCGGCGCGATGGACCACGACGACGGCCGGCGCACCTACATCGGGCGCATCGGCCTGTCCGACAGCGAGCAGGAGCCCATCCTCGTCGACTGGCGCGCCCCCGTCGCCACGGCCTTCTACCGGGCGACCCTCGCCGACCCGCAGGGCCTCGTCCGCCGCCGGCACCTGCGCACCCGGGGGCGGGAGGTCACCGGGATCGCGGACGACCCGTTGGGGCCGCTCGGGGCGGCGCCGGACGGCGCGGTGGCGCCGTCCGGCGACTCGATGCTGCTGGAGACTCTCGCGGCGCCGCGCACCGGGCGCATGCACGACATCATCGCGACCCTGCAGGCCGAGCAGGACCGCATCATCCGCGCCCGGGCGAACGGCATCCTCGTCGTCGACGGTGGTCCGGGGACCGGCAAGACGGCGGTGGCGCTGCACCGCGCGGCCTACCTGCTCTACAACGACCGGGCCCGACTCGACCAGTCCGGCGTGCTGATCGTCGGGCCGAGCCCGGTGTTCCTGCGGTACATCGACCAGGTGCTGCCGTCCCTCGGCGAGACCGGCGTGGTCTTCGCGACCCCCGGGCGGCTGTTTCCCGGGGTCGACGCCACCGCCGACGAACCGGTCGAGGTCGCCACTCTCAAGGGCGACCCGCGGATGGCCGAGGTCGTCGCCGGGGCGGTGCGGGACCGCCAGCGCCTGCCCCGGCAGGAGCTGGTGATCAACTATGACGACCACGTGCTGCGGCTCGGCCAGGAGACCGTCGCCCGTGCCCGCACCCGGGCCCGCCGCAGCCGCCGTCCGCACAACTCGGCCCGGCGGGTCTTCCTGCGCGAGCTGCTGGCCGAGCTCACCACGCAGGTGGTCCGTCAGATCCGCGGCGGCCTGCTCGACGCCGACGAGCGCGGGCAGATCACCCGCGACCTGTGGGCGGAGGAGGAGATCCGGGCGGTCCTCGACGGGCTGTGGCCGCTGCTGACGCCGCAGCAGCTCATCGGCGACCTGTTCAGCGACTCGGCCGCGCTGGCCCGGGCGGCGGGCAACCGCCTCACGCCGGGCGAGCGTGCCCTGCTGCAGGATCTGCCCCCGGCCGTCGATCTGGCCCGACCCGGCCGGGCGCTGTCCGGTGCCGACGCGCCGCGGATGATCCGGTCCGGCGGGGTCGCCGGCCCGCGGGCGGCGGACGAGGACGATGCCGACGACCTGTTCGCCGCGGCGAACCTGCTCCCGACCGCCGCCGGCGCCGGCCCGAACGGCGCCCCTCCGGACGATCGTGGCCGGGCGGGCGATCGGGCGGGCGATCGGGCGGGCGATCGGGCGGGCGATCGGGCGGGCGATCGGGCGGGCGTGGATCCCGCCGGTCACGCGGGCCGGATTCCGGCCCCACGGACCGGTGACCCGACCGTCGGCGCCGACCTGGCGGCCGCTCGGCGGGGCGCCGGCGGGGAGCGCCGCTGGACGCCGGCGGACGTGCCGCTGCTCGACGAGGCGGCCGAACTGCTCGGTGACCCCGAGGAGGAGGCGGGCCTCGAGGCCGCCCGGCGCGCCGAGCGGGAACGGGCGGAGGAACGCGAGTACGCCCGCGGCGTGGTCGACATGCTGGGCCTGGACGGGCAGGTCGACGCGGCGGCGCTCGCCGACCGCTGGTCCGGTCCGCGGGTGCGGCGCAGCGCCGCCGAGCACGCCCGCGCCGACCGTGGCTGGGCGTTCGGCCATCTGATCGTCGACGAGGCCCAGGAGGTCTCCCCGATGCTGTGGCGGCTGCTGTGGCGCCGCTGCCCCGGGCGGACGGCCACCCTCGTCGGTGACCTGGCCCAGACCGCCCGGCCGGGCGCGCCGACGAGCTGGGCGGAGCTGCTGGCACCGGTGGTCGACGAGCGGTTCACGGTGGAGCGGCTCAGCGTCAACTACCGCACCCCGCAGGAGATCATGGATGTGGCCGCGGAGGTCCTGCGCGCGCAGAACCCGAGCCTGACCGCGCCGGTGTCGGTCCGCGCGGTGGGCCACCGCCCCACGGCGGTGCGGGTCGGCGAGGTCGCCGTCGAAGACGTCCCCGGGCTCGCGCGGCTGCTGGGGGACGCGCCGTCCCCCGCGAACGAGCCGTCCGCGTCGCTGCTGGCCGCCGTCGCACACGCCGCCAGGCGGGAGGCGGCGGCGGCCGACACCGGCCGCGTGGCCGTGATCGCCCGGCCCCGCGACGTGCTGGTCCTGCGGGCCGCGCTGATGGCCCTGCTGCCGGACCTGGCCGTCGTCCCGGACTCGGTTGATCCGGCGAGCGCCGCCGGCAACGCGTTGGATGCGCCGGTCGCGGTGCTCAGCGTGGCGGAGACCAAGGGGCTGGAGTTCGACGCGGTGGTGCTCGTCGAACCGGCCGCGCTGCTCACCGAGCCGACGCGGGGCCTCGCCGACCTGTACGTCGCGCTGACCCGGGCCACCCGCTCCCTCAGCGTCGTCTACTCCGGCGAGCTCCCGCCGGTGCTGGGCGGCCTCGACCTGGAATGACCGGACGGCCGGTGTCCGGACCGCCGGTGTCCGGACGGCCGGTCCGGACCGCCGGCGAATCGTGACCTCCGGGGTCGGTGTGGCTGGGACGGATCGGCTGGTCCGGGCGAACGGGCCGATCCCGTGCGGGAGGCGCCGTCCGGCAGCAAGGATGGTGGGGTGACACGGGACGGGGACAGGGCGCGGGATCGGGCGCTGCCAGGGGCGGGACGGGGGCATCGTCTCGCCCGGGTCCGACAGTTTCGGGCCGCCGGCCGTGCGGCGGCCACCGACCCCGGCGGCGCGGACCGGGCCGAGCTGGTCGCCCGGCTGCGGGCGGCGCTGGGCGAGCGGCCGGGCGCGTCGATCGTCGACGCCTCCGCGCGGCGGCGGGCGGAGTACTCGTCGGACGCGTCGAACTACCGGGTGCCGCCCGCGGTGGTGGTGTTCCCGCGGGAGGTCGACGACATCGCGACGGTCGCCGAGGTCTGCCGGGCCACCGGCACCCCGCTGACGACCCGCGGCGCCGGCACCTCGATCGCCGGCAACGCGGTCGGCCCCGGCGTCGTGGTGGACGTCAGCCGGCACCTCGACCGCATTGTCGCGCTGGACCCCGTCGCACGCACCGCCACCGTGCAACCCGGGGTCGTCCTCGATCGGCTGCAGGCCGCCGCCGGTCGCCATGGCCTGCGCTTCGGCCCGGACCCGTCCACCCACGCCCGCTGCACCCTCGGCGGGATGATCGGCAACAACGCCTGCGGTTCGCGCGCGATCGCCTACGGTCGCACCGCGGACAACGTGCTGTCTCTCGATGTGCTCGACGGCACCGGCCGCCGGCTGCGCGTCGGCGCGGGTGCCGGCGTCGGCGAGCGCGACGAGGTCCCCGGGCTCGACGCGTTCGTCCGGGCCAACCTGGCAACCCTGCGCACGGAGCTCGGGCGGTTCGGCCGCCAGGTGTCCGGCTACTCCCTGGAGCACCTGCTCCCGGAGCGGGGCGCGGACCTGGCCAAAGCGCTGGTGGGCACCGAGGGGACCTGCGTGGTCGTACTCGGCGCGACGGTGCGGCTGGTGGCACCCCCGCCGGCGACCGCCATGGTGGTGCTCGGCTATCCCGACATGCCGGCCGCCGCGGACGCGGTGCCGCCCCTGCGGGCGCACGGGCCGCTGGCGATGGAGGGGATGGACGCCCGGCTGGTCGACATCGTCCGCCGCCACCGGGGGGCGGGCGCGGTGCCGGCGTTGCCGGCCGGCACCGGCTGGCTGTTCGTCGAGGTCGGTGGGGACACTCCACAGCAGGCCCTGGCGGCCGGCCGGGCGTTGGCGGCCGACGCGGGGACGGCGGCGGTCCGCGTGCTGGCGACCGGGCCCGAGAGCCGCGCGTTGTGGCGGATCAGGGAGGACGGCGCGGGGCTGGCCGGGCGGACCGCCGACGGCGAGCCGGCCTGGCCCGGCTGGGAGGACGCCGCCGTGCCGCCCGAGCGGCTCGGCGCCTACCTGCGCGACTTCGAGGAGCTGCTGCGCGCCCACCGGCTGGCGGGGGTGCCCTACGGTCATTTCGGCGACGGCTGCGTTCACGTCCGGCTCGACCTGCCGCTCGGGGCAGCGCCCGGCCGGGTGCGTGCCTTCCTCGGCGAGGCCGCCGACCTGGTCGCCGCGCACGGTGGGTCGCTGTCGGGCGAGCACGGCGACGGCCGCGCCCGCAGCGAGCTGCTGCCGCGGATGTACTCGCCGGCCGCGATCGCCGCCTTCGCCGGGTTCAAGCACCTTTTCGACCCCGCGGACCTGCTCAACCCGGGCGTGCTGGTCCGGCCCCGGCCCGTAGACGCCGACCTGCGCCTGCCCGCCGCCCGCCCGTTGCCCCGCGCCGGTGGCTTCGCCTTCGCCGCCGACGCGGGGGACTTCGGGCGGGCCGTGCACCGCTGCGTGGGGCTCGGGACCTGCCGGGCGGACACGTCGGCGGCCGGCGGGTTCATGTGCCCGTCGTTCCTGGCCACCCGGGACGAGAAGGACTCCACCCGCGGGCGGGCCCGGGTGCTGCAGGAGATGGCGAACGGGACGCTGGTCCGCGGCGGCCCCGCGTCCCGGGAGGTCGCCGAGGCGCTGGACCTGTGCCTGTCTTGCAAGGCCTGTGCCCACGACTGCGCGGCCGGGGTGGACATGGCGACCTACAAGTCCGAGGTGCTGTACCGGGCGCACCGCCGCCGGATCCGGCCGGTCGGCCACTACGTCCTCGGCTGGCTGCCGCGCTGGGCCCGCCTCGTCAGCCGGGCGCCCGCGCTGGTCAACGCGGTGTTGTCCCGGCCCGCGGCGCGGCGGACCCTGCTGCGCCTCGGCGGCATGGATCCCCGCCGCGACGTCCCCGCGTTCGCGGACGAACCGTTCAGCCGCTGGTGGCGGCGGGCGGCGCCGGCGGACGGCGGGGACCGGGACGTGGTGCTCTGGATCGACTCGTTCACCGAGTCGTTCTCGCCCGAGGTCGGCCGAGCGGCGGTCGAGGTGCTGACCGCGGCCGGCTACCGGGTGATCGTGCCGCCCGGCCCGGCGTGCTGCGGGCTGACCTGGATCACCACCGGCCAGCTCGACGGGGCGCGCCGACGGCTGCGGGCGACCGTGGCGAGCCTGGCGCCGTACGCCCGAGCGGGCACGCCCATCGTCGGCCTGGAACCGTCCTGCACCGCGGTGCTGCGTGGCGACCTGACCGAGCTGCTTCCCGACGACCCGGCCGCGGCCCTGCTGGCGGGCGGGGTCCGCACGCTCGCCGAGCTGCTGGCGGCCACCCCCGGCTGGACGCCGCCGCGCCTCGACGGGGTGCGGGTGCTCGCCCAACCGCACTGCCACCAGCACGCGGTGATGGGTTTCACGGTCGACCGCGACCTGCTCTCAGCGGCCGGCGCCCGGCTGGAGGTGCTGGCCGGCTGCTGCGGCCTTGCCGGCAACTTCGGGATGGAGGCCGGGCACTACGACGTCTCCGTCGCCATCGCGGAGCGGGGCATCGGCCGAGCGGCCGCGGCAGCACCCGCCGACGCGGTGCTGCTCGCCGACGGGTTCTCCTGCCGCACCCAGGCCGCGCACATCACCACCCGGCACGGCCGCCATCTCGCCGAGCTGCTCGCCGCGCCCTCGGCCGTCGCGCCCTCGGCCGTCGCGCCCCGGACCGCCGCCACCTGACGCGGCGGTCCGGACTCGCCCTATCCGGGCTATAGGCTTGCTTGTCGGGCATCGGACGTATGCGATGAACAGCGTTCTTCGTTCCCGTCGTGGTCGCGGGAGAAGGCGGTCGTCGAACCCGGTAAAGATGCGCAGGATTACTGCGGAGAATGTCGCGGATTTCCGTGCTGGTTGGGCCGCTCGACGGGCTTCGTAGCGACGCCGGTTGTGTCTCGGAGTGTGCCTGGTGGGAGCTTGTGCCCACCTGTCGCGACCGTACGGTAATTTTTCGCTCGGCCTCGGGAGTTGTCAGGCCGGATTCGGGCCGGGGGTGTCACGAAAATGGCCCGATTCGCTGTTTCTTTTTCGGCTCCAGCTGGGGGAAATTCGTCATGCTCCTTGCCACAACCATGCCCGACAGACGCTGTGTCGCATTGCCGGCGGCCGCCCCCGGGAACGGGAACCAGCCGGCGCCGGTTCGCCTCCTGAGAATCCACCGACTGATGGCGTGCGGACCGGGCGGAGGCCAGCCGCGATGACGCCGACGAGTACCGGGGATCTTCCCGACGACCTCACCGGCCTCCTGCGCGGGCCGGTCCTGCCCCAACCCCGCACCCCACCGGACGGCCTGGCCGGCGCGGCGGCGGCGGGCGGAGCCAGGGCTGACCTGCCCCTGCCCCTGCCCGCCGACGCCATCCCCGACCTCGACCTCGACCCGCCGACGACCGCCCACCGCCTCGTGCCGGTGGCCCCGCGGCTGTCCGTCGTGGTGCCGACCCGCAACGAGGCGCACAACATCGAGCCCCTGCTGCGCCGGCTCGATGAGGCGCTGCGGGGCCTCGCCGGCGAGGTCATCTTCGTCGACGACTCCGACGACGGAACACCCGAGGCGATCGCCCGGGTCCGGCCGACGGTGAGCCTGCCGGTGCGGGTGCACCACCGCGCGCCGCGGGACCGGGTGGGCGGTCTCGGTGGCGCGGTCAGCGAGGGATTCGCCCTGTGCGCGGCGCCCTACGCCGTGATCATCGACGGCGACCTGCAGCATCCGCCGGAGACGATCCCCGCCCTGCTCGCCGCGGCTCTGCACGACGCCGCCGACGTGGTCATCGGCAGCCGTTACGCGCCCGGCGGCAGCGCCTCAGGTCTCGCCGGCACCACCCGTCACCTCGTCTCCACCGGCTCGAACCTGCTCTGCCGGCTGGCGTTCCCGCGGCGGCTGCGCGGGGTGTCCGACGTGATGAGCGGCTTCTTCCTCGTCCGGGTGGCCGCGGTCGACCGGGCGGGACTGCGTCCCGACGGCTACAAGATCCTGCTGGAGCTGCTGGCCACCGCCGGCCCGCTGCGCATCCGGGAGGTCGGCTACGCCTTCGCCGAACGGCACGCCGGTGCCTCGAACGCCTCGATGTCCGAGGGGGTGCGGTTCGTCCGACGGCTGTTCTCGCTGCGGGTGCCCCGCCCGGCGCGGTTCGCCCTGGTCGGGGCGTCCGGCACCGTCCCGAACCTGTTCGGCACCGCCGTCCTGCACCACCTTGGCCTGCACTACCTGGCCGCGGCGATCCTCGCCACGCAGGTCGCGATCGCCTGGAACTTCGCGGGTTGCGAGCTGCTGGTCTGGGACCGCCTGGCCGGCTCCCGGCTCCGCCGCTACCCGGCGTTCGCGATCATCAACAACCTCGACCTCGTCGTCCGGCTGCCGCTGCTCGCGCTGCTCGTCGGCCGGTGGGGGTTCGGCGTCGGCACGGCGACCCTGCTGTCGCTGGCCGCCGCGGTGATCATCCGCTACCTGGTGGTGGAGCGACTGGTCTACCGTCGCCGGCCGGCGGGATCACCCACGCCGACCCCGAGTGGGACCGCGGGACCGTCACGGGCATTCCGGTCCGGCCGGGCCCGGGGCGGGAGTCGGCCGGGTGGCCTGTCCTGGCCGGCGGGCGCACCGGGAGAGGAGGCCACCGATGCGGCCACGTGATCTGCGGCCACGTGATCTGCGGTCGCGCCGGCTCGCCCGCCCGACCCGGTCCGGCCGGGCCCTGGTCGCCGTGGTGCTGGCCTCGGCCGTCGGGCAGCTCGTCCTGCTGGTCGCGGGCTCGCCGGCGGCGTCGGCGCAGACCTGCTTGGACGACCAGTGGAACGCCGAGTTCCACTCCGGGACCGATCTGGGGGGCGACCCGGCCGGGCAGCGCTGCGACGCCGCCATCGACTTCGACTGGTCGGCGAACGGCCCCGGCGTCACCGGCATCGGCACCACCGGCTACTCGGTGCGCTGGACCCGTCAGTTCACCCTCGCCGCCGGCTCCTACACGGCGAGCGTGACCGGCGACGACGGCGTCCGGGTGCTCATCGACGGGCAGTCCGTCGCCGACGGCTGGGGTGACCACGGCCCGCAGACGTTCACCGGCACCCGCACCCTGACCGCGGGCGTCCACACGATCGTCGTCGAGTACTACCAGAACGCCGGCGGCGCCATGGTCGAGTTCGACCTCACCGGCGGGCCGGCGGCGCCGGGCGGCGCCGGGCCCGACTGCGCGGCGGACGAGTGGGCGGGCACCTACTTCCCGAACCGGGCGCTGAGCGGCACCGGGGTGCCCCGCTGCTCGGCGGGCGTCGACTACGCCTGGGGCGACGACGGTCCCGGCCTGACCGGCATCGGCGCCGACAACTTCTCCGCCCGGTGGACGCGGACGGCGACCTTCGCCGCCGGCACTCTGGCGTTCACCGTCACCGCCGACGACGGGATCCGGGTCTACCTCGACGACCAGCCGATCATCGACCGGTGGCGTGATCAGGGCCCCACCACGTACACGGCGAGCACGGAGGTCACCGCCGGCAGCCATGCCATCCGGGTCGAGTACTACGAGCACACCGGAGGTGCGACCGCGCGGGTCGGCTACACCCTCACACCCGCGGCCGCCTGCCACGGCCTGCAATGGTCGGCCCAGTACTTCGGCAACGTCACGCTCGCCGGCACGCCGACGCCGGCGCGTTGCGAGACCGGCCTGCACCACGACTACGGCGACGGCGGTCCGGGCGTGGCCGGCATCGGCCCGGACGCCTTCTCCGCCCGCTGGACTCGGGTCGACCGCTTCGCCGCCGGCCCGATCACGATCACCGCGACCGCCGACGACGGGGTGCGTGTCTACGTCGACGACACCCGGGTGATCGACGGCTGGAACGACCAGGGCCCGACCACCTTCACCGCCACCCCGACGGTGACCGCGGGCGTCCACACGATCGTCACCGAGTACTACGACCGGGCCGGCGGGGCGCAGATCCGCGTCGACTACACCGGCGGCGGCGACCCCGGTCCCGTCCCGCCCCCGCCGCCGGGTGGTTGCGCCTCCGACTGCGGCGGATCCTGGCAGACGCTCAGCTATCCGAGCTCCGTCCGATCGGTCCACGCCAGCGTCCTGCACACCGGGAACGTGCTGCTGGTCGCCGGTTCCGGAAACGACCTGTCCGCCTTCGACGCGCACACCTTCAAGTCCACCGTCTGGAATCCGAATACGGGTCAGTTCAAAGATGTTCCTGTTGCGGATGACCTTTTCTGCTCCGGCCATGTCCAGCTCCCGGACGGTCGAATCCTGCTGGCTGGCGGAACGGCCGCCTACTCCACCGCGACGGCCAACTACAAGGGCCTGGAGAAGAGCTACGTCTTCGATCCCGTGGCCGACACGTACACGGCGACGAACGACCTGCCTGGCGGCGGCCACTGGTATCCTAGCCTGACCGAACTGGGCGACGGCAACGTCCTCGCCGTGGGCGGCCTGGACCAGAACGCGGCCGGCAGCGTCGCGACCGAGATGTTCGACAGCTCCCGGCAGACCTGGCTCCCCGACGCCCAGGTGCCGCAGACGTACTTCTTCTGGGGCCTTTACCCGGAGCTGAAGCTGATGACGGACGGGCGGCTGTTCTACGCCGGCGTCCACACCTTCGGCAACGCGCCGACCGAGGCCGGCTCGAACATCTACGACCCGGCCACGGCGACGGTCAACGACGTGCCGGGCCTGCGCCACGTGAACCTGCGCGACCAGGGCGCCTCGGTGCTGCTCCCGCCGGCCCAGGCCGGGCGGGTGCTGACCCTGGGCGGTGGCAACGGCGACGCCGGGGCCGACGCCATTGACGCCACCGACCTCATCGACCTGCGCCAGCCCGACCCGCACTGGCAGGCCGGCCCGGATCTGCCCGCGGCGAAGATGTACGTCAGCGCCGTGATCCTGCCCGACGGGAAGGTCCTGGAGACCGGCGGCGGACGGCACCTGCGCTCCGACCCGGTGCACGAGGCGTCGATCTACGATCCGGTCGCGAACACCTTCACCTCCGTCCCGCCGGACCCCCAGGACCGGACCTACCACTCGCAGGCGTTCCTGCTGCCCGACGGCAGTGTCGCGGCGGTGGGGAACAACCCGCTCGACGGGTCGTTCAGCCAGGCGATCTCCGTCTACCGGCCGTGGTACATGGACCGGCAACGGCCCGCGATCACCCAGGCGGCCGACACGTTCGGCTACGGCTCGCGGCAGGCGCTGACGGTCGACGGCGACATCGGCCGGGTCACGCTGCTGCGGCCCGCGTCGGTCACCCACCAGGCCGATCCCAACCAGCGCAGCGTCGACCTGCCGGTCTCGGCCGGCAGCCAGGGCGGCCAGATCTCGGTCGACGTCCCCGATAATCCGAACCTGCTTCCGCCGGGGTACTACATGATGTTCGCCCAGAACACCGCCGGGGTTCCCTCGGTCGCCCGATGGGTGCGGGTCGGTTGAGCGTGCACCTGGGAGGGCCGCCCATCCGGCCCGTCCCGCCCATCCCGCCCGTTCCCGCGGCCGGGGGGCGGCGGCGGGTGCTGGTGACGATCGCCCTCGCGGTGGCGCTCGTCAACGGCGCCGCCGGGGTGATCGGCCATGGTGGTTGGCCCGGCGGCGGCTCCGGCCATCCCCGTCCCGCCGGACAGGACTCCGCCGGCCATGACTCTGCTGGCCATGACTCCGCTGGACAGGGCATCGTCGCTGCCGTCGCGCCGGCCGCCGGGCTGTCCGGTCGGGTCGTGCCCCGAGGTAACGGTAGGCCCTCCCCGGTCCCGGTCGGCTTGGACGGCTGCGACTACAACTACGTCGCGGCCGACACCGGCCGGCGGATCTGCGTGCCCCGCACCCCGCCGCCCGGCCGGCGCCTCGACTGCGCCTACCTGCGAGAACAGGGAATCGGGTCCGTCCGGGTCACCGGTCAGGACACCCGGCGGCTCGCCGGCGCGGCGCCCGCGGCCGCACGGGGCACGGTGCTCTGTGCGCCGTGACGACGTGCCGGTGATGGCGCGGCGGGGGATGGTGGCGCTGGTCGCCGCCGTCGGGATCGGTGCGCTCACCGGCTGCGGCGGGGCCGGTTCCGCGGGCGGCGCGTCCGCGGGGATGGCCGACGGGCCGCCGTCCGGTTCCGGTGCGGCGGCCACGGCCGGCGGTGGCTGGCATGGCACCGTGCCCGGGGTTGCCGTGCCCCGCCCGTCGTTCGTCCTGACCGACACCGCCGGGCATCGTTACGACTTCGCCCGCGCCACCGCCGACCGCGCCACGCTGCTGTTCTTCGGGTACACGCACTGCCCCGACGTGTGCCCGACGACGATGGCGGACCTTGCGGCGGCCCGACAGGTCGCCGGGCCCGCGATCGCGGCGAAGGTGACGGTCGTCTTCGTCACCACCGACCCGGCGCGGGACACCCCGGCGGTGCTGCGCCGCTGGCTCGCCCAGTTCGACGCCGGGTTCGTCGGGCTGACCGGCACCCCGGCGCAGATCGACGCGGCGCAGCAGGCGGTCGGCGTGCCGGTGGCCCTCGCCGACCCGGCCGCCGGTGCCGGTGCCGGTGCCGGTGCCGGCGGCCCGGCGTACCTGGTCAGCCACGCCTCGCAGGTCCTCGGAATCGGTCCGGACGACCGCGTCCGCGTGCGCTACTTCGCCGACACGACGGTCGCCGACTACGTCGCCGACCTGCCGAGGCTCGTCGCCGCCCTCTGATCCGACCCCAGCCTCCACGGCGCGCAATCCCGGAGCGCACGCGCCGCCCGCGGCGGCATCCCGCCGTTGCGACCCGCCAGGCCGGCACCCGGCCAGTCCGGCATCTCCGCCAGTCCGGCATCTCCGCCGCTCCGGCATCCCGGCGCTTCGGCCTCCCGGCGTCATGCCGCCGCGTCCCCTTCCCGTCAGGCAGGTACTCCAGTGACATCCGACTTCGAAGCACCGCGGCCCCGCGCGGTTCCGTCCGGCGCGGCCCGGCTCTCATCGGCGCACAACCACCGCGACCCGCGGGTGTCCGCCCGTCGCCGGCGGCTGGCGACGGCGGCCTGGGGGATCGCGCTGCACGTTGCGCTCGCCGCCCTGTTCGCCGGCCCGTTGGCGGTCGAGGACGGCCTGGCCTACCTGGTTCCGGCCGCGCTCGCCGTCCTCGCGCCCCGCACGTTCGGTCGCGCCGGCCCCCGCCGCCCGGCCGCGGGTTGGCCGAGACCGGGTGGTGCCGGCGGCGGTCTCGCCGTCGTCCGCGCCGCCGGGCGGGTCGATCACCGCGGCGCCCGGCTGCCGCGGATCGTCCAGCTCGCCTGCGAGTCCGTCGGCTGGTACGTGTTCACGGTCGCCGGCTCCCCGGACCTGCGGGTCGCCTCGGTCGACGGCCCCGACCTGCCCGGCTGGCTCGCCGCGACGCTGGGGGCGGCGGCGGCGATGGGTGGCACGCTGCTGCTGTCCCGGCACGAGCCGCCCGTGCCCGCGGCGCGCCACCGCCGTCGCGCGCTGTCCGTCCTGGCCGCCGCGCCGCTCGCCGCGGCGCTGGCGGTCCGCGCGGCACAGCATCACCACGCGGTGCTGCTCGCCGCGTGGACGGGGGTGTCGCTGCTGATGCTGCTCGTCGCCATCCTCACCCTGGTCCGCGGCCAGTACAGCTGGCAGCTACCCGAGCGGGTGCACCACGTCGACCTCGCCGACGTCCAGGCGCCGCGCCACCGGTTCTCGCTGATCATTCCCGCCCGCGACGAGCCGATCCTCGGCCGGACCCTGACCCAGATCCTCGCCGGTGACTACCCGGCCGACCTGCTGGAACTGGTCGTGATGGTCTCCCACGACGAGGTCGACCGGCCGACCCGGCGCATCGCCGAGCAGATCGCCGCCCGCCATCCCAACGTCCGCGTCATCGCGCCGCAGGGCAGCCAGCGCAGCAAGCCGCTGTCCCTGGAGGACGCCCGCCGGCACTGCACCGGGGACATCGTCGGCATCGTCGACGCCGAGTCGCTCATCGCCGGCGGCCTGCTCACCTACGTCAACACCCTCGCGTTGCGCCAGGCCGACGTCGGCATCTTCCAGGGCGGCGTCCAGCTCATGAACGTGCGCGGCCCGGGACGCCAGCCGCGGCCCGCCGGCGTCGGCCGGCTGCGCGCGGCGCTGCGCCGGTGGAACACCGGGACCTCCTGGTGGCGGGCCCGCAACTGCCTGGAGTACTACATCTGGTTCATGTCCCGCCTGCGCTTCCAGGCACGGGCGCGCTTCATCCCCCTCGGGGGGAACACCGTGTTCATCCGCCGGTCCGTGCTGGAGCGGCTCGGCGGCTGGGACGTCGCCTGCCTCACCGAGGACTGCGACCTGGGCGTGCGGGCCTCGGTCGCGGGCATCCGCACGACGGTGTTCTACCACCCGGACCTGACGACCCGGGAGGAGACGCCGGAGAGCCTGACGAAGCTCATCGTCCAGCGCACCCGCTGGATGATGGGGTTCATGCAGGTCCTGTTCAAGGGGGACTGGCGCCTGCTGCCGGGGGGCCGCCAGCGGATGATGGCGGCGGAGATGCTGGCCATGCCGTTCTTCCAGGCGATGGCCGGGGTGCTGCTACCCGTCTCGGGAGTCCTCACGCTGTTCCTCGCGGCGCCGACGGGCCTCGTCATCGTGTTCTGGCTGCCGCTGGCCGCCTCCGTGATGACCGTCTTCTCGGAACAGGCCGCTTTCCGGGAGTTCACCGACGCCTACGAGCTCGCCGTCGGCCGGTGGGACAGCGTCCGGCTCATCCTCAGCGCGCCGTTCTACCAGCTCGCGCTGTCGATCGCCGCGGTGCGGGCCACCGCCCGCCTGGTGCGCGGCCGACTGGAGTGGGAGAAGACGTCGCATTCCGGTGCCCATCACGGTGCCGGGGCCGGCACGGGTCGCTTCGGGCTGGAGGCGGCATCGTGACCGTCCCCGACGTGTTCGACGCTCTCGACGAGACCCTGCCACGGCCGGTGGCGTCGAGCCCCGCCGCCTGGGCCGCCGACCGGGCCCGGCTGCTGAGCGCGCGGGTGGCGGACGGCGCGCGAGCCCACCGGCGCAGCCTCGCCCTGCTCGCAGTGCTCCTGCCGATCGTCGCGGTGGTACACGGGGTCAACTTCGACGGCTGGCCCGGGCGGGTCACCGACGACGAGGGCACCTACGCCGCCCAGGCCTACTCGATGCAGTACTGGAACCGCATCGCCCACTACACCTACTGGTACGACCACCCCTTCGGCGGCTGGCTGCTCATCGCGATCTACACGAAGCTGACCGACGGCTTCCACCGGGCGGCGACGGCGGTCACCGCCGCCCGCGAGCTGATGTTCCTGCTGCACCTGGTGAGCTGTGTGCTGCTGTACCGGCTCGGCCGGCTGCTGGGCCTGCGCCGGTTCTTCGCCGGCCTCGCGCTGCTGGTCTTCTCGCTGTCGCCACTCGCGCTGTGGTACCAGCGGATGGCGTTCCTGGACAACATCGCGGTGATGTGGCTGCTCGCCGCCTTCGTCTGCGCGGCCTCCCCGCGGCGCAGCGTGGCCGCGGCGGCGCTCGCCGGGACGTTCATGGCGTTCTCGTTCTGGTCCAAGGAGACGACGCTGCTGTTCCTGCCCGGGCTGTACGTGCTGCTCTGGCAACACCGGGACTCGCGGAACTGGCGGTTCGTGCGGCGCAACTTCCTCGGCTGCCTGCTCGGGATCTGCGGCATCTACATCCTGTACGCGGCGGCGAAGAACGAGCTGTTCGAGGGGCCCGGCCACGTCTCGCTGGAATGGGCGGTGCGCTGGCAGTTGTTCGACCGGGCGCCGAGCGGCAGCGTGCTCGACACCGGCAGCGACACCTACAACGTGGTCCGCTCCTGGCTGGACCTGGATCCGTACCTGGTGCTGGCGGGCATCGCCGCGGCCGTGCCGCTGCTCGCCCTGCGCCGCCTACGGGTGGTCTCGGCGCTGCTGCTGCTCCAGTTCGGCTTCATCTTCCGCAACGGCTACCTGCCCAACCCGTACGTCACCGCGATGCTGCCGTTCGCGGCCCTGTGCGCCGCCGGCCTCCTCGACGCCGCGCTGCCCCGCACCCCGCTGCGAGTCGCCGGTGCTGACGGCGAACGCGACGGCGACGGCGGCGCGCGGGGCGTGCCGGGATGGTTGACGGCGGTGTGGACCGGACTGCGTCGAGGTGCGGTGGCCGTGGCCGTGGTCGGCTCGGTGGTGACGCTGGCCTGGGACTGGACGCCGAAGATCCACACGGCGCTGACGGTGGACGCGAGCGCCCCGAGCCGAGACGCCACCCGCTGGTTCCTTGCCCACATCCACGACAATGGCACGGTCATCACCGACGACATCGCCTGGACCGATCTCGTGGTCGCCGGCCGCCGACCGCTGCCGGTGTGGTTCTACAAGCTCGACCTCGATCCGGAGGTCCGCGGCCACTTCCCGCACGGCTGGAAAGACGTCGACTACCTGATGATGGGCAAGCCCCCGGACTCGGTGCTTGCCGAGGTCCCGATCGTCGCCGAAGCCCTGCACCACTCGGTGGTGCTGAAGTCCTTCGGCAACGGCGAGATCGAGATCCGCCGTGTCCTCCCTCCCGGCTGCCGCCCCGACATCCCGCCCGCCCACTGCGGCCCTGACGCGTCCCAGCGGTTGTCTCCGTCCGCCGGGGCAGGTGACTATAATTCTGACCATGGATACGCTCCCGTTGGCGGAGGTCAAGGCCCGGTTGTCCGAGTTGGTGACCCGGGTTCAGGAGCAGCACGACCAGGTGACGGTGACGCGCAACGGCCGGCCGGCGGCAGTGGTCGTCTCGGTGGAGGAGTGGGAGAGTCTGCACGAGACTCTGGAGATCCTCTCCGACGCCGAGACGGTGTCCTCTCTCCGGGTGGCCCGTGAGGAGATCGCCCGAGGCGGGGTCTACACGACCGACGAGGTGCTCGCGGCGTTCCGTGAACGAGGTCAACAGAGCGCGTGAGCGATCTCTACGACGTGCAGTGGTCGCGTTCGGCACGTCGGGCGATCGCCGAGGAGCTGCCGGAGTCGGTGGCGTCCGCGGTGCTGAAACTCGCCACCGGCCCGCTGCGGGAGGAGCCGCGTCGGGTGGGCAAGCCGCTGCACGAGCCCTTCGACGGCCTGTGGTCGGCGCGCCGGGCCACCTACCGGGTGATCTATAGCATCGACGACGACAAACGTCTCGTCATGATCGAGATGGTCAAGCGCCGGCGGCACTCCTACCGTCCGTGACGCGGGTGAAAGACCCTGGTGGACAGCGTGCCCCAGGGGGCGAGCCGGCGATCTGGTTCCAGTACGCCACTTGCCGTGCCCTGTCCGTTTTCCCAGGTCGCGGCGCTCCCGATGTTCCGACGTGACCCTCGCTGCCTTGTGTTGCCGGAAGATCTGCACCCATAATGAGTCCACGTCCGCACCGCGCCGAATGTTTTTGTCGATCGCGGCCTCGGGTGCATCGCAGTGCCTCGCCCAGGATGTCACCTGGCTGGCCGACACTGCCCGACTGGGCTGGGCAGCGCTGATTTACGCCGTCCACGCCCGTCAGATCATAAGAATGCGGCTCGACTGATTGAAATAAATGGGCGGTGGGAGGTGTTCGCGGCGTTCTGTGGGCGAAATCTCGCTGACCGTCCTTGGTGGAGGAATCACAGCTTCAGGTAAGCGCGAGCAGTGCGCCGAGGGCGAAGCCGACCGCGGCGAGCCAGACGAGGGTCGGTAGCGCGTGCAGCCAGCGCGCGAGTGGTCGCCGTCCGGACGTTCCGGCAGCCCCGTCCGGCGGTCCCGGCTGGGCGGGCACCGGCTGTCCGTACGTCGGCGGCTGGCTGGGCACCGGGGCACGGCCTGCCGCCGGTGTTCCCGGTGGCGAGGCTGCGGGGCGGGGGAGGGAAGCGGGTGGGGGTTGGGGGGTGCCTTGGCCGGCGAGGACGGTCTCCTGGTCG
>NZ_JYFN01000080.1 GCF_000948395.1 Frankia torreyi | reverse complement strand
GGCCTCGGCGGGGGCGGCCGCGGCGGNACCGCCGCCGGAGCCGTCGTCGATGACCGCGAGCTCGACGCCGACCTCGACGGTCTCGTCCTCCGCGACCTTGATGGAGCTGATGACACCGGAGGCGGGGGCAGGAATCTCGGTGTCGACCTTGTCCGTGCTGACCTCGAGAAGCGGCTCGTCGGCCTCGACGCGCTCACCCTCCTGCTTCAGCCAACGGGTGACGGTTCCCTCGGAGACACTTTCCCCGAGCCGGGGCATCGTGACAGATACAGACATGCTGGAACGACTCCTTCGTCGCGTCCGGCATGCACCGCGCAAGCGGCCGGCCGGAGGCGCTCATGCTTTGGCGTGAACGTGAGTACCTGGGCGGGATCGGGCCGCGGGGCGAACCCGGTCGCGGACCGATCCCAGGGCGATCGCCCTAGCCGTGGACGTGAAGGGGCTTGCCGGCCAGCGCCAGGTGCGCCTCGCCGAGAGCCTCGGACAGGGTGGGGTGGGGGTGGATCAACTGGGCGACGTCGGAGGGGAACGCCTCCCAGTTCGTGATGAGCTGGGCCTCGGCGATGAGCTCGCCCACCCGGTCGCCGACCATGTGGACGCCGACCACCGCACCGTCGGGGACTGCGATCAACGTCACGGCACCGGCGGTCTTGAGGATCTGCGACTTGCCGTTGCCCGCCAGGTTGTAGGTGACGGTGCGGATGTCGCCGAAGCGCTCCCGGGCGGCCGCGGCGGTCAGCCCGACCGACGCCACCTCGGGGTGGGAGTAGGTGACCCGCGGGACGTTGTCGTAGTCGACCGGCACCGGGTTGAGCCCGGCGAGCTGCTCGGCGACGAAGATGCCCTCCGCGAACCCCACGTGGGCGAGCTGCAGGCCCGGCCGCAGGTCGCCGAGCGCGGACACGGTGGGGACGTTCGTGCGCAGGTTGCGGTCGACCAGGACGTAGCCGCGGTCGGTAGCGATGCCGACCTCCTCGTAGCCGAGGCCGGCCGAGACCGGTCCGCGGCCCACCGCGACGAGCAGCAGCTCGGCCTCGATGGTCGTGCCGCTCTCCAGCGACACGGTGACCCCGTGGTCGGTCGTCTTCACGCCGGCGAAGCGGGCGCCGAGGTGCTGTTTGATACCACGCTTGCGGAAGGCGCGCTCCAGCAGCTTGGAGCTGGACTCGTCCTCCAGCGGCACCAGATGCGGCAGCGCCTCGACGATCGTCACCTCGGCGCCGTAGGAGCGCCAGACCGAGGCGAACTCGCAGCCGATGGCGCCGGCCCCGAGGACCACGGCGGATGCCGGCACGTGGTCGAGGGTCAGGGCGTCGTCGCTGGTGATGACCTTGTCGTGGTCGATGTCCAGACCGGGCAGGGACTTCGAGTACGAGCCGGTGGCGAGCAGGACGTGCCGGCCGGTGATGACACGATCGCCGACCGTGACGGACGTCGGCGAGGTGAGCCGGCCGAATCCCTCGACCACCTCGATGCCGCGGGACTTGATCAGGCCGGTCAGCCCCTTGAACAGGCCGGCGATGACCGAGTCCTTGTAGGAGTTGACCTTCGCCATGTCGATGCCGTCGAAGGTGGAGCGGATCCCGAAGGATTCGCTCTCATTGATGTTGTCGACGATCTCCGCCGAATGCAGCAGCGCCTTGGTCGGGATGCAGCCTCGGTGCAGGCAGGTGCCGCCGAGCTTGTCCTTCTCGATCAGAACGACGCTCAGGTCGAGTTCCGCGGCGCGCAGCGCGGCGGCGTATCCGCCGCTGCCGCCACCGAGGATGACCAGGTCGACGGGACCGGCCGCTGAATCCGCCACGCCAGAGGTCCCTTCTCGTTGACTTCTATGGTTGTGCCGGTGATGCCGGAAGCGTGACCCGTACCCACCGGTGTCGCGTGCCCGCGACGCCGGTGACACGGCCGGCCGCGCCGGCGGCGGGCCGGGGACGCCGGCATCGGCGTGCCCTTCGGGCCGGCGTTTCAGGCCACGACTCGCCACACCACGTCGGTCCGAGCCCAGTCTTTCACGCCGTGGGGCCCCTTCCGCTCGGATGGGCGAGTGTGCTGCATCGCGCGGGGTGCGGCCGCTATCGACGCTCTGCCATTCTCCCGGTCGGTCAGTGGGCGGTTGGTCAGTGGGCGGTCGGTCGGCGATGGGTCAGCCGGAGATCGTGGGGCCGTGGCCCGACGACGTGCCGGCACGGTTCTCGGCGAGCTGGATGAGCGTGCGGACGATCACGCCGGTGCCGCCCTTGGGGGTGTGCCCATAGGGCTGCCCGCCGTTCCACGACGGACCGGCGATGTCGATGTGCGCCCAGCTCGCCTCGTCGGGCACGAAGTGGGCGAGGAAGTGCGCCGCGACCAGCATCCCGCCGTCCCGGCTGCCGCCGGGCGGGACGTTCGCGATGTCGGCGACCGTGGAGTCCAGCCCCTTGCGCAGCTCCGGCGGCAGCGGCATCGGCCAGACGCTCTCCCCGGTCGCGGCGGCGGCCGTCGTGACCGCCTCGACGGCGCCGTCGCGGCCCATCACCCCACTCGTGCGCTGGCCGAGCGAGACGATCTGGGCGCCGGTCAGCGTCGCGATGTCCACGATCAGGTCCGGTCCCTCCTCGGCCGCCCGCACGAGGGCGTCCGCGAGGACGAGCCGGCCCTCGGCGTCGGTGTTGAGCACCTCGACCCGGGTGCCGCCGCGCAGCGTCAGCACGTCCGAGGGGCGGATCGCCTCGCCCGACGGCATGTTCTCCGCGCAGGGCAGCCATCCGGTCACCGTGACCGGCAGCCGCAGGCGCGCCGCGGCGACGACCGTGGCGAGGACCGCGGCCGCGCCCGCCATGTCCGTCTTCATCCACTCCATCGCCGTCGGGGGCTTCAGCGACAGGCCGCCGGAGTCGAAGGTGATGCCCTTGCCGACCAGCGCGAGCGCCGGGCCCTCGCCGCCGCGCCACTCGAGGCGGATCAGCCGGGGCGGGTTGGCGGAACCCTGCCCGACCCCGATGATCCCGCCGAAGCCGCCCTCGGCCAGCGCCACCTCGTCGAGAACCTCGACGGTGACGCCGGCGGCGCTTGCCTTCTCGACGGCGACGTCGGCGAGCAGAGCGGGGGAGAGGTGGCTCGGCGGGGTGTTCACCAGGTCCCGGACCAGGACGACCGCCTCGGCGACGACCACGGCACGGTCGATCTCTCCCTGCGCGAGCGGCAGGGACCTGTCGTCCACGAGGAGCGTCAGCGCGCCGACGGGGGTGGGCAGGCCCTTCGCCGAGGTGGTGCGCAGGCGGTCGAAGGAGTAGGCGCCGAGCAGCGCGCCCTCGGCCACCGCCCGGACCGACTCCGCGGTGATCGCGCCGGGCGCGGCGGCCAGGGCCAGCGCCACGGATCCGGTCCCGGCCAGCGCCCGCACCGCCGTGCCCGCCGCGCGGCGCAGCACCTCCGCGTCCAGGGGGGCGTCCACCGGGGCGTCCACCGAGGCGGACAGGGGAGCGGACGCGGACGCCAGCGGGCCGAGCCCGACCGCGAGGACGGTCGCCGCCGGCAGCGCCCCCAGGGTCGCGAAGCGAACGGTCTCGCCGGCCTTCCCCGTCGCGCCAAGCGAGGTGAGCACCGCGGCAAGCCGGCCGCCGAGCGCCGCGTCCACCTCGGCGGCGCCACCGGCCACCAGAAGGCCGTTCTCGCCCGACGCGGTGCCGATCACCACCGCATCCGCCTCGAGATCGACTAGAGCTGCTGAGCTGGGCGCGATGCTGGTCATGCGGTGAGCGTATTGAACGACAAGCCCGGTGGACGACCCTCCGGGCGCCGCGATCGGTCCTTCGCCGCTCCTTCGTCGTTCCATCGCCGCTCATGCCGATCCGGATCGCGGCGGCACTAGGCTGTCCGCCATGGCAGACCTGCGTCGATCTCCGTTGTACGGCCGTCATGTCGATCTTGGCGCGAAGATGGCCGGCTTCGGGGGCTGGGAGATGCCGATCGAATACGCCGGGCGCGGAGTGCTCGCCGAGCACTCCGCGGTCCGTGGCGCGGTCGGAATCTTCGACGTCAGCCATCTCGGTAAGGCCGAGGTGACCGGCGCGGGCGCCGCCGCGTTCGTCAACGCCTGCCTGAGCAACGACCTGGGCCGGATCTCCGCCGGGCAGGCTCAGTACACGTTGTGCTGCGCTGAGGACGGTGGGGTCGTCGACGACCTGATCGCCTACCTCTTCTCCGCCGAGCGGGTCCTGCTCGTTCCCAATGCCGCGAACAACGCCGAGGTCGTCGCCCGCCTCGCCGAGGCCGCCCCCGCGGGCGTGTCCGTCACCGATCGGCACACCGGGTTCGGGGTGCTCGCGGTGCAGGGCCCCGCGGCCCCGACCCTGGTGGCGGCCCTCGGCCTGCCCACCGACGGGGCGTACATGAGCTTCGTCGAGGCGGAGTGGAAGGGCCACCCGGTGATCGTCTGCCGGTCCGGTTACACCGGCGAGCGAGGCTATGAGCTACTGCCTCGCTGGGACGACACGCCTGCGTTGTGGGACGCGCTGTTCGCCGCGGGGGAGGCGCTCGGCGCGTCGCCCGTCGGTCTCGGCGCCCGCGACACCCTGCGCACGGAGATGGGTTACCCGCTGCACGGCCAGGATCTGTCGCGGGAGATCACGCCGGTGCAGGCCCGGTCCGGGTGGGCGGTCGGCTGGGGCAAGGAACGGTTCTGGGGCCGGGAGGCGCTGCTCGCCGAGCGGGCCGCCGGGGCCGCGCGCCTGCTGTGGGGGCTGACGTCGACCGGGCGGGCCATTCCGCGGCCGCACATGCCCGTGACCACGGCAGGCGGCGAACCGGTCGGCGAGGTCACCAGCGGCACCTTCTCCCCGACGCTGCGCCAGGGCATCGGCCTGGCACTGCTGGGCCGCGGCGTCAACGAGGGCGACACCGTGAACGTCGACGTCCGCGGCCGCCCGAGCCCCATGACGGTCGTCCGACCCCCCTTCGTCCAGTCCTCCCCCCGGTAGCGACCGCGGTCTGCCGCTACCGCTGGTGCCCCAGGAAGTGCACCGCGGGGGTCGGCAGGGTCATGGCCATGATGATCAGGGTCACCATGGTGGTGAGCTCGATGATCGCGCCGAGCATGTCGCCGGTCAGGCCGCTGAAGCGGCTGATCAGATAGCGGCGCAGGGCCACCGAGAAGGCGGTTCCGAGGCAGACGGCGACGACGGCGCGCACGGCTCGGCTGACATCCCCGCCGTCGAAGTCGAGGCGGCCGGCCAGCGCCGCCACCGCGCAGACGCCGATGACGGCGAGCACCGCGTCCCGCGTGCGCACGGTGCCGGCCACGAGCGCGCCGAGGCCGTCCGGATGGGCGGGCGGGGTGTGCCCGGTGCAGGCGAGGGTCGCGGCGAGCCGCCCGGTCATGACGGCGACGAGGATCGAGACCGTGCCGCGGTGCACGGTGATGGCGGCGCTGAGCGCCACGACCTGCAGCAGCACGACGAACACGACGCTGACGACGCCAAAAGCACCGATCGTCGACTCGCGCATGATCTCCAGGGCGCGGTCCCGCCCGCGCACCCGCCGCGCGCCGAGGCCGTCGCCGAGATCGGCCAGGCCGTCGAGGTGCAGGCCCCGGCTGGCCAGCGCGAGGATGGCGATGCCGACCGCGGCGGGCAGCAGGCTCTGGTTGCGGTGGCCGGGCGTCCCGGTCGTGACCCGCAGGGCGACCACGACCACGGCGGTGACCAGCCCGAGGACCAGGCCGACCAGGGGAGCCAGCGCCATGGCGCGGCCGGCCAGACGCCGGTCGAGCCGCTCCGGCCCGCGCAGGGGGAGCGCTGTGAGCAGCGTGAACGCGGTTCTCGCCGCCACCATCACGTGACGTCGACCGCCGCGCCGTCGGTGGCGTCGAGGCCGCCGACGGCCTCGGACTTGCCGCTCACGCCGGCCTGGTCGAACGTCGCCATCTCCGCCAGCGTCGCCTGCGCGGCGCGCACCAACGGCACCGCCAGCAGGGCCCCGGTGCCCTCGCCCAGACGCAGCCCGGCGTCGATCAGCGGCGTGAGCCCGAGCGCGCCCAGCGCGATCGCCTGCGCCGGTTCGGGGGAGCGGGTGCCCGCCACCCACCACTGCCGGGCGCCCGGCGCGATGCGTTCGGCCGCCAGCGCCGCGGCGCAGACGATCACGCCGTCGAGGACGACCGGGGTCCGTCGCACGGCGGCCTGCACCAGCAGGCCGGCGAGCGCCAGCAGGTCCGCCCCGCCGACGACCCGCAGCATCGACAGCGCGTTGCCGGCGAACGGCCGCCCGCGTCGCATGGCATCCCGGATCGCGGCCGTCTTCACCATCCAGCGCCGGTCGTCGATGCCCGTGCCGCGCCCGACCACCTCGATGGGCTCGCGGTCGCACAGCAGCGCGACGATGGTCGCCGCGGGGGTGGTGTTCCCGATCCCCATCTCCCCGGGGACGAGCAGATCCGCACCCGCGTCGATCTCCTCGTCCGCGATGAGCCGGCCGACGGCGAACGCCCGCTCGGCCTCGGCCACGCTCAACGCGTCCGTCCGGTCGATCCGTCCGCTCGAGCGCCGCACCCGGTAACGGTCGGGCGGCGCGGTGCCGTCGACTCCGCCCACGGTCGTGGGCCGCGGGCTGTCCACGGCGACGTCGACGACCCGCACGGCGGCCCCGACCTGGCGGGCGAGGACGTTGACCGCCGCCCCGCCGGCGGCGAAGTTCGCCACCATCTGGGCTGTCACATCGCTGGGGAACGCGGACACGCCGAGCTCGGCGATGCCGTGGTCGCCGGCGATCACGATCGCCCGGACCCGCTCGAAGGGCCGCGGGGGACAGGTCCCCTGCACGCCGGCGAGCCAGATCGACAGCTCCTCGAGCCGGCCGAGCGCGCCCGGCGGCTTGGTCAGCTCGCCCTGCCGGCGCCGGGCCGCCGCCATCGCGTCGCTGTCCAACACCGGGACGACGGGAACGACGCTGCTAGCGTCACGGGAATCCACGAGGTCCTTACTACCTGATCGGTCTGGGGGAGCTGGCACCCCGTCTCCCCCGCGGCAGGCCGCGCCGACGCGCGGCGGGACGGCGCCGAGCGGGCGGCGACCCGAGGCCGAGGCGGACGGACCGTCCCCGGGCGGCCACGCAGCAGCGGCGGAGGATGCGGGTAGCGGAGTCGATCGGATACGTTGCGACATGTGTCGTTCCCGGTTGATCCGTCCTCGGATCGGATTCGGGCACCCGGCTCGGGGCCGGCCGGCGGTGGGCCGCCGGTACAGCGCGAACGGCGGGTGTTTCTGAGCCATACCGCGGAGCTGCGCCGGTTTCCGCGGGAGCGATCGTTCGTCGCCGCCGCCGAGCGGGCCGTCGCGCTGGCGGGCGACCGGGTGATCGACATGGAGTACTTCGGCGCCCGGGACGCCGATCCGGCCGACTTCTGCGTGCGGACGGTCCTTTCCTCCGACGTCTATCTGGGGCTCATCGGCTTTCGTTACGGCTCGCTGGTGACCGGCCGGCCCGAGACGTCCTACACCGAGCTGGAGTTCGACACGGCCACCCGGGCCGGAATGCCCCGCCTGGTGTTCCTGCTGGACTATCTCGCCGAGGTTCCGTTCGGTGAGTTCGTCGACGAGAGCCATGCGGAACGCCAGAAGGCGTTCCGCAGTCGGCTGCGCGAGTCCGGCATCATCACGGCCGATTTCCGCGGTGCCGGCGATCTGGAGACGGCCGTCCTCGACGCCCTGGTGAAGCTGCGGGAGAGCCAGCGCCGGGCGGTCGACCTCAGTGGTGGCGACTCGACCGCGGCCGGCGGCGGCGCACCGGTCGCGGGCGCCGGTCGGCCACGCAGGCCGTGGATGCTGCCCGGCGACCGGGACGACTTTGTGCCCCGCCCCGCGCTCACCGCGGTCGTGCTCGCCGAGGTGCTCGCGAGTGCGGCGGGCGCGGCCCGGCTCGGCGCCGTCCGGGAGCCCATCGTGCTGCACGGCACCGGCGGGATGGGGAAGACCACGCTGACCCGCGGGGTCTGCCGGCAACCGGAGATCGCCGAAACGTTCGGCGGCGGGCTGCTCTGGGTCACGATCGGGGAGACGCTGGACGGCGCCCGGCTCGCGGAACGGATCAACGATCTCAGTGAGGCGCTCAGCGGCGTCCGGCCGACCCTCGCCGATCCGGAGCAGGCCGGCTTCCACCTCGGGACGCTGCTTGGTGACGAGTCCCGGCTACTGGTCGTCGACGACGTGTGGAACCCCGCCCAGTTGCAGCCGTTTCTGCTGGGTGGGGCGGGTACCGTCCGGCTCGTCACCACCCGGCTGCGTGACCTCGTGCCCCGGGCACGGATGATCGAGATTCCGGCGATGCTCCCCACCGAGGCCATGACACTGCTGCTGCGCGACCTCGACATGCAGGCGCCGGAGGCGGCCGAACGGCTGCTGGGGGTGACCGGGCGCTGGCCGGTGCTGCTGCGCCTGGTCAACCGCGCGCTCGTGCGGCATGTCCGCGACGGCATGAGCCTGACCCGGGCCGCCGAGCGGGTGCTGCGCCGGATGCGCCGGCGCGGCCCGACCGGGCTCGACGTCAGCCGGGCCGCGCAGCGCACCGAGGCGGTCGAGGCCACCCTGGCGGCGAGTCTCGGCCTGCTGACCGGGCACCGTCTGGAGCGTTACCTGGAACTCGCGGTCTTCCCCGAGGACGTCGAGATCCCGCGCCGGGTGCTCGACGCCTACTGGGGGGCCACCGGCGATCTCGATCCGGACGAGGTCGACGACCTCTGCCAGGAGCTGGCGGACCTCTCCCTGGTCGTCGCCTACCGCAGGTCGCCGCCCGCGCTGCTGCTGCAGGACGTGCTGCGCACCTACTTGCGGGTCCGGGTCGGCGAGGACCGGCTGCGCGAGTTCGAGGCCGTGCTCTGCGACGCGCTGCGCGACACCTTCCTGCCCGCCCTGCCCGCCCTGCCCGCCCTGCCCGCCCTGCCCGCTTCGGCCGCCTCGGCGACGGTGCCGCCGGCGGTCCTGGCCGTGGCGCCGGGCGAGCCGTGGTGGCTGCTGCCGGAGTCCGCCGACTACGCGTGGACCCACCTCGTCGGCCATCTCGTCGGTGCGGGCCGGACGGCCGAGGTCGCCGCGCTGGTCCGGGATCTGCGCTGGACCCTGGCCAAGCTGCAACGCCCGCAGCTCGGCCCGGTCGCTGTCCAGGCCGACCTCGCCCTGGCGGCGACCGTCCTACCGGACGAGCCGGTGCTGGCCGCGTTGCGCCGCGCCGTCCTGCGTAACGCCCACCTGCTCGGCCCGACCGACCCGCCGGCCTCCCTCGGCGCGGTCCTGACCAGTCGCCTCGACGGCAGCCCGGAACTGGACGACGCCCGGTCCGCCCTCGCGGCCCACGTCGCCCGGCCCCGGCTGACCAACCGATGGTCGCGACCCGACCAGCCGCATCCGGCCCTGCGCCGCACCTTCGCCGGGCATCGGCGCTGGGTGGACGGGCTCGCCGTCGCCCCTGACGGGCGGTCGCTGGCCTCCACCGGCGGTGACGGCGCCATCCGGCTGTGGGAGGTGCCCGACGGGCGTGGCCAGGCCGTCCTGGCCGGGCACGACGGCGACGTGTCCGCCTGCGCGTTCGCCCCGGACGGCCGGGCGCTCGTCTCCGCGGGAGCGGACGGGACGGTGCGGATCTGGGCGGTGCCGAGGCGGTGGGACGACGGCTCCCCGGTCCGCGCGGACGGCGCCTGGCCCGCCGGCCCGGCGGTCGGCCCGGCGGTCGGCCCGGGTCGACCGGCCGCGCCGCGGGTGTTGCGGGGCCATCACGGCGAGGCCACCGCCTGCATGTTCAGCCCGGACGGCGCCCGCGTCCTGTCCGTCGGCGCGGACGGGACCCTGCGCGGGTGGGATGCCTTCGACGGAGAGCCGCTGCTGACCGTGACCCTGGCGGACGCGCCGTTGCGATGCTGCGTCGTGGCTCCGGCCGGCGACTGGCTCGCCGTCGCCGGGGACGATGGCGTGGTCCGGATCTGCGATCCGTTGACCGGCCGCCAGACGACGACCCTGACCGGTCACGTCGGGCCCGTTCTGTCGCTGACGGTCGCGCCGGACGGCACCTGGCTGGGTTCGGCGGGCCGCGACGGCACGTTGCGCCGCTGGACGATGCCCGCCGGCCGCCAGATCGGTCTGATCCGGGAGGACTCCGGGGCGATCCACGCCGCCGCGGTCGACCGGGCCGGCCGGCTGCTGGTGACGACGAGCCGGGAGGGCGTGATCCGGCTGTGGGACGCGCCGACCGGTAGGCACCGGGCCGACCTGTCCGGGGCGGTCGCCAGCCGGGCCTGTGTCCTCGCGCCGGACGGAACGTGGGTGGCCGCCGGCGGCCGGTACGGCGCGATCCGGTTGTGGGCCACCGACGTCGACCTGCCGAAACCGTCCGTCGGCGGGCGGGACGGACCGATGCGGGGCTGCGCCGTCGTCGCCCCCCGCGGCGGCGAGAGCGCCTCCCTGGTCGTCGCCTACACCGACGACGGCACCGCCGTCTGGGATCTGGACACCGGCGAGCGCACCGGCGTCGCGATCGGCGGCGTCGCGGACCGGGTTCGCGGCGCCGAGGCCGGTCCCGACGGCGCCTGGGTGCTCGTCCCCGCGGACCTCACCGCGCTGCGCCGCTGGGATCCGGTGACGGGCGCCGTCCTGGGGACGCTGACGGCCGACGCCGAGATCACCGGCTTCGCCCTCGACCCCACCGGCTCCTGGGCCGTCGCCGCCTGTCGGGACGGCACGCTGCCGCGCTGGGACGTCATGACCGGACACCCGCTGCCGCCGCTGGCCGCCCCTCCCGCCCCGACCGACGTGTCGGGCCCACCCGTGCCCCGGGGTGCCGTCGAGGCCTGTGCCGTCAGTCCGGACGGACGCTGGGTCGCCGCGGGGGGAGAGGGCCGGACCGTGCGGCTGTGGGAGGTCGCGACAGGGCGGCTGCGCCGTGAGCTCGCCGGGCACACCGACGGCGTCCTCGGCGTCGCGTTCTCACCCGACGGTGGGTTGCTGGCCTCCGCCGCGGCCGATCACACCGTGCGGGTCTGGCTGGTCGGCGACGGCGCGTCCGTCGCGACGCTGACCGGCCATCAGCACACCGTGCGCTCGGCGCGGTTCTCACCGGACGGGGCCTGGCTGGCCACGGCGGGCGGCGACGGCGCGCTGCTGGTCTGGGACACGACGAGCTGGACGTGCGCCGCCGTGATGCGCTTCGACGGCGGGGCCCGGGACTGCGTCTGGCTGCCTCCCGAGCTGGGCGGCGGCATCATCCTGGCCTGCTCGGCCGGCCTGCACCGCTACGACCTCGACCTCTGACCACCGGGTTCTGCGGGACCTTCGCGATACCTTCCAGGTCGCTACACGGGCCTCGACCAGGGATGATGCTCGGTGACCGCCGAGTCGGCGCCATCGTTCGCCGTGTCGAACGTGCGTTCCGAACCTCGGGTAGGTCTGGACGGTCCGAACCATCTGGTGACCGTGACCGTGGGGGCGTGGTCTGGTCGACGGTTTCTGTTCTGCCTCGGCACCGTCGCGACCCTCGGTATCCGCCTCGGCGTCTCGACATGTGGCGGTTCTCGTCAGCTGGTGTACGGATTCCTCAAGGTCATGGGTGTGCGCGCCATGTCGAGTGCCGGCTGGGGGAAGCGGGGGCCTGCCGTGTAGGAGCGGGCCCGGGTTCGACCGACCGATGCCAGGACTCCGGCGGTGGTGAGGTCGCGGAGGTCGCGCCGCCCGGCAGGCCGGCCGCGAGCTGCCCGACGACCTCCAGGAGGAGCCATCGTTGTCAGGCTAGCCTTCCTGATCATGTTCTCGACCCCTTGGCTGGACGGGCGAGGCGGGTTGGCGGCGGTGCCTGGGTAGCTTCGCGCATCTCAGGATGGCGGGCTGCCGCGGCCGCGTACCAGCGTCCGTAACGCTGAGCGCCCCACGGTGCGGTGAGGCCGTGCAGAACTACACTCAGACCAACAGTCAGCATCACCACCGGGACGATCTGGTGCTGTTCGGGCAGACCGCTGGTGGCGACCAGGTCCGCGAAGACGATCGACGCCAGCCCGCGTGGCCCGAACCAGCCGACATACGCCACGGTCTGGGGTGCGATCTTTGATCCACACAACGAGACGGCGACCGGGATCATCCGGATGGCAGTCAGGCTGAGCAGCCCATAGGCGACCGTCGTCCAGGTCACGTGTTCGAGGGCTGGTGCCAGGAACAGGGCGCCGAACAGCACGAAGCTCACGGAGACACCGAGCTCGGCGACATCTTGCGGCATCTGTTGCGCCGCGGCCAGGCTCTCGCGCGCGAGCAGGCCGGCCACGAGGCCGGCGGCCCATGCCGCGATGAAGCCGCTGCCGTCGATCAGGTCCGCCAGCGCGTAGGCCAGCGTCGCCGTGGCGAGCAGCGCGACCGACTGCCACGGCCGGCTGGACCAGCCCCTCTTCATCGACCACCGTAGGGCCAGGGCACCACCGGCGCCCAGCGCCACCCCGATGGCGCCGGAGGCCACCAGGGCGCGCAGAAACACCGACACGGCATGTCCGCGGCCGGCGGTTCTTTCTTCCTCCTCCGCCAGGGCCAGGAAGATGGTCACGAACGGAAGGGCCAGGCCATCGTTGAGGCCGCCTTCGACGTTCAGTGCATGTCGGATCAGCGGGGGAACCCGCTGGTTGTTGATGACCGGCAGCCCAAGTGCCGAGTCGGTGGGTGCCAGTATGGCCGCCAGCAGCGCCGCTTCCCACACGCCGAGGCCGGGGAACAGCGCCGACGCCAGCACCCAGCCGGCAGCGATGGTCAACGGGAACCCGATTCCCAGCAGCCGGCCGGGCAGCGGCGCCTCCGTCACCCAGGGCCCCAGGCCGGCCCCCATGGCGTCGGTGAACAGCACGATGACGAGGGTCAGTTCCAGAACCGCCGCGACGCCGTGCTCACCGACGGACGAGGCGATCAGTCCCGAGACCTGTTCGCTGGCCAGCAGGCCGGCCGCGGTGAACACCAGCGCGCCGCTGATCGGCGTCTGCCGCAGGCGCCGATCCACCAGCGCGTAGGCCATCAGCGTCACCGCCACGACCGCGACCGCGGAGTCCAATGCTGTGCTCCTGCCTTATACAGGATCGCCCAGGAGACCAGAAGAGAGGGTAAACGGCTAGGAAACCTCGACAACGGCTGTGCCACATCTGCGGCGCCGGGGTTTGATGCCCAGGACATCCTGAGAGGCGACGGCCAGGGTACGACGGTCCTGGACCGAGGCCGAGATGCCGGAATATCGTTTCCGACGACAACTTCGCGACCATCGTGTAGGCGGTCGAGTGGGGTCGCAAGACGATCAGGAGCCTGCTCGAACGTATCTCAGTACCAACCCGACATCATCGCCTGATTCCTCGGCCAAACCGGGGGCCTGGCCCCTCGATCCAGAACTCTCGTAGCCAGACCCTGACCATTCAAGATCTGTACTGGCTGTCAACGCGGCGGTTGCCTCGACGCCACGTGGGCACCTCCGCCATTTCGCTGACATAAAAGGCTCTACGGATTCCGAGGTGATGTTCCACCTTGCCCTGACGTTCGGGCTGGCGGAGGACCCCGTCGGGGGGTTGGAACGAATGGCCGGTTTCGTCGAGAGCGCCGGAGCCGCTGAGCGAGCTGCCCGGGGTGTGGCGGGAGATATCCCCATCCACGGCACTCGTCATCACCGACACGCCACACCAGCGCCCCTTCCGTCCACAGCCGCCCGGGTAAGAAGAGTGCGGCTGCCCCGGTTTCTCGGTGGCGCCGTCCGGCGGTTGTCGCGGCGGCCGTCCCGGTCACCTGCGGTGAAGGTGCGGCGATGGTCCGCGGGACGGAGGATGGACGGTGGGGGCTGGCGGGCCTGCCGGCGGCAGGGGAAAGCTCGACAGCTACGAGCTCAACAATGCGGGAGGGGCCTTCTGGACCGGGCATCATAACCACGCACTTCACCCGCCGACGCAGCGAGGGTTTCCGCGGTCGTACTCCGGAGTGCTGCAGGCCCACGTCGCCGCCCTCGCGCGTCGCGGGCAACCAGGGCTGGGGCATGCCGCGGGCTCGGGCCACCGGCAGGCTCATGGTCCGCGACGACCGCGGGAGGAACCATCATGAACGACTACCCACCTATCGCGGATCACGGTCTCGTGGGCGACCTGCAGACCGCGGCGCTGATCGCCGCCGACGGGACCGTGGACTGGTGGTGCACCCCGCGGTTCGACTCGCCGAGTGTCTTCGCCTCGTTGCTCGACAGCGATCGTGGCGGTTACTGCCGCTTGGCCGCTGACCTCGGCGCGGCCGACGAGGCCGGCGTGCGGCAGCTCTACCTGACCGATACCGCCGTGCTCGTCACCCGGTTCATGGCCCCGGGCGGGGTGGGCGAGGTGCTCGACTTCATGGAGCCCGACCCCTCGAACACCCCGTCGGCGCGGCATCGGCTGATCCGGGTCGCCCGGGTGGTTCGCGGCAGTCTGCCCTTCGAGCTGCTGTGCCGGCCACGGTTCGACTACGGTCGCGCGTCCCACACGCTGCGCCATCTCGACGACGGATCGGTGGTGTTCCACGGGCCTGATACGGATCTTCACGTGCAGGCGACCGCCCCGATCGCGCTCCATCCGGACGGCCACGACGTCTCTGCCCGCTTCACTCTCGACGCCGGTGAGCTGGCCGCGGTTGTCCTCACCAGCGAGAGCGGTGACGCCGCCGCCCGCGGCGGACGCCCCGGCGGTCCGCCGCCCACCGTGCAGGCGATCACCGCTGCGTTCGACGCCTGCCGCGCCTTCTGGCTGACCTGGCTGCGCGCCTCCCGCTACCGAGGCCGGTGGCAGGAGATGGTCACCCGCTCGGCGATCACCCTGAAACTGCTCACCTACGCGCCCACCGGCGCTCCCATCGCCGCCGCCACGATGGGTCTGCCCGAGCAGATCGGCGGCGAACGCAACTGGGACTACCGCTACACCTGGATCCGCGACGCCTCCCTGTCGGTCCACGCCCTGACCACTCTTGGCTTCACCCGCGACGCGAACGCCTACCGCCGCTGGCTACGCGAACGCCTCGACGCCGGCTGGACCGCGTCCGGTGAACCGCTTCAGATCATGTACCGCGTCGACGGGGAACCCCACCTGACCGAGGAGATCCTCGATCATCTGGAGGGCTACCGCCGCTCCGCGCCGGTCAGGGCCGGCAACGCCGCCGCCGACCAGATTCAGCTCGACATCTACGGCGAGGCCGCCTATGCCCTCGCCGAGGCGAGGGACATCGGCGGAATCCGCGGCTGGAACGCCTTCACCGCCGTCATCGACTGGCTCACCGACCACTGGGACCGCCCGGACGAAGGTATCTGGGAAACTCGCGGCGGCCGGCAGAACTTCACCTACAGCCGCCTCATGACCTGGGTCGCCTTTGACCGGGCCATCGGTTTCGCGACCGCCTACTCCCGTCCCGCCGACCTCACCCGCTGGCAGACGGCCCGCGACACCGTCTTCCGGCAGATCATCGACCGTGGCTGGAACGACAAGCGCCGTGCCTTCGTCCAGCACTACGACACCGACGTCGTCGACGCCTCCCTGCTGCTCATGCCCCGCGTCGGCTTTATCGCCCCGAACGACCCCGACTGGCTGAGCACGCTCGACGCCATGAACGACGAACTCGTCAGTGACAGCCTCGTCTACCGCTACAACCCCGCCGCCTCCCCCGACGGACTACGGGGCTCCGAGGGCACCTTCAATCTCTGCAGCTTCCTCTATGTGCAGGCCCTCGCCCGCGCCGGCCGCCTCGACCAGGCCCGCTACGCCTTCGACAAGATGCTCACCTACGCCAACCATGTCGGCCTGTTCGCCGAGGAGATCGGACCGTCCGGTGAACAGCTCGGTAATTTCCCCCAGGCCTTCACGCACCTCGCGCTCATCGACGCCGCCATCGCCCTCGACGAGGAGCTCGACCGCGCCGAGTACCTGGCCCGCTGACCGTCGGCGGCGCGATTGGAAGCGAGGTACGCGGCGACCATGACCGAGCAGACGCCCGACGCAGGTCCCCTCACCCCGCCACGGTCGGCCGGCACCGACCGACGAGTCCTGGCACCGCTCGCGCTCGCGCAGTTCATCTGCAGCTTCGCCGGGTCGAACATGAATGTGATGATCAACGACATCAGTCGCGACCTCGACACGACCGTCCAGGCCGTTCAGGTCGTCATCACGGTCTTCCTCCTGGTCATGGCCGCGCTGATGATCCCCGGCGGCAAGCTGACCGACCGGCTGGGCCGCAAACGCTGCTTCCTCACCGGGCTCGCGGTGTATGGGACAGGGGCCGTGCTCAGCGCCGCCGCGCCAGGGGTTGGCGTACTGCTCATCGGCAACTCGATCCTGGAAGGTGTCGGTACCGCCCTGCTGATCCCCCCGGTCTACATCCTCACCACGTTGCTGTTCACCGACCTCACCGCCCGAGCCCACGCCTTCGGGATGATCATGGCCGCTGGCGGCCTCGGGGCGGCGGCGGGCCCACTCATCGGCGGCCTGATCACCTCCGCGATCAGCTGGCGCGCGGCCTTCGCCTTCCAGGCCCTGGTCATTGCGCTCATCATCGCGCTGAGCCGGTCCGTCCCCGACCCGCTCCCGCCGGACCCGCACCGTCACTTCGACCTCCCCGGCGCGGTCCTGTCCGCAGGCGGCCTCACCCTGATTGTCATGGGCATCCTCGCCGCCGACAACAGCCTGGCCCTCACGGCCGCCCTCCTGGCCGCCGGCGTGCTCGTGCTGGCCGGATTCCTGCACTGGGTACGCCGCGAGGAGCGAGCCGGCCGGGAGCCGCTGCTGTCCACCAGTCTGTTCCACAACCGAAGCTCGAACCTCGGCCTGGTCACCCAGAACATCCAGTGGCTGCTGCTCATGGGCTCGTCCTTCACCGTCGCCGCGTTCCTCCAGGTGGTACGCGGCTACGACGCCATCAAGACCGGCCTCATCTTCACGGCGGCCACTGTCGGTCTGCTCGCCTCGTCGCTTGCCGCCGAGCGGCTTGCGAAACGTCGCTCCCAGGGCACTCTGATCACGGCCGGGTTCGCCCTGACCGTTGCCGGAATCATCCTCCTGATCGGCCTGGTCGCCGGATCACGCAGCCCGTGGGCGTTCACCCCCGGGCTGTTGCTGATCGGTCTCGGCCTCGGCGTGATGCTCACCCCCTCGGTCAACGTCGTCCAGTCCGCCTTCCCCGAGCAACGCCAGGGCGAGATCTCCGGCCTCTCCCGCAGCATCTCGAACCTCGGCTCCTCCTTCGGCACCGCCATCGCCGGCACCATCCTCGTCGCCGGCCTGACCACGAACGCCTACGCCGCCGCCATGGTCACACTCGCCGTCATCGGCGTCCTCGGCCTGGTCGCCGCCACGCTGATGTCCCGGACCACCTCCGGGGCCGACACGCCGGATGGCGGCCAGCCGGATGTCAGCCCGCACGACTGACTGATCTCACTCGGGGCTCAGGTCAGAACGCGGGACTTCGCCCGCTGGAAATCCTCCTCGCTGATCTCACCGCTCCGCCGGAGCTCGACCAGCTTCGCCATGTCGTCGGCAATCCCCTGAGACTGCACCGCGGACGGCTGGAACCCTTGGTACAAGGCCTGCTGCCGCTGCCGGTCCGCCATTGCCCGCTCACCCATCGAATCGCCACGGAATATGGTGTACGCCAGAACTCCCAGAAGCGGGAGGACGATGACGGCGGTCAACCATCCGGCCTTCCCCCAGCCGGAGAGGTCACGACTGCGAAAGATGTCCGAGATGACGACGAAGAGCAGGTACAGCCACAGCATGAGCCCGAAGAACAGCAGCATGGTCCAGAAGGCCGACAGAAGCGGGTAATCCATGATGAAGCCCCCTTGCGCAGGTCGAAATCGGATACCAGCGATGTCTCGTTGAGAGACTTACCCGAACTGCGCGTCACCACACGTTTCGCGGTCCTGGCGGGGAGGCGGGGGAGAAGCTGTCACCGGCGTCGGGGTGGATCGACGAACATTTCGGGTGCGTGACCGTGGGTGGATACGGCAATCACTCGGATGAGGATCTCGCGTGTCGCCTGAATGCGCGGAGGACGGACAGGCCCTGATTGTTGTACCAGCCGCCGACGGTCGCCCCTCCGGTGAGAACGACCCCGAGTCCGATCAGCCACGAAAGAAGCGTGAAAACGACTCCGATCTCGCCGTAGTTCCGCTCGTTCGCAACGATCGATGCCGAGAACAGCAGCCGGCTCACCACCCCGAGGCCGGTCAGGCCGATCGTGGTGAACACGGCTGCGGGCAGGATTTCCCGCCAGCTCAGCCGGCCACGGACGAGAACCCGGGTACCGATCCAGAACAGCAGTCCCATGGCCGCGATGACAATCAGACCCTGGCATACCTGGCCGACTACCGTGCCGGTGAGCACCGCCCCGGTGGCGGTGGTGCCGGCGAGAAAGACGATCAGTCCGGCGAGCCAGACCACCTGAGCCGGCACCCCGCGCAGGCCGAACGCCGGAATCCGGAAGACCCGCAGGTACACCGACTGCACCGCCCCGGCCAGGCTCAGTCCGCCCAGGGTCAGCCAGACCGCGCCGAGGACCGTCCACCCGGACTGCGCGGATCCGCCGCCGTCGGGGGTGAAGAGACGCTCGACGGCCATCGCGGCGTCGTGGTTCAGCCCCATCCGCCTGACGATGATCTCGGCCGCACCGCCGGGGCGCAGCGGCGACACCGCCGCCAGTGTGATGATGAACGGGAAGAACAGCATCAGGATGAGCGCGGCGAGGGTCATCGCACCATTGATCAGATCGCTCTCCCGCAACTGGCGGGCCAGGTCCTCCGCCGAGGACCCGCGCCATCTGTCCCGAAACCCACTGGGTGGTTTCAAAGCCCGCCTCCGGGCGTCGGAAAGACGCCCTCTCGACTGCTCGTGGCGACCCCGGCCGCCGGCCGGTCCCCACTGCCGACCCACACCCAGAGCATCACTCAAAGTGAGGGCCAGCGCATCCCGCCGGGCCGAGCCGGGGACCGTCGACCCCGACGGGTTCCCACCCCCGCCCGTCAGCCTGCCGTGCTGATCCGTCCGGACCGCGCGGCCTCGGCGAGCGCCGCGTGATCGCGTTCGTTCTGGTCGGCGTAGGCCTCGGCGAACCGGGCGATCGCCTGGTCGAAGGCGTCTCCGGCGCCGAGGTAGGCCGCGATCGCGACGCGGTCACCCGAGCGGGCGTGGGCCCGGGCGAGGGTCGCTCCGCACAGCCGCGCGAACAGGGCGAGGCCGTCGGGGTCCATGCGTTCGGGGAGCACGACGCCCTTCCAGTCCTGCAGCTGGCGGACGTAGAAGTCGCGGCGCCGCCCGTCGATGCCGTCCACCCGCTGCCAGCCGAGGAAGATGTCCCCGGCGGCCTGCATCAGACGTTGTCCGGCGACGACTCGCTCCCCCTGGTTGCCATACCGGCTGGCGGGCAGGTGATCCGCCAGGACCGACGCCTGCGCCTCCTTGACCTGCAGCAGCAACGGGTCGTCGCGGTCGCGGCCGAGCAGCAGCGCCACCCAGCAGCGGGTACCCACGCTGCCGACGCCGACGACCTTGCGTGCGACGTCGACGAGCCGGTACTGGGCGAGCAGCGAACGCCGGTCGTCCACCAGGGTGGCGCCGTACTGGTCGATGATGGTGGTGAGCTGATCTGTCAGCAGGTCGCGCTCGGCTCCGCGGAGCAGTTCGCGGACCGGGACGAGCAGCGGCGGGTCGGAGACGAAACGCGGCTGGCCGTCTGTCACCTCGGTCAACCGGGCGAAGGCCCGCAGCCGGTCGCGGGACCGGGCAGTGGTGGCTGCGCGGGACAGGCGCCTGGTGTACCGCCGTCCCAGCACGTCCCCGAGCCGGGCCCGCAGCTGATCCACGTCGACGTGGGCGTACCAGACGTCGAGGTTGGTCATGGCCGCGAACCGGCGCATCCAGGCCCGGTACGCACCGATCGCCGCGCTGACGGCCGCCCGGCGCCGCGCCGGCGCGAACCCGTTGCCGCGGCCGGCGATGACCAGGCTCGCGGCCAGCCGCTTCACGTCCCATTCCCACGGGCCGGGAAGTGTCTCGTCGAAGTCGTTGATGTCGAACACCAGGTGGCGCTCGGGGGAGGCGAGCAGGCGGAAGTTGAGCATGTGCGCGTCGCCGCAGAGCTGGACGTCGATCCCGGAGACCGGGGTGCCGGCAAGATCCGCCGCCATGACCGCGGCGGCACCACGAAAGAACCGGAACGGTGACTCCAGCATGCGCTGGTAGCGCAGCGGGACGAGCTCGGGCAGCCGGGTCCGCGACTGCCGTTCGATCACGTCGACCGGATCGGCCCGGCCCGACGTCGGCGCATACTCGCCGTGAATCCGGCGCGGGGCGAGGATCCTCGCGCCCTTTCCCCGGGCCGCGCGCTCGGTCGGCGTGAGCTGTTCGGACCTCGCGGACAGCCGTGGCCGCGAACCGGCCGCGACCGGCGGTGGGCTGACGACCGCTACCATGCTCTACCTCACACCATTCCCGTTACTCCGGGCTCTCGTTCAGGATCTCGTCCAATCCGAGCGCGCGCAGGACATTCCCCGCGGCCGACACGACCCGGGCACTTCCGACGATCGGTGCGATGGCGGTGGTCACGCCCTGCGCATCGGCGGCGGTGAGGCCTGCCTCCTGGGCAGCGGCGAGGTTCATCAGATAGGAAGCGGGCGCCGAGTCCACGGCGACGAGCGCCGCCAGGCGCACGAGATGGTAGGTGCGCTCGTCCAGGCCCGACCGCTCAAGCGTGTTCAGGTGCATCTGCACGATCTCTTCGAAGACTGGTGCGTCGCCGTGCGCGATCGCGCCGAGCGTCCGCTCAGGAGCCTGTGTCGTCATTACTCTCTCCTTAATTTGACCACTTGCATTTCAAGGATATTTTCCTCGTATTGGCTGCCCGAGACCGGTGGCCCGCAAACATACGACGGCAACGGATCGAGGCGGAGGAAGCGGATTTCGATATTTTTCCGGAGTTTCTCGGCGGCACATTCCCGTCTCGCCTGCCGGCAGTTTATGGTTACTCCTCGCAGGGAAAGTCGCGGCCGCGGGACCGTGCTGGCGGCCTCCCCAGGCAGAAAGCAGGAGGGCTGCGCCATGGTTGCCAGTGCTGGCGGCGGCTCGGACGGCCCGGCGCGTTCGGACGACAAGCGTCCCCTGTCCGTCGGGGAACGGGCGGAGTACGAGCGGCTGCGCAGCGCGGCAGCGGTGCGGCACGACCGGCTACGGACCGTCGGGGCGTCCCTCCTGCTCCTGCTGGCCGCCGTGCTGGCGCCGCTCGCCGTGGTTGCCACCTGGGCGGACACGACGATCTCCGATACGGACCGGTACGTCGATACCGTCGCCCCGCTCGCCACCGACCCCGCGGTGCAGAACCTGGTGATCGACCGTCTGACCGGCCGGGTCGTCAGTAACGTCAACGTCGATCAGGTCACCGCGTCGCTCGCCGGCGTCCTCGCGCGAAACGGCGCTCCCCCCGCTGTCGTGGACCACGCCGACGCACTGGCCGGCGCGCTGAAGACCGCCCTGACCAGCGCGGTACATCAGGTGGTTGAGGGGGTGGTCACCAGTGACCAGTTCCCCCTGGTCTGGGAGAACGCGAACCGTCGGGCACATGCCGCCGTGGTGAAGGTCCTCACCGGTAAGGGCGGCAGCGCCGTGCAGGCCAAGGACAACACGATCGTGTTGGACATCGGCCCGGTCGTCGACAGTGTGCAGAAGCGGCTGGCCGACGCCGGCTTCGAGAAGGCAAACAAGATTCCCGACGTCGACCGACAGATCGTGCTGCTGCGAACGGACAAACTGAGCAAGGCTCAGGACGCCTTGCGGCTACTCGCCGTCCTCGGCCGCTGGCTGCCGGTCGCCGTTGTGGCACTCGCCGCGCTGGGCGTGTGGCTGGCGCCCTCGCACCGCGCCGGGCTCATGGCCACGGGAATCGGAATCGGCGTAACGATGATCGTGCTGCTCGTGGGGCTGGCCGTCATGCGCCAGGTCTATCTGGACTCCGTCCCGTCCGACACCCAGCCGCGGGACGCGGCAGCGGCCATCTACGACACTCTCGTCCGTTTCCTGCGAGACAGCGCGCTTACCTGGCTGACCATAGCCGTCATCATCGTGGTCGCTGGATATCTCTACGGGCCGGGGCGCGGCGCCCGGGCTGTCCGCTCCGGCGCCGCCCACGCCACCGGAGCCGTCGGTCGGGCCGCGACCCGGGTGGGTGTGCGCACCGGCGGCGCGGGCCGCTGGTTGGCCAGGCATCGCCGCCTCACCAGCGGGATCGTCATCGGGGCCGGGGCGCTGGCCCTGGCGCTGTGGAACTCTCCGACCCCGTCATCGGTCGCCCTCGTCCTTGTGGTAGTTCTGATCACTCTGGCTGTGCTGGGTGTCCTTGCCGCCGCCGGCACCATCCGACCCGGTCCCGGGAGCCCCGATGGCAGGCCTTCCGACGGCGTCGTGGGGCCGCCGACCACCTGACACCCACGCCGATACGCACGGGCACGGTTCAGGCCGGCGACCGGCCGACGGCGATGCGGATCAGCGCGGGGAACATCCCCCAGACACCCGGCCGCGCGGCCGGGACCCCGGGCGCGTGCAGTGGAATCCGAATGCGCACAGCCGCCGGAAGCAAGCGGAGATCCAGCGGTGGCGGCAGGCGCAGCGCCTCCCCGTCCACGCCGACGCTGACCGGTCGTGCGGAGTCGATGCGCATGGTGGGGCTGGTCCACTGGTGGAAACCGCGGAACCGGCTGATGGCACCCATGGACTCGAGCGCGACGAGGGCGGGTAGGTCGCGAGCGCGATCGACGCGCAACGCCGCCACGCCAAGCCGGCCGCTGTCGAGCCGGGGCCGGGTACCGAAACCACCAAGGCTGTGCAGCTGGTAGGCGTTGTTGGACACGAGCAGGACGTCCGCGGTCGATCCGGCCTGACCGTCCGGGCCGGTGAAGCGAAGATCCGGCGGAGCGCGGTCCACGCCCAGCAGGTCGGGCAGCATCGCGGCCGCCGTTCCCATCTTGGCGTCACGGTAGCTGTCGGACTGCACGATTTCGGCGTAGACGCCCAACGAGACGTTGTTGACGAACACGCGGTCACCGAGCTGACCGAGGTCAACGCGCTGCTCGACAGCGAGGTCGAACGCGTCGAGCGCCCCCACCACATCCTTCCGGTCGAGGCCGAGGTCAAGGGCGAAGTGGTTACGAGTACCGGCTGGGACGCAGACGAACGCCATCCCTCGCCGCCGTGCCACGTCCGCGACCAGTGCCTGCGAACCATCGCCGCCCGCCATGCCCACCACGTCGGCTCCGCGGTCGGCGGCGTCCTCGGCGAGGGAACGCAGATCAGCGCGTTCCGTGAGGGTGACGACCGCGATCCCCCGCCGGGCGGCCTCCTGAGCGAGATTGTGGCGGTCGGCGGCGCCACCCCCGGAGCGCGGGTTCACCAGCAGGACGCCGCGCCGGGCGGCTCCAACCATGCGCCCCCTGGGGCGGTGTCGTCCGAAGGCGCCGCGCGCTGCGGTTCCCGACGTGACGAGCAGGCACGCGGTGACCAGCATGGTGGTCAGGCCGACCACCCCCGCGAAGGCGATCAGGCCGCCGAGCGCGAAGGCCGCCACTACGGCCGCGCTCAGGCGGCGCAGCCCCCGTCCGACCAGCGCCGCCCAGCCTGCCACCAGCGCGATCGTCACAGCGGCGACCGAAACCGGCAGGGCAATCGGCCGGTCGATCAGCCGGGCGAAGAT
The DNA here is from genome assembly GCF_000948395.1 of Frankia torreyi. Taxonomy (GTDB): domain Bacteria; phylum Actinomycetota; class Actinomycetes; order Frankiales; family Frankiaceae; genus Frankia; species Frankia torreyi. The sequence continues at coordinate 2,826 of NZ_JYFN01000080.1, read as the reverse complement.
GACAGTGACCGCCGCGGCGAAGCTCATCAACGCCGCTGAAGCCGCCACCCGCCGGGAGCGGGACACCGGCACTCCCGCCCGCTGCCCCGCCCGCCGCCCCTGCCGGCGAACCATCCAGGAAAGCACGATTACCCATCCTTCCCACCTCGTCGAGTGGTTTCAGCGCAGGACCTTCTCCTCGGCATGCTGGTTTCCGCCTCGGGCAGGTCGCCGGTCGCCTTGAGCTCAGCGAGCCTGGAGAGCGTGTCCGTGTCCGCGTCCATCCCGGCGCCGGAGGCTGTCTCCCGGATACAGGCGGCGACCTGATCCTGTTTCGCCCGCGCATGGTCGACTTCCCGGGAGGCCATTTCCGGCCCTCTCGGGATCAGGTAAAAAGACGCCGAGGAATGGGATGATCGGCGCTGTGGGAAAATGAAGAGAATATTCCAGAAGGCGCCGGGTACTGGATACCGGTAAGCCGGACAGCAGCCGGCAATCTCATATCCCACCCCCTCTCGGAATCGCCCCATCTACCGTCCCATCCGTGACCTGAACCGGCAACTCGATCAGGAGCGAAAAATCAACCCGATGCGGGCGAAGAGGTCTGAATCGGCGTGCAGGACGCATCCCCGAAGGCCAGCGCGACCCGCCCGGTCATACGGATCTGCTCGGCCCAGTCGCGCCGGGCATTAGGTAGCGAGCCAGCTCGGGTAGAGCACGGTGTGCGCGATCCCGGACTCGGCGACGGCCCGCTCGACCGCGCGGTGCACCAGCCCGATGGGCTGGTCGAACTCTCCGACTTCAGAGGACGCCGGCGAGGACAGCAGCACCAGATAGCGCACGCCGGCCTTCGCGGCCCTTTCCAGCAACGCTAACTACGACGGGGAGGGAAGTGTCAACCAGCCCTGGGCGCGGCGGCGAGTTCGACGTGGACGAGGCCGTCCGAGAGCTCCTGCTGCTGATGCCGCAACTGGTCGGGCGGGCCAAGCGGACACCGCCGCCGGATGAGCTGGCCGAACTGGCCCTCGGCCCCCGGCACCTGTCGCTGCTGTCGTACCTGCTTTTCGACGGGCTCATGACCGTGAATGCCCTGGCCGCGCGGTTGGAGGTGGCGCCGATGACGGTCAGCCTCATGGTCGCCGACCTCAGCCGCGGCGGGGTCGTGGAGCGCCGCGAGGATCCCGACGACCGGCGGCGGCGAATCGTGAGCATCGCCGACGTCAGCCGTCCGGCGATCGAGGGATGGCTCGGTCCAGGTGCCACCGCCTGGCGAGAGGCCCTCCAACCGCTGACCCCGGCCGAGCGCCGCCTGGCCGTCGACACCCTACGTGCCCATGAACGCGCCACCGGCAAGCGAGCCTCATCCGCGAGCTGAGCAGGTCGCGGTCAAGCGCGACCTGCGTTCATGAACGGTCGAGGGTGCCATGCGCTCCCAAGCGGTCGCCTCGGCATCTGTCGTTCGCCGAGCGTGAGGAGATCGATCAACCAGTCTGCCGGCGAACAACCTCACACGCCGGTTCCCAGCGGGGACGGCTTGCGGATACGAGCCAGCCAAGGCTCATCGACCGGCCAGCCCACCCTCGCCAGGAAGCATCGCACCGATTACAATTCGTGACGGATCGACTCACCCGCCCGGCACGCCGCCGGGCGTCAACCGCCCGGTAGCCCGCATTACCCCCGCCACGGGCCATCCCGCTGCGCCGTCCGGCACGCCAGGCAGGAAAAGGACAACGGGTCGCGACGACCCGTCCGGCTTGGTATGAACACATCCACTCAGCGGCGTCTGATGGATGGAGAGCCAAAAAATCATGGTCTCGACCCTTGTCGTAGTCTCCCTCGTGCTGGCCGGGCTCGTCGCGGGGACGATGACCATTGGTCTGGTCGCCGTGCGGCCTGCGATGCATTCCCTGCCCGCGACCACCTACGTACTCGTCAAGCAGGCGTTCGACATCAGCTACCCGAAGTTCATGAAGCCGCTGCAGATTGCCTGCCTGCTCTCGACGGTGGCCCTGACGGCGGTCGCCGCCGTAGTTGGCTCCGCCGCCTGCGCGATCCTGGCCGCGGTCGCCGCGGTGGGCGTTTTCACCAACATCATTGTCACCGTGCGTGGCGACCTCCCGATCAACAACGCGATGGCCACCTGGACGCCGGGCGCGCCGCCGAGCGACTGGCAGTCCCAGCGGGCCCGCTGGGACTTCTTCAACTCCATCCGGACGATCGCCGCTGTCAGCGCCCTGGTGCTGCTCGCGCTGGCGGCGACCATATCCTGACGCCTTCTCCCCGCACTCGTCCGCCCGGCAATCGTGAAACGTCAACTCGACCAGGCCGTTTGCCAACGGTTGCGGATCATTCGGCAAGGAGCCGTCCGCGGGCGGACCTGTCCCCCGCTCGCCCGACTTCTCTAAGGCGATCCTGACGCACTGCTAAACCCAGAACCCAGAACCTGATCAACACCCAGAACGCCTCAGGCCTGTCCGGAACACCCGACTTATCCGCCGCGAGCGAAACCCCCGCAATCGCCCACGGCGGCCACACCTCGGGGAGCAATGCCGTTTAGCCTAGTAGACCGTCGCNGTTTAGTTCTGGGGTGTGGCAGGCTGGTGTTGGCAGATCTTCCTCGTCCCCTCTGCCGGTCAGGACAAGTCATGCCGTCACAGAAGAAGCGGCCGGTCACCTTGACCGCGGCCGATCGTGAAGCGTTGGTTCGGGTCACCACCACGGGTGTGCATCCGGCCTCGATGATCAGGCGGGCGCAGGTGCTGCTCGCGTTGGACACCTCGACCGGCGAGGTTGATCCTGTCGAGGTGATCGCGGCACGGCTGGGTGTCTCGGGTGAGACGCTGCGGC
>NZ_JYFN01000079.1 GCF_000948395.1 Frankia torreyi | reverse complement strand
GTGATCTTCCACAGCGACCGCGGCGCGCAATACACGTCCGATGCCTATCATCGAACCCTGAGCAAGCACGGCGCGCGACCCTCCGTCGGCGCCACCGGAGTGTGCTGGGACAACGCCGCCGCCGAATCCTTCTTCGGCACACTCAAAAATGAACTCGTCTACCGAGAAATCTACCCCACCCGCCGCGCCGCCCGCAGTGCGATCGCCGAGTACATCGAAGTCTTCTACAACCGGCAGCGACTCCACTCCACCCTCGGCTACCACACTCCGGAACACGTCGAACATCTCTACCTGACGAGTCAGACATCAATACCGGAGGCGGCGTAAAGCTGATATAGTCCAACTATCGCGTGTCCGTGAAACGGGCAGCACCTCAGACCTTCAGCGTGGGTGAGGTGACTGAGCTGGCGGCCGGACAGATCGCCGTAGCTGTCCAGGACGGCATCAATGCTGGATCGTTCATCCGGCAGGAGCGCGTCCGCATTTCCTCTGGGCCACTCGGGTCCGACGGTGTACAGACCGCGATGGGCGTCAAAGAGCTCGTACACCACAGGCCCGTTTGCCCATGCCTGGATCTCCTGGGGGAACAGGGGACGCTGCTCCCACACAAGGTGCCACGCCTGCGAGTAGTAGACGAGCTTCTGTAGCTTCATGGTCGACATCGGCCCGCGAGCCCGCAGGATGTAAGCCGCGACGTCGTGCGCAGTCGCCATCTACCCTCCGCTCCAGCTCCTCGGTCCCCGGGATCACCGGGATCACCCTAGCTGCGGGAGCCCGGACGACACCTACCGTCTACCCCGGCCCCCGGCGGCGGACTCTGCACCTTCCGGCGTAGCGCCTTCCGGACAGCACTCAGGCTAGGAGCGCGGTCCGACAGAAAGACCCGCGGCATACGGACCCGGATCGGAAGAGTCGCCAGATGGTCGATATGAGTAGTTCGACCAGTTCGACGGTCCGCTCAGGGAGGCCAGCGACCGCGCGGTCGACCCGGGCGATGGCCTGCAAGAGCGCGGCGCAGCGGTTGGTCTCGTCGCGCAGGACGGGCAAAAATGATCGCCAGGTGCGGACGGCCTTCCCATACTGGCCAGATGGAGGTCGATAGCCGCGTAACGGCCCGGTACGAGTTGGCTGATGAGGACCGGCGTCTGTGGAAGCCGGGCCTCGGTGACCTGGTCCGGCTACGGAGCTGGGACATCTTCGCCCGGTTCCTGCCCAGGCATGGAAGTGTCGTCGATGTCGGCGGTGGACCAGGGAGGCACGCCGCGCACCTCGCCGAACGTGGCCACGACGTGCTCCTCATCGACCCGGTCGCCCGCCATGTCGACAGGGCACGAGCCCGCAGCCGGTCGCAACAGCACGCACCGTTTCGAGCCCAGCTGGGCGAAGCTCGCCGTCTGCCGGTCGCCGATCAAGCCGCCGACATCGTGCTGCTGATGGGCCCGCTCTACCACCTCGTCGAGCCGGACGACCGGGCGGCGGCGCTGCGCGAGGCGAGCCGTGTCCTTCGACCCGGCGGAACCGTTCTGGTCGAGGTCATCACCCGACACGCCTGGGTCCTGGACGCGACGAGGAAGGGCCTACTCGAAAGCGGCGAGATCTGGGACGATTTCGACCACAACCTACGGACCGGCCTGAGCCAGGACCCGACCCGCCCCACCGAGGGCGGTTTCTGGGCCTACTTCCACCACCCCGAGGAGCTGCGCGCGGAGCTCGACCGCGCCGGCTACCAGGACATCAGTCTTGTCGCTGTCGAAGGTTTCGCCTGGCTGCTGGGGGACCTCGAGCGGCGAATGGCCGACCCCGGCGATCTCCTCCGAGCCATCCGTCTGACCGAAACCGAACCCTCGATGCTCGGAGCAAGCGCACACGTCATCGGCGTAGCACACAGTCCCAGGCCATAGAGCCGGAGTCGCACCGCAGCCGTAGTACGGCACCGTCGTCCATGTTCAGGCTGCGATCTCCTGCCCTCGAAGACGGCTCTCGTAGCGCACCGCGGCCTCGACGTCCGCGTCCGGCAGCTCATAGGCCTCAGCGATCTCCGCGATGGACTCGCCGGCAGCCCACAGCTCGTACAGGTTCGCCGTGCGAGTGCTGCGCACCACCGGGGAACCGAACTGCCGCAGCGGGTCGAGGACGACCTGGCGGGAAGTGCTGTCCGGGAACAGGCGCAACGCCTCATCCTCGCCGACGCCAGCACCTGGTGCGAACTCGACCATTTCGAAGAAGTGCTGCGCCTTTGGCGCGAGCACCAACTGCCCGTCGCTGATCCGGACCATGGACAGCGAACTGCCGAGGCCGACCTCTTCCTGGACCGCGAGCACGACGTCCATCCCGAACACGTAGGGCTTGGCGTGGGCGAGGGGGTAGGACACCCCGAACCGCTCGCGTAGGCGCTGCACGACGATCCGCATCTTTTGCAGGGAGATCCCCTTGACGCGGTACTCCCGGAGATAACCAGCTTCGACGAACTCGCCCCAGGTGACCGCCTCGTTCCCGGTCCGCTCGGGGCGGATCACCGGGTCATAGTGGATCTCCCCACGGGTGTAGCCGTCGATCCACCCTCTCAGGCGTGCCGGGCTCACCGCGAGCAGGCGGGCTGCCTCGCTCATCGAGTAGACCTCGCGGTCCAGCACCCTGACGGTCACCCCAACATCATGGCTCATGGACAAGATCGAAGGCATCCGCGCGCGCCCTCTGTGCAGCATCGGACCACCCACCTCGACCTGGACGTTGCCGGCTTCGGCAAGCTTGGTTCAGCGCCCCTGCCGGTCGGCGGCATACCGGCGGGCTACCTGGGCCCGCCACGCGGCCGCCGAGCCTCCCCCTTGGGCGGCCCGGACCGTCCACAGGCAGGTCACGTAGCAGGCGAACGCGGTCAGGGCGTCCGGTGCGACCGTCCAGCAGGCGAGACCGGTCGCCCACTGTCCGGCGTCCGCCGGTTCATGGCCGGCCCCGACAAGCCGGATCACCATGAACGCCGCGTCAACCCAGCAAGCGGCGGCGGGCCGCGCCCAGTCCACCACCCGCACCACCGGGCCGTCGATGAGGAGCCGTCCCCCCATCCACAGTGCCGGCGGAGACCACCGGACCGGCCTGTCCGGTGATTGCGTCTTTCACCTCGCCTGACAGATCATCCCATTCGATCATCGATAGAGCTTGTGCGAGGTGGCGTGGACGGTAGGGCGGGATCGGTGGGGTGAGAGCATCGCCTCCGAAGGTGCGACGGCCGCCGTCGAGTTCGCGTTCACCGAGGCCGGCCGTAGCCGCCCAATCTTGATCATCCATCCGGAGAACATCAGCTTCATCCGCGTCGCCGAGCAGCTTTGGTCTCACCCTCGCCGAGGGACCCATCGACCGAACGGTGAGCCGCGGAACATCTACGCGATCAGCCGGGCCGAGTGGGTCTCCCGGACAACATCAACCATCGGAACCTGATCCGCCTAGAGGTATGGAGCGGTGTGGCACGGTGGCCGGATGACGGGGAATGCGTGGGATGGTCTCGGGGAGGACTGGGCCGCCGAGGAGGATGCGCCGGGCCTGCGGGTGCGGCGGTACGACGTGGCGCGCGAGCCGGGTGAGGTAATCCCGCGACGGCTCGGTGATCTCGGGATCCGGGTGTACACGGCAGAGGCGACCGACGAGTTCGTTGCCTGCTTCATTCCGACGATCTTGTATCCCGGGGATGAGCAGTACGCGGGGTACGACCTGCGTCTACCGCCCGGGGCGGTCGCCGAAGCGTTGCCGTCGCGGCGTCGGTGGCGCTCGTGGCGGGAACGGTGAACGGGCGGGACGGTGATGTGGAGGTTCAGGCCGGTACCGGCCCAGACCGGCGGGTCGCGGGGCGGGGTGTAGGCGGGAGCGGCCTCGGGAGAGATCGGGGCCGATCCTGTCCTGCCTGATCGAAGGCTGGGCAGTCCGGCGAACCCGGGAAGATCGTTGCGGAGGATGAGAGATTCGAACTCTCGAGGGGTTGCCCCCAACACGCTTTCCAAGCGTGCGCCCTAGGCCACTAGGCGAATCCTCCGTCGATGAGACTATCTGATCGTCGCCGGTCCGTGGACGCGGGGTCGCCCAGCCGCGCGCAGTCAGGCCCAGCGCGCCTCTCGGGGCACCCTGGTCCGCCTGGGCACGGCCCGCTGACCCCGGCCGTTGGGGGCATCGGCCGCCGGACCGTCCCGTGTTGCGGTAACCGGCGTGGGTCGGGCCTGCGCGGGGAGCGACACTGGCAAGATCCCGGAGGCTGACGCGGTTCCGCGGAATCTGAATGACCGTGTCACGTGGCCGTGGTGGTGGCTTGTGGTGGTGGCTTGTGGTGGTGGCTTGTGGTGGTGGGAGGACGGGTCCGAGGGCGGGGCGGCGCGTCGGTGGGGCCCGAGGTCGAGCGGGCCGCGGGCCGCGGCGGCGAGCGCGGAGCGTGGCGGCGGCTGGCGGGTGTTCGGGGTGGCTGCGTGGGAGAGCGCCGATGTGGTCGCTCTGATGGGTTCGGCGTCCGGTATGTCCATACCCAAGGACCACAGGACACCGGCCCCCCGCACACCCCCGTTCCCACCCCCGTCACCCGTCACCGCACGTAACCAGACGGCTGGGCCTCGACCCGGGTCCCGGGCGAACACCCGCGCAGGCGCGAGGACAGGCCGCACGCGAGCTCCTGGCCAGCGGAGGGCGGAGGCCGGACTTCCTTGCCCTTCCAGAGGGTTCCGCGCCCGATTCGTCCCCCCGGCAGGGAAAAGGATAAAGCCGAGCCCCGGCGCCAGCGCGGACGGCGGTCGGGCGCGGACGACCGCCGGGGCGGGGTGGCGGCCGGTTCGGGTGGGGCGGGGGACCTCCGGATTCATGATCGTCCGGGACGGGCTAGACTGCGGAGCAGACCCCTCGTGCGGCGTTACCCTCGTGAAACCCCCCAGGGCCGGAAGGCAGCAAGGGTAAGCGGGCTCTGACGGGTGTGCGGGGGGTCCTCTCGTTTCGCCGATCGTCTCGTCGAGCACGCGGAGCAGGCCAGTGAGCACAGCGTTGTACAACCGGTACCGTCCCGCGACCTTCGCTCAGGTCGTCGGCCAGGAACACGTGACCGACGCGCTGCGCAAGGCTCTGCGAACCGGCCGGCTGCACCACGCGTACCTGTTCAGCGGCCCGCGGGGCTGCGGCAAGACGTCCTCGGCCCGGATCCTCGCCGCCTCGCTGAACTGCGAGCAGGGGCCCACCCCCGAGCCCTGTGGCGTGTGCGACGAGTGCGTCGGCATCCGCACCGGCGCCTCGATGGACGTCACCGAGATCGACGCGGCCTCGCACGGCCTCGTCGACGACGCCCGGGACCTGCGCGAACGGGCCTTCTTCGCCCCCGCCTCGGCCCGCTTCAAGGTGTTCGTGGTCGACGAGGCGCACATGGTGACGGCCGCGGCGTTCAACGCCCTGCTGAAGGTCGTCGAGGAGCCGCCGCCGTACCTGAAGTTCGTCTTCGCCACCACCGAGCCGGACAAGGTCATCCCGACGATCCGGTCCCGCACCCACCACTACGCCTTCCGGCTCGTCCCGCCGGGCGTGCTGCGCACGCACCTGGCGTCGATCTGCGAGCAGGAAGGCGTCACCGTCGACCCGACGGTGCTGCCGCTGGTCGTGCGGGCCGGGGCGGGATCGGTCCGGGACTCGCTGTCCGTCCTCGACCAGCTCCTCGCCGGGGCGGACGACGACGGCCTGCACTACGACCGCGCGGTGGCCCTGCTCGGCGTGACCGACGGGGTCCTGCTCGACGAGACCGTCGACGCGCTCGCGCGGCACGACGGTGCCGCCCTGTTCACCGTCGTCGACAAGGTCGTCTCCGCCGGGCACGACCCGCGGCGGTTCGCCACCGACCTGCTCGACCGGTTCCGCGACCTGATCATCATGGCGGCCGTCCCGGACGCCGATGCCCGCGGGCTGCTGGAATCCTTCTCCCCCGACCAGATCGACCGGATGCGCGCGCAGGCCGCCGCGGTCGGCCCCGCGGAGCTGTCCCGCACGGCGGACGTGCTGCACGGCGGCCTGGTCGAGATGCGGGGCACGACGAGCCCGCGGCTGATGCTCGAGCTGATCCTCGCCCGCGCGCTGCTGCCCGCGGCCTCGGCGGACCCGGCGGCGCTGCTGACCCGGCTGGAACGGCTGGAGCGGCGTTCCGTGCTCGCCGCTCCCGACCCGGCCGCAGGGCACCCGGCCTCGGCGCCCGGCTTCAGCCCGGGCCCGGTGGCGGGCAGTTCCCCGTTCCGCGGTGCCGACGGCCCGGATGGCCCGCATGGCCCGGACGATGCGGCGAGTCCCGCGCGGGAAGCGGCGCCCGCTCGGCCGGCACCCGCTCACCCGGCGCGCGCCGCCGCGGCTCCCACGTCCCCGGGGCTGGCCGGCGGGTCGTGGGACGCGGCCTCGGCGGCCGGCGGGATCGGTGCGGGTGCCCCGACCGGTGGCGCCGGCTACGGGCCGCCGCCGGCAGGCACCAGCTTCGGGCCGCAGCCGGGAGCCGGTGGCGGCCCCGGAGCCAGGCAGGGCGCCGGAGCTGGGCAAGGCGCCGGAGCTGGGCAAGGCCCCCGAGTTGGGCAAGGCGGTGGGGCTGAGCAACGTGGTGGGGCTGGGCAACGCGGCGGGGCCGGGCCGGGCGGCGGGCGGATCGACGCCGCTGGCCTGCGGATGCTGTGGGACGAGGTCCTCGTGCTCGCCGGCCGTCGCAGTCGCAAGACGCACGCGATCCTGAAGGACCACGCGACCGTCGCCGACGTGCGCGGTGACGAGGTGGTGCTCGCCTTCGCCAGCCCGACGATGGGACGGATGTTCGGGCAGGGCAACAACGCCGAAGTGTTCTGCACCGCGTTGGCGGAGAAGATCGGCGGGACCTGGCGGGTCAGTGTGGGGCCCGCGGGAGGCTCCGGTCCTGGGCGGGGTGGCGGCGGCCGGCCGGCCGGGGGACCGCCACCGCCCGGCGGTGGCTTCGGTGGCCAGCCGGGATCAGGACCAGCCTGGGCCGGTCCTGATCAGCGCGCCGGTGGCGGTGGACCGGCGCCGGCGGCGGGCGGCCGAACCGGCGGGCCCACACCAGGCCAATCTGGGCCAGGGCAACCCGTGGCGGGGCACTGGCAGGGGCCGGGCGGCGGAAATTACCCGGACCACCAGGATCATGCGGGTTATGCGCCCGCCGGTGAGGGACCTGGCGGCGTGGACGGCGGCGGTCGACCGCCCGCTGCGGCGGGCTGGGCACCCGGTCCGGGCGGTCCCGCGCCGCGCGCCGACAGTGGGGGCGCCGGCCGGGCGGCAGGCGCATACGGTCCCGCGGGCGGACCCGGGCGAGGCGGAGCCAACGACGGCTGGCGCGGCCCCGGCGGGGGGCCGGGCGGGGATCATCACCCGGGCCATGAGGGCGACAGCCCCCGCTTCCCCGAGCCCACCCCGCCAACCCACGATCAGATCGGGGACGGCGGCAGCGGTACCCACTCCGGCGACCGCGGCCAGGGGTCCGCCGCCGCCCACGGCATCGCCGGACAGCGCGACGCCGGTGCGCACGCCGCCGGCCAGAACAACGCCAGCCAGAACAGCACCGGCCAGAACAGCACCAGCCAGAACAGCACCGGCACGGCCGGAGCCGGTGGGCACGGTTCGGCGGGGGGTAGCACGGCGGGAACGGGAAGTGGTGGCACGGCCGCCGCACCGCCGGTCAACGACGAGCCGTCTCTCGACGACGACGATGCCCCGGGGCAGGCGGGCGGCGCCCGCGGCGGCGCGGAGGCGGCGATGTCCCTGCTGCGAACCGGGCTCGGCGCCACGGTCATCGAACAGATCCCGACAAGCTGACAGGAAAGTAGGCTCGTCGACATGTCGAACTCGCAGACCTCCGCCGGCGATGGGACCCCGGCCGGCGGTGGACTGCCCGCCGGTGGTGGGGCCCACCTGGGGCAGATCCTCCAGCAGGCGCAGAAGATGCAGGCCGCGCTCCTGTCGGCCCAGGAGGAGCTCGCCTCCGCCCGGGTGGATGGCACGGCCGGCGGCGGCCTGGTCAGGGCCACCGTCAACGGTGGCGGCGAGCTCGTCGACCTCACGATCAGCCCGGAGGCGGTCGATCCGGAGGACACCGAGACGCTCGCCGATCTGATCCTCGCGGCGGTCCGCGACGCGACCACCAACGCGCATCGGCTCGCCGCGGAACGGATGGGCTCGCTCACGGGTGGGCTGGGCGCGAGCGGGCTGGGCGCCGGCGGGCTGGGTGGGGCCGCCGCTGCCGGTGGGGCCGGTGGGGCGCTCGGCGGGCTGGGTGATCTCGGTGGCCTGCTGGCCGGCGGCGGCGCTGTGCCGCGCGGTCCCGGTCGTCCCGGACTGGGCTGACGGGCGGGAGCACCGATGTATGAGGGCATCGTCCAGGACCTGATCGACGAACTCGGGCGGCTGCCCGGCATCGGCCCCAAGAGCGCCCAGCGGATCGCGTTCCATCTGCTGGCCGCCGACCCGGTGGACGTCCGCCGGCTGGCGACCGCGCTGACCGAGGTCAAGGACAAGGTCCGGTTCTGCCGGAGCTGCTTCAACGTCGCCCAGTCGGAGCTGTGCCGGATCTGCGCCGATCCCCGCCGCGACCAGGCCCTGATCTGCGTGGTCGAGGAGCCCAAGGACGTCGTCGCGATCGAGCGCACCCGGGAGTTCCGCGGGCGGTACCACGTGCTCGGCGGGGCGATCAACCCGATCGGCGGGGTCGGGCCCGACGACCTGCACATCCGCGAACTCGTCGCGCGGTTGGCCGACGGCACGGTGACGGAGCTGATCCTCGCCACCGACCCGAACACCGAGGGTGAGGTCACCGCCTCCTACCTCGCCCGCCAGATCGGGCCGATGGGGCTGCGGGTCACCCGGCTGGCCAGCGGCCTGCCGATGGGCGGCGACCTGGAGTGGGCCGATGAGGTGACCCTCGGCCGCGCCTTCGAGGGACGCCGGGTCGTCACCGCCTGACCCGCCGGCCGGCGGGTCAGGCGGGTCAGCCGGTCAGAAGCCGAGGATGGGCGCGTACGTCGAACTGGGGATCGAGGCGAGGGTCAGCAGGACGACGCTGACATCGAGGTGGTCCGCCTCGGCGCTGAACACGGCGTGCAGGCCACGGGTGCGGTAGACGTCCACACCGTGGTCGCGGACGACCCGCACGCCGAAGACCTTCGTCGCCCTGATCCACCAGATCCGGCCGGCGGCCCGGATCCGAATCTGGCGGGCGTCGCGCCGCATGCCGGTCGTCAGCCGGCCCAGCCGGTCCGTGGGCAGTCGCGGCTGGTCCACGTAGCCGACGATGTCCCGCTCCGGGCCGTGCACGACGAGCCGGGCAGGGTGGGCCGCGGAACCGGGCTCGACCAGGTCGAGCTCCGTGGTGATCTCTCGGTCCCGGGGAAACATCTCGGCCGCCCAGACGCCCTCTCCGTGCAGGACCCGCTTGCCCTGCGGGCCGCCCTGCGGATGCCCGTGGGGCAGCATTCCACCGATGATCCGTCCGGCGCCGTCCAACCGCCACGCCACCGAGATGACGGCGCCCGGTGGCAGGGCGGCGCCGAGATCACCGGCATGACGTAAGGGACAGGTCCGCACGCCTCGGATCCACCTATCCATCCAGGCCGCTCAGGTGCCGTCGCGCCCGCGCACGACCCGGGACCGCCCCCCTGGGGCCCAGCGCGCCTCCGAGTGAACCGAGCTTCCTCCTGGAGATCATCCGACACCTCCCCGCCGCCCCCGGTCACCGTCCGCACATATGGTCACTTTCTGCCACCGGGCCTGGCTGCCGCCGGCCGTCCATGTGTGGATCTGCAACGCATCGCTGCGCTGTGCACCCAGATGCTACGCCGCGCGCCCATGTGCCCATCATGTGCACTCGCGCGAGCATGTGCGCACGCTTTCGCGATCTCGTCCGCCCACGCTTTCGGACGCGCGTTGGCACCGCCGTCCGAACGGGCGTCGGCGATCGCCTTGGAACGTTCATCCAGCGGAGCGTTCGCACGTGCATATGCCCGATACGTCCGCCCATCCGGTCGCTCCTACGGACCACGCAACGACCACGGCGAGGGCCGCCGCCAGGCCCGATGCCGACCCCCGCGGTCAGCGGACGCGGAGCCGGGCGGCATGGTTAGAGGCGGCCGGTCCACCGTCCATCAGGAGGTCCTCCGTATGATCATCAGCTCGCATGTCGGCGCGGGCGCCTTCGTGGGTATGGCGATCCGGCATCCCGTGCCCGCCCTGGCCGCGGGATTCCTCTCGCATCTCGCCATGGACGCACTGCCGCACTGGGGCACCGGCCCGAACACCGAGCCGGAGTGGCTGCCGATCGCGCGCCGGGACGGGGTCGCCGGGCTCGCTGCCATGGCACTGCTGACCGCGTCGGCCCCGGACGGGCGGCGCCTGGCCGTCCTCGCCGGCATGACCGGCGCCTGCCTGCCCGACACCGACAAGGTGGGCCGGTACTTCGTCGGTTCCAGTCCCTGGCCGAGCCGGTTCGACCGCTTTCACGAGAAGATCCAGAACGAGGCCCGCCACCGGCTGCCCCGCGAGGTGGCGACGGCCGCGGCCCTCACCGTCGCGGGCACGGTGCTGCTGCGCCGGCTGGCCGCCCGCGCGTCCTGACCGGCCGGTCCGGGCCCGGCCGTGCCGTCCGTCAGGGCAGCGGGCTGCCCGGCCGTGCCGTCAGGGCAGCAGGACGGCCGCGCCGGTGACCCGGTCGGCGGCGAGGTCGCCGAGGGCCCGGTCGGCGGCGGCGAGCGGGTAGGGCGACACCGTCACCGCCAGCCGGTGCTCGGCGGCGATCGCGAGGAACTCCGCGCCGTCGGCCCGGGTGTTCGCGGTCGTGCTGCGCAGGTCACGCTCCTGGAACAGGTGGTCGGCGTAGACGAGTGGCGGGATGTCGCTGAGGTGGATACCCGCCACGGACAGGGTGCCACCGCGGTCGAGGGCCGCGAGCGCCACCGGCACCAGCTCGCCCACCGGCGCGAACAGCACCGCCGCGTCCAGCGGCTCGGGCGGCGCGTCGTACGCCCCGCTCGCGGAGGCGGCGCCGAGCTCGAGGGCCAGGGCCTGAGCGCGGGCCGAGCGGGTCAGCACGTGGACCCGCGCGCCCTGGGCGATCGCCACCTGGGCGGCGAGATGGGCGGACGCGCCGAAGCCGTAGATGCCCAGCCGGCCGCCAGGGGGCAGCTCCGCGCGCCGCAGCGCCCGGTAGCCCACGATGCCGGCACACAGCAGCGGGGCGAGCTCCGCGTCGCTGTAGCCGGTGGGCAGCCGGTAGGCGTAGTCGGCGCGGACGCAGACGTACTCGGCGTACCCACCGTCGACGTCCCAGCCGGTGTAGGTCGACGCGGGGCAGAGATTCTCCGCGCCGCGGGCGCAGTAGACGCAGGTCCCGTCGGTCGAGGCAAGCCACGCCACGCCCAGCCGGTCACCCAGGCGCACCCCGCGCGGCCCGACTCCAACGCCGACGTCCGCGGCACCGAGGGAACCCGCGGCACCGAGGGAATCCACAGCGCCGAGGAGCCCCTCGGCGCCGGGCTCGACGCTCGGGGGTGTGGCGGCATCCGTATCCGGGGCCACCGCCGTGTCCGGGGCCAGCGCCACCCCGGGGCCGATCGCGTCGACCCGGCCGACGACCTCGTGCCCCGGCACGGTGCGCGGCCGGTGCGGCCCGAGGTCGCCCTCGGCGAGATGCAGGTCGGTCCGGCACACGCCGCACGCGTCGACGCGCAGCCGGACCTGCCCGGGCCCCGGTTCGGGCACGGGCAGCTCGGCCGCGCGCAGCGGCCCGGTGCCCATCGGCCCGGGCGTCACGACCTGCCAGGCCCGCATGACCCGCTCCGGCCCGCGGCTCAGACGCTGACGCCGTGGTCGCGGGCCAGTCCGCCGAGGTCGTTGTGGCCCTGGCCCACTGCCCGGAACTTCCAGTCGGCGCCGTTGCGGTAGACCTCGCCGAAGATCACGACCGTCTCGGTGGAGTAGTCCTCGGACAGGTCGTACCGAACCAGCTCGTTGCCGCCCTGATCGACGACCCGGATGTAGGCGTTGCGCACCTGGCCGAAGTTCTGGCTGCGGTTCACCGCGTCGTAGATGGAGACGGGGACGACGATCCGGTCGATCTCGGCGGGCACCGAGGGCAGGTTGATGATGATGGACTCGTCGTCGCCCTCGCCCTGACCCGTCTTGTTGTCGCCGGTCAGCGTGATCGCTCCCTCGGGCGAGGCGAGGTTGTTGTAGAAGATGAAGTAGCTGTCGTTGAAGGCCTTGCCGTCCGCCCGCAGNCCGATGGCCGAGGCGTCGAGGTCGAAGTCGGTGCCGGTGGTGGTGCGGGCATCCCAGCCGAGCCCGACGTTCAGCGCGGTGAGCTGGGCGGTGCCGGCCTCCGCGGCCTGCTTCGTGAGGCTTACGTTGCCACCCTTGGCGAGGCTGACTGCCATTGCGGATCGTCCTTCCTGGACTGATGCGTCGGGGACCATCGCCGGCAACCGCGGGACGCGGTCGATATGACGCGGTCGGTGCCGTCACCCTGGCACAACGGATCGGATCCGCCCAGCGTGCCGTCGTCGGGACGACAGCGTTGCGTCGGGGCGGGGTCGCCTCGGGTCGGACCCCGGGCACGCTGCGCAGACGTGCGCCCAGGTCACATCGGAGCAATCCCCGGCGAGCGGAGCGGGCAGGTGTCGGCGCTCGGTAACCTGGCTGCCATGGCGCTCCTGGTCGCGAAGTTCGGTGGATCCTCCGTTGCCGACGCGGACCGCATCAAACGAGTCGCCGAGCGGGTCGTCGAGGCGCGGCGCGACGGCAACGACGTGGTGGTCGTGGTGAGCGCCATGGGTGACACGACCGACGAGCTGCTCGACCTCGCCGAGCAGGTGTCACCGCTGCCGCCGGCCCGCGAGCTCGACATGCTCCTCACCGCCGGCGAGCGGATCTCGATGGCCCTGCTGGCGATGGCGATCACCACTCTCGGCGCCGAGGCCCGGTCGTTCACCGGCTCCCAGGCCGGCGTCATCACCGACTCGGTGCACGGCAAGGCCCGCATCATCGACGTCACGCCGGGCCGGATCCGGGCGGCCCTGGACGAGGGTGCGATCGCGATCGTCGCTGGTTTCCAGGGCGTCAGCCAGGACACCAAGGACATCACCACCCTGGGTCGGGGCGGCTCGGACACGACCGCGGTCGCGCTCGCCGCGGCGCTGCACGCCGACGCGTGTGAGATCTACACCGACGTCGACGGCGTGTTCAGCGCCGATCCGCGCATCGTCCCCGACGCCCGCCGCATCGACACGATCTCCTACGAGGAGATGCTGGAGATGGCGGCCTGCGGCGCGAAGGTCCTCATGCTGCGCTGCGTCGAGTACGCGCGTCGCTACAGCGTCCCCGTGCATGTCCGGTCGTCGTTCTCCTCGAAGCCGGGCACGTGGGTCACCGAGATTCCGGAGGCACAGCTCGTGGAACAGGCCATCATCCGCGGCGTCGCGCACGACGTCAGCGAGGCGAAGGTGACGGTCGTCGGCTGCCCGGACAAGCCGGGGGTGGCGGCGGCGGTGTTCCGGGCCGTCGCGGACGCGGACGTCAACCTCGACATGATCGTCCAGGTCGGCTCGGTCGCGGGTTCCGGCCGCACCGACATCTCCTTCACCCTGCCCAAGGCCGACGGGCGGACCGCGCTGACGGCGCTGGCGAAGGTGCAGGGCGAGATCGGCTTCGAGCGGACCCTCTACGACGACCACATCGGCAAGCTCTCGCTGATCGGCGCCGGGATGAAGTCGCACCCGGGGGTGTCGGCGCGGTTCTTCGGCGCGCTCGCCGACGCCGGCGTCAACGTGGAGATCATCTCTACCTCGGAGATCCGGATCTCGGTGGTGGTGCGCGACACCGACCTGCCGGGTGCGGTGCGCGCCGTGCACGGCGCCTTCGAGCTCGGCGACCCCGACGGCGGGGCGGTCGTCTACGCGGGCACCGGCCGATGAGGACACCGACCGCAGACAGCGCGGCACTGATCGCGGCCAGCACGGCTCCGATCGCCGAACGCACGGCACTGATCACGGCTCACCTGGAGGATGGGGCATGACGGGCAACGAGGCCGGCCGACGGCCGACGCTCGCGGTGGTGGGCGCGACCGGCGCGGTCGGCACGGTGATGCTGTCGATGCTCGCCGAGCGTCCGGACGTCTGGGGGGAGATCCGGCCGGTGGCCTCGGCCCGCTCGGCCGGGCGCACCGTGCGGGTGCGCGGCGCGGACGTCGCCGTGCAGGTGCTCTCGCCGGAGGTCTTCGACGGTGTCGACGTCGCCGTGTTCGACGTCCCCGACGACGTGTCGGCGCAGTGGGCGCCGGTGGCGGCGGCGCGCGGCGCGGTCGCGGTCGACAACTCGGGCGCCTTCCGGATGGACGACGACGTCCCGCTGGTCGTCCCCGAGGTCAACGCCGACCAGCTCGCCGCCCGCCCGCGGGGCATCATCGCCAACCCGAACTGCACGACCCTGTCGATGATCGTCGCGCTCGGCGCGCTGCACCGGGCGTTCGGCCTGGAGTCGATGTTCGCCGCCTCCTACCAGGCCGCCAGCGGCGCCGGGCAGGCCGGCATCGACACCCTCTACGACCAGCTCGCCACGGTCGGTGGGACGCGGGAGCTCGGCCAGACCGCCGGCGACGTGCGCAAGGCGATCGGCGAGGAGGGCCTCGGCCCGTTCCCCGCACCACTGGCCCTCAACGTCGTGCCGTGGGCCGGGTCGCTGCGCGACGGCGGCTGGTCGTCCGAGGAGTTCAAGGTCCGCAACGAGTCCCGCAAGATCCTGGGCCTGCCGGACCTGCGGGTGTCCGCGACCTGCGTGCGGGTGCCGGTGATCACCACCCATGCCGTCGCGGTGCACGCCCGCTTCGCGCGGCCCGTCACCGGCGAGGAGGCCCGCGCGGTGCTGCTCGGCGCCCCCGGGGTCGCGGTGGTGGACGACCCGTCCGCCGGCGAGTTCCCCACCCCTTCGGATGTGGTGGGCACCGATCCCACCTGGGTCGGGCGGATCCGGCAGTCGCCGGACGACCCGCACGAGATCGCGCTGTTCCTCTGCGGCGACAACCTGCGCAAGGGAGCGGCGCTGAACACGCTGCAGATCGCCGAACTGCTCGTCGCCGGGCAGGCCGGGCAGGCCGCGTCGACGACCAGCTGACGGCCGGCTGACGCGGGGCCGGACTCCGCGAGTGGTGGGCCGGCCGGCGCCAACGCGCGGCCGGCCTGTCACGAGCCCGCACGCCATCCATGTCGAGCCGTGATTGGTCGGGTCGCGACAGCGCGCCGCACATTCGCTTTCCGTGCGTTTCTCAGCAACCTTTAAGCTTTGGTTGCCGAGAGGAGCCGCAAGCGAAGACCGAGAACAAGCGGTCGGAGAACCGCGATGCGGTTACCCGCGCTTTGCACGAACAGCCATCGCCCCGGCGGCGATCCGTCACCGAAATCACCCCGAGCGGCAAAAGTACGGCGCCCCACGGGAAGGCGGATCAACCGGTCCCGATGGTGGGACACCGAAGACCGTTCCATTCCCGCTTGGCCAGGGGGAAAGGCGCCTTCTGGAGAACTGTCCGATCGAGGCTCCGACCGAGGCGACATACCCGACAGGGCCGGGGAAACGAAGCCCTCCGGCACGATCGGGCAGTCGTGCAATCGACTCCGCCACGTGACGAACGACGCGGAGAAGCGGTCAGCCCGCCCAGCGGAGCACCCGATGGGCGGGCTGACCGTGAAGTCTCTCGTGGCTCAGACGACGCGGACGGCGTCGGCCTGCGGACCCTTCTGACCCTGGGTCACCTGGAACTCGACCCGCTGGCCCTCCTCAAGTGCCTTGTAGCCGTCCATCTGAATCGCGCTGTAGTGAACGAAGACGTCGGAGCCGCCGCCGTCCACGGAGATGAAGCCGAAGCCCTTCTCCGAGTTGAACCACTTCACCGTGCCCTGAGCCACGTGCCGTTCTCCCTGCTGGTGCAGTCAGGACCCGCACCGCGCGGGCCCCGGACCGAACGCCAGGAAGCCACAAGAGATCCTGGCGCTGTTCCGCCGCGCCTCGGTTGAGACGCGAACCGGCGAACTCCGGCCAGGGACGACGCTACACGGACGGAGGGCTTCGCGGGAGTCCTCCGAGCAAGGAAGTCCACTTCATGCCCCGGTAACAGAACAACACCGCTGGTCCGGCCACGGGCTAGTACACCCGGGTCGTCCCGCAATCCGTCGAGCTGACAGGGATTTCCCAGCGTGAGCAGCGTGCGGCACCGACCGGGCGGTGGATGGCCCAGACGTGGCAACTCGGACGGGTGACCGACGGGACTTTCGATCCGACCACGACCTGAACCACATCTCGGCCCACAATCGGGCCCACACCGCCGACGGACCCCCACCGCCGACGGGCCCCCACCGCCGACGGGCCCTTACCGCCGACGGCCGGTCCCGGCCAGGCGCGGCTACTCGTCGCCGGCGGGCCGCAGCGGACCGCGGCCGGCCGAGAGCCGCTCGGCCGCCGCGGCGATCTCGGTGAGATCGGCGCCGGTGAGGGTCAGCGAGCCGGCCGGCAACCAGCCGTCGAGCTGGTCCGGGCGGCGGGCTCCGACGATGGCGCCGCTCACCCCGGGGAAGGCCAGCGTCCAGGCGACCGCGACGGCGGCGACCGTGGTCGCGTGCCGGCGGGCCACCTCGGCGAGCACGTCGACGAGCGCGAGGTTGCGTTCCAGGGCCGGCGGGTTGAACTCGGCGGCCTGGCGCCGCCAGTCGTCGGCCGGCAGCTCGGCGGTCCGCGTCGTGCTCCAGCGCCCGGAGAGCAACCCGGACTGCATCGGGCTGTAGACGATCGTGCCGATGCCGTGGGCGGCGGCATACGGCAGGATCTCGGCGGCGACGGCGCGGTCGATCAGGGAGAAGGGCGGCTGCAGCACGTCCACCCCGCCGGCCGCTGCGGCCTGCTCGAGCTGGTCGACGGAGAAGTTGGACACGCCCACCGAACGGATCTTGCCGGCGGCGCGCAGCTCGTGCAGCGTCCCGACGGCGTCGGCGATCGGCGTGCCGTCCTGCGGCGGCCAGTGGAGCTGGTACAGGTCGATGCGGTCGACGCCGAGCCGGCGCAACGAGGCGTCGACCTCGGCCCGGATCGAGGCCGGGGCGCCCACGCGGGCCGGCGGGACGGTCCGGTCGGCGTCGTCCCAGACCAGGCCGCACTTGGTGAACACGTAGGGCCGCTCGGCCGCGGGGATGTCGGCGAGCGCCCGGGCAACGAGTTCCTCGGAGTGCCCGAGCCCGTAGACGGCGGCGGTGTCGATCCAGTTGATCCCCGCCGCGACCGCGTGACGGATCGCCGCGACCGCCTCGGCGTCGTCCTGGGCACCCCAGCCGAAGGCCCAGCCCGCTCCGCCGATCGCCCAGGCGCCGAAACCCACCCGGGTGATCTGCATGCCCGTCGGGCCCAGCGGCGTCGTCGGGAGCGTGGTCGAGGTGGTCATCGCGAGCCTCCTGCGGCACCGGGACGAAGGCGGGGTCGACCGGAGGCTACCCGCCCCCGGCCGTCCGACGCCCCGGCGTGCGGCCGCTCAGTCGAGCCAGCGGCGGTACTTCGCAGCGGAGATCCGCGGCCAGGCATCGAAGAAGTCCCGTTCCGCCAGCCGGCCGCGGCATTCCTCCAGCCCGAGCAGCACGCCGAGCGTGAACGCGGTGGGGTCGCCCTGGGCCTGGGCGGCGACGCCCCAGCCGCGCAGGAGATCGCGCGCGATGGTGGCGTCCTGGTGAGTGCCGAGCAGCTCCTGCGCCCGCTCCGCCTGGCCGACGAGTGCCGTCGCGTCCTGGCCGTACAGCGGGGTCACCGCCTCGACGGCGTACCGCAGCCGCTTGGCCTGCTTGCGCGCGGAGTGCAACAGCTCGTCCCGGTCGTGGCCGACCGGGAGCCCGGCGGCGGCGGTCACCTTCTTACCCAGCCGCCGGTCGGCGCGGTGAACGAGGCCGGGCAGGACCTTGCCGGCCGGGCGCCGCGCCGCGCCGGTCAGCGGCGCGCGGACCAGGGTGAGCAGGCTGGCGACGAGGGCGAAGTACCGGTCGCTGCGCAGCATCGTCAGCGCC
The DNA here is from genome assembly GCF_000948395.1 of Frankia torreyi. Taxonomy (GTDB): domain Bacteria; phylum Actinomycetota; class Actinomycetes; order Frankiales; family Frankiaceae; genus Frankia; species Frankia torreyi. The sequence continues at coordinate 8,505 of NZ_JYFN01000079.1, read as the reverse complement.
TCCTCGCGGGCGGCGGCCATCCCGGTGGACAGGTGGGCGCTGACCGTCTCGTGGACCGGCCCGGCGACCAGGTCCGCGGGCAGCTCGGCCAGCCGGCCGTCGAAGTAGGCGATCTGCACCTCGGCGTCGCGGGCGCCGGACAGCGCGCCGGCCAGGTCGCGCAGCTCCTCGTCGAGCAGCGTCACCGTGTCGGCCGGGAACAGCGGCGCGAAGGTCCGCAGCGTGCTGCGGGCCCGCCGGCAGGCCACCCGCATCCGGTGGACCGCCTCGGGCTCGTCGAGCCGCACCCGCGGGTCGGCGGCAAGCAGAGCGCGCACCTGCTCGATGAGGTAGGCGCGCACGACCTCGCCGGCCGGGGCCCGCCGGCGCGGGCGGCGCGGCAGCGGGGGCACGTCCGGCCCAGGTCCGGCGGCGAGCGCGGGCCCGAGCAGCCGGCCGAGCTTCGAGGAGTCCGCCGCCGCGACCGCCCCGGCCGCCAGCAGCAGCTCGCCGACGTCGTCGAGCAGGCCACGCTTGCCGTCGACGAGCTCGACCTCGATCTCCCGCCAGGTGCTCACGACCGTCGCCTCGCCGAGTGTCTGGGCGGAGACCTGGTCGTCGACGACCTCGGCAAGGTCGACGCCGGCGGCGTCGCGCAGCCGCCGGGCGGTGCGCAGGGTGCGCAGCCGGGCGACCGGACGCAGCTCGCCGCCGCGCAGGTGCACCGACACCAGGTCGACGAACTCCGCCGGCGGGGTGTGCCGCGCGCCCGCAGCCACGTCGACCACGCCGTCGGCGGCGTCGAGCGGGAGTTGCAGCTCGTCGCGCTCGCCGACGCGGACCGGCAGCTTCAGGTGCCAGCCGGCGTCGGAGCCGCCGGTGCGCCGGCGCAGAGTGATCCGGTTACGGGCAAGGCGCAGGTCGTCGGTGTCGAAATACACGGCCTCGAGGCTGACTGCGCGGCGGGTCCGCGCGGTCGCGACCCCGGGCACGCCACCCAGCTTCGGCAGCACGAAGGTTGGCTCGACGGCGTACTTACGTTCGATCTCACGGACCCCGGTGGCCATCCGCCCCGCCCTCCTCGTCATTCGCCCACACCGTCACTTCGGCCCCACCGTCACTTCGGCCCCGCACCGCGTGCGCGGCGCACCCGGGCAGCCCACGCCCACCCGTCCCTCGTGGTTGTCCGATGGTCCGTCGGAGCGTCAGGAAGAATAGCTTCGGACACCTGATAGACGACTTGTGTTTCCCTGTCGTTAACCTTAGCGCGGAGCGGGAATCCAGGAGACCTTCCCGACCAGGAGCACATAGCCGACGAAGGCCACCGTGTCGATGAGCGAGTGGGCGATCACCAGCGGCAACACCCGGCCGTTGCGCTGAAACAGCCGGGCGAACAGCAGCCCCATCGCGAGGTTGCCCGCGAACCCGCCCAGGCCCTGGTAGAGGTGGTAGGAACCACGCAGCAGCGCGCTGGTCGCCAGCGCCCGCCCCGGCGTGACGTCGAGCTCGCGCAGCCGCACCAGCAGATAGCCGGTGACGATGACCTCCTCGGCGAGGCCGTTCTGGCAGGCGCTCAGGACAAGGACCGGCACCCGCCACCACACGTCGGGCAGGCTCGACGGCGCGACGGTGAGGTTGGCGCCGCTGTGCCAGGCCAGCAGGTAGAAACCGAGGCCGAGACCGCCGATCCCGGCCGCGAGCAGGGCGCCCTGGGCGAGGTCCGGGCCGGGTCGCCGGCCGTCGAGGCCGATCGCGCGCCGCCCGCCGCCGTGGCGGGCCAGCAGATGCACGGCCAACAGCACGGGCACCACGCCGGTGGCGACGTCGGCCAGTTGCAGGGCGAGATCGAGCCACGGGCGGCCCGGCGCGGCCGAGGTGTTCAGCCGGGCGACCTGGGAACGGACCGGTCCCGGCCGGGTGAGCACGCCGACGTAGCGGATGAGCGCGTAGAGCGCGGAGGCGGCGAAGGAGACCCCGAGCACGAGCCAGACCTCGGCGGCCAGAACCCGCCGGGTGAGCGGTTCGGCCGTGACCGGCGCCTGCGGGGGGGCATCCGTCACGGGTCGACCGTAGCCCACCCGGATGGGCGGCCCGACCACGGATCGGCCCGGCGGTGGGTCACCGCCGGGCCGATCCAGGGCCGCCGATCGGGTCGGCCGGTCAGTCCACCGGCTCGGGCCGGGTGAACAGCCGGTACAGCACGATCATCGGCGGCAGGACGATCACGAGACCACCGACGACCGCGTAGAGCATCGCGTGGATGTTGGTCGACGGAGCCGCGGCGTCGTCGACCGTCACCTGCCCCACGATCAGGTCGGGGTACTGGGCGATCGCCCAGCCCCAGAGCATGGCGGCGACCGCGAGACCCGCCGCCAGCCGGGCGGCGACGAACTGGTTACGCGCCAGCGCCACCAGGGAGCCGATCCCGCCGATCGCGGAGAGCACGACCAGCAGCAGCGAACGGTCGGCGAATCGGTGCGCCACCACGGGAGCCTGGTCCCAGAACAGCGGCAGCAGGATCAGCGCGAGGATGCCGCACACCACGGCCCCGCCGACGGCGCGGCGGCGGAAGTCGGCCACCAGGTGCTCGGTGGCCGGCGAGGCCGCCGCGTCCTTGCACAGGTAGACGGCGGCGAGGAAGGCCGTCGCGGCAACCGCGAACAGCCCGCAGACGAGGCCGAACGAGCTGCGGACCGGGGCGAACGGGTCGTCGGGCGACATGTCCCCGGTGGCCAGCGCCGCCCCGGCCACCCCGAGCGCGAACGGGGTGATCGTGGACGACACCGCGAAGACGTGCCCCCACCAGTGGTCGGGACCCGCCGCACCGGCGCCGTAGGCACGGTAGACGTAGGCCGCGCCGCGCAGCACGATGCCGACCAGCGCGGCCGACAGCGGAACCTCCAACGACGAGCCGACCACCCCGTAGGCGGGCGGAAACCCGCTGAACAGGGCGACGACGATGAACACGAGCCAGACGTGGTTGGCCTCCCACACCGGCCCGATCGCGTTCGAGATCAGCTTGCGCTGGGCCCGCGCATCCCGTCCCCGGGCGAGCAGATCCCACACGCCGCCGCCGAAGTCCGCGCCACCGAGCAGCGCGTAGGCGGTCAGGCCGATCACCATGACGACGAGGAGCAGGTCGGCGGAGGTCATCGGGTCTCTCCCCGGTCGGTGCGGCCGGCGGTGCGCGCGCCGGTGTCGGGACGGCGGGCGGTGGAGGCGTGCCGGCCCCCGGCGGAGCGCCGGCCCAGCAGGCTGTGCCAGCCGGGCGCGCCACGCCGGTTCGACGGCGCGGGCCGCCCGCCCCCGGAGGACCCGGTGGGGTGCGGCTCGGGCCGGGGCCGCGGGATGGTGGGCGACGCGGGAGCCGGCGTCGCGGGCGGCGAGGTCGGCTCGGCGCCGTCCGGCCGCGGGCTGATGGTCGGCGGCGGGTTGCGGCTCGGATCCACGCCGGGCTCGGCGCCCGTCAACGGCTCGGCCGCTGTGGACGGCTCGGTTTCGGTCGGCGGCTCGGACCCGGTGGACGGGTCGGACCCGGTCGGCGGCTCGGACCCGGTGGACGGCTCGGATCCATCGGACGGGTCGCCTACCCCGGTGGCCATGATGCCGCCGGCGGGAGCGGGTGCGCCGGCGGGGGNCACGGGGNGGCGGCCGGGGAGGAGCACCGCCACCGGCATGCCCGTCTGGTCACGCTCAGAGAGCAGATCCGTCCGGGGCGTGTACCAGGCGACCGGCTCGGCGGCCGGGTCGTACTCGGCGGCCGGAACGTGCCGGGCGGCGGGAACGTACGTGGCGGCCGGGACATACCTGACCGCAGGGACGGACTCGGCCGCAGGGAAGGACCTGGCGGCCGGCACGTACCTGACCGCAGGGACGGACTCTGCGGCAGGGAAGGACTCGGCGGCAGGGAAGGACCTGGCGGCCGGCACTCCCTGGGCGGCCGGCACTCCCCGGGCGGCCGGGATGTACTGCGCGGCGGGGACGGACTCCTTCGAGCCGGACTCGTCGCCGCCGCTGCCCTGTTCCGGTCCGGAGCCGGCCGGGCCCGAGCCGCCGCTGCCGGACCCGCCGTCGCGCGGACGGGGGGCGGTGGGGGCCGAGGGACCGACGGGCTTGCCGGGACGAAGCTGCTCGCCGCTGGGGCCGCCGGTGGCCATCCGCCGCAGGATGAGCAGCAGGGCGCCGGCGAGCCCGAGGTACAGCACCAGGGTGCCCGCGAACATCGGCGCGACCGCGTCGCCGCCGGCAACGCCCTCGACGACCCGCATGTGGTCGCCGACGATCCACGGCTGGCGGCCACCCTCGGTGACCTCCCAGCCGGTGAGCATCGCCAGCATCGCCGCCGGCCCGGTGCACGCCGCGGCGATCAGCCACGGCCTGCTGGTGGGTAGCAGCGGGCGCTCCCGGCGCCGGCGGCGCCGCAGGACGACGAGGCCGGTGAGCAGCGACAGGCCGATCAGGGCGGAGCCCGCCCCGACCATCGTGGTGAACGCGCCGTGCACCAGCGTGCCGTTCGGTCGTTCGTCCGGCGGCGCGCCGTCCAGGCCCTTGATCACATGGCCGGTGCTGAAGCCCTCCAGCAGGGACAGCCCGCTGGGGATCTCCAGGCCGTAGCGGATCTCGCCGGTCTTGTCGTCGTAGATCCCGCCGATGGCGAAGGGGGCATGCGACCCGGTGTGGTAGAGGCCCTCCATCGCCGCGAGCTTGAACGGCTGGTTGGCGCCGGCGACGCGGGCCGCCCAGTCCCCGACGATGAGCTGCACCGGCGCGCAGACCAGCACGACCGCGAGCCCGATCTTCAGGCCGCGCTGGTGGTAGGTGTCACGACGACCGCGCAGCATGCCCACCGCGTAGATGGCCGCGACCACACCGCCGGCACACATCAGCGCCGCGAGCAGCATGTGGACGAGCTGCGGCGGGGTACCTGGACTGATGAACGGGGCGTACGGCTTGGCCTCGAGGAGCTTGCCGTTCTGCTCGACGATCCCGCGCGGCACGTTCATCCAGGCGTTGACCGTGATGATGAACGCCGTCGACAGGGTGCCGGAGATCGCGATCGGCCACAGCGTCAGCCAGTGGGCCCGCGGCGAGAGTCGCTTCCAGCCGTACAGGTACATGCCGACGAAGATCGCCTCGGTGAAGAACGCAAAGCCCTCCAGGGTGAACGACAGCCCAAGGGCGCCCCCGTATTTGGACATGAACGCGGGCCAGAGCAGCCCGAACTCGAACGACAACACTGTTCCCGAGACGGCCCCCACCGCGAAGAGAACGGCGAAGGCACGCGACCACTTCTTCGTCAGCGCCAGCCAGACCGGATCGCCGGTCTTGAGCCAACGTCGCTCGGTGTAGATCAGCAGCCATGGCAAACCGACACCGAACACGGCGAAGCAGATGTGGAACGCGAGGGAGAACGCCGTCTGGGCACGAGCGAGGTCGACGGCGTCGGCGGCGAGAACCATGCGCACGGCTCCTTCGAAGGACCGCGGGAAGAAATCGACCGGGATTCAGTCGACCTTCTACCCAAAGTAGAAGGTCCTAAGGTACGTAGCGGGGTGATCCGGTCGGCGGTCGGGCTTCCGTGAGGTCCACGACATGCGCGACGCCGGCCGGCGGGGCAGTGCATCGCGCGTCCCCTCTACGTGCATACGCCGTCTTCCGGTCACTTCCCTCCGCAAACCCCGTGTGACGTGCCCGTCAGCCGCGGACCTTGGCATTCGCTGCGTTCACCGCGGCACCAAAGGGCCCGTCCCGCGCATTCCGCGCAACTGGTCACGGCGGGCCGGAACAAGTGCACCCCCGGGCCGGGCCGGTCAGCTCCACCAAAAAAATAACTTTCGGATAACACATCGACGCCGCCAAGCGGGTAACCCGCCACAAGGCCGCCGGGAACGGCGGCGAATGCAATTGCCGACGCCGCCGTCGGGCCCGGCCGGACGCCGGGTGGCCGGGACGGTCCCCGGGGTGCACCCGGCCGAGGGCGGCGTGGGAGGAATGGGCCGGCGTCACGCCGAATCGGGCCAGGAAGAAGGTCCCGACGCCGCGTGGGGCGACGCCGGCCGGCGGCCGGCTCGGCGGTGCGACCTTCGGGCCACGGGCGGGTTGTGACGTCCGCGGCGCCGGCCCGAGCCGGCTGACGGCGGTGCGAGGCCGCCCGCACCCGCCGTCGCGAGGCGAACGCCGAGGTCGCGCGGCTGTGTGACGGAGGAGGCGACGCGAACGAGACCGTTCCGCCGCCCTGAACTTCTACGCGACGTAGGATAGACGTATGGCGCGCCTGGGTGACCTCGAACGGTCGGTCATGGACGTGTTGTGGTCGAGCGATGGCTGGCTCACGGCCCGCGAGGTCGCGGCCCGCCTCGACCATGAACGCGATCTCGCGTACACCACCGTGCTGACCGTGCTCGAACGACTGGAACGCAAGGGTTTCGTCCGTCGGCAGCGGGCCGCTCGAGCCCACCGTTACGCCGCGTCCGACAGCCGGGAGGCCGTCGTCGCCGAGGCGATGATGGAGGCTCTGGGCACCGCGGATGACCGCGGTTCGGCGCTGGTCCGCTTTGTCGGATCGGTCTCGGCCGAGGAGGCGGAGATCCTCCGCCGGGCGCTGGAACCCCTGGGCGGCGATCCGGCCGCCGAGGCCCCGGATCCCGCCATCCCACCCCCACTTGGGGCGGACCCCGGCGGGCCGGACGGGCCGGCCGCGGTGACCACCGACTCGGATCGAACGGTTCAGATTCCACCGGACGGGCGGTAGCGTTGCCGGCGAGATGACGACCGCGGCCCTCCTCGCCCTGTTCGCGGGCGTGCTGGCCTGGCCGGTACCACGCCTGCTGGCTGCCGCGCGCTGGCCGCACCGCTGCCCGCGGGCGGCGATCGTGCTGTGGCAGGCGATCGGGCTGGCCGGCGGCGTCTCGGCGCTGCTGGCCGCGATCGCGTTCACCGTCTCCCCGCTGTCCACGAACACCCCGACCGCGATCACCGACCATCTCGGCAACATCGCGGCCGGATCCCCCCTCACCGGCCTGCGCTGGGTCAACCTCGTCGGGCTCGCCACGGCGACGGCCCTGGCCTGCCGGCTGTTCGGGGTGCTCTGCGCCTCCACCGCGGCGACCCTGCGCGAACGGCACCGGCACCGGCATCTGGTCGATCTCGCCGGCCGCCGCCACCGCGGGCACGGCGCGCGGGAGTCGGCCGACCACACCCNCCTCCNCCCGCCCACCACTCCCGCCAGCGGCGACGCCGACCCCGGCGACGCCCCGAGCGCAGGCGGCGGCAGTGGAAGCAGCGCCGATCCCACCACCTGCTGCCTGTGCGAACACCGCGACCGGGCCGGCATCCTGCTGCGGATCCTCGACCATCCGATCGCGGTCGCCTACTGCGTCCCGGGGGTCCGCCACGCCCGGGTGGTGGTCTCCAGGGGGCTGTTGAACACCCTCGACGCCGCCGAGCTGGACGCGGTGCTTGCCCACGAGGCGGCGCACGTGGCCGGGCGACACGATCTGGTGATCCAGCCGTTCGTCGCCTGGGAGCGCACCTTCCCCTTCCTACGACCAGCCCGGGAGGCGACGGCGGCCGTGTCCTTACTGGTCGAGATGCTCGCCGACGACGCCGCCGCCCGCGAGACCAGCCGCCGCTCGCTTGCCCGGGCGCTGGCCCGACTCGGCGTGGCCCGGGCCCCGGTCCCCGCGGGGGCGCTCAGCATCATCGGGCACCCGGCCGCCGTGCTGCCCGCCCTCGGCGCCGAGGATCCCCTGCCGGCCACGGCGGCCCGGTCAGCAATGCAGTTCGGTGGCGGCCCGGGAGGCAGCCCGGCCGGCGGGCCGGCAGGCGCCACCGCCGCTGCGGTGGCGCCGGACGCACCCGGCCTCCGGCTCGGGACAGCCAATCCGGTCATCTCGCGCATCGCGCGGCTACTCGACCCGCCGGGGGTCCATTGGTGGCTGCCCGCCGGGGCCTACCTGGCCGCCGCAGCCGTCCTAGCGGCCCCCCCGGTGATCGTCCTCATCGGCTGATCGCGCAGGTCACCGGCGGTTCGCGACCGCAGGCGGCGGCTCGGCAGGAGCCGGTGGAGCACGTGAGAGACGATTTATCTCTCTCCCGCCATCGCCCCCATAGGCAAGGCGCGGGCGAGTCGGCAGACTAGTAGACCGTCGCTGTTTAGTTCTGGGGTGTGGCAGGCTGGTGTTGGCAGATCTTCCTCGTCCCCTCTGCCGGTCAGGACAAGTCATGCCGTCACAGAAGAAGCGGCCGGTCACCTTGACCGCGGCCGATCGTGAAGCGTTGGTTCGGGTCACCACCACGGGTGTGCATCCGGCCTCGATGATCAGGCGGGCGCAGGTGCTGCTCGCGTTGGACACCTCGACCGGCGAGGTTGATCCTGTCGAGGTGATCGCGGCACGGCTGGGTGTCTCGGGTGAGACGCTGCGGCTGGTCGCCAAGCGGTTCGCCGAGACCAGCGGCGACATCTGGGCCACGGTCGGGCGCAGGCAGCGGGAACAGCCCCCGGTGCCCTCGCCGGTGACCGGGGAG
>NZ_JYFN01000078.1 GCF_000948395.1 Frankia torreyi | reverse complement strand
GCTCCTCGGAGACCCGCTCGACCGCGACCTCGATGCCCTTCTTCAGGCCCAGCGGGTTCGCGCCGGCGGCCACGTTGCGCAGACCCTCCCGCACCAGCGCCTGAGCCAGGATCGTCGCGGTCGTGGTGCCGTCACCCGCGACGTCGTTGGTCTTCTTCGCGACTTCCTTGACGAGCTCCGCACCGATCTTCTCGTACGGATCCTCGAGCTCGATCTCCTTGGCGATGCTCACACCGTCGTTGGTGATCGTGGGAACGCCCCACTTCTTCTCCAGAACGACGTTGCGACCCTTCGGACCGAGCGTGACCTTGACCGCATCGGCCAGCTGGTTCATGCCGCGCTCCAGGCCGCGCCGAGCCTCCTCATCGAAGGCAATGATCTTTGACATGGGGATAAATCCTCCTGAGGCTCATGCCTGCGGGGAGGAGTGCCGGCCGCCAGCGGGGCCAAGCAACGAAAACGATGGGCCACGTCGTGGCCCAGGCACCCGTCGCGCCAGAGGTTGGCACTCGACCTTACCGAGTGCTAATCCCTGTATAGCCCTCGGCGTCTCGGAAAGCAACGTCGCTACCACACCGCGAGGTCGTTCCACCGCTCAGGGTTGACCCGCCACGGCGGCCGGTGCGATGAGGTGGCAGGTGCGACAGTGCCGCGTTGATCGTTTGCGGTTACGGTACGGGCATGGAATCCGGTCTTGGCCATGACCACGGCGGGCATCGCCACGACCACGGCGGACACCGCCACGATCACGAGCGCCGGAGTGGACACGAGCGCCGGGACGGACACGAGCATGGCGCGATCGGGCGGTGGGCACGGCTTCGCGACGGCATCTCGGACGTGGTCGGTGGACACAGCCATGACAGCGCCGACCAGATCGACGATGCGCTGGAGGCGGACGCCGCCGGCCGGCGCGCTCTGCTGATCAGCCTGGCCGGTCTCGGTGCGACCGCAGGCCTGCAGGCCGTGGTGGTGGCGCTGTCCGGGTCGGTCGCGCTGCTCGGCGACACCCTGCACAACGTCGCCGACGCGCTGACCGCCGTGCCGTTGCTCATCGCGTTCGCCGTCGCACGCCGTCCGGCCACGGCCCGGTTCACCTACGGTTTCGGCCGCGCCGAGGATCTCGCCGGCCTCGCCGTCCTCGCGATGATCACGCTGTCGTGCGCGCTCGCCACCTGGGCATCGATCTACCGTCTGGTCCACCCCGAGCACGTCGACCATCTGGGGGCGGTCGCCGCGGCCGCGGTCGTCGGCTTCGTCGGCAACGAGATCGTGGCCCGCTACCGCATCCGCGTCGGTCACCAGATCGGTTCCGCCGCGCTCGTCGCCGACGGGCTGCACGCCCGCACGGACGGCTTCACCAGCCTCGCGGTCCTGTTCGGTGCCGCCGGGGTCGCCGCGGGGTGGCGCTGGGCCGACCCCGTGGTCGGCCTGGCGATCACCGCGGCGATCCTCGGGGTCCTGCGGTCCGCCGTCCGGGTCGTCGGCGCCCGGCTCATGGACGCCGTCGACCCGGACGTGGTCACCGAGGCGACCGACACCCTGCTGCACACCGAGGGCGTCGAGGCCGTCCGCGAGCTGCGCCTGCGCTGGATCGGGCACACCCTGCGCGCCGAGGCCGACATCACCGTCGACCCCGACCTCACCCTGGCCGCCGCCCATGACGTCGCCCACGCCGCCGAGGCGCACCTGCTGCGCCACATCCGCCGCCTGTCCGCAGCCACGATCCACACCAGCCCCGCCCGCCACCACCCCACGGCCGCCACCGCGTGAGTCCCAAGGACGTTCGTTCAGCAGGAGTCAGGGTTGGCAGGGCCGCGGGGGGGTGAAACGGGCGGCGACGGACCAGCATGGGTCTCCATGCCGAACCACTCGGACGCCAGGCGGCGGGAGTCGTGGTCACCGAGCCATTGCAAGGCGTAGGTCTCACCGACGAACCGGAAGCACCCCGCGTCCCAGTCGTCGAGCTCGTCGGCCAGGTCGTCCGGCGCCACGAAGGTGTCCGTGAACGGTAGGCCCGACTGTGGCAGGGACAGAAACAGCAGTGCCCCATGGCGGCCCTCGGACCAGCGGCGCCACCACAGAGCGCCGCCCGTCTGCGTCCGATAGACCTCGGGAAGGACGAGCAGCAACCCGACTTCGTCCTGGGCAAGCCAGATCCGCGCCACCCGATGCCTGAACCGTTCCAGCCTCGGGTCAGCCGGGATCGGCTCGCGCCGCGGGCGCCACGGCACGGTCAGCCGAACCTCCTCTCCGGAAGACCCACATCGTGCCCCAGTATCTTCCGCACCGGAGGCCTGGAAGGGGGTTCCGCCGAACCGCGCCAAGGGACTCACACCAACCATCCCCTGATCACCACCGGATACGCGCCCTAGTCATCGACGTCTGTGGGGACCACCAGGACGGGCCGGCGAGTCCAGTGGAGCGTCCGGTGGGAGACCGAGCCGGTGAGCAGCCGTTCCAGGGCGACGCTGACGCCGCCGTGACGGGTGCCGATGACGATCGCGTAGGCATCGACACTGTCGGCAACGGCAAGCAGCTCGGTCGCGGGATCGCCGGCCCGGACGTGGAACCGCCAGTGCACGGGGGTCGCCGCGAGCGTGCGGTCCGCCAGCGCGCGGGTCACCCTGGTCTGGGCGTCCTCCTCGGCTCTGAGGAACTGCTCGCACGCGTGCCGACCGGGCACGGTGGAGACCATCGTGCGGATCTGCGCAGGGCTGAGGGGCTGGACGTGGACGACGTCGAGCTCGGCGTCCAGCCGCGCGGCGAGGTCGGCCGCCGAGCCGAGCGCGGCGGGAGCGGCATCCCCGGTGTCGACCCCGACCACGACGTGCTGCATACCTACAGGGTTTCCCCCAGCGGTGTGGCTCAGGCCCCCGCGGCTCCATCAATCGCCACCGAGCGCCATGGAGTGCCTCCGAGCGCCGTCGAAGTCCGCGGGGAGGCTACGGCTTCCGGGCGATTCCGCCGTACACGCTGACCTGGGCGTCGGTGAGGCCGGGCGGGTCGGGGGCGGCCGGGCGCCAGCGGTGGACCAGCTCGACGCCCGGATCGATCAGCTCCAGCCCGCCGAACAGACCTTCGACCTCGGTGCGGCTGCGCAGCCGCACGGTGATCCCCTGTTTCTCGTAGGCGACGGCGAGGTCCTGCGTGGCCGGGTCGTGGTCGGCGGTGCCGTTGGTGAGGATCAGGTAACTGCCCGACGGCAGCGCGTCGACGAGACTGCGGATGATGCCATGCGGATCGTCCGAGTCCGGAACGAAGTGGAACACCGCGATCATCGACAGGGCGACGGGCTGGCTCAGATCGAGGGTCTCGCGCAGCTCGGGAGCGGCCAGGATGCTCTGTGGGTCGTGGAGATCGGCGTCGAGGTAGGCGGTCCGGCCCTGGGGGGTACTGGCCAGCAGCGCGCGGGCGTGGGCCAGGACGATCGGATCATTGTCCGTGTAGACGACCCGCGCCTGTGGGGTGACGGCCTGGGCGATCTCGTGCACGTTCGGGCTGGTGGGGATGCCGGTGCCGACGTCGAGGAACTGCCGGATCCCGGCCTCGCCGGCGAGGTGGCGGATCGCCCGCACCATGAACGCGCGGTTCTGCCGGGCCGCGAGGGAGGCGTTCGGGAAGGCGGCGCTCGCCTGCTCCGCAGCCACCCGGTCGGCGGGGAAGTTGTCCTTCCCGCCGAGGAAGTAGTCGTAGATGCGGGCCGTATGCGGCTGGTCCGTCTTCAGATCGATCGACGGATGCTCCTCGGCCAGGGACCTCCACCACGGCCCGACCTCGGACTCCCCGCCACCCTCGTCCGGTTCCACCGTCACCAGCCCAGCCCTCCCGAATCGGGATGATCCTCGCGAATCACCCTAGCTTCAACGGGTTACGCCCGCATCCGAGGTCGGGCGGGATCCACGTCGGAGGTCTCAGCGGTCCCATGCGCTCCCAGGCGCTCCCAGCGGCCCGGGGGGCACATCGGCGGCCCAACCGGTGACGGACATCTGTCATGGTGCCATCCCGTTGTGTGATCGCCAGCCCCGAAACCGGCACGGAAGTGCCACCGGAGCACGACAACGAGTCAGCCGGGTCGACCCGCGCGCCGGTCGACCTCACCCGAGGTCCCAGGGCTCGCACGAACGGAATCTGGCAGTCTTCTGCCAGAATTCGCAGGACTCCGCTGCGGCGAACGGATAGCGTGCGGACGCGTGGCCACCACACCTCCGTCGGCGCCCCGCGCTTCCACCCGAGGTTCCCGATGAGCACCCTGCGCGGCGAGCCGCGCGTCGCCGATCTGTCCGCCGATCTGTCCGCCGGCCTGCCGCCGGAGCGCGAGCAGGTCGTCGCGTCCTGCCCACCCGTGCCGGCCTGGACCGAGAACCTGTTGTTCACCCCCTACGACCCGACCCACAACATCGGCATGTGGCTGCATCTGGGCACCGTGGCCGACGCCTGGGAGCTGTGGGAGGACCGCGCGCTCGTCACGTTGCCGGACGGCGAGGGCGTGCTGTCGATGTGGGCGTACCACCGCACCGATCCGGCCCGCCGCCCGGCCGGTGCCAACCTGCGCTTCGAGTGCCTGCAGCCGTTCCGGCGCTGGCGGGTCACCTTCGACGGCTTCTGCCTGCGCACGCCGCAGGAGAGCATGCGCACCGGCCTCGTCCGCGACGGCGAGAAGGTCCGCCTGCAGCTCGACCTGGAGATCGAGTGCGCGACACCCGTCTGGGACGCGCACACCGCGGCCGCGGCGGCGACCGGCCGCGGCGGCATGGACCAGCAGCAGTGGGCGAAGGAGCACTACGAGCAGCTCTACCGGGCCCGCGGCACGGTGCGGTGGGGCCGGCGCGAGGTCGCCTTCGACGGCACCGGCTGGCGCGACCACTCCCGCGGCCCCCGCGGGGACGACTCGGTCAACGGCTGGGGCGGGCACGTCATCGCCGGCTGCCTGTTCCCGGGCAGCGGCCGCGCGTTCGGGCTGTCCCGCTACTGGTCGACCAATGGGACGGTGACGCTGGAGGGCGGCTACGTCGTCGAGGCCGGCGCACTGACACATGTCCGGGTGGTCGACGTGCCCCGGCTCGACGGGCTGGTCGCCAGCGGGGAGGTGCTGCCCTTCGGCCTCGCCTGGCAGGATCGGCGCCTGGAGCTGACCGCCACCACCCGGACCGGGCTGTGGACCACGTTTGCCGGCGGCCTTCCCTACGGCGTTGCCTCCCCCGGGCGGGCGTACGCTATCAACTGGGCGTCCTGCGACTGGGACGGCGACGTGGGCTACGTCTACGTCGAGCGTTCGGACCTGCGGGCCGGCTAGCCCGCCTGCGCGCCGGGCTCCGCGGCCGGGGTGGTGAACGCCGGGCCGGCGGCCACAGGGCAGGCCAGCCCGCCGCTTGCCGGGCATCAGGTCGTCGCCGGTAGCAGGTCGCCGCCTGGTAGAGGTCGCCGCCTGGTAGAGGTCGTCGGAGACGAGGGGGGACGCCCGGTGGACGGCACGCCGGTGCGCGGTAGCGCGCAGCCGGTGCGGGCCCGCCCCGCGGCATGGTCCGAGCACAAGGCCCGGGTTCGGCAGGCGCTCGTCGACGCCGCGCTGGAACTGTTCGCCGAGCAGGGCTACGAGTCCACCTCCACCGAGCAGGTCGCCGCGCGCGCCGGCGTCTCCGCCCGTACCTTCTTCCGCTACTTCGCGACGAAGGAGTCCGTGCTCTTCTTCGGCGAGGACGACTACATCCGTTCCTTCGTCGGCGTGTACCTGGCCCAGCCGGAGTCGCTGAGCGAGTTCCAGGCGATGCGGGCTGCCTTCGTCACGCTCGCGCCCGGCGTGGCCCGCCTGCGGGAGCGGATCAGGCTCTACCACGTCGCCGTCGCCTCGTCGTTCCTGCTGCGCGGCAAGGAACACGACAACCAGCAGGGCAATCGGGCGCTCGTCGCCCGGGCGGTCGCCACGCGGCGCGGCCTCGCGCAGCCCGACGAAAGCTGCGAGCTGCTGGCCGCGATCGGGATCCTGGCCGAACAGCGCGCGATGCAGCGTTGGCTGCAGGGTGCACCGTCCCGCAGCCTCGGGTCCTACGTCACCGCCGAGTTCGCGACGCTAGCCGATCTCATGGGCCCCGTCGCGCAGTAAGCGGAAGAACGCTCGGACGTCCTCGGCGAACAGCTCCGGTTGCTCCAGGGCGGCGAAGTGACCGCCGCGCGGCAGTTCGCTCCAGTAGCGCAGGTCGTAGTGCGCCTCGACGCAGCGCCGGGGCGGCGTCACGATCTCCCGCGGGAAGACCGCGACCCCGGTCGGCACGGTGACCGGCCGGTCCGGGGGGCCGAACAGGCCGGCCCGCATCGACTCGCGGTAGAGGCGCACCGACGAACCGATCGTGCCGGTGACCCAGTAGGTGGTGATGTTGGTGAGCAGATCGTCGCGGCTGATCGCCTTCTCCACGTCGCCGTCGCAGTCGCTCCACGCCCGGAACTTCTCGACGATCCAGCCGGCCAGGCCCGCGGGCGAATCGGCCAGGCCGTGGGCCAGCGTCTGCGGCTTGGTGCCCTGGATGGCCTGATAGCCGGTCTCGGTCTGGGTGAACCGCACGACCCTCTCCAGCGCGGCGCGCTCGGCGGCGCTCAGCGCCGCCATCATGGCCTCGTCGGGCGGCGGCGCCAGGACCAGGTTGAGATGGATGGCCAGCAGCCGGTCCGGATGGTGCGCGCCCAGGAGGCTGGCGGCGATCCCACCCCAGTCGCCGCCTTGGGCGGCGAAACGCGGATAGCCCAGTCGGGCCATCAGCTCGACGAGTGCGTCGGCCACCCGACGGATGTGCCAGCCACCCTCGCGGGTCGGCCCGGACCAGCCGTATCCCGGCAGGGACGGGCAGACCACGTGGAACGCCTCGGCCGGGTCGCCGCCGTAGGCCGGCGGGTCCGCCAACCGGTCGATGACGTCGAGGAACTCGATGACCGATCCGGGCCAGCCGTGGATGAGCAGCAGCGGAACGGCGCCGGGATGCGGCGACCGGGCGTGAATGGCATGGATGGGCGTCCCGTCGACCGTGGTCAGAACGTGCGGCCACCGATTGATCCGGGCCTCGGCGGCCCGCCAGTCGAAACCGTCTCCCCAGTATTCACACAGGTCCCGCAGGTAGGCCAGATCGGTGCCGTACTCCCAGCCCGTCCCGGGAATCTGATCGGTCCAGCGGGTGCGCCGCAACCGGTCACCCAGATCGTCGAGAACGGCCTGATCCGTGCGGACCGTGAACGGCTGCGGCGAGGAATCGACCGGCGGCATCGCGGCGCACCTCCTGTTTCCCCAATACTGACCGACAGGCACCACTGGCCAGCCGTGAAGGCGTGCCGGATCACCACCCGTCGATCTCTTTCTGGCATTTGACTGCCATGGTCGACGAGAGGACCGGACTCGGACTGACCAGACTATGGATCATCCCAACCCGTCGCGCAAGGGTTCGGATCAGCAGCCCTCTGCCGAGGTCAGGGCCGGGTAACCCGAGCCCCGACGCATCGACGATCAGGCATTGACTCTGACAGTTCACTGCCATACAGTGCGTCGGCATCATCGCCGACCGTCGGGTCCGCCGCGATCCCGCCGCCCGCCGGTCGGCGCAGGTGATGACCGTTCCCGCGACCAGTCGAACGGCGGACGTTCCGCGTCCGGCGCGACATCCGCGGGCGCCGGTGGCTCCTTTGTGGTGCTCGGCGAGAAATCCCGCCGGGCACGTATTCGTCCCGCCGCGAGGAGGACACGTTGCCGGAGTTGACGAACGCCAGCTACATCGAATCCGGGCTGCCGACCCGGGACCGTCAGCGCGATCCGGAAAAGACGCGGCAGGCGCTGGAGTCCTGGTTTTCGACGGCCCTGCCGCACCGGTCCGATCTGCACGTCACCGAGGTGACGCTACCCAGGACCGCCGGGGTGGCCAACGAGACGTTGCTGTGCGAGACGAGCTGGACCGAGGCCGGGGTGGCCCGCTCGGCGGGCTACGTCGTGCGGGTCAACTCCCCCGACTTCCTCTACAAGGACGCCGACCTCACCGTCCACGCCGAGATGTACCGGGTGCTGGGCCGCGAGCCGGGCATTCCGGTCCCCGCGGTCGTCGGCCTGGAGACGGACACCGGCGTCCTCGGCGAGGCCTTCTTCGTCATGGAACGCGTCGAGGGTCGCGTGCCCGGGGACACCCCGCCGTTCCACACCACCGGCTGGGTGCACGACCTGGTCCCCAGCGAGCGCGCCGTGCTGTGGCGCAATGCGGTCGAGGTCATGGCCCGACTGCACCAGGTCGATCCGGCGAAGGTGGCGTTCCTCGACCGTCCGCACCTCGGCCCCGACGGCCTGCGGCAGGATCTCGCGCACTGGTTCGACGTGGCGGCCTGGGTGGCACGGGGGCGCGTCGATCCGGTGATCGCCGCGGCCGAGCGGTGGCTGCGCGCGCACCTCCCCCCCACCGGCATCACCGCCCTGGCCTGGGGCGACTCCCGGCTGCCGAACCTGATGTTCAGCGGGCTCGACGTGGCGGCGGTGTTCGACTGGGACATGGTGTGCCTGGCCGGCGCCGAATCGGACCTCGCCTGGTGGACGGTCATGGACTACAGCAGCACGGAGTCGGTCGGCGTCGAGCGATTACCGGGCATCGGCAGCCCGGCGCAGACCGTGCGCCGATGGCAGGAGCTCGTCGGCCGCGACGCCGCGAATCTGGACTTCCACCTCGTCTACGCGTCGTACCGGCTGGCGGTGATCCTGCGGCGACTGGGCGACCTGTACGGGGCGACGGGTGCGATGGCGCCGGAGACGATCGAGGAGCTGCGCAGCAACAACTTCGGGCAGCAGTACCTCGTTCAGATCCTCGACCTTCCCCACCCGCACTCGATCACGATGACCTGGCCGGGCCTGGAGATCTGAGCCCAGCGCGGCGACACCAGGGCTGGACCCCGCCGGCACACGCGGCTACGATTCTGGCAGTCCAATGTCAGAAACTCGCGGCGAGGCAGCGGCCTCGGCGTTGCGTCGGGACGCGGGAACGCGGCGGGAGGGACAGTGAGTCGTTCATTAGGGGGCGCGGCCGTCGTCGGGATCGGGCGGTCGCCGTTCGTGCGCTCCTCGGGGCGCACCACGCTGTCGATGGCCGCGCAGGCCGCCCGGGAGGCGCTCGCCGACTGTGGGCTCACCGCCGCGGACGTCGACGGCTTCACCTGTTACTCGACGGGCGACAGCGCCGGCCCGAGTCAGGTCGCCCACGCCATCGGGGTCGACGACCTCGGGTGGAGCCTGAGCGTCCTGGGCGGCGGCAACATCGTCACCTCGACCGTCGCGGGGGCCGCCGCAGCGGTGCTGACCGGCCAGGCGGAGGTGGTCGTCGTCTACCGGGTGCTCGGCTCGCAGACCCGGTACGGCCGGGCGCTGGAACGGGTCGAGGTCGACGGCGAGGGGCAGTTCGCGGGGCCGCACGGCTACCTCGTGCCGCCCCAGTGGTTCGCGATGTTCTGCCGTCGCCACCAGTACGAGTACGGATCCACCGCGGCGGACCTGGGCGCCATCGCGGTGCAGGAACGCGACCACGCGGTGCGCAACCCGCACGCGGTGGCCCGCTCCCCCATCACCCTCGACGACTACCTGAACAGCCGGTGGATCAGCGAGCCGTTCCGGCTGTTCGACTGCTGTTACGAGATCGACGGCGCGGTGGCGATCGTGGTGACCAGCGCCGAGCGGGCCGCGGACCTGCCGCACCGTCCCGTCCACCTGCTCGGCGCGGCCGACAGCAATCGCTTCGGCGGCTCGGTCGACCAGTGGGACGACCTGAGCTGCATGTACTCCCGGGACACCGCGCCCCGGCTGTGGTCGCGCACCGGCCTGCGCCCCGCCGACATCGACGTCGCCTGCATGTACGACTGCTTCACGTTCACCGTGATGGCGACCTTCGAGGACTTCGGGTTCTGCGCCAAGGGCGAGGTCGGCGACTACTTCCGGGCCGGCCGGGCCACCTACGGCGGCGACGTCGTCGTCAACCCGCACGGCGGCCTGCTGTCCGAGGGCTACATCCACGGCCTGAACCACCATTACGAGGCGGTCCTGCAACTGCGCGGGGACGCCGGGGACCGCCAGGTGAGCGGCGCCGAGACGGCGCTGGTCACCTCCGGGGCGGGCCCCTTCGGTGGCGCCCTCGTCTACGGAACGGCGGCGGCATGACCACGACGCACGAGGAGCGCCCGAGCGTGGGGGCCGATCCGCTCAGCCTTCCGCCGCAGCCGGTGCCGGACGCGGTGACCGCGCCCTTCTGGGCGGCCCTGGCCGAGGGCCGGCTGGCCATGTGCCGCTGCGAGCACTGCGGGCTGTGGCTGCAACCACCGCTCGAACGGTGCCGGCGGTGCGCGGGGCCGACCCGGTTCACCGACGTCGCCGGCACCGGCGCCGTCTACTCGTTCATCGTCCAGCACCGGGCGACCGTGCCCGGCTATCTCGACAACCTGCCCTACGTGGTGGCTCTCGTCGAACTCGACGAGCAGGCCGGCCTGCGCCTGCCCGCCCGGATCGTCGGCATCGACCCCGCGGAGGTGCGCTGCGGCCTGCGGGTGCGGGCGGAGTTCACCGAGCTGCCCGGCGGGGACTTCACCGTCGCCGTCTTCCGCCCGGTGGACGGCCCCTGACCACGGGCGGCCCGGCTCATCACGCCGATTCCGGCACCGGGCCGCGGGATTTCCGCCCACGGTAGGCTGCGCGATGTGGCGGGGGGATTGTGGGNACGGATAAAAAGCGGCTTCGCCGCGGACGCCGAGCATGTGACGACGTGTTTTCTACCCGCGCCGGGATCGGCGCCGATCTGGCCGGCGCAGGGCTATCTGCGGCTGTGGCTCGCCGAAGGTTTCCTCGCGAAGGCACGGAGCTGGGAAAACGACCGCTTTCCGGTGCTGCATGCCGGCGCGTCGCTGACGTTCGGCGCCGGCGCGCCGGTTGCGTTCACGACGTTCTCGCGGCCGGCCGCCGCCTGGGCGGTGCCCGGCGACCAGCTTGATTTCCCCATCACCCCGCTGCTGCCGTTCAACGGCGGCACCGTGGAGATCGAGGCGGCGGTCTACCAGGCGACCCAGACGGGTCCGCTGGGCACGGCCGCCTCGTTCGTCGCCGGTTTCGCCGAGCTGCTCGGGCCGCCCCTGGCGACCGCGGCGTCGGTGGCGAACGCGATCTCCACCGGCCTGGACTCGCTGATCGGCGCGGCCGGCGACAAACCGGTCCTCGGCGTCCACTACGCGATGATCAGCCCAGGTGGCGGCGGCCAGCCGGTGCAGGCGGGCCACCTCGCGGTCGTGAACGCCCCGCCGGGCTCGCTGCCCGGTGAGCTCACGATCGGCGCCGACGGCCGCCTCGCCGTCCGCGGCGGGCCAGGCGGTTCCGGCGGGCCAGGCGGTTCCGGCGGGCCAGGCGGTTCCGGCGGGCCAGGCGGTTCCGGCGGGCCAGGCGGTTCCGGCGGCGGGGAGCGGCGGCTGACCGGGGTCGACTACCTGGTCGTGCGGGTCGAGACCCGCGCCGAGCATGACGTCTGGCTGTCGCCGGCGATGACGGCGCTGATCGCCCAGGCCCGGCTGGCGCGGACACACGGGCGGGCGGGGGCGTTCGCCGACCACCGCGCCGAGGCCGTCACCCTGGCCTGGACGTCCGCCGACTACGTCGAGTCCGACCGCCCCCGGATCGCCGCCGCGATCGCCGCCGCCCTGGACGCCGGCCCCGAGCAGGCCGCCTTCGGCGACCCGGACGCCACCGTCGCCGACGAGGTCATCGCCCTGCTGCCCGCCCGCGACGACCCCGCCCTCGCCGCCCTCACCCTCGCCGACCTGCTCGCCGTCTGACGGCGCCGGCCCGACCCGGCGGAAGGGGAGCCGGCGCCATCCCCTGATCCGAGTCGCGGAATGCCACTCGCAGGGTGCCACTCGCAGGATGCCGATCGCGGGATGCCGATCGCGGGTGCCCTCAGCGCAGGAACAGCAGGACGTCATCGCCGGGGCGGGAATCGTCGGTGGCAATGGCGATCGAGACGCCCGGGCCGATCCGGGACGCCGCGGACCCACCTGGATCGTCGGAGGTGACGGCGTCGCCGGGGGTGGCAGCGTCGTTGGGGGTGACGGCGTCGCCGGCGGCCGCCTCGTAGATCAGGTCCTTGACCCGACGGGCCGCGAAGGCCGGTGCCAGGAGCCGGCCGTCGCGGCCGAGCCTGCCCTGCAGCGCGAGGTCGACCGTCTCGCGCACGGCCGCGCCGACCGCGGCCGCGAGCTCGTCGGGCAGCGGCGGAATCACGAGCACCGCCGAGGTCCCCGCGTCGAGCGCGGCGATGGCCAGGTCGACGAAGCCGGCCCGGTCCTCGCCCAGCGGCGCCGCCGCGCCGTCCACCGGGTCGGCCTGCAGCACGGTGAGAGGGATGCCGGCGACATCGAGATCCTCGATCCCCACCAGCGTCTCGTCACCTGCCGCGGACAGGCCGGCTCCGTCGTCGTCGCTCACCCGCAGCCGCAGCCCGGACATGGTGTGCACCGGGGTACCGATCGCCTGCGCGATGACGGTCGAGGCGGGTCCAGCATCGTCGGGCCGCAGATGGCGCGGGCCGCGGAAGGCACCCACCGACGTCGGCAGGCTGGGCCGGCCGGCAGCCGACCGAAGGCTTCCCGACCCGAAGCGCGCGAAGACGAGCGTGCGGGCGGACTGCGGCGGCGCGGCCGCGGCGAGCCGCCGCTCCCAGTCCACACCCCGCGCCTCGTCCTCGACCACGAGCGGGATCAGCCACAGACTTCGCCGCTCCCGGGCACGCCAGCGACGCCGGCGCACGAACGTCGCCCGCTGCCCGTCGAACCGCCACAACGGCCGGGCGGGCAGGACGCGGTCGATCAGCGGCCGCGGCCGGCCCGACCAGGACGACCAGAGCCAGGCCGGAACTGTGGTGACGAGGAACTTCGTCTGGCGTGGGGGCACGGGAATGGCCGTGTAACGGCCTTCCCGGACCTCGATCGGCGCGTCGACCCGCAGGCGGAGGCGATCCGGCGCAGCGGGGCCGTCGTTGCGGCGCCGACGCCCACCCGAACGGCGGCGCCCCGGGCGCAGCGACACACGCATTGCCGAGAGCCTGCCGGGAGCCCGAGCGGATATCGTCGCCACCGACGCCAGTGCGAGCAGGATGCCGGGGATCAGCAGGGCGGGCAGCACCACGTCCCCGTCCCACCATGAGGTGCCCTCGCCCGTCCGGACCGTGTGCCCGGACCGCGAGAACACGACGATCAGTCCCGTCACGGCCACGACCAGCAGCACCGCCGCGACCGCCCCGACCACGATGCGCGCCCGTCGCCGGGGACTACGGCTCGCCACCGCCGATTCGGACGGCCGTAGCGGAATGGCCGACCTGTCGGGCTCGAGATCCTCGAGATCGACCATGTCGACCGCGTCGTTCCCGTCGACCGCGTCGTCCCCGTCGACCGCGTCAACCGCGTCGTCACGGACGGCAGCGGCGACCGGGTCGCGCCAAGGGAGCGGCTGCACCACGGTCGCGGACAGTTCGAGCGGCAGGGACAGTCGAAACGCATCCCCCGAGCCGGCCGTGGGTCGGCGCTCCCACCGGGCCGGCCCCGGAGTCAACCCAGCCTGCACCGGCTCGAAGCGTTCGAACCAACCCGGCCAGGCGACCAGCCGCGAGGGGACCGTCTGCGGGGCGCTTGCCAGCCCAGCACGCTGGCGCAGACGGGCGCCGAGCACGGCCGCGGCCTGGGCGCCGAACTCGTCGCCGGTGTCCCGCAGCCAGTCCGCCACGGAACGCGGCTCAAGATCGGACGGACGTTCCAGTAGCGCGACGGCGTGCGCGGGCAGCCGCGGGCCGAGGACCTCGGCGACCGCCATCGCCGCGCGGGCGCCGGCCAGCGGCGGCAGCGCGGACAGCGCCCGGGCGACCGGGTCGCCGACCGTAGGCGGCTGGCGGGTGCGCTGGGGCGAGGACGGCGGGCCTTGCGAGTCCCGGACCAACGCGGCACCGCATAGCCGCGTCTGCGGGTCGGTGAGCCGGTCAAGCTCCCGGCGGACTTCGTCGGTCAACCCGGCCGCTCCGAAGCCCAGCGTCCCCCACTCGATGCGATCCACGACGCTCGTGCCCGAGGGTAGACCCGGTTCGTCGACCGACGGCGGAGCAGCCAAGACGACGGGCGAACCCGACCGCGCCCGGCGCGTCAACGACTCGTGGTCCTGGCAGCGCCACCAGGCGTGCCAGCTACCCGCCTCCGCGGGACTGTCCGGCAGTTGCCCATTGACCAGGGCCAGCACCAGCCACGCCTCGGCCCGCACTGATACGGAACCCGCCCGCGCGAGCTGGCGGATCGACGGGCTGAACTCGGTGGTCCGGTAACGGCGGCACAGCGCCAGCAGAGCCAACTCGCACTGCTCGACGGCGGCGAGGTCGTCGCCCTCCGCCCGGGCCGCCTCGCGATACTCTGCGATGATCTCGGCGGCCCGGTGCGGCTCGTCGAGCAGCGCCCACGCGTCGGCGACCTCGACCGCGAGCGGGCGGATCTGACGATGCAGCCAGCTCGTCGGGTGCCGCCCGGCCACGTACCCGAGACGGTCGTCGAAGCGTTCGAGCGTGCCGCGAGGGATCACCCGATGCTCGAGGGTCAGGTGGACGGCCGCGGCGACGCGCCGCTCAGCATCGATGTCCCCGGTGCGCCCGAGGATCTCGGCCAGCCAGTGGGCAGGCAGGTCGGGCGGCTCGGCCGGTGGAACCCCGCGGGCGCGCAGCAGCAGCACGGCGAGATGGGCGCGGTCGACGAGGCCGGGAGGGGCCGCCCAGTCGGCCCACTGCCGGGCGGCTGCGGGCTCGAACCGCTCGATCGCCGCGAGCAGTCCGTCCGGCGACCCGCCAGCGGTGGCGGACAGGCGTAACGTCAGGATGGTCTCGACCAGTTCGGTGACAAGCTCGACCGTGGGATCGCCCGCTTCCGGTGCGCTGCGCGCAGCGCCGAGCAGTGCCCCGACAGCCGGATCGCCGGGGCCGGCGTGGCCGGTGCCGAACCGGTCCCAGTTCCCCACCGGGCCGACGTCGGGCAGCTCGCCTTCCGCGACCGCTTCCGCAGCCGCGAGCAGTGACCCGACCGGAACGGCGTCGAGGGCGTCCACGACAAACCCACCGGGAGACTCGCGGGGATCGGTGGACCGGGTCGCCCGGCTGTCTGCGGGCCGGGCGAGGATCGCGGCGGTGGTCGTCACTGCGGTCGTGTCGATCGGCGAGGACGCGCTCCCGGCAGTCAACAGCCCGAGCACGGCCCTGGCTCGCAGGACGCGTCCCTGCTCGGCGAAGGGGTGGCGGGGTGCCTGGTCGAGCACCCCGGCCCAGAGGGCCCGGGACCCGGTGCGCTGCCCCGTGTGGATGCGTGCAGCGGCCTGGGTGGCGAGGACCGCTGCCAGGATCGTCGGGTTGGACGGGCTCGGGGCCGGCGCGTCAGAAGGGCGCGGCGTCGGGGATGGCGCGGGGCCGTCGGCGCGCAGGCGTTCGACGGCGGCGGCACGCACGCAGACCTGGCCGGCCCAGCCCCATTCGCCGGACGCGACGATACGCTCCTCCAGGGCGGCCCAGAAGAGACCGGCGTCCGCGACCGGTAGCAGCCGCACCGCGGTCTCGACGGCCTCGGCGGTGACCGCCGCCAGCGGGCCGGCGGTGACCAGGGCGGCCGCGTCCCGGCCGAGCCCGGCACGGTCGAGCGGGTAGCGGTCGGGCTCGGCGGCGACGGCGACCCGGATGCGGTCGCGCAGGTGCTCGTCGACCTCGATCACCAGCGGTTCGCCCCGGGAACCCAGCGCGCGGACGTGGGTCCACTCCTGAGCGGCGAGGCCGTCGAACGCGGCCTGCGGGTCGAGGCCGGCCCGGCGCAATGCGGGGCTGATCATGCCGAGGTCGAAGCGGCCGAGCTCGGCGGCGATGGCGAGGGCGCCGCGGGCGTTGTCGTCGGCGAGGCGGGCGATGATGCGCCGTTCCACCAGCGGGTCACCGGCGGCACGCAGCACGGCCGGGTCGAGGTCGGGCTCGCGGGCGATCCACTCCCGGTAGGCGGCGAGCTCGAACGGGTTGTAACGGACCTCGCCCGCCGGCGTGGGAGGCATCCGGGCCCGTTCCAGTAGCGCGGCGCGCAACGCGCTCCCGCGCCGGCGACCGGGCAGGACGGTTGCCTGGGAGGGCAGGACGGTTGCCTGGGAGGTCGAGTCCAGGTTCATGTCGTCGAGTCCGGCGTCCGGCTCGGAGCGCGGCGCGTCGAGGTAGCGGTGGGCCTCGACCGCGGTGAAACCGGCGACCGGGACCACCCGGACGTACTCGCGGGCCAGCAGGACGGGTCCGCCGGCACGTTGCCTCTCGTCGGGCGGGAGGACGAGCGGGCGGCGACCGGCGAGGACGACCCGGACGCCAGGGAGTTCGGCGTGCAGGCGTTCCAGCAGGTCGAAGGTGCGGTCGATGGCGGGGGCCGCGGTGCCCGGGGCGTAGAGCTTGGCGAGTTCCTCGCAGGTGTCGAGCACGAGGACGACGCGCGGCCGGCCCAGTTCTCGCAGCACCCGGGCGAACGCGCGGACGACTTCGTCGAACAGCGCCCGGATCGTCTGCGCGGCGGCGGCCCGCAGCGCGCCCGCGGTCGACCGGACCGGGCCGTGGTCCGGGTAGACCGCCGAACCATAGACCTGCTCCGCGGCCCGATCTGCGGCCTGCTCGGCGGGCGAGGGGTCGGGGCCGGCGCGGCCGAGCTGCTCGTGCAGTGCGTTCGCCGCGTCGCGGAAGCGCCGGTACGAGTGGTACCAGCCGCGGCTGGGTCCGTAGCCGGCGAGCTCGTCGGCGAGGGCGAGCAGCACCTCCGCGGGCCGCTGCTCGGGGTAGCGAGGATCGAGATGGTCGAAGTCGACGCGCGCGACGGGGAACGACGCGAGGCCCCGCGCGGCCGCGTACGCGCCCGAGGCGAGGTAGCGCAGCACCATCGTCTTGCCGATGCCACCGGTGCCGAGCAGGTGGACCGCCCACTGCGTGCCCGGCCCGTCCTCGGCGAGCAGCTCGCCGAGCGCGTCCTCGGCTTCGGCCCGGTTCTGGTAATCGCGCAGGTATTCGGCGTCCTGGGCGTCGCGGTGGGCGCGGTCGAGCCGCCAGCCGGCGCGGCGGGCCGCCTCGGCGAGCGTGCCCCCGCAGACCGCGCCGATCGTCCGCGCCGCGGCCACGAGGCGGGTTGCGGCGGCCAGCCCCGCGGCCGGGTCGACGCGGGCACCGGCCGGGCGGGCGGGTGCGGCGACGGTGACGAGACCGTCGACCCGCTGGAACAGGCTGGACCCGGAGCGGTCGCGGCGGTGCTGGACGGCGACCTCCAGCCAGGGCGCGAACTCGCGGGCGAGCTCTCCCGCGGACGCCTCGGTCGCCGCCGCGATGACGTCGCTGAGCGCGTCGACCTCAGCGTCGACGTCGAGACCGAGGCCGCGCAGGTGGCGGCCGACCTCGTCGCGCCGGGAGGCTCGCAGCCAGAACACCTGGCGGATCGTCCGGCGTGGGCCGAGGGCACGCCGCCGCTCGATCAGGCCGGCCTCGTCGAGCTGCGCGAGCAGCGCCGCCAGCTCGTCGGCGGCCACGAGGCCGAACAGGGTGGCGGTGGCGTCCGTCCACTCGGGCACCAGCGCCAACCGGCACAGCCGGGTCGACTCGAACGCTGTCAGGGTCGCCGCGCGCGCCCGCGCGAGCAGTGCGCCGACGTCGGGCGGCCCGCTCTCGGTGGGATCGCCGTCATGGCCGGTCGCCCCGGCGGGGCGACCGGGCAACGGGGATGGCGGAGGCGGCGACGACGACCTCACCGGAACTGCTCCTCGTAGGCGCGCATGGCTCCCTCGTCGTCGGCGGCGACGAAGGTTTCGAGGGTCGTGAGAATCTCGGCGAGCAGGTACAGGTCCTTGCGGACAGCGGTGGGTATGCCGTTCAAGTGAGCGAGGCTTTCTTCGATTTTCACCCGTGACGCGTTCCGCGCGGCCGTGTAGACGAATGGATACCGCCGTTGCCACGGGTGGAGGAGCACCCACTGATAGCCCAGTATGGCGCTCGCCCGAGGCATCGGGGCCAGCTCCGGAAAGACGAAGCCGGGCTGCCCGGCCTGCCCGTCCCGGAACTGCTTGAGAAAAATTCCCTCCTCCGCCAGCAGGGAGGCGGTGACGACCACGGGGATCGGCCGGTCCGGGCTACCCAGCCCGTCGCGGCGGATCATCGCCAGCAGCGGCCGTAGCGCGCCGACCCACCGATGCACCTCGTCACCGAGCACGACCACCCGCGTCGTCGCGCCGAACGGCTCGCCGGCGGCCGCGGCCGCGTCGGCGAGCGCGCCCAGGTCTCGGGCGAGGCGGTGACGCAGCCCGGGTCCGCGCAGCGGGGCCGTCCCGGCGGCGAACTCCGCGACCGCATCGTTGAGCAGGTCGAACCGTTCCTCGACGTTGACGCCGAGGAACGCCTGCGGGCTGACGGTGGCCGCGAGCCGCGAGTCCGGATCGGCGTCGAGGACGGTCAGCGGCGGCGGATCGATGCCCAGCACCTCGGCGATCATGATTGCCTTCTCGAGCACCTGGCTGACGACCGCACGCAGGTCCGTCGGCGCAGCGCCGTCACCGAAGGGCCCGACGAGCAGCGGCAGATGCCCCGTCCGCAGCAGGCGCAGCCCGACCTCACGCAGCAGCCGGCTGCCGCCCAGGCCGCTGATCGGGCCCTCGGCCACCACGGCGACGAACCCGGGGCAGGTTTCGGCTGCCGGGGCGGCCAACGCCTCGGTCGCGGCGAGCACCGTGTCGTGACCGATGAACACCGGCGCCTGGCGCAGCCCCAGGCTCTCGGCGGCCCGGCGCAGCCCGAGCACCGGCGCCGGGTCGACCACCCGCAGGTCCGGGGGCACGTTCTCGGCGAGGACGAGGGTCGGCATCGCCCAGTCGAGGTACCGGCTCGGTGGGTCACCCCGCAGCAGCGCCGCGCGCCGGCCAGCCGCGGCCGCGTCGACCACCGACGCGCCCTGCTGCACCGCCCGCACGAACCGGCGGGTGAACATCCGGCTCGCCTGCTCGCTGACCTCACCGGACATCGCGACGACGATCGGCACGCCACGCAGGGCGAGCTCGGCCGCGAGCGACCGCCCGGCGGCCCGAGCCGCGTCCGGAAGCGCGTCGGTGATTCCAGCCGGCCCGTCGCCGGGACCGCCCGCGTCCTGGCCGCCCGCGTCCTGGCCGGCGGGGCGGGCGCTGCCGCAGGCGCTCAGGATGACCGCCACCGGCATCCCCGCCGGGCCGCGCAGCGCGAGCGCCAGGGTCTCGCCGTCGACGAAGCGGAACCCGTCCGGTTCGCCGGAGTCAGCGACGCGCAGGACCCCGCGGTGCTCGTCAACGTCGCCGTGCGCGACCAGGTGGACGACGTCCGGCGCGAACCGCGCACACGCCTCGCCGAGGTCGGCGAGCGTCGCGTTCGTCATCGCCCGCGAGACGCACAGGCCCTCCGCCTCGAAGGCGCGCATCAGGCCCATGAACATCGCCCCCGGGCGGATCACCGCGTCATCGAGGGCGGAGCCGGCGACGAACAGCACCCTCGGCACCCGCCGGATCGTCACCGGGGCCGGGGTCGCCGCGGGCACCACCCGGGTGACGGCGACGAGCGCCCGGGGATGCCCGGCGAGCGGCGCCTCCCCGTCGTGCATCGCCTCCCACACCAGGCCGGCCAGCGCCGTGTCGTCCGCCGGCCAGCGCAACGCGAGCTCCACCCCCCGGGCGGCGCGCACGGCGGGCGCGGCGAGCAGGCGTTGCCACACCGGCGCGAGCAGGCACTCGAACAGCCACCGGCCGTAGAGCTCGGCGTCGCCGTCGCGCAGGTCCCGGCCGGCGATCCGGGCCAGCAGGCCGGAGATCTCGCCCTGGTCGCCGGCGCACACCGCCGCCAGTGCCGGGTCCGCCCCGTCCGGTCCGGACGGCGGGCCCGCACCGAGCGCGGACCGTGGCGGGGGCATCCAGCCGCCCGAACGGTCGGGGTGACCCGCAAGGTGGACGTGACCGGGACGAGGATCCTGGTGCGCGCCCGCCCTCGGCCCCCTCTCCCGGCCCCGCCACGGAGCCGGACGAGACGGCACGGGCCCAGGCCGCGGCCCCGCGGCGAGCTGCGACCCCGAAACGACACCGACGCCGGGCAACGGATCCCACGCGGCGGCCCCATCGGGCGCGATGGCCCCGTCGGCCTCATCGGGCGTGGCGGTCCCGTCGGCCCCGCCGGGCACGGCGGTCCCGTCGGGCGTAGCGGTCCCGTCGGGCGTAGCGGTCCCGCCGGGCGTAGCGGGCACGGCGGGCGTAGCGGGCACGGCGGGCGTAGCGGGCACGGCGGGCACGGGCAGCGCAGGCGGACCCGGTGGTTCCACCCCCCGCCAGGCAGGCACCCGCCGCGGCAGCCCGTCGACGTCGGTGACCACCACTGCGGCCATCTCGTACCGCGCGGTGATCCCCGCGCCCCGCACGTGCACGGTCCAACCGTCCCCACGGTCCTCGACGTCGACGAGGACCCGGGGGATTCTCACCGCGCCCCGGCCAGGGGTGAGGGTTCCAGGGCCGTCACGCACGCACCTCCGACCGGGAATCCGCCGTCCGCCGGGGTCCCGGGCGGCGCGGCGGATCCCCCGTCCGTCAGTTCACCCCGCCGGAATCCCGTCATCGTCAACGAACCTTCATCTCGGCCTCGACGGACAGGGCCTCGCCGCGGGCGAGCAACCACGTGGTCAGACGGATGGCGAGGGCGGCCACGTCGCCGGGCGGGGGCGGGGCGGCGAGGACCCCCGGTTCGCCGCAGGTGCGCAGCAACGCGGCGAGCCGGCGGTGCAGGGCGTCGAGTTGCCCGTCGGCGGCGACGAGGTGCCCGTCGGCGGCCAGGAGGTGCCCGGCGGCGGCGGCGAGGTGCGCGGCGACGCCGGCCTGCACGGCCAGGCGCGCGGCTGGGCGGGACTGGCGGGCGTGCGGGCTGATCGACACCGGGTCGCTGCGCAGGGCCCTCGTCCAGCTCGCGATCCGGCCACCGGGGTCGAACCAGGCCGGGTCGTTGCCGGCGGCAGCGAGCAGCGTGGTGGCGCCGATCGGCAGGGCGAGCAGGGCGTCGGCGGCGGCGGGCACGACGGCCAGGTGCCGGCGGAGCTCGGCCGCGGCCGGCGCGGCGGCGTCCGTGCCCGCCGCCAGCCATGCCTCGGCATCGGCGACCGCCGTCAGCACGCCCATGGGCTTGCCAGCCGGCGGTGCGGGGGCGGCCGGAGCCGAGACGGCCATGGGGGCGGGCTGGTGTGCGGCCGGGTGCTCGCCGCGGACGCGGCGGACGAGTTCGCCGAGCAGCGCGCGGCGGACCAGCGGCGGCGGGTACGGGTGGCCGGGTGGGGACAGCCCGGCCAGGCGGGCGGGCGCGGCGTGTTCGAGCTCGTCGACCGCCCACGCCGCCGCGTCGGCGATCATGACGGCGGAGAAGGCGTCGGCGAAGAGCTCCGCCTGCCAGCCCGACCACCGGGCGGCGAGCTCCGCGTCGCCGCCCGAGGCTGCGCGCACCGCGTGGTCCAGCGCGGCGCGGGTCAGGTCGGGCAGGCCCGGCACCAGGTCCCGCTGGACGTGGTGGCCGGTCTCGTGGGCCGCCGGGGCCAGCCACCACGCCTGGCGCGTGGCCCATTCCGGCAGGGCGATCGCCGGGATCGGCAGCTCGCGCAGCAGGGCGCGGACGGCCTCGTCCACCGCGTCGGTGCGGGCCGGCGGACGCAGCGACGCCGGCACGCTCGACCGGGTGACGGCGAAGGCGTTGAAACGCGGGTCGACGTAGGCGAGCGGCCCGGTCGGCGCGGGCCGCCCCATCGCCGCGAACGGCTGCGACCAGCACGAGCGGACGAGTTCGTCGGCGGCCAGCAGAATCGGGCCCAGCCGCTCGTCGAGCCGCTGGTCATATCGTTCGCGATACCAGTCGAACGTGCGCCGCACGACGGTCAGCATCGTCTCCACCGACCGGCAGCCGTCGTAGCGCGCGCCACTGTCGCCCAGCTCCCGCAGGGAAACGACCCGGCCGGCCAGGGCGGCGAGCATCCCGCCCAGCACCCCGTCGAGTATCCGGAAATGATTTCCAAAGCGGAGGAACCGGTCATCTCCGCGGCGGACGTCCAGCCATCCGGAGATATCCCGCTGCGCCTGCAGCACCGCTCCCGCGGTCCGGTCGATCCGGAGCCGCGACCGATCGGAGCCGAGATCCACCCCCATGTCGGCAAGAGTACCGAGTCGACCATAATGCGTCCTGCCTGGGCTGTTCATCCGCCCCCTTCGGCGGCAGAATGCGTCGACCCGACTGCGCCGCCGCACGCGGGTCGTCCGCGCACATTCCAGGCGCGGCGAGGGGGAGGGCGGCGTTAGTGTCATCTGTCATGAGAGCCGTGGGAGTGGTCGAGTTCGGCGGGCCGGAGGCCCTGCGCATCGTGGACGTGCCCGAGCGGCATGCCGGGCCGGGCGAGGTCCGGATCCGGTCCGCCGCCGCCACCGTGAGTCCAACGGACACCTTCACCCGCAGCGGTGACCGGGCGAAATGGCTGTCGAAATGGGCGCCGCCCTACGTGCCGGGGATGGACGTCGCCGGCGTCCTCGACGAGATCGGCGAGGGGGTGTCGACGGATCTCGCGATCGGCGACCACGTGATGGCGATCGTCGTTCCCGCCGCGTCGAACGGCGGTTACGCCGAGCAGGTGGTGGTGCCGGCCGAGTCCGTCGCGCGGGTCCCCGCGGGCGTCGGCGACGTGGCCGCGTCGACGCTGCCGATGAACGGGCTCACCGCGCGGCTGGCGCTCGACCTGCTGGGCCTCACTCCCGGCCAGACGCTGGCGGTGACGGGAGCGGCCGGCTGCTTCGGCGGCTACACCGTCCAGCTCGCCAAGGCCGACGGGCTGCGGGTCGTCGCCGACGCCTCCGAGGCGGACACCGAGCTAGTGCGGGGGCTCGGCGCCGACATCGTGGTGCGCCGCGGCGACGACGTCGCGCAGCGGATCCGGGCGGCGGTACCCGGTGGGGTGGACGGGCTGGCGGACGGTTCGATCCAGAACGACGCCCTGCTCGGCGCGATCCGCGACGGCGGCGGGTTCGCCGCCGTCCGCCCGTTCCAGGGCGAGACCGAGCGTGGCATCACGGTTCACCAGGTGTGGGTGCGTTCCTACGCGCGCGAGCAGGCCAAGCTCGACCGGCTGCGCCAGCTCGTCGAGGAGGGCGCCCTCACCCTGCGGGTGGCGAAGGCCATTCCGGCCGAGCAGGCCGCCGAGGCCCATCGCCTCCTGGAGAAGGGCGGCGTCCGCGGCCGGCTCGTGCTGACCTGGTGAACCTCCGGGTCCGGCGCGAAACCGCCGGACCCGTCCAGCCTGCCCGCCGACTCTCTTTCTTTCGCTCTACTCGGGATGGCGCCCTACTCGGGGATGGCGCCGAACCGCCGGATGACGCCGAGCTGCCGTGACGGCGATTCAGCGCCCCGGAAGTGGCCGTCCTTTCGAGGTAAGGTTTCGGCAAGCCACGCCACCGGCGGTCGGGCGCCGCAGGTGGGGCGTCGGCGGCGGGCCGTCGAGGGCGGGCGCGGAGGTCAGACACGTTCCGGCGGGCGGTCACCGGAACGACGGCAGGGGCGGTTTTCCCAATATCACACCGGTCGGACTACAGCCCAACCGCCACCCACGCCGGAATCTTCCGACAGTCAAGCCACATTGATATCCACTGCCCACGCACAACGGCAGCGGCACAGGTAGTCAATTCTCGCCCGACAACAAAACAGACCATCTTTGATCAATGCCAATTGCGCGGAACTTTCGTAGGCTGGATATGCGCAGGCAGGCATCAGCATTGCCGCCACAGGTAGACGGAGCTGGTCGGCGATCCTCGCCACTCGCGGCGAGAGAACCCCGACGGCGGTCGGCCCGGCAACGACGGTGTGTAATCACCCGCCGGACACGGCGTTCCTGTCTCCGGCGAAGACCGAAGCCGCCGATCAGGCGCAACGAATATGCGTGCGGCCGCAACGGCTCGTTGCACTCTGTCCCAGATACGCCCAGCACGGTGTGATGTGTCCACCGGCGGACGCGCAGCCCGCTTCCCAGCTACCGAGGCGAGGAGGACACCTGATGATGTCAACGGGATCCTCCTCCTGGGATGTCGGATTCCGCCGAGGGTGGCTGCCCCGCCCGCACTCGATCACCCACTGCGATGGGCGGATCGCCGCGCGGGTCTTCATGGGCGGTGAGGCACACCGGGAGAGGGCCACGGGCACCGCACGCACCGGTCCTCTCCCGGACCCTGCCCGCACGCCGGGCACCAGCACCGAGCGCACACACCGGGTCTGCGTACGCCGGTCCTCCACCGGCACGGGCCCGACCACCACATCTCCCACCCCCACAGCGGGCTCCCGATGGGCCGCGTGCGGCCCCCGGTGGACCGTTGCCGCGGGCGGACTGGCCAGGACGGGAGACGAACCCATGGACGGGCGGGTGGGCCAGGGCGACTGTACGGGCAGGACCGCGGGGGAACCGCCGCTGCGTTGGCGGCGGCCGGCCTGCGCCCCCGGGCTGAAGTTCGCCAGCCAGCATACGGACGTGGTCGTCCGGTACCGCTACGCCGGGCGGATCCGCGAGGTCCGGATTCCCGTCGCGCTGTGGGCGCCGTTTGTCCACGACGTCCGCACCGGCGTGTTCGACCGGTTGACCCCACACGACGGGCCCCTCGGCTGGACCTCCTGGGGAGCCGGCAGCGGCCAGGTCGCCCGCGGCCTGCCGGACGAGGTGATCGTCCGATTCCGCCATCTCGGGACCATGCGGGAGAACCGGCTGCCGCAGACGATCTGGGACCAGATCCTGGTGGCCGTCCGCGCCCACGCCATCGATGACCTGGACGCCGGCGTGGACGATGCAGCCACCGACCGGCGCCCGACCGGCTTCCGCACGGTGCACGGCAGCGCCCTGCCGCTGGTCCGCCAGCGCGAGGGCGGCTCCGAACGGTTCCGCGGCACGCAACCGCGTCCCCACCACAGCCACCCCGCCCGCTAGCCGGGCCCGCCGCGGTCCGCGGAGGGCGGACCGCGGCGGGCTCGCACGACGGCCGCGCGGGCCGGACCAACGCCGGTCCCACCGCGTCGGACCTGCGGGCTGCCCGCCGCACCCCTCACGGCGGGCAGCCCGCCAGATCCCCGCGCCGGAGGCACCACCCCCACCGGAACGGCTCACCCACCAGACCCGCCTCCCCCGCAGGACCCGCCTCACCCACCAGACCCGCCTCCCCCGCAGGACCGGCCGCCCACCACCGGATCGGCCGCCCCTCAGACTGGCTGCCCGCCGACATCCCAGCGCCGGCGTCCGACCCCCCGGAACCCCCACCGGCGAGCGGGTCCGCCATGGCGCCCACCGGCGGGCAGCCACCCTTTCCCTCACCCCGACGACCCTCGCCCCCCGACAGCCCCCGCCCTGACCATCCCCGTCCGCCGACCACTCCCCCACCGGTGGCGGCCGCCGCATCACCCCCATCCGCCAGGGGCGCCGGCGGATGCGCGGCGCCGCCGCCGGACCACCATCCACCGGGGTCCGCCGTGCCCGACGGCGGGCCCCGGTGGATGCCACCGCATTCGTGGGGCGTTGCCCGGCGGCGCGCGCAATCCGGCCGCCGGCCGGTTCCCCCGACGCCGTGCCGGCCGCGCCGATACTGGCTCGAGCCCGGCGCGACCGGAGCCCGGGGATCGCGACGACAGGGGGCCGAGCGTGGCGTTGCCCGGCGGCCCGGCGGATCGGGAAACCGGGTCGGCCGACGAGACCGGGACGGCCGAGGCGGTGCGCATCGACCTGGTCGGCGTCGGAAAGCGGTACGACGGCGCGGCGACCGGCGTCACGGCGCTCGCGGACGTCACCCTGCGGGTCGGCGCCCGCGGCCTGCTGGTGATCCTCGGGCCGTCGGGCTGCGGCAAGACGACGCTGCTCAACCTGATCGGCACGTTGGACACCCCCACCACCGGGACGGTGCGGCTCGACGGCGTCGATGTCACCCGCGCGTCCCGGCGGACTCGGCGGGAGGTCCGCCGCCGGGCGGTCAGCTTCGTGTTCCAGTCGTTCAACCTGTTCCCGGCGCTCACCGCGCGGGAGAACGTCCGCTTCGGCGCGGACGTCGCCGGGCGGGACCGAGCCGGCGAGGTCACCGACGAGGTGCTGGCCGGGGTGGGACTCGCCGAGCGCGCTGCACACTTCCCCCACCAGCTCTCCGGCGGGGAGCAGCAGCGGGTGGCGATCGCCCGCGCCATCGCCACCGGCAACCCGATCCTGCTGGCCGACGAGCCGACCGGCGAGTTGGACGTCACCACCGGCGTGCGCATCCTGGAGCTGCTGCGCGACCAGTCCGCCCAGGGCCGGACCGTTCTCGTCGTCACCCACAACCGGGAGATCGCCCGGATTGCGGACCGGGTGATCGAACTGTCCGGCGGGCGCATCGTCCACGACGGCCCGCCGCCCGGCGGCCAGGTGCCGGTCGCGGAGCTGCGCTGGTGACCGGGTACGCGCTGGTGACCGGGTACGCGCTGGTGACCGGGTACGCGCTGGTGACCGGGTACGCGCTGGTGACCGGGTACGCGCTGGTGACCGGGTAGTCGGGCGGCGGACGGATGGCATCGACGGGGCTGTGGTGGCGCTGGTCGCTGCGCGAGCTGCGTCAGCGCCTGCTGCTCGTGGTCGCGATCGCCGTGATGATCGGCCTCGGCACGGGGCTCTACGCCGGTCTGACCAGCTCCTCGCACTGGCGGCGGCAGTCCTACGACGCCAGCTACGCCCGGCTGAACGTGCACGATCTGCGGGTCGCCGTCGGGGCCGGGGCCACGGTGGCGCAGGGGCGGCTCGCGGCGGTGGTCCGGTCGCTG
>NZ_JYFN01000077.1 GCF_000948395.1 Frankia torreyi | reverse complement strand
GGTCCACCAACCGGTCCTCGGGCTTCTCCTTCACCTGACCGCGTCTCGGCACCCCTCGAACCTACACGATCAGAACCTAAGTTCCTGGTATTGGGTGTCGACGACACGGCGACTGATCTGTTCGGCGACCGTGTCGATTTGCGGCACGAGCCGCTCATCGCCGGCCTGGACCACCTCCCGCAGCACGGCGGTCACGAAATCCGCGTCATATCCCGGCGTGGCGTCGAGCCCGTCGATCCGGGCCAGTCGAACCCAGTCCGGCAATAGCGCGGCCTCGTCCCGATAGGGCTGGAAGAACGCGTTCTTGTCGGCCTTCACGTCGTACCCGAGGTCGAGGTGGACGCGGTAGCCGCGCTGGTGGAGAATCCGGGCAGTCTTCACGAACTCGACCACCACGCCCGAGATGGGGGTCGCGTCGAAGGAGATTCCCCAGAGGACCGGTTCGCCACATTCCACTGCCACACCCGCCTTTCGGCCGTCTGCCGTGGTCCGCGGCGCGCGAGAAGCAGTCGCAGCCGACCGCGACGCGGCGCCACCCGGAAATCGGCTGCCCTTCTGATCCGCTGGTCGCCGGTGATCCGGTTATACCCGGAGCCGGCCGCTTTCCCACCGCCGACGCGCATCTCCGGCGGCGTTCTCACGACCGGTGCCGGTGAGCGGCCCGCCACGCGGCGGCCCCGCCGGTCGGTGGGGCCTCGGGACGCGGTGCGCTGGCCGATGGCGGGCCCGGCCACGGCGGGCCCGCGGGTGGCGAGGGGGCTCCCCGGAGCCGGCGGCCACTTCCCGCGAAATGGTATTACGAGAGCGAATGAAGGCAGATCCGGGCGTGAGGAGGTTCAGTGCCGGATTCGGCTCCGACCGAAGTTCTCCTGGTGGAGGATGATCCCGGCGATGCCCTGATGATCCAGGTGGCGTTACTGGACCAGGGAGTGCCGGCGCAGTTGCGGGTGGCCGCGGACGGGGTGGCCGCGATGACGTATCTACGCACCCTCGGAGCGGGCCGAATGGCGCGGCGACCCGACCTGATCCTGCTCGACCTGAACCTCCCGCGCCGGGACGGCCGGGAGGTACTCGCCGAGCTCAAGGCCGATGTCGATCTACGATCGATCCCCGTCGTCGTGCTCACCGCGTCGGCCGCGGCAGCGGATGTCGCCGCCTGCTACGACCTGCAGGCCAACGCCTTCGTCACCAAACCCGCCAATCTCGATCAGTTCGCCGAGGTGGTGCGCAGAATCGACGAGTTCTTCCTGACCGAGGTCCGCCTTCCGCCGACTGACCAGAAGGCAAGAAATTCGTAACCAGCCGGACTCCGCCCCCGACCGGGAATATCGGCTCGCTACCTGACCCACGGGTGACAAAACCCTGACCGGCCATTCGGACGTCCCCCGGCCGCACGATGCGGCCGGGGTCGGCCTTGAAATCGCTGGCCGGGTCAGTGCGCCGGCCGGGTCAGTGCGCTGGCCGGGTCAGTGGCTGGTGGAGTCGTTCATGGCACCGCGAGCCGGGAAGGGGACCATGCTCGCCCCGCCGTCGACGAGCAGGGAGGCACCGGTGATGTAGGAGGCCTCCCGGGAGGCGAGGAACAGCACCGCCGCGGCGATCTCCTCGGGCAGGCCCGCGCGGCCGAGCGGGTAGGTGCTGGCCAGCGAGTCGGCCTGGGCGTGGGTGAGGTGGCCGAGCATCCGTTCGGTCACGGTCAGGCCGGGACCGACGACGTTGACCCGCACGCCGAGCGGACCGAGCTCGCCGGCCAGGCCGCGGGCGAACGACTCCAGGTACGCCTTCGTGGAGCCGTAGGCGTTCAGGCCGGGCGAGAAGACGCGGTTCGCCGCACCCGAGGAGATGAAGATCATCCGCCCGGGAAGCTTCGACCGCCTCAGGTGCGGCACCGCCGCCCGGGTGATCCAGTGCAGCGCGTGAACGTTGCTGCGCAGCAGGTAGTCGAGCGCGTCGTCGTCGATCTCGGCGAGCAGCCCCTGAGCGTTGTCGGCGGCGCTGTGGACGACCACATCCAGCGCCCCGTGTCGGGTGACCGCCTCGTCGAACATCTTCGCGACGTCGGCCCGCTCGGCCAGGTCGCCGAGCACCAGGGAGGCCGACAGCCCCCGCTCACGGAACTCCCGCACGGTGCGCTCGCCGTACCGCGCGGTCCGGGCGGCGACGACGACCGTGGCGCCCTCGACGGCGAACGCCTCGGCGATCGTGCGCCCCAGCCCGCGGCCGGCGCCGGTGACCAGGACGACGGTCCCGGCAAAGCGCCCCTCGGCCGTCGGCTCCGTCCTCGGCACGGGGGCCGGCGACACGGGGGCCGGGGGTACGACGGGCTCGGTGGCCGACGGTCCGGCGGAGGTGGCGGATAAGCCTGTGGCGGCTTCCGGTGCTGCTGTCATCTGCTCCTCCTGGCTCTCGGGGATGGCCCCGACTGACTCTCGGGGATGACTCTGCCTGGCTCGCAGGGAAGGGGCCCAGCCCACGCCGGGGCCAACGCCGCGTGCCGGTCCGCGCGCCTCGGCGGGCGGCCGACCGCCGAGGCGCGGCCTCGACCCCGATGCCGGACCGCCGTCGCCGACGACCCGTCGACTGTGACCCGCAACACCGTTCAAATCATATGATCTAACCGATTTGGAGGCTTGGGATGCCCTCCGGGGCGGGCGGCTCCGCGGATCACCACTCAACGGCGCCCTCGGCCCGCCGCGCATCCGGTCAGTGAGGTCAGCCCGCCGGGGCGACCCCGGCCGTCGGCGAGGACGCCCGGCGCCGGGCGGCAGGAATGATCATCGGGGTGCCCGTCTCGGGGTCGGGGATCACCCGGCAGGCGAGTCCGAAGGTCGTCTCGATCAGCTCCGCGGTGACGATCTCGGCGGGCGGGCCCTCGGCGACGATGCGGCCGGCGGCCATCACAACGAGGTGCGTGGCGTAGCGGCAGGCCTGGTTGAGGTCGTGCAGGACGGCGACCAGCGTACGGCCGTGATTCTCGTGCAGGTCAGCGCACAGGTCCAGCACGTCGAACTGGTGGGTGATGTCGAGGTAGGTGGTCGGTTCGTCGAGCAGGAGGATCGGCGTCTCCTGCGCCAGCGTCATCGCGAGCCACACCCGCTGGCGTTGCCCGCCGGACAGCTCGTCGACGAACCGGCTCGCGAGATCGGTGACGCCGGTGACCGCCATGGCTTCGCGCACGACCTGTTCGTCGCGGGTGGACCACTGACGCCAGACCGTCTGGTGCGGATACCGGCCGCGGCTGACGAGGTCGACGACGGTGATGCCGTCCGGCGCGATCGCGGTCTGCGGCAGCAGGCCGAGGCGCCGGGCGATCTCCTTCGACGGCAGCGACGCGATCTGCGCGCCGTCGAGACGAACCGTGCCGGCGGCCGGCCGCATCACCCGGGCCAGGGCGCGCAGGAGGGTGGACTTGCCGCAGGCGTTGGGACCCACGACCACGGTGAACGCGCCGTCGGGGATGCGCACCGCGAGGCCCTGCGCGACGATGCGCCGATCGTAGGCGAGGGTCAGCCCCTCGCCGAGCAGCCGGGCGGGCGGGCGGTCGGCACCGTCGCAGGCCGACGGCAGATCGCCGGTACCGCCCGGAGCCGGCAGATCGCCGACGCTTTCCGGAGCCGGCGGTGCGGTCTCCGGGGCCAGCCCGGGCTGGGCGGAGCGGGCCGCCGGGCTCAGCCGCCGCCAGGGTGCGAGCGTCACCCGTCCTCCCCCGTTGCCAGGCTGCCGCCGGAGGTGTCCGCGCGGGGCACCGGTGGACCCGCGCCCCGCGGACATCCCGGCCGACCAGCCGAGGCCCTCGAATATTTGGTTAGGCTACCCTCACTTAACCTCCACTGCGACCTGATCCCCCGCACCGTCACGGGCCGCTAGCCCGATCGGTCCAGGACCACCGGGGAGGCCGCGTCCGGGGGCGGGCGGTCGATCCGCCACGGCACGCTGATCACGACCACACCGGGCTGGAACAGCAGCCGGGCCTTGATCCGCAGGGCGCTCTGGTTGTGTAGGAGGTGCTGCCACCAGTGGGTGACCACGTACTCCGGGATGACGACGGTGACGACGTCGCGCGGGCCCGCGCGGCGCAGCGAGCGCACGTGCCCGAGCACCGGCCGGGTGATCTCCCGGAAGGGCGAGTCAAGGATCCGTAGCGGCACGTCGACGCCGTGGCTCTCCCAGTCCTCGAGCAGGGCCTGCGCCTCCTCGCGGGAGACGGCGACGGTCACCGCCTCCAGCTCGCTCGGGGCCAGCGCCCGGGCGTAGGACAGTGCCCGCACGGTCGGCATGTGCAGGCGGGAGACCAGGACGATCACATGGTTGCGGCTCGGCCGGACCAGCCGCACCTGATCGGGCACATGCAGCGTCTCGGTGACCCGGTCGTAGTGCCGGCGGATGCCCGTCATCAGCGCGAACAGCAGCGGCATCGCCACCACGACGATCCAGGCGCCCTCGAGGAACTTGCTCGCCAGGACGATCACGAGGACGAGCGCGGTGACGGTCGCCCCGACGGCGTTGATGGCCTGGGATCGGCGGGTGCGCCGCCGGGCCGCGGCATCCGAGCCCTCTCCCCCGCCAGCGGCACCCCCGGCCGAGGCCCGCTCTGGGGCGGCCAGCGCGCGCTGCCAGTGCCGCACCATGCCGGCCTGGCTGAGGGTGAACGAGACGAACACGCCGATGATGTACAGGTGGATCAGTGACTGGGTGTCGGCGTCGAAGGCCGCCAGCAGCAGCCCGGCGGCGACGGCGAGCAGCACGATGCCGTTGCTGAACACGAGCCGGTCGCCGCGGTTGTAGAGCTGGCGGGGCAGGAACCGGTCGCGGGCGAGGATCGAGGCGAGCGCCGGGAAGCCGTTGAACGCCGTGTTCGCGGCCAGGATGAGGATGCCGGCGGTGAAGACGGTGTTCCAGTAGAAGAAGAACGTCTTGCCGAACACCGCCGCGCCGATCTGGGAGATCGCGGTCGGCACCTCGGTCCCGGGGCGCAGCCCGACATAGTCTGCCGGGCTGTCCGCCATGTGGACGTCGCTGACCAGCGCGAGGATCGTGATGCCGACGAACATCGTGACCGCCAGCGCCGCCATCGCGGACAGGGTCGCCGCGGCGTTGCGGCTCTTGGGCCGCCGGAACGCCGGCACGCCGTTGCTGATCGCCTCGACGCCGGTCAGCGCCGTGCACCCGTTCGCGAAGGCGCGCAGGATGAGCAGCACCGCGAGGACACCGGACGTCGAGCTGGTCGCCCGGAGCCGGTAACCGGCGGTCTCGGCGCGCATCGGCTGGCCGGCGAGGCCCTTGTAGGCGGCCCAGGCAAACATCACGTAGATGCCGAGGACGAACCCGTACGTCGGGATCGCGAAGATCCGCCCGGATTCCTGCACCCCGCGCAGGTTCATCAACATCAGCAGGGAGACGAACCCGAGCGCGATCGGCAGCGCGTCACCCGCGAGACCCGGCGCCGCGGAGACGATGTTGCCGACGCCGGCGGCGACGGACACGGCCACGGTGAGCACGTAGTCGACGAGCAGGGCGCTGGCCGCCGCGAGCCCCGCGGTCCGCCCGAGGTTCTCCGAGGCGACGACGTAGGCGCCGCCGCCGTTCGGGTAGGCGTGCACCGTCTGCCGGTAGGACGTGACGACCACCAGCAGGGTCAGCGCCACCCCGGCCGCGATGTACGGGCTGACGTGGTAGAGCGTCAGCCCGCCGGCGGCGAGCGCGACGAGGATCGACTCGGTCGCGTACGCCACCGATGACAGCGGGTCGCTGCAGAACACCGGCAGGGCCAGCCACTTGGGCAGCTCGGTCTCGGCCAGCCGCTCACTGCGCATCGGCCGCCCCACCAGCAGCCGCCGCGCCACATCACCGGCCATCGCCGCGCCCCACCTCCGCCCACACCGGCATCCGATGGGAGTCAACCGCGGTGCAGGCGCGGCGCGACAATCTCTCACGGGATGCTAACGCCGACCCCGCGTTTTCTCACGCCACGCTAACGCCGCGTTCAGCGGGAGTCTGAGCCGGTGCCGGTGCCGGGCGAGACCCGTTGGCTCGGAATGTCGGGGACGACTGTCTCGCGCACCGAAGGTCCCGTCGGCGGCCAGCCCACGCCCGCGCGCAACGACACGATCCGCAACGACAGCGCCCGGGCGGACCAGGCGGCGAGCCACGTGGCCGCCAGCGCGCCCAGCACCGCCAGGTCGGTGGCCGGATGCGGCGCGAGGGTACCAAGCTCATGGAGCCGGAAGCCGTTGAGGCACAGCGCCCCACAGACGACGCATAGCGCCCCGCAGCGGGGCGGGCGAACCAGCCGATCGTCGCGGTCAGCAGCGCGAGCAGCGCCACCTCGACGGCCACCGGCGGCGTCGCGCCGAGGCGGGCCAGCAGTCCGCAGATCGCCAGCGGGCCGACGAACGCGACGAACGCCGCCAGGTCCGCCGGACAACGGGGGTCGCCGCCACCGGGCGCCGCGCGGGGCAGCGCGCCGCGGATCCGCCGCCACCAGCCGACCCCGGCGACCGCGACGCCCCCCCTGCGACCCCGGCCGCGAGCTCGCGGCGCTCGTCCATCCCCGGACACGATGATCACCTCACGTGCGTTCCGGACCGGTCCACCTACAGTGAATCGCGACCGGCCGGAATCACGGCGAACACTCGCAGAACACTAACGGGAATGCCGGGCGTTATCACGCGCCACTAACATCACCGCCGCCCGGCTCAGGGTCTGGATCGCGACTGGAGGCCCCCGATGGCTATCATTTCCCGCGGCACACCGCGCGGACGTGACATTCATTCATCGCGGATCCGCGCGGGAACCGGAATTTCCACCGAATGGTCCGATCGGGCGGATGGAACGCGGCGCAGCGCGGCCGGCCGTCCCGTGCCGACGGCAGGCAACTGCGGCGCCACCGGGTGCGGCGAGCGTTCGAGGGGGGCTGATCGGCGTGGAGATCCGCCTGCTGACCGACGCGGGGGTCGAACGGCACCCCGCCGAGGCGCTGCGCGGGCTCATCGCCGCCGGCGAGGGGCTGGTCTGGGTGGACATGCCGAGCTGCGACGACGCCGGGACCCAGGTGCTGTCCGACATCTTCGGGTTCCATCCTCTCGCCGTGCGCGACTGCGTGGAACGCAACCGGGTGCCCAAGGTCCGGGCCTACGCCGATCACGTGTTCGTCGTGCTGCACGCGCCCGAACGCGGCGCGGGTGGCCATGTGCACTACGTCGAGCTTGATCAGTTCATCGGGCCCCGCTACCTCGTCACCGTGCACGGGCCGGCGAACCCGGCCGTCGACCTGGCGGCGATGCTGCGGGAGACCGGCGAGATCGCGGCCCGGCTCGACACGGGCCGGCTGCGCCCGACCTCCCCGTTCGACCTCGTCTACGCGATCGGCTCGGCGCTGGCGCGGCGCCAGGAGGCGTTCATCGAGGCGACGACCGGCGAGGTGTGGCGCCTCGAACAGCGCGTCACCGGCGGTCATCTCGGCGATCCCGAGCAGCTCCTCGACGAGCTGTTCCGCGCCCGCCACGGACTGCTGGCCGTGCGCACCATGGGCGCCCTGGGTCGGGAGGCCCTCGACCGGCTGTCCGTCCTCGCCCGCACCGCACCACCCGGCCCGCCCGGCCCGCCCGGCGGGCACCCGACCCCGGTGGCGCCTGACAGCGTCGCGATCCGGGCCCTGCTGGCCGCGCGCCCGCTCGTCGACGACCTTGCCGACCAGTTCGACCGCATCCGCGCCCTCGCCGACGCGCAGCGCGACTACCTGCAGGGAGTGATCGAGTTCTACCGCACCCTGACCGAGACGAAAATGACCATTGCCGCCGAACGCTTTGCCGTCATCGCCGCCGTCACCCTCCCGATCACCGCCCTGTCCTCGGTGCTCGGCATGAACCTCATCGTCAACGACCGCTCCCGATACCCCGAACTCCTCATCGTCCTGGCCGTCATGGCCGCCATGTCCGCGACCGTGCTGCGCTGGGCGCGCCGCCGCGGCTGGTGGTAGCCCTGCCGCGCGCTCAGCGCGAACCCCCACAGTCGACGATCAGGGTGTTCGGCGGAACCGCGGAACCGCGCCGAGGTCACGTCCTTCTACCGCCAGTACTTCGGCGTGAATCTGACCAGCAGCCAGGTCACCACGATGCTGACCCCGTCGGCGTGACGGCCACGCAGCAGGCCGCGCGGTGCTGGCCCGCCGGCTGCCCGACGGCAGCGGTCCCTTTCCTAGGTCCAGTTCTGATAATTATTGCCGCTGCAGGGCAGGGTGTATGCCTGGTATCCGGTTCCGTTCGGGCTTTCGTGATTGCTGTCCAGGCATTTACCCGTTCCCGCGTTGCGGAAGGCCTGTCCGAAGCGGGTGCTCGACGCGACCACCCACTGCTGGCCGGCCGACCCGTCGCAGGTGGTCGCGTAGAGGGCGTCCGGCATTGCGGTGCCGTCCGCTGTGTACCCGCCGGCGGTGCTGACCATACAGGTACCGGTATGAAGGTTGCGGAACCGGAGCCCGTCCCGAGTCCACTGCTGCCATTCGCCACCGTTGCAGTCGAGCGTGTAAATCCTGGAGCCGTCGCTGTCGAGGCAGGCGCCGGTCGCGGTGTCGGCCCAGGACTTGGTCGTCGGCTGGGCCGGAGGAGCCGCCAGTGCCGGTGCGGGCGCGGCCTTGCCTGAACTCACGGCCAGCGGCTGCGACCCGGTAACGGCCGGTGCGGCGGCGGGAACCGCGAGCCCGGTCGAGGCGCTGCCGGCGCCGGGCCTGGCCACAGGGTCCGACGCCG
Organism: Frankia torreyi; assembly: GCF_000948395.1. GTDB lineage: Bacteria > Actinomycetota > Actinomycetes > Frankiales > Frankiaceae > Frankia > Frankia torreyi. The sequence goes on along the minus strand of NZ_JYFN01000077.1, from coordinate 20,211 downwards.
GGTGCGATCCGGTCCCGGTGGTGGGCGCGGCCGGCGCCGCGCTGCCGGGTTCGGTGCTGGCCGAGGCTGCGTCAGCGGTGGCCGGGGATGCGACGGCGGTGGCGGTGGCGGTGGATGCGGCGGCAGTCGCCGTGGATGCGGATGTGGTCGACGGTCGGGCGGGTCCCGGGTGGCTGGCCGCCAGGTTCTGCTGGGGGTCCGGGTCCGACCCGTTGTTCACCGCGCGCTCCAACGCCGTCGCCCCGGCAGTGAGGACCACCGCCACCACGGCAACGATGACCGACACCCGCCGCCAGCGGCGGCCCTGCGTTCTGCCGTTGCGGGAGGTGACTATCGGACTGTCAGGGCGGCCCGACACCGGCCCGGGCGCCCCCGCAGCCGGACCCGACGCTGCCGGTGCCAACACTGGCGGGTCGGACGTCGTCGGGTCCGACACTGCCGGTGCCAACACTGCCGGGTCGGACGTCGCCGGGTCCGACACTGCCGGGTCCGACACTGCCGGGTCCGACGTCACCGGGTCCGACGTCCCCGGGTCCGGTGCCGGTGGCGGGGCGGCGACCCACGGATGAGCGGCGTCGGCCAAGCCCGGCTGCGGTCCGGTCGTGGCGGGCGGCGGCGAGCCGAGCGGCGGCCTCGCGGGTCGGCCCGCGAGGCTGGGCAGCAGCGCGCGCAGGTCGGCCACCCCGGGGCGGTCCCCGGGGTTCTTCGCGAGCATGGCCGACAGGACGGTCCACAGCGCGTCGTCGAGGTCGGGGGGACGACCGGGCAGAAGGTCGACGTGGGCGCGCATGACGGCCAGCGGCATCAGTCCGGCGAACGGTGTAACCCCGCTGACCAGCTCGTAGAGCATGATGCCGGCGGCGTAGACGTCCGCGGGCGGACCGACCTCACCGCCGGCGACCATCTCCGGGGCCATGTAGGTCGGCGTGCCGAGGATGCCCTGACTGGTGGTCAGCTCGGTGGAGCCGTCCATCACGCTGGCGATGCCGAAATCGGTCACCTTGGGGTGCAGCATCGGGCCGTCGCCGTCGAGCAGGACGTTCGCGGGTTTGAGGTCGCGGTGGACGATGCCGAGGTCGTGGGCGACGCCGAGACCGGTCAGAATGTCGGCGGTCAGGGCGACCGCCTCCGCCGGGGACAGGGTTCCCCGGGAACGCAGGTACTGGCGCAGGTCGGAACCCTCGATGAAATCCATCACAATGGCCAGCCGGCCGTGCTCGGCGACCAGATCCCAGACCTGGACCACGAACGGCGACTGAATGCGGGTGAGTACCGATCGTTCCCGCATGAACCGGGCGACTATTTTTTCGTCGGTGGTGAGTTCCGGCAGCAGGAGCTTGACGGCAAGGACTCGGCCGGACTGGTCCTGCCCACGCCACACCTCCCCCATCCCACCCCGCCCGATCAGGGATTCCAGGGTGTATGAACTACCCAGCCTCATCGCCATGCCGTGTCCCCACCGCTTCGTGCGCCTGCATTGTCGCGCTGACGGGGCAACAACATAGCCAATCGGCCGGTCGCCGGTTCTTTCGGGGCAAACTATTTGCCGAGAAAAAGCGGTCGGACCCGCTGACCTGCAAGAACGGCTTGTTCGAGCGTCTTGTGACGGCCTTACGGCTGGTAGCGGTAGCCCATGCCGGGTTCGGTGGTGAGGTGGCGGGGGCGGGACGGGTCGGGTTCGAGTTTGCGGCGTAGGCGGTTGACGTAGAGCCGCAGGGACGAGGTGTCGTCGGCGTGACCGGGGCCCCAGACCTGGTCAAGGAGGGACCGCGAGCTGATCAGCTTGCCGGGCTCGCGGACCAGGGTCGCCAGCAGCCGCCACTCGGTCGGCGTCAGCCGCACCGCCTCGGGCACCTGCCCCGCCTCGGCGGCCCCGGCCTCGGCGGCCGCCGCGCCGGTGCCTGCGGTCTCGGCGGCGCCGGGAGTACCGCCGTCGGCTGGGGGTGCCGCGGGGTCGGGGAGGGTGGTGACGGCCTTGGCGGCGAAGTCGATGCGGTGGCGGCCGATGATGATGACCGGGCCGGTCTCGACGCCGCCGGCGCGGCGGGTGACAGCGCGGATGCGGGCGAGGAGCTCCTCCACGGAGAACGGCTTGGTGACGTAGTCGTCGGCGCCCGCGTCCAGGGCGGCGATCTTGTCGTGGCCGGAGGTGCGGCCGGACAGGACGATGATCGGCACGCTGGTCCAGCCGCGCAGGCCGCGGATGACGTCGATGCCGTCGAGGTCGGGCAGGCCGAGGTCGAGCACGACCAGGTCGGGCGGGTGGCTGGCGGCCTCGCGCAACGCGTGGCCGCCGTCGACGGCGGTGCGGACCTCGTGGCCGCGGCTATGCAGGTTGATCCGCATCGCACGCAGCAACTGCGGCTCGTCCTCGACGATCAGGATGCGTCCCACCGGCTCCCCGCTCCCCTCGCCACCCGGCCCGGCGGCCCCACCCGACCCGGCCGCCCCACCCGACCGGGCCGACGCACCCGATCCGGCCGACGCACCCGACCCGGCCGGGCTCACCGCCGCGCCGGGGTGAGCGCGTCCAGCGCCCGGTTGAGGCCGAGCACGTTGACCGCCGGTTCGCCGAGGAAGCCGAGGCTCCGGCCGGTCGTATGGTCCCGCACGAGCGCGGCGACCTGGCCCGCGGGCAGGCCGCGGACCCGGGCCACCCGGCTGACCTGAAGGTCAGCGTAGGCGGTGCTGATCTGCGGGTCGAGGCCGCTGGCGCTGGCGGTGACCGCGTCCGCGGGGACGGCGGGGNGCGCGGGGGCGTCACCGCGGATCAGGACGCGCTGGCCGGCGGCGATGTCATCGGTCAGCGACCGGCAGCGCACCGGCACGCCGGCATAGGTGGCAAGGAACGGGCGGGTCGGGCACGGCTCGTTGGCGCTGACGACCCGCGTCACCCGGCCGTCGTAGCCGGGCCCCGCGTGGTAGACGGCGAGCACGGCGCCGACTCCGGAGGGGGTGCAGTACGGCCGGCGGCCGTCGACGCCGTCGAGCGCCCCGACCGCCTGGCTGCGCGCGCAGACCTGGGTGAGCAGGCTCTGCCGGGACTCGTCGGTGCCACGCGTGGCCGGGTCGTCGACGCTGTCGACGACGTCCTCCGGACCGAGGTTCGACGCCGAGGTGGACGTCGGGTCGTAGCCGTCCCCGGCGGCCGACGGCCGGCTCTGGAAGTAGCGCGGCACGGCGTTGCCGTCGGCGTCGGTGAACGACTGGCCGATCAGCGACGAGCCGACCCGCCGGCCGTCGGCGCCGCTGACGAACGAGCCGTCGGCGCGGTGGTGCAGGCCGGGGAGCTGGGCGACGGCGAGGATCGCCAGCGGGTAGGCGAGACCGACGACGACGGTGAACACGAGCAGGATCCGCAGGGCGGCCAGGTGCTGGCGGGCCCAGCCGGGCAGTCGCGCGAACATGGGTCAACCCACCCCCGGGATGAACTGGACGAGCAGGTCGATGATCTTGATGCCGACGAACGGCGCGATGATCCCGCCGAGGCCGTAGCGGGACAGGTTGCGCGAGAGCAGGGCGGAGGCGCTGCTCGGCGTGTAGCGCACGCCGCGCAGGGCCAGCGGGATCAGGACGACGATGATGAGCGCGTTGAAGATGACGGCGGACAGGATCGCCGACTCGGGGGTGGCCAGCCGCATGATGTTCAGGCTGTCGAGCCCGCCGTAGACGCCGGCGAACATCGCCGGGATGATCGCGAAGTACTTGGCGACGTCGTTGGCGATGGAGAACGTCGTCAGCGCCCCACGAGTGATCAGGAGCTGCTTGCCGATCTCGACGATCTCGATCAGTTTCGTCGGGTCGCTGTCGAGGTCGACCATGTTGCCGGCCTCCTTCGCGGCGGAGGTGCCGGTGTTCATCGCGACGCCGACGTCGGCCTGGGCGAGCGCCGGGGCGTCGTTCGTGCCGTCGCCGGTCATCGCGACGAGCTTGCCGCCGGCCTGCTCGGCGCGGATCAGCGCGAGCTTGTCCTCCGGGGTGGCCTCGGCGAGGAAGTCGTCGACGCCGGCCTCCTCGGCGATCGCCTTCGCGGTGAGCGGATTGTCGCCGGTGATCATCACGGTGCGGATGCCCATCCGGCGCATCTCGTCGAACCGCTCCCGCATGCCGGACTTGACGACGTCGGCGAGCTGGATGACGCCGAGCACCCGCGCGTGCGCCGCCGCGCCCGCGGCAGTGTCGGCGGCTGCGGCGGTGCCGGTGATCTCCCCGACGACCAGTGGCGTCCCGCCGGCGGCGGAGATTCCGTCGACGATCTCGCCGAGCTCGGCGGGCACCGTCCCGCCGGCCTGGCGCACCCACGTGATCACCGCGCTGGCCGCCCCCTTGCGGATCTGACGGCGCACCTCGACGCCGGTCTCGGGCGCGGCCCCGGCGTCCGGGTCGGCGAGGTCGACGCCGGACATCCGGGTCTGCGCGGTGAAGGGGACGAACGTCGCCGCGCGCAGCTCGCCGGGTGAGCGTTCGCGCAGGCCGTGATGCTCCTTGGCGAACACGACGACCGAGCGGCCCTCCGGCGTCTCGTCGGCGAGCGAGGAAAGCTGGGCGGCGTCGGCCAGGACGGCCTCGCCGACCCCGGCGACCGGGAGGAACCCGCGGGCCTGCCGGTTGCCGAAGGTGATCGTGCCGGTCTTGTCGAGCAGCAGCGTGTTGACGTCGCCGGCCGCCTCGACCGCCCGGCCGCTCATCGCGAGCACGTTGCGCTGGACCAGCCGGTCCATCCCGGCGATGCCGATCGCGGACAGCAGCGCCCCGATCGTCGTCGGGATGAGGCAGACCAGCAGGGACGCCAGCACGATGCCGGTGATCCCGTGACTGGTCAGCGCCGCCGAGTCGGGGATGGCGGGCTGCTGTGCCTTGGTGTAGATCGCCAGCGGCTGGAGGGTGGCGACGGCGAGCAGGAAGATGACGGTGAGCGCGGCGAGCAGGATGTTCAGCGCGATCTCGTTCGGGGTGCGGCGTCGGTCGGCGCCCTCGACCAGGCCGATCATCCGGTCGATGAAGCTCTCGCCGGGCTGCTGGGTGATCCGCACGACGATCCGGTCGGAGAGGACCTTCGTCCCGCCGGTGACCGACGACCGGTCGCCGCCGGACTCGCGGATCACCGGCGCGGACTCCCCCGTGATCGCCGACTCGTCGACGCTGGCGATGCCCTCGACGACGTCGCCGTCGCCGGGGATGATCTCCCCGGCGACCACGAGGACGATGTCCCCCCGGACGAGCCCGGGCGCCGGCACCTCCTCCACCGAGACGCGCTCCCCCGCACCGCCGGCCGCCGCGACCGCGTCGGGCGCGACGACCGCGTCGGGCGCGGCGACCGCGTCGGCGGTGGGGGCGGGCTGGCCAGGCGACCAGCCGGTCAGGCGGCGGGCGATCGTGTCGGTGCGGGTGCGACGCAGCGCGGCGGCCTGGGCCTTGCCGCGGCCCTCGGCGACGGCCTCGGCGAGGTTCGCGAAGACGACCGTGAGCCACAGCCACACGGTGATCAGCCAGCCGAACACGGACGGGTCGGCGATCGCGAGCACGGTCGTGAACGCCGCGCCGACCTCGACGATGAGCATGACCGGGTTGCGCCACAGGGTTCGAGGGTCGAGCTTGCGCAGCGCCGCGGGCAGCGAGCGGCCGAGCTGGCGGGGATCGAGCAGGCCGCCGCCGACCCGCCGCGGCCCGCCCCGGCCCGGACGCGGCGCGGCGCCGGGCGCGGCGATGACGGTGGTGGTGCTCATCAGTGGATCCCTTCCGCGAGCGGGCCGAGGGCGAGGGCGGGGAAGAACGTCAGCGCAACGATGATCACGGCGATGGCGCCGAGCATCCCGGCGAACTGGGGCCGGTGCGTCGGCAGCGTCCCGGCGGTCGCCGGGACCGGCTGCTGGCGGGCGAAGGAGCCGGCCATCCCGAGCACCAGCAGCATCGGCAGCAGCCGGCCGAACAGCATCGCCAGGCCCAGCGCGGTGTTGTACCAGGTGGTGTTCACCGTGAGGCCGCCGAACGCCGAGCCGTTGTTGTTCGCCGCCGAGGTGAAGGCGTAGAGCACCTCGCTCAGGCCGTGCGCCCCGGAGTTGAGCATGCCGGCGCGCTCACCGGGCAGGCCCATCGCGATCCCGGTGCCGAGCAGGGCGATCGCCGGGGTGGCCAGGAAGTACAGCGACGCGAACTTGATCTCCCGGGAACCTATTTTCTTCCCGAGGTACTCGGGTGTTCGCCCGATCATCAACCCGGCGACGAATACGGTGACGACGGCCAGTACGAGCATTCCGTACAGGCCGGACCCGGTGCCGCCGGGCGCGACCTCGCCGAGCATCATGTTGACCAGCAGGGTGGCGCCGCCCAGGCTCGTGTAGGAATCGTGGAAAGAATTGACGGAACCGGTGGAGGTGAGCGTCGTGCCGCTGGCGAACAATGCCGAGTCCGGCACGCCGAACCGGGTTTCCGTGCCCTCCGTCGCCGCGCCGACCGCGACCGGCACCGTCCCGTGGTGCGCGGTCTGGAAGGCGGCGTTCACCGCGAAGCTGCCGAGGGCGAGCGCGGCCATGACCGCGACGATCGCCAGGCCCTGGCGACGGTCGCCGACCATCCGGCCGAAGGTGCGCGGCAGCGAGAAGCCGATCGCGAGCAGCAGGTAGATCTCGAACAGGTTCGTCCACGACGTCGGGTTCTCGAACGGGTGCGCCGAGTTGACGTTGTAGAAGCCGCCGCCGTTGGTGCCGAACTCCTTGATGGCCTCCTGGCTGGCGACCGGCCCGCCGGTGATCGCCTGATGGCCGCCGGCCAGGGTGGACACCACCCGGTTGCCGTGCAGGTTCTGGATCGCCCCGCCGGCGATGAGGACGATCGCCGCGAGCACACAGACCGGCAGCAGGATCCGGATCACCGTCCGGGTGAGGTCCACCCAGAAGTTGCCGATCTCGTCGCCCGTGCCGACCAGGTCATCCCGGCTGCCTGCGCTGGTCGCGACCGGCGACCGGCGCCGCGCGAGGCCGCGGACCACCGCCACCGCGACCGAGATGCCCACGGCCGCCGAGACGAAGTTCTGCACCGCCAGGCCCGTCATCTGCACGGTGTGGCCCATGGTCGACTCGCCCGAGTACGCCTGCCAGTTGGTGTTCGTCATGAAGCTCACCGCGGTGTTCCAGGCCAGCGCCGGCCCCACCGCGCCGAACCCGAGGTTGAGCGGCAGATGTTCCTGGATGCGCTGGAGCAGGTACAGCAGCAGCACGCTGACCAGCGAGAAGGCCAACACGCTGCGGGCGTAGACGCCCCAGCGCTGGCCCGCGTCGGGGTTCACCCCGGTCAGCCGGTAGATCGCCCGCTCGACCCGCAGGTGGCGGCTGCCGGTGAAGACCCGGTACATGTGGTCGCCGAACGGGCGGTAGGTGACGAAAAGCGCGGCGACCAGCAGCGCCACGGCGAGGACGCCGGCGACGGACGTCGACATCAGAACCGCTCCGGGAACAGCAGCGCCGCGACGATGAATATCCCCAACCCGATCGACAGCACCAATCCGGCGATGTTCTCCGCGTTCACAGCCTTTCGACCCCTCGCAGCACCAGCGCCAGCAGTGCGAAACATCCCAGCGTCAGCAGGACGTACACCACGTCTTGCATGCGCCCCTCCTTCATCCCGGCAGGGGCCCAGTAAAGCGCGACGAAAACCGAAAATGGCGATCACTCACGCGGTTCTCACGCCGTCCGGCGGGTTTCTCACGGCCCGCTAACACCGATCTTGAAAAAGCGGCCTGTCCGGACCTTCCGATGGTTCCCGCCCAGGCCGGACAGGAGCACGATGGGTGGCGTGCCACGCGGAACACTGCGCATCTACCTGGGGGCGGCGCCCGGGGTGGGCAAGACCTACGCCGCGCTCGACGAGGCCCGCCGCCGCCGCGACCGGGGCACCGACGTCGTCGTCGGCCTGGTCGAGACGCACGCGCGCCAGCACACCGCCGAGATGCTCGACGGGCTGGAGGTGATCCCCCGCCGGTTCGCCGACCATCGCGGCGCCACCTTCACCGAGATGGACCTCGACGCAGTGCTGGCCCGGCGCCCCGCGGTGGCGGTCGTCGACGAGCTCGCCCACACCAACGTCCCCGGCAGCCGCAACGCCAAGCGCTGGCAGGACGTCCAGGAGCTGCTCGCCGCCGGCGTCGACGTCATCTCCACCGTCAACGTCCAGCACCTGGAGTCACTCAACGACGTCGTCGAGACGATCACCGGGGTGTCGCAGCGGGAGACCGTGCCCGACGCGGTGGTCCGCCAGGCTGACCAGGTCGAACTCGTCGACATGGCCCCGGAGGCGCTGCGGCGGCGGATGGCCCACGGCAACATCTACGCCCCGGACAAGGTCGACGCGGCGCTGGCCAACTACTTCCGCCCCGGCAACCTCACCGCCCTGCGCGAACTCGCCCTGCTGTGGCTGGCCGGCAAGGTCGACGACCAGCTCGACCGGTACCGGGCCGAGCACCACATCGGTGGGACGTGGGAGACCCGCGAGCGGGTCGTCGTCGCGCTCACCGGCGGCCCGGAGGGCGAGACCCTGATCCGCCGCGCGGCCCGGATCGCCTCCCGGACCAAGGGCGCGGAGCTGCTCGCCGTGCACGTCGCCCGCTCCGACGGACTCACCGGCGCCGACCCCGCGGCCCTGACCGGGCAGCGGTCCCTCCTCGACAGCCTCGGCGGCAGCTTCCACCAGGTGATCGGCGACGACGTGCCGACGGCGCTGCTCGACTTCGCCCGCGCGGAGAACGCCACCCAGCTCGTCCTGGGCGCCAGCCGCCGCGGCCGGCTCGCCCGGATCCTCAGCCCCGGCATCGGCGTCACCACCACGAACCTGTCCGGGCCGATCGACGTGCACATGGTCACCCACGCCGAGGCCGGCACCGGCTGGCGGCTGCCGCGCGTGCGCAGCGGGCTCACCCCGCGCCGCCGGCTGATCGCGACCGCGCTGACCCTGGCGCTCGTCCCCGCCCTGACCGCGGGGCTGGTCCAGGCCCGCGGAACCCTCAACCTGGCCACCGAGATGCTCGGCTACCTGATCATCGTGGTGACGGTGGCGCTGATCGGCGGATTCTGGCCGGCGCTGCTGTGCGCCCTGGCCAGCTGTCTGCTGCTGAACTACTACTTCNCCCCGCCGCTGCACCACTGGGCCATCGAGGACGGCAACAACGCCCTCGCCCTGGCCGGATTCGTCCTGGTCGCGGCGATGGTCAGCCGGGTCGTCGACATCTCCGCCCGCCGCTACGGCCAGGCGGTGCGCGCCTCCGCGGAGGCGGCGACGCTGTCGGTGCTCGCGGGCAGCGTGCTGCGCGGCGAGGACGCGCTGCCCGCCCTGCTCGACCGGGCTCGGGAGACCTTCGCCATGACCTCGGCGACCCTGCTCGAACGCGACGGCGACGGCTGGCGGGCTGTCCTCAGCGTCGGCCCGGACCCCTGCACCCGGCCCGAGGACGGTGCGGTGGACGTCCCCATCGGCGACAGCCTCGCCCTCACGCTGACCGGGCGGCCGCTGCCGGCCGCCGACCGCCGCATCCTCGCCGCCTTCGCCGCGCAGGCCGCCGTCGCCCTCGAACAGCGCCGCCTGGCCGAGGCCGCCGCGCAGGCCGTGCCCATCGCCCAGGCCGACCGGGTCCGCGCCGCGCTGCTCGCCGCCGTCAGTCACGACCTGCGCACCCCGCTCGCCGCCGCCAAGGCCGCCGTGACCGGCCTGCGCTCCGCCGAGGCCGTGCTCAGCCGGGACGAGCGCGACGAGCTGCTCGCCACCGCCGACGAGTCCCTCGACCGGCTCACCCGCCTGGTGGAGAACCTGCTCGACATGTCCCGGCTGCAGGCCGGCGCGCTGAGCGTGTTCCCCCGTCCGATCGGGCTGGACGACGTCGTCCCGCACGCCCTCGACGAGCTCGGCCCGCCCGCCCGGCACATCGCCATCCACATCCCCGACGACCTGCCGACGATCGACGCCGACCCGGCGCTGCTCGAACGGGTGCTGGTGAACCTCGTCGGCAACGCGCTGCGGCACGCCCCGCCCGGACGCCCCCCGGTCATCACCGCGAGCAGCCTCGCCGACCGGGTGGAGCTGCGCGTGGTCGATCACGGCCCCGGCATCCCCGCCGCCCACCGCGACCAGGTCTTCCAGCCGTTCCAACGGCTCGGCGACCGGGACAACACCACCGGCGTCGGCCTCGGGCTCGCCCTGTCCCGGGGGCTGACCGAGGCGATGAACGGCACCCTCACCCCCGAGGACACCCCCGGCGGCGGCCTGACGATGGTGGTCAGCCTGCCTGCCGCCGAGCCGCCCCCGTCCCTGACCGCCCTCGACGACGCGGACCTCGGCCCCGCCGCCCGTTCGCCGGCGCCCGTCGACGACCTCGCCTAGGAACTGCGTGGGAGAGCGGCCACCTGGTTCTTCCACAGGGCTCGGTGTCCGAATTATCCCTGCGGAAGAGACAGACGGCGCCGCTCCCATGCACACTGCCTCCGCATGGGGGGCTGGGCCGACGACCTGGAGGAGGACGGCAGCGGAAGGGGACGGGTGCGAGAGCGGATCACCGGGGCGCTGGAGCGGTGGCAGGTGCCGATCTATCTGGGGGCCATCGCCGGCGGGGCGGTCGTGGGGCTCGCCGGGCCCGGAGCCGGGCCGAGGTTCCTGGAGCAGGCGATCAACCCGGCGCTCGGCGCGCTGCTGTTCGTGACGTTCCTGCAGGTGCCGGCGGCCGAGCTGGTGCGGTCGCTGCGGGCGGGACGGTTCCTCGCCGCGGTGCTCACCGTGAACTTCGTCGTCGTCCCGGGCGTCGTCGCCACGATGCTGCCGTTGCTGCCCGACGCCCAGGCCGTGCGGCTCGGGGTGCTGCTCGTCCTGCTGTGCCCGTGCGTCGATTACGTGATCGTGTTCAGCGGGCTCGCGGGTGCCCGCGCCGGCGCGCTGCTGGCCGCCACGCCGGTGCTGCTGGCCGCGCAGATGCTGCTGCTGCCGGTGTTCCTGCTGGCCTTCCTCGGCCCGGGGCTCGCCGACGTCGTCGAGATCGGACCGTTCCTCGCGGCGTTCGGCGGCCTGATCGTCGTCCCGCTCGCGCTGGCCTGGACGGTGCAGGCGTGGGCCGCGCGCCGGCCCGTGGGCGCGGCGTTCGCCGGGACGGCCGGGACGGCGATGGTGCCGCTCATGGTCATCGTCCTGGTCACGGTCGTCGCGTCGCAGACTCCGAAGATCGACGACGACCTCGCCGAGGTGGCCGCCGTCGTGCCCGCGTATGTGGCCTTCCTCGTCGTCATGGCGGTCACCGGGCTCGGCGTCGCCCGGCTGTTCCGCCTGGATGTCCCCGCCGCCCGGGCGGTGGTGTTCAGCGGGGCCACCCGCAACTCGCTCGTCGTGCTGCCGCTGGCCCTGTCGCTGCCCGACCGGTTCGCGATCGCCGCCGCCGTCGTCGTCACCCAGACCCTCGTCGAGGTCCTCGGCATGATCGTCTACGTCCGCGCGGTCCCCCGCCTGCTACCCGACCGGTGAGGTGCGCGGCCGGGCCGGTGATGTGATCGTCCGGGCCGGTGATGTGAGCAGACAGACGATGGCACGAACGGGTAGGTACGCCCTTTCCGAGCAGGATGAACCCGCAGGACAACAACGTTCACGGGGGACTGTCACGAGGGAGTTGTCGTGTCATTCGATGGAGCGGGAGTCGTCGTCACGGGGGCGGGTTCGGGGCTGGGCCGCGCCGTCTCGCTGCGGCTGGCGGCCGACGGTGCTCAGGTCGTGGTCTCCGACATCGACGAGAAGGGCGGTCAGGAGACCGTCCAGCGCATCGCCGACCATGGCGGCAAGGCGACCTTCGTGGCGGCGAACGTCGCCGACCCCGCCAGCGTCACCGAGCTGTTCGACACCGCCGTGTCGGTGCTCGGCGGCCTGGACATGGCCGTGAACAACGCGGGCGTCGCGCACGCGCCGACGGACCTGCATCTGCTGTCGGTCGAGGACTGGGACCGGGTCCTCGGGGTGGACCTGCGGGGCGTGTTCCTCTGCATGCGCGCCGAGCTCGGTCACATGGTCGATGCGGGGCACGGCCGGATCGTGAACATGGCATCGAACGCGGGGGTGAAGAACGCGCCGTCGATGGCCGGGTACACCGCCGCCAAGCACGGCGTGGTCGGCCTGACGAAGAACGCGGCGCTGCAGTACGCCCGGCGCAACATCCGCGTCAACGCGGTGTGCCCCGGCACGATCCTCACCGAGGGGCTGGCCGGCTACGGCCCCGAGCAGCAGGCGGAGTGGGCCTCCCTCGTCCCGATGGGGCGCATCGGCACCCCGGAGGAGGTCGCCGGGTCCGTCGCCTACCTGCTCTCCGACGAGGCCGGCTTCATCACCGGCCACTCCCTGCTCATCGACGGCGGACTCATGTGGGACTGACCGTTCCGGTGAGCAGCCGCGCGCGACCGGCGCGGGCCGTCACCGTTACACGGATTACCCGGGCGTCGGCCTCCGCCTTGCCACCTGCCATCCGGCGGCGACCAGAAGTAACCCGGCCACCAGGGCCAACACGCCGGTGACGGCGCCGTGAAAGGTGACGGCATGCAGCCCGTCTGACGCGTTCGCCAGGCCGCCGCCGGCTCCGGCCCCCGCGGCGAGGGCCCCCACCACCGGAAGAACCACCGACCCCGACGGGTGCCGACGTGGCCGCTGCGCTCGGCGTGGCAGTGCCCGCAGGTGGGCGACGATCGCCACCGCCACGACGACCAGCCCGGCCACGCTCATGCCGTACTGGAGCCACTTGTAGCCGGGCAGGGCGCCGTGCTCGGCGCTCAACCAGGCCACCTGGCGGACGCCCCACCGCTGTTTGTGGGTGAAGTCGTCCCAGACGACGTGCGTCACGGCTCCCACGCTCGCGGCCACCGGTGCCAGCAGCCACTGGCGTCCCGTGAGCCGCGCCCGCGCAGCCAGCCGCAACCGGACCGGATCCGGGGCCAGATCGGCCAGGGCGTCGCGAATCAGGTGAAACCACAGTCCCAACGCGGCCAGCGACAGCACCGGAACGACGGTCACGACACCGAGCAGGCTGTGCGTGAGCCGGTACAGCTCCGGCCACCCGAAGAACACCGGCACGTCGGGAACCATCGACCCGGCCACCATCGCGCTCATCGGCAGGCCGAGGCGCCGCAGCGGCAGCACCGCCGCCGGATGGCTCAACGTGAACGGCACCCTCAACCCCACAACGCGCAGATCGGCACGGCGAAGATCCCCGGTTCCAGCCGATAGATCCTGGGCCCGGTGTGGACCACCACTCCGGCGACGAAACGGTCACCGAGCTCGTCCCGTAGCCAGGTCAGGTGCCGCGCGGCGGCTGCGCCGGGTGCCGCGTCTGCCTTCACCTCGATACCGATCACGCGTTCGGCGCCCAGTTCGGCGATGAGGTCGACCTCGTGACGCCCGTTGTCCTGGCGGAGGTGGTACAGGCGGGGACGCCCAGAGCCGACGGGTAGCTCGGCCCGCAGTTGGGTCGCCACAAAGGTGTCGAGGATCCGGCCGAGCAGGTCCCCGTCCCGGAGCACGGCGTTGACGTCGAGCCGCAGTGCGGCGCCGATCAGCCCTGTATCCACGATGTACTTTTTGGAGCCCCGGACGAGTCGCTTGAGCCGGTTCGTCGTCCAGGCGGGAAGTGACTCGACCACCAGCAGGTTCGCGAGCAGATGCGCGTAGGCTTCGGCGGTCTTCGCGTTGATGCCCGCGGCCTCGTGCAGCGTCCTGGCGTTGACCAGGCCGGCGGAGTTGAGCGCCAGTGCCTCGAAGTACCGCCGCAGGCGTTGGGGATCCCGGTTCTCCCGCAGCATCTCGACATCCCGGGTCAGCAACTGATCCAGGTAACTTTCCAGCCAGTAGGCCCGCGCCCGCTCCGACAGGTGCAGGGCGGGCTCGGGAAAGCCGCTGCGCAGCGCCAGCTCGACATAGCCACGCAGATCGGGGACGTCCGACGGTAGCGTCAACGTGTCGGCGCTGTCGGTGGCCAGGCGGTCGAGGAAGGTCGGCCCTTCGGCCCGACCCTCGATCTCGCGGACGGCGAGGCTGGTCATAGCCATCCGAACGAGACGGCCGGTGCCAGGCCAGTTGTCGGCTTCGAGATCGGCTCGCACCGACCCCGTGACCAGGAACCGGCCAGGCCGGGGGTCGGCATCCACCGCACGCTTGATCGCACCGAGCACCGACGGAACCATCTGCCACTCGTCGAGGAGCACCGGCTCCGGCAGCCCGCGCAGGGCCGCGTCGGGATCCGCGGCGAACGCAACCGCCTCACCTGGCCGGTCGAGCCGGATGATGGTGCGCGCGTGCCGGGCCGCCGTCGTTGTCTTGCCCGTCGCCCGCGGTCCGACCACCAGCAACGCGGGCAGCTCCGTCACAAGATCGCGGATCAGCCCGTCGACAAGCCGTGGCAGGTAGGACCGCTCCATCATCGGAGACTACCAATCTCCAGCACCCTCCAGTACCAATTTCCAACACCTCGGGATACCACGTTCCAACAGGCGTGATCCGCACTGGGGTGCATACCCGACTGTGATCATTACGCGGGCCAGCGACCGGCTCCGCGTCCTACGCCGACGCCGGCCCACGGGCGTGGTCATTGCCGGTCGCCGCCCGTCGGACGGGGCCGAACAGGGTGGTGCGCAGGGCCGGGCCGAGAGTGCGGACTATTTCATCGGCGGTCATGGAGGCGAGCGGTTCGACGGCCAGGAGGTAGCGGGTGAACACCAGCCCGCCGAGCTGACCGACGAACGCGCCCGCGCGGTGGCGGGCGTCGGCGCCGCCGAGGCGGTCGGCCAGGCGGTCGACCATCTCCCGCTGCAGGCCGCCGCGGAGCAGCGTCGCGAGCGCGGGGTCGGCCGCCGCCGCGCGGACCGCGGTGAGCAGCGGCAGGCCGGTCTCGGGCCGGTCCCAGCCGGCCACCAGAGCGCGGATTGCCCGCTGGGGCAGGGATTCCAGCTCGCCTTCGAGCAGGCTGGCCAGGACGTCCGCGGGGTTCAGGGTGAGCTCCAGGACAGCCGCGAACAGGCCGCGTTTGGAGCCGAAGTAGTAGCTGATCAGGGCCGCGTCGACGCCGGCGTCCGCCGCCAGGGAACGCATCGTGACCGCCTCGTAGCCCTCGCGGCGGAACCGATCCCGGGCGACGGCGAGGATCGTGGCCCGCACATCAGGGCTGCCGGGCCGCCGCCCGCGCCGCGGCGAAGAATTCATCACGGTTGAACTACCGTAGCCGGCCCCGCCAAGGTCGATCCAGCGCACCGACCTGGAGGACCGAGATGACCACATCGGCTTCACCGACGACAACCACGCCGACGACGGCCACGCCGACGCCGACGGAGTTGCACCCGACGTCCACGTCAGGGCCCGTCGTCCGCCACACCCGGGTGCTGGTGGTCACGTGCGGGGCGCTGGCGACGGTGATCTCGGCGATGTCGTCGCTCAACGTCGCCCTGCCGTCGATCGCCGCCGATACCCACGCTTCGCAGACCCGACTGTCGTGGATCATCGACGCCTACAGCCTCGTCTTCGCCGCGCTGCTGCTGCCGGCGGGTGCGGTGGGCGACCGGTTCGGACGGCGGCGCGCCCTGCTGACCGGGCTGCTGATCTTCGGTGCCGGGTCGGCGGCGGCGCCGTTCACGAGCAGCGCGACGACGCTGATCGGGCTGCGCTGCGTCCTCGGCGTCGGCGCGGCGCTGGTGATGCCGGCGACCTTGTCGACGATCACCGGCACGTTCCCGCGGGAACGGCGGGCGGCGGCGGTCGGGGTGTGGGCGGCCGTCGCCGGGGCCAGCGCCGTCGTCGGCCTGCTCGCCTCCGGCCTGCTGCTGCAGGCGTGGTCGTGGCGCTCGGTGTTTCTGCTCGGCGTCGTGCTCGCCGCCCTCGCCGCGGTGGGGACCTGGCTGTTCGTGCCCGACTCGGCCGCCCCGGACGGGCCGCCCCTCGACATCGTCGGCGCCGTGATCTCGATCGCCGGCCTCGGCGCGCTCGTCTACTCGATCATCGAGGCGCCGGAGCACGGCTGGCTCGGCCGCACCACCCTGCTCGGGCTCGGCACCGGCATCGTGCTGCTGGCCGGCTTCGTCGCCTGGGAGCTGCACACCCGCACCCCGCTGCTGGACCCGCGGCTGTTCACCCGGCCGGCGTTCGCCGCGGGCACGCTGTCGATCCTGCTGCAGTTCTTCGGCTTCTTCGGCCTGATCTTCATCACGATGCAGTACCTGCAGCTCGTCCGTGGCGACAGCGCGCTCGTGGCGGCGGTCAGTGTGCTACCGATGGCGGCCGGGATGATGCCCGCCGCCCGCCTCGCCCCGAGGGTCGTCGCCGCCGTGGGCGCCCGCGCCTGCTGCGTGGCCGGGCTGCTCCTGATCACCGCCGGGATGGTCGTGCTGTCCCGGCTCGACCAGGGCAGCTCGTACTGGCTGCTGCTGGCCGGACTGTTCCCCCTCGGCGTCGGGATGGGCCTGGCGATGACGCCCGCGACCACCGCCGTCACCGACAGCCTGCCCCCGGCGCTGCAGGGCGTCGGCTCCGCCGTCAACGACCTGTCCCGCGAGCTCGGCGGGGCGCTCGGCATCGCCGTGCTCGGCAGCCTGCTCGGCTCCACCTACCGCCACCACCTGGCCCAGCACGGCGCGCTCCCGCCGGCCCTCGCCGAGAAGGCCCGTTCCTCGCTGGGCGTGGCCGCCCACCTCGGCGAGCCGGTCCTCGGCCACGCGCGGACGGCGTTCGTCGACGGCATGCAGGTCGCCTTCCTCGGCGGCGCGGTCGCCACCGGGGCCGCCGCGCTCGCCGTGGCCCTCCTGCTGCGCGCTGGCCGACCGAAGTGAGCTCCTATCCGTCAGCGCGCCCGTAGCGCTGGTGGAAGACGTTGTGGTCGACGGGACGTCGGCCGGGGTGGCGGCGTTCCTCGGCGGGATAGCCGACGGCGACCAGCAGGGCGATGGCGAGGTCGTCGCGGTCGGCGATGCCGATCGTCTCCTTCACTGCGGCCTCGTCCCAGCCGTTCATCGGCGAGCTGGCCAGCCCCAGCTCGGTGGCGGCGAGCAGCACGTAGGTCGCGGCGATCATCGCATCCTTGATCGCGTACTCGCGTAGCAGGCCGCGCCGTTCGAGGTCGTGCTGGAAGGCGTCGGAGGCGGCCGCGAACATGGCGATGAAGTCGTCCGACCAGGCGCCGGCCCGGCGGGCCTGGTCGTAGATGTCGGCCCGGTCGGCGCGCCAGGCCTGCGGCTCCGCGACGAAGACGAGGATGATCGGGGCCTCGGCCGGCTGCGGCTGCCCGCCGGTGGCGCGCACGAGACTCTCCCGGCCCGCCTCGTCGCTGACGACGACGATCGAGCGGTCCTGCAGGTTCCAGGACGTGGGCGCCTCCATGGCCAGGGCAAGCAGGGCGTCGAGCGTGGCGGCCGGGATCGGGTCGGGCCGGTAGTGGCGAACCGTGCGGCGGGTCCGGATGGCGTCCGCGACCGACAGGGTCGGCCCGGTGGGCGGAACGAGACCGGCGGCGGGTCCGGGCGGCAGGAGCTGCGTCATGGCACTCACTGTCGGGGAGTGACTCTCTTTTCGGAAGAAGGCACTTATTGGTGCGCTACACCGAGCTCGCCCGCCGCATCGAGGGCGTCTCCCAGAAGATGCTCACCCAGACGCTGCGCGCCCTGGAGACGGACGGCTTCGTCACCCGCACCGTCCACCCCACCAGCCCGCCGCGCGTCGACTACACGCTGACTCCCCTCGGCCGCAGCCTCGCCGAGCCCATCACCGCCCTGCGCCGCTGGACCGAGACCCACATCAACGACATCGAACGCGCCCGCGCCGCCGCGCGACCGCTGCCCTCCGCCGGGGCCGGCATCGGGTAGCAACACAGCGACCAGTCCAGGCTTCGGCTGCGGGGTGAGGCTTCGCCGCGGCAGCATCAGGGGGGTCGCCAGGAGGAGCAGGCCGGCGGCCGCGATCGCGATCCGCGGGCTGGTGAGGCCGGCCAGCAGGCCCCACAGCACCGTCAGGGTCGCGATGCCGGCCTTGCTGGTGACCGACCAGGCCGACAGCGTCCGGGCGACGCGCCCGGCATCGGTCTGCTCGAGCCGGTAGGTGGCGAACACGGGATTGAACACACCCATGCAGGTGACCAGGCCGAGTTGGACGGCGATGACGAGCACGATCCCGGCCGTGCCGGGGCGGATGAAGGCCAACCCGAGCGACCAGCACGCCCGCAGTGTGCCGGCGACGAGCAGGACCCGATGCCGTCCGTGCCGCACGACGAGGGGCCGGGCCAGGCGAGAGCCGACGAGCCCGCCCACGCAGGGCACCCCGAACGCCAGGCCGTACTGCCACGGCTCGAAGCCGAGGCGGCCGAGCATGAGAACGGCGACGAGCGGAGACGTCGCCATGATCAACCCATTGACCAGGACGGTGTTGACGAACAGGGGTCGCAGCGCCGGGTGGCTCAGGATGTGCCGCCACCCCTCGGTGAGGTCGCGAAGCCGGGCCCTCGGTGTGCCGGCCGGCGCGGAGCGCGGCTCGCTCCCACCGATCGCGCCGATCGCGCCGATCGCGCCAATGGCCCCGATCGCGCGGAGTCCCGCCGCCGAGAGCAGGTAGCTGATCGCGTCGGCCAGCACGGTCGTCACCGGTCCGAACAGTCCGATCGCGGCCCCACCGAGCGGCGGCCCGACGACGGTGGCGGTCCAGGTCGTCGACTCGAGCCGGGCGTTCGCGACGAGCAGGTCCTCACCCTGTAGGAGTGCTTTCACGTAGGCGCCGGCGGCAGCCGTGAAGGCGATGTCGGCGGCGGCAACCATGATCGACACCACGACGAGCTGGGCGAAGGTGAGCCAGCCGAGCGCGAACGCGACGGGGACGCTCAGCACCGCGACGAACCGGGTCAGGTCCATCGCCACCATCACCGGCCGCTTGCGGCGGAACTCGACCCAGGGGCCGAGCGGCACCGCCACCAGCGCCCCCGCCGCCGGCCCCGCCGCCGCGAGCACCGCCACCTCGGTCGGCCCGGCGTGCAGCACGAGGATCGCGATCAGGGGGAACGCGTCGAACGCCAGCCACGTGCCGAGGGTGCTGACCGCGTACGCGGCCCAGAGCCACCCGAAGCGCCATCTCGCAGACCGCCCCGCCACTACCACCCGCCCCAGCCCCCTTCCCGCCGCATCCGAACAACATCTCGTTGACCAGCAGGATCTAAGCGAGCAGGCGAAGGGCGATGCAAACAACCGCCGCGGCGGCGAGCCACAACCCCGGGTTGTGCGACTAACGTCGGGCGACGTGGATCTCGAGGCTGTGCGAGCGTTCGTCTCCGTCGCGGACACCGGTCAGTTCCAGCGCACCGCCGCCGAGCTAACGATCACTCAACAGGCGGTCTCCAAGCGCATCGCCAAGCTGGAAAGAGACCTCGGCGTGCGGCTGTTCACCCGCACCGTGCGTGGAGCTCAGCTCACGATCGACGGCCAGGCGTTTCTCCCGCACGCCCGCGAGCTGCTCCAGGTCGAACGGCGGGCGACGGATTCCGTGCGGCCCGGCCGACGCGCGCTGCGCATAGACGTGATCAACCGGCGGATCGCCCCGGCAGCCCTGCTCCGCGATTTCCACGGCGCCCACCCCGATCTCCACCTGGACGTCGTGGTCCTCGACGACTCCGGCGTCGACGCCGCCATCGCGGCCGTCCGAGCCGGAACGATCGACGCGTCGTTTCGGGCTGTCCCCCTCCCCGCCCGGCAGATGCCCGACGTCATCAAGGCGATCCGGGTCGTCGACGAACCCCACGAACTGCTCACCGGGCCGACCCACTCGCTGGCCGCAGCTCGCGCCGTCACGCCTGCCGACCTGGTCGGACACCGAATCTGGATACCCGGCATCCTCCCCGGGACAGAATGGGCCACGTATTACGACGACCTCGCCGCGGAGTTCGGACTCACCATCGATCCGGTCGGTCCCAATTTCGGCACCGAGCACCTTCTGGACGTCCTCGCCGACTCCGCGACCCTGGCCAGCCTCGTCGGCGAAAAGACCCGGCTGCTCTGGCCCACCCGCTACGATCTGCGCCGCATCCCGCTGCACGACCCGACACCGATCTACCCGCATTCCCTGATCTGGCATCGCGACAACCCTCACCCGGCGCTCGCCCAATACCAGGAACTTTAGGTTCGGATCAGGACTGTGACCACGGTGGGCGGCGGTCCTGCGAGGTGCTTGTCGATCGGCTTCTTGGCGGGGAAC
>NZ_JYFN01000076.1 GCF_000948395.1 Frankia torreyi | reverse complement strand
GATCCGATCGTGCTCACCCACGCCCGGGCCCTGCTCGCCACCACCCCCGAAGGGCGTACCGCCTACCTCGACGCCGACCTGCACGACCCCGAGAGCATCCTCGGTGCTCCCGAGCTGCGCGCCACCCTCGACCTCACCCGGCCGGTGGCCCTCTCCCTGATCGCGACGATCCACTTCTTCCCCGACTCCGACGACCCCCACGCCCTCCTGCGCCGTCTCCTGCAGGCGCTGCCATCGGGCAGCCATCTGACCCTCACCCACGCCACCGCCGACTACGACGAGGGCATGGAAAGGGTCGCCGCCACCTACCGGGCCAACGGCATTCCCGCCCAGCAACGCGGTCGCACCGAGGTCGCCCGTTTCTTCGACGGCTTGGACCTGCTCGATCCCGGCCTCCAGATCGTGCATCGCTGGCGGCCTGACGACGACACCCCCGACGGCCTCACCGACGCCCAGGTCAGCTTCTACGGGGCCGTCGGTCGCAAGCCGTAGCAGCAGGGGCTCTCACGGCCGGGCGACGCGGTGGGTGAGGGCAGTGTGACGACGCCCGGCTCCCGGGGTCCGGACCGCGGCCGCCAGCGCCTTACGGGAGCCGACCAGAACGACAAGCCTCTTGGCGCGGGTGACCCCGGTGTAGAGGAGGTTGCGTTGGAGCATCATCCACGAGGAGGTGGTGAGCGGAAGCACGACGGCAGGGTATTCACTGCCCTGGGAGCGGTGGATGCTGACGGCGTAGGCATGGGCGAGTTCGTCGAGTTCGGAGAAGTCGTAGCCGAGACTTTCGTCCTCGTCGGTGAGCACGGTCAACGTCTGGTCTTCGGTGTTGATGCCGGTGACGACGCCGACGGTGCCGTTGAACACCCCGGCCCGGCCCTTGTCGTAGTTGTTGCGGAGCTGGGTGACCTTGTCGCCCACCCGGAACACCCGCCCCCCGTAGCGGCGTTCGGGAGCGCCTTCCCGGGCAGGGGTGAGAGCCTCCTGTAGCAGATTGTTGAGGTTACCGGCCCCGGCCGGTCCGCGGTGCATCGGCGCCAGCACCTGGACGTCGCGGCGGGGATCGAGCCCGAAGCGTTTCGGGATGCGGTGGGCGACGATGTCCACCACCATTTTGGCGGTCTCCTCCGCCGGCTGCAGACCGGAGTCCTCGGACGGTTCGCAGGTAAACCAGAAGAAATCACCGAAGCCGTGCAGCCGCGGTGGTGTTCCGGCGTTGATGCGGTGGGCGTTGACCACGATGCCGGACTGCTGGGCCTGCCGGAAGATCCTGGTCAGCCGGACCCGGGGGATGGTGTCGGTGGCGAGCAGGTCGCGCAGGACCTCGCCGGCGCCGACGGAGGGAAGCTGGTCGACGTCACCGACGAGCAGCAGATGTGCCCCCGGCGGAACCGCCTTCACCAGCTTGTTGGCCAGGATGACGTCCATCATCGAGGACTCGTCCACCACCACCAGATCGGCCTCCAGCGGATTGTCACGGTCATATCTGGGGTCACCGCCGGGTTGCAGCTCCAGCAGCCGGTGGACGGTGGAGGCCTCGTGGCCGGTGAGTTCCGCCAGCCGTTTGGCGGCCCGCCCGGTCGGCGCGACCAGCACCACCCGGGCCTTGCGGGCCCGGGCGAGCTCCACCACCGAACGGACGGTGAAGCTCTTGCCGCACCCCGGGCCGCCGGTGAGCACCGCAACCTTGCGGGTGAGCGCGAGCCTGACCGCTTCCGCCTGTTCGTCGGCCAGGTCCTGACCGGTCCGGCCGCGCAGCCAGCTCAGTGCCCTGTCCCAGTCCACCTCCGCGAACGACGCCAACCGCTCCTCGTCGCAGGTGAGCAGCTGCAGGAGCCCGCCGGCAAGGGAGGTCTCCGCGCGGTGGAACGGCACCAGATAGACCGCCGGGACAGTGCCGTCTCCGGCGGGGATCCCCTCGCGGATCACGCCTTCGTCGGCGGCGAGCTGGTCCAGGCACGGCCCGATCAGCTCCCGTTCGACCTCGAGGATCTTCGCCGCATCGGTGATCAGGTTCGGTGCGGGCAGGAAGCAGTGCCCGTCGTCGGCGGCCTGCGACAGGGTGTACTGCAAACCGGCCTTGATCCGTTCCGGGCTGTCGTGGGGGATGCCGACGGCCTGGGCGATGGTGTCGGCGGTCCTGAACCCGATTCCCCACACGTCGGTGGCGAGCCGGTAGGGCTGCGTGCGGACGACGCCGATGGACTGGTCTCCGTACTTCTTGTAGATCTTCACCGCCAGGGAGGTGGACACCCCCACTCCCTGCAGGAACACCATCACCTCCTTGATCGCCTTCTGTTCCTCCCAGGCGTCGGCGATCTTCTTGGTGCGTTTGGGTCCCAGCCCGCGCACCTCGATCAGCCGCGCCGGCTCCTCCTCGATGATCCGCAGAATGTCGATGTCGAAATGCGCGACCATCCGCTCGGCCATCGCCGGCCCGATCCCCTTGATCAGACCCGAGCCCAGGTACCGGCGGATGCCCTGGATCGTCGCGGGCAGCACCGTGGTGTAGGAGTGCACCTGGAACTGCCGGCCATACCGGGGATGGCTACCCCACTGCCCGGTCAGCCGCAGACTCTCCCCGATCTGCGCGCCCAGCAGCGGACCGACCACCGTCAGCAGGTCCGGACCGGACCGCTCGGTGGCCAGCCGGGCGATGGTGTAGCCGGTCTCCTCGCTGACGAAGGTGATCCGCTCCAACACCCCCTCCACCACCGCCTGACGCGCGGCCTCAGCAGAAGCACGGGCAACCGTCACAGTCAGCCATTATGCGAAGCCCGCCGCGCAGCCGGTCAACACCCCACACCGCGCGGACCAGCGGACCAGCAGATCAGCAGATCAGCAGATCAGCCGGTGACGTCGCGGCCGATGAGCTGGCGGGCGATGATCCACTGCTGGAGCTCGTTGGCGCCCTCGAAGATTTCCAGAATCTTGGCGTCGCGGTACATCTCCTCGAGGCGGACGGATTCGCCGCTCTCGGCCACCCGGCGGGCAAAGCCGACCGCGCCGTGGATCTGGATGGCCTCGCGGACGAGGTCGTTGGCCAGGCGCGTGCCGTAGGCCTTGGCCATCGCGGCCTCCGGTTCGGCGCTGCGATCGCCGCGGTCGAGCAGGAGCGCGGCCTTCTGGTACAGCGAGCGCGCGCACTCGATCTCGGTGGCCCGCTGGGCCATCTGGAACTGCCAGTGCTGCATGGCGCCGAGCGGGGCGCCGAACACGTGCCGGGTGCGCAACCGGTGCACGGCGAGGTCGAGGGCGGCCTGGGCGACCCCGACGCCGGCGGCGCCGATGCCGATCCGTCCGCGCACCAGCGCGGACAGTGCCACGCCGAGGCCGCCGTCGGGCGGACCGAGGACGTTGTCCGCCGGCACGTGCACGTCGGTGAACACGATGTCGGCGGTGAGCTGGCCGCGGTGGCCCATCTTCAGGTCGGGCGCGCCGATGCGGACACCGGGCGAGGACAGGTCGACCAGTGTGGCGCCGGCGCCACACGGGGCTCGATCGGGGTCTCGAAACGCCGCCGCGGTCAGCTCTCCGGGGCCGTCAGCATCTCGCGCAGCACCCGCTTCCACAGGGCCAGATGGGGCTCGGTGCGCGGGTTGTGCCCGGTGACGGCGTAGGTCAGGGCGACCCCGCGCCTACTGGAGAAGATCAGATCCCGGGCGGCGGGGAAGTCCGGGTGGGCGCTGAGCACCGGCCCGTACATCGTTGCGACGACGCTGTTGATCGCGCCGCCGAGCTGCCGTTCGGCGGCCGCGAGGGTGGCGGCGAGGTCGGCGTCGGTGCGGGCCGCGGTCCACAGTTCCATCGCCGCCCAGAAGTACGGCGCCCGGAACGTCTCCCACAGCAGGTCGGTGGCGAGGTCGATCCGCTCGCCGTCGTCGGCGGTGGGCCCGCCGGCGGCGGACAGGACGAACCGCCGCATCTCCTCGATGCGCTCGCCGGCCAGATGCTGGGCCGCCGCCACCAGCAGGTCCTCCCGGGACGGGAAGTGGTGCAGCAGCCGGCCGCGGGACACCCCGGCTCTGGTCTGGATCGCCACGGTGGTCGTCCGGGCGTAACCGTCCTTGAACAGTCCCCGGACCGCCGCGTCGAGGATGAGCTCGCGGCTGCTGGCGCGGCGCTGCCGCTGGGTGCGCCGGGGGTCGGGATCATCGACGGGCATCGGCCGACGATAGCGGGCCGTGGCGGTCCAGCCGGTTCGGTCGCGGCTCGCGGTGGGCGCCCGGGCCGGCCGGTGCCTGCAGGCCGCCGGGGTCGCCGGGGACAGCGGAGGGCCGCGTGTCGGGCCGCAGCCAGGCGGCCCCGGCGGGTGGGCCGGGATGGCCCAGCAGGAAGCCCTGGCCGTAGAGGATGCCCGCGGCCATCGCGGTGGCCAGCTCCGCCGGGGTCTCGATGCCCTCCGCGACGATGCTGCCCCCGATCTCGTCGGCGACCTGGACCAGGCCGGTCGCGATGGCGCGGCGGGCGGCGTCGGTGTCGATGCCCCGGGTGATGACGCCGTCCAGCTTGATGATGTCCGGGCGTAGGTGGAGGAGCTGCTCCAGGCCCGCGTAGCCGGTGCCGATGTCGTCGATGGCGATCCGCACCCCCCGGCTGCGCAGTTGCTCGACGGCCCGCAGCAGGTGCTTGTCGGTCCCGATGTGCTCGTGCTCGGTGATCTCGACGACGAGCCGATCGGCCGCAGCACCGGGAAGCAGATCCAGCAGGCCGGCGGAGATGGTGGTGGGGGAGGCGTTGACGGCCAGGGTGAGATCGCCGGGTAGGACGGGCAGGACGGCGAGCGCCCGGCCGATCGCGAGTCGTTCCAGCTCGGTGCTCAGCCCGACGGTGGTCGCGTCGGCATACCAGCGTTGCGCCCCGCCGCGTCCGTCCGGGAACCGGGACAGCGCCTCCACGCCGATGATGCGCTCGTCGGCGAGCCGGAAGATCGGCTGATAGATGATCCGTGGGCCGCCACTGTCGATGAGGTCGCTGACCTCCTGCCAGACCCGGCGCCGCCGCGCCCACATCTCGTGCAGGTCGAGGACGGTGTCGCTGAGGAACGCCGCCAGCAGGCGCAGGAAGCGCCCCTCGCGCTCGGGGCTCGCCGGCCGGGACCGGTGCCCGGCACAGCACAGGACGCCATACACCCTGCCCTCGGCGTCGACGATCGGCGCCGAGGCGTAGGAGCCGATGCCCCAGTCCCGGACGTCGCGGTTGCCGGCGAGGCTCGGATCGGCCAGAGTGTCCGCGACGATCGCGGGCAGCTCGCCGGTCAGCACCTGCCCGAGCAGGGAGTCCGGGTGGCTGACCGTCGCGCCCGCGTGCAGCCCGAACCCGGCGACGTCCCCGCACAGCACCTGCAGGACAAGGTGCCCGTCCTCGACCCTGGCCAGCGCGGCGAGGTCCATGCGCAGCTGGCGGCGCAGAATCTCGAGTAGATCCGCTACCACCGTGTCCGGTTGGGACAGTTCCGACTCAGCGGCGGCCAACGCGGGCACCATCCGGACCACCTCCGAGGGGAGCATGCCCGCCGTGACCTGCGGTCATGCCGGACGGCCCCGACAGGCGAACCCGACAGACGGCCCCGCCGGGTGGGCCGGCGACCGGGGCGGGACCCGGGGGCTGGCCTCAGGCCAGCGCGGCGATGACGGTGTCGCGGATGAGCTCGGCGAGCCGGGGCGGTGCACCCCGCCGAGTGCGGATGTGCAGCGGCTCGGGGGCGACCGGGGGCAGGTCGTCGCGCCGGACCAGGCCGGGGGGGACCGGGCCGACATCCGCGAGCAGCGCCACCCCGACGCCGGCCCGGGCGGCCTGCAGCACCCCGGCGAGGTGACCGGCCTCGCCGACCACCCAGGCGGTGCGGCCGACCCGCGCCAGGGTGTTCAACGCCTGGCTGCGGATCGTGCACGGATCGTTGATGGCCACCAGGGGCAGCGGACGGTCCGGTGGCGGCGGCGTCCAGCCGGCGGCCGCGTACCAGGCCAGCGGCAGGGTGCCGGCCGGCCGGGACACGGCGGCGCGGGCCGAGCCGATGAGCACGGCGACGTCGACCGCGCCCTGGTCGAGCGCCTCGGTGAGGCGGGCCCCCCGGTCGAGGCGAAACTGCACGCGCGCCTCGGGGAACCCGGCGGTGAGCGCCTCCATCCACAGCGGCAGCAGGTGATCCGCGGCGTGCTCGGTGGCGCCGACGGTGATCGTGGAGGGCCGGGCCGGGGCGCCGACACCGAGCTGTTCGAGGGTGCCGTCGTGCAGGGCGAGGAGCCGTCGTGCCGCGGCGAGCAGGAGCTCGCCGTCGGGGGTGAAGCGGGTGGCCCGACCGTCCGGCTCGACCAGCGGGCGCCCGACCGTCTTCTCCAACCGCCGGACGTGCTGGCTCACGGCGGACTGCGAGACGCACAGGGTCTCCGCGGCCCGCCGGAAGCCGCCGCTGTCAGCGATCGAGATGAGGCTGCGCAAAGCGTTTATGTCGAGCACGGAGGACACAAGGCGCACCATAACACGAACGATCGCGAATCCTGATCGGTGCGATCGCGGATCGGCGTTGGACAACCGGAGGAAAACCCACCATCCTCATGGACATGGTCGGCACGTCACGCGCATCCCGGTTCGGGCAGGTCAACGCCCCTCGTGCCGGCTGTGCCCTTGCCGTCCCGCTACCCAGGCGGGTGTTGACTCGTCGGCGGGTCGTCGACTTCGGCATCCTCGCCTCGTCCTGTTGTCGCTGCCGCTGACGCGAACCGCACCGCCAGCCGGCTTCGGACGCCGCCCCGGCCCCGCCTGACGGCCTCGGCGCGGTGACGCCCCGGCCGGCCGGGTAGGCCCTGCCGCCTGCCGGCCCGCCGCGACGGGTGGCGCCGCCCCGGGCGCAGGTCAAGCCCCGAGTCCCCGCGCGGCGCGACAGAGTCGGCGGGCGCCTGAGCTTGTCGGCCCTCCCGGTGCACGCGGTGCCCGTCCGCCCGCGCTTCCGTGCCGCTCCAGGCCGGGCGCCTCCCGCCCGGCCGCCTCCGCCCAGCCGTCCTTCTCGCTACGTCTCCGCCGCCGCCGTGCCCTCGTGCTCGGACGGCCGGCCGTGCGCGCCTGCCCCGTGCGTCGACGGCCCGCCGGCCCCGGTGTGCTCGCGCCGGCCAGGCCCGGCGCCACCGGCCACCGCGCCCAGCGCATCCACCATCACCACCCGCCCCGACCGCCTGTATCCGACCGCACGTACCCCCGGCCCGGGCCCCTGACCCGACCGAGTCCCCTCTCCCGGACGAAGGACGCCTCGATGACCTCCGCCCAGCTCTCCCCCGCGCCGGCCTCGACCATTGCCGCGTGGGACAACCCGCCCGCCGTCGCCCCACGTGGAACGATCATCCTGGTCGTCGGACGCGGCGAGCACCCCGGCGTCTACGAGCGGTTCGGCACCCGGATCGCGTTCGACGGGTACCGCGTGCGCGTCGTCGGCGACCCGACCGCAGACGCGGACGCGGTGACGGCGGACATCCGCACCCTGCTGAGCGACCCCGACCTGCCCGCGCCCCGCGTCCTGGCGGGCTCCGACGCCGGTGCCGCGTTCGTCGCCGCCCTCGCCGCGACGGGGACCGTGCAGGCCGACGCGCTGCTGCTCGTCGGCCTGCCGCCGGCCACCGCCGGCGCCCCGGCTCCGGCGGGCCCGGCCTCCGCGGCGGCCGCCACCTCGGTCGCGGTGGGGGCAACCGAAGCGGGGGCAACCGAAGCGGGGGCAATCGGAGCGGGGGCAATCGGAGCGGAAGGAGCTGCGGCGGGGGGCGAGGACGCCGACGGCGAGGGTCGCTGGGCGGCAGAGCTCGCGGCCCGTACGGCCTGCCCGACCCACCAGGCCCGGCTCAGCGCCGACCCGCACCTGCGTCGCGGGGGCCTGGACACGCCCGTGCCGCCGGCCTGGCTGGCCGACGGCGACCTGGGCCGGGTGGACCTGCCGGTGCTGGGCCTGCACGGCACGGCGGACCTCGTCAGCCCGCTCGGCCAGGTGCGCGCCCGTTACGCGGCGGCGCCCCGGGCCGAGCTGGTCACCATCGACGGGGGCAAGCACGACGCCCTCAACGACGCCACCCACCGCACCGCCGCTGCCGCCGTCGTGCTGTTCCTCGAACGCCTGCGGCTCGGCAGCGAGCTGCCTGCCATCGCGCGCTGGTCGTGACCTGCCCCCACCACCCCCGCGCCTGACCGCCTTCCCGGAGGACCCCGATGCCCGTCGAGTTCATCAGCGCGATCAACATCAACCAATCCAACGAGCTCAACCGGCTCGGGCAGACCGACATCGACCTGCCGTTCTTCAAGCGGTACGCGCGGGCGCTGGATGAGGGCGGCTTCGACTACACGCTCGTGGCCTACAGCTCGTCGTTCCACGACCCGTTCACCCTGGCCTCCGCGATCACCCAGCACACCGAGCGGGTCAGGCCCATCGTGGCGCTGCGGCCGAACACGATGTACCCGACGGTCGCCGCCAAGCAGCTCGCCACGCTCGATCAGCTCAGCGGTGGCCGGGCCGTCGTGCACTTCATCGCCGGTGGTGACGACCGCGAGCAGGCTCGCGAGGGCGACCGACTGAGCAAGACCGAGCGTTACGCCCGGCAGTCGGAGTACATCGACATCCTGCGCAAGGTGTGGACCTCGACGGCCCCGTTCGACCACGCCGGGACCTACTACTCGTTCGAGGACTTCGTCTCGCTGGTCCGGCCGGTCAACGGCACCATCCCGGTGTCGGTCGGCGGCTCCTCGGCCGAGGCCTACCAGGTCGGCGGCGCCAAGGGCGACATCTTCGGGCTCTGGGGCGAGCCGCTGGCCGAGACGAAGCAGCAGATCGACGCGGTGTACGAGCAGGCCCGCCTCGCCGGGCGCAGCGACACCCCGCGGATCTGGGTCACCTTCCGGCCGATCATCGCCCCGACCGAACAGCTCGCCTGGGAGAAGGCGCACCGCATTCTGGGCGTCCTGCAGGGCAACGGCGGGATCGTCCACAAGGGCTTCCGGGTGGGCGGCAACGCCACCCCGGCCAACGTCGGTTCCCAGCGGCTGCTGGCCGCCGCCGCCCGCGGTGAGGTGCACGACCGCGCGCTGTGGACCGCCACCGCCAAGGCGACCAACGCCGCCGGGGCGTCGACGGCGCTGGTCGGAACGCCGGAGACGGTCGCCGCGGCGATCCTCGACTACGTCGACCTCGGCGCCGAGCTGATCTCGATCCGCGGCTACGACAACTTCAACGACGTCGTCGACTACGGCCGCTACGTCCTGCCGCTGGTGCGCCAGGAGCTGGCCCACCGGGAGGCGACGGGCCGGCGCGGCGAGGTCGTGCCACTCGACGCGGGACTGCCCCAGCCAGAACTCGTCGGCGCGGCCGGGGCGCAGGTGGCGTCATGACCGCCCCGTCCGACGTGATCGTGTCGTCGACCGTCGAGGCCGGCTCCGTGCCGGCGGGAACGGCCGTGCCGGCGGGCGAGGCCGTGTCCGCGGCGCCGCTGCCCGCGGTCGACATCTCCGACGAGGCGCTGGCCCGGGTCGGCGCCCAGATCGCCGCCACCGCCGAGGAGTACGACCGGTCGGGGGAGTTCCCCTGGAAGGGCGTGCAGGCCGTGCACGACGCGGGCCTGCTGCGCCTGGGCATCGACCCGCGCTACGGCGGGCAGGCGCTGAGCCCGACCGACAGCATCCGGGTGTTCCTCGCGCTCGGCAAGGGCGACCCGTCGGTGGCGCTGGTCTCCGCGATGACCGTCTTCCAGCACGTGCTGCAGGCCCGTGACCCGTTCTGGCCCGACGAGCTCTACCGGAAGGTCGTCGCCGACTCGCTGGAGCGGCCGGTGCTGCTCAACGCGATCCGGGCCGAGCCGGAGCTCGGCGCGCCGGCCCGCGGCGGCCTGCCGGCGACGAAGATCCGCCGCACCGCCGACGGCTGGGTGGTCAACGGGCGCAAGGGCTTCGCGACCAGCTCCGAGGGGCTGAGCTACCACCTGGTCTGGGTCGCCACCGAGGAGGACGACCCGCTGCTCGGGCATGTGATCATCCCCGCCGACACGCCCGGCATCGAGATCGTCCGCACCTGGGATCACTTCGGGCTGCGGGCGAGCAGCACCCACGACGTGATCTACCGCGACGTCGAGGTGCCCGCCGCCAACTTCCACGGGCTGCCCGCCTCCGCCCAGACCCCGGACGCCGGGTTCGCCGCCGTCGGGATCGGGGCGACCGCCCTCTACATCGGGGTGGCCCGGGCCGCGCAGGAGTTCTTCCTGCGGTTCGCCAACGAGCGGGTCCCCACCGCGCTGGGCCGGCCGATCGCCACGACCGAACGGATCCAGACGGTCGCCGGGGAGATCGAGGCGCAGCTCGTCGCCGCCGAGGAGATCGCCTTCGGGGTGGCCCGCCGCTTCGAGGAGGACGCCCCGCAGGCGGCGGAGCGCTCCATCCTCGCCAAGCCGCTGATCGCCCGGGCCGCGATCACCGCGGTGCAGACCGCGGTCGCCGCGATCGGCAACCCCGGCCTGACCCGGCGCAACCCGCTCGAACGCCACCTGCGCGACGTCCACTGCGTCCGGGTCCACCCGCCGCAGGAGGACACCGCGCTGCTCATCGCGGGCCGCCGCGTCCTCGCCGCCGCAGCGCCTGCCGCTGCAGCGCCTGCCGCCGGCTAGCCGCCGCGTCCCCACCGTCCCGGCCGTCGGGCCTGGAATCCCGTCCGTCCCGTCTATCCCGTCCGTCCCATTCATCCCGTCCGCTCGTCGCGGAACGTCACAAGGGGGAGCACCATCACCATGTCCACGTCGCACCGTCACCGAACGAGGCGACGGCTGGCCGCTACAGCCGTCTCCGTCCTCGCGGCCGTCTCCCTCGCGGCCTGCGGGAGCGGCGGCTCCTCCGGCTCCTCCGGCACCTCCGCGGCCGGCGGCACGCAGGACGGCAAGCCGGTCCCCGGCGGGCGCCTGAAGATCGCCTTCTGGTCGGACTTCCAGTCCTGCATCGACCCGAACCAGGTGTACTGGATCGAGTCCCGCAGCATCGACCGCAACGTGGCCGACTCGCTGACCGACCAGGACCCGAAGACCGGCAAGATCGTCCCCTGGCTCGCGACGAGCTGGACGGTGAGCCCCGACGCCACCTCGTACACGTTCAACCTGCGCAAGGACGTGACGTTCAGCGACGGCACCAAGTTCGATGCGACCGCGGTGAAGACGGCCTACGACGGGCTGCACGACCTCGGCGCCAAGTCGACGCTCGGCCTCACCTACCTGGCCGGCTACAA
Organism: Frankia torreyi; assembly: GCF_000948395.1. Taxonomy (GTDB): domain Bacteria; phylum Actinomycetota; class Actinomycetes; order Frankiales; family Frankiaceae; genus Frankia; species Frankia torreyi. Next base: position 18,626 of record NZ_JYFN01000076.1, on the reverse strand, counting down.
GTCGACCACCGTCGTCGACCCGTACACCGTCAAGGTCGACTTCGCCACTCCCAACGCCGCGTTCCTGCAGGCCTCCTCGACGACGACGACGGCCATCCTGTCGCCGGCGACGTACAAGGAGACGCCCGAGGCACGCTGCGCCGGCAAGATCATCGGCTCGGGCGAGTTCACCCTCGACAGCTACTCGGCCGGCAAGTCGGTCAAGCTCACCAAGCGCGCCGGCTACGCCTGGCCCAGCTCGCTGATCGCGAACAAGGGCGCGGCGTACCTCGACGGCATCGACGTCAGCTACATCGCCGAGGACAACGTCCGGGTCGGCAGCCTGACCAACGGCACGATCGACATCGCCTGGCCGCGCCAGCCGATCACCTCCGCCGACCAGCAGGTCATCAAGGCCTCCGGCGCCACCATCCAGACCCGCGCCCTGCCCGGCATCATCGGGCTGCTGATCCCGAACGTCACCGCCGGCCGCCCGCTGGCCGACCTGCAGGTGCGCAAGGCGCTGTACAAGGCACTGGACCTGACCAGCTACGCCAAGACCGTGTACTGGGACGGCTACCCGGTGGCCAAGAGCTCGGTGACCTCGACCACCCCGTACGCGGTGGACCAGTCCGCCAAGCTCGTCTACGACCCCGCCGGGGCGGGCAAGCTGCTCGACGCCGCCGGCTGGGCGCTGGGCTCCGACGGCTACCGCCACAAGGACGGCAAGAAGCTGACGCTGTCCTACCTGACCAACGCGGCCGGCCCCGGTGACCAGCTCGTCCAGGACCAGCTCAAGAAGGTCGGCATCGACTACCAGATCAAGGTCGTCACGGCCGCGCAGCTCACCCCGACCGGCAACGCCGGCGACTGGGACCTCTCCGGCGGCTACCTGACCCGGGCGGACCCGAGCGTGCTCGGCTCGTCGCTCGACCAGGCCGTCTCCAAGCAGTACACGGCGAAGTACTCCCAGGACCCGGCGACCGCGGCGAAGATCAGCGCACTGTTCGCCAAGGGGCTGTCCACGGCCGACCCCACCCAGCGCGCCGCCGCCTACAAGGACCTGCAGGACGCCCTGATCGACAACGGGGTGGCCTTCCCGCTCTACGACCGGCTGCAGACCGCCGGCGTCTCGGGCAAGGTGCACGGCTTCGCGTGGACCTCGGAGAGCTTCCTGCGCGCCAACGACATCTGGCTGTCCAAGTAGGACCCCGCACCTAGAACCGGAACCACCACCGTGGGACCGGAACCCGCCACCGTAGGACCGGTACCCACATGCCCCGTTATCTCGCCGGTAGGGTCGCCCAGGCACTCCTCGTGCTCTGGGCGGCCTACACCGTCACCTTCATCATCCTGAACGTCCTGCCCAGCGACCCGATCACCCTGCAGCTCAGCGCGGGCGGCGCCGACGTCAGCCAGCTCACCCCGGCGCAGCTGCACGACCTGAAGGCGCACTACGGCCTGGACGACCCGATCGTCGTGCAGTACTTCCATCACCTGTGGAGGGCGCTGCACTTCGACTTCGGGATGTCGCTGACGCAGAACGTCTCGGTGGGCTCGCTCATCACTGACAAGCTGCCCTCGACGATCGCGCTCACGGCCGTCGCGATCGGGGTCGTGCTGGTGCTCGGCCTCGGCATCGCCTTCCTCGCCACCTACGTCCAGTGGCGCCCGGCTCGGGTGCTGCTCGCCCGGCTGCCCGCGGTCGGCGTCTCACTGCCGCAGTTCTTCGTCGGGCTGCTGCTCATCCAGGTCTTCTCGTTCTCGCTGACCTGGCTGCCCGCGACCGGCACCCACGGCTGGCGCAGTCTGGTGCTGCCGGCGATCACGTTGGGCCTGCCGCCCTCCGCGATGCTCGCCCAACTGCTCACCCGCAGCCTCAACGACACCTGGCGTGAGCCTTACATCACCACCGCCCGGGCCAAGGGCCTGTCCCGCTGGACGATCCAGGTCCGGCACGCGCTGCGCAACGCCTCGTTGCCGGCGCTGACCCTGCTCGGCGTGCTCGTCGGGTACACCGTCGTCAACGCGGTCGTCGTCGAGACGGTGTTCTCCCGCAACGGCATCGGCCAGCTCGCGCAGCAGGCGGTGCTCGGCCAGGACGTGCCGGTCGTCCAGGCCATCGTCCTGATCGCGGCGGCCCTGTTCGTCGTGGTCAACCTGCTCGTCGACCTGCTCTACTCGCTGCTCGACCCGCGCGTGGCACGCGCGGGTCGAGCAGCCTGAGGGGGACCGCACCGATGCCCGACAAGATCCTCTCCCCGAAGTCCGACCGCGGGCCCGACCTCGTCGCGGCGCCGGAGCAGCGCGCGGCCGAAGCCCGCGCCGCCGCCCCGGCCGCAGGCGCCCCACCGATAACGCCGGTTGCCGTCGCGACCGATCTCGCGGCGGCGGGCGGTGCCGCGGCGTCAACCGTCACCGCGGCACCAGCACCGGAACCGGCACCTGCGCCGGCAGTGGGCGACGCCGGTGTGGACGGGGAGAATCGGCGACGCCGGGACGACCTGTTCGCGGCGGCCGGACCGCTGCTGCGCCGCCCGGGGTTCGTCCTCGCCGCGCTGTTCGTCGCCTTCGTGATCGTGTCGGGCCTCCTGCCCTCCCTGTTCACCTCGTACAAGCCGTCCGCGACGTCCCCGACCGACAAGTTGAAGGGGCCGAGCCTGGACCATCTGTTCGGCACCGACGAACTCGGCCGGGACCTGTTCAGCCGGGTCCTGCACGGCTCCACCCTGACCATCAAGGCGACCGGCGGTGCGGTGCTCATCGCCATCGTCGCGGGCCTGGCCATCGGTGTCGTCGCCGGCTTCTTCGGCGGCTGGGTCGACAGCGTGCTCATGCGGATCATCGATATCCTGCTGGCGATCCCGATGCTGCTGATGGCCCTGGTGATCGTCACCGCGCTCGGGTTCGGCCTGCTGCCGATCGCGATCGCCGTGGGGGTCACCATCACCCCCACCTTCGCCCGCACCACCCGGGCCGAGGTGCTACGGGTGAAGGAACAGCCCTACGTGGAGGCGGCGCGCACCGGCGGCGCCTCCTGGGGGCGGGTGCTGGCGCGCCACATCCTGCCGAACTCGTGGGGACCGGTGTCCGTGCTCGCCGTGCTCGACTTCGGCACCGCCGTGCTCACCATCTCCTCCCTGAGCTTCCTCGGGTTCGGCACGCCGCCGCCCGCCGCCGAGTGGGGCACGCTGATCTCCAACGGCCGCAACTTCCTCATCACCAGCCCCTGGCTGTCGCTGCTGCCCGGCCTGTTCGTCGGCCTGGTCGTGTTCAGCCTCAACCACATCGCCCGCACCCTCGAGGAGATGCAGCGTTGAGCACCGAGGCAGCGCCGCTCGACGGCCCCGTCACGCCCGCCGACACGAGCCCCATCGTGGAGCTGGCCGGGCTGTCCGTCGGCTACCACCAGCGCGGCCGCACCACCCTGGCGGTCGAGGAGGTCGACCTCGCGATCGCCCCCGGGGAGACGGTGGCCGTCGTCGGCGAGTCCGGCTCCGGCAAGACGACGACGGCGAACGCGATCCTCGGGCTGCTGCCGTCGAGCGGGGTGATCACCGCCGGGCGCATCCGGATCGCCGGCACCGACGTCACCGGTGCGCCCGACCGGGTGCTGCGCACCTTCCGGGGCAACGTCATCGGGCTCGTCCCGCAGGACCCGATGGTCGGACTCAACCCGACGATGCGCATCGGCGGGCAGATCGCCGAGGTGGTGCGCCGCCGCGGCGTCGACAAGCGCCTCGTCGGCGCGGAGGTGATCGAGGCGCTGGAGCGCGCCGGGGTGGACCAGCCGGCGGTGCGCGCCCGGCAGTACCCCAATGCGCTGTCCGGCGGACTGCGCCAGCGGGTGCTCATCGCCATCGCGATCGCCGGGCATCCCCGGCTCATCGTCGCCGACGAGCCGACCAGCGCGCTTGACGTCACCGTGCAGCGGCGCATCCTCGACCACCTCGGCGGCCTCGTCGCCGAGACCGGCGCGTCGCTGCTGATCATCACGCATGATCTCGGTGTCGCCGCCGACCGGGCCGACCGGGTCGTGGTCATGCAGCGCGGGCGGATCGTCGAGCAGGGCGAGCCCGCGGCGATCCTGCTGCGGCCCCGCGAGCCCTACACCCGCCACCTCATCGCCGCCGCCCCGGCGCTGTCGCACGCCGGCGGCGTCGTGCCCCACTTCACCGACGTCACCCCGGCGCCCGAGGTACTGCGCCTGGACGGGATCGGCAAGGACTTCCGGCTGCCGCGCACCGCCGGCGGCGAGCGGACGTTCCGCGCCCTCGACGATGTCACCCTGTCGGTGCGCGCCGGGCAGACCCTCGGCCTCGTCGGCGAGTCCGGCTCCGGCAAGACGACCGCGCTGCGCATCGCGATGGGCCTGGAGAAGCCGACCCAGGGCCGCGTCCACCTCGACGGCGTCGACATCACCGACGCCGGCTGGTCGCAGCTGCGCCCGCTGCGGCGGCGCTTCCAGCTCGTCCACCAGAACCCCTACTCCTCGCTGGACCCGCGGTTCACCGTCGCGCAGACCATCGCCGAGCCGCTGGTGTCGTTCCGGGTCGGCGACCGGGCCAGCCGCGCCGCCCGGGTCCGCGAACTGCTCGACCAGGTGGCCCTGCCGGCCGCGTTCGCCGACCGCAAGCCGGCGGAGCTCTCCGGCGGCCAGCGCCAGCGGGTCGCGATCGCCCGGGCGCTCGCCCTCGAACCCGAACTGGTGTTCCTCGACGAGCCGGTGTCGGCGCTCGACGTGTCCGTGCAGGAGCAGATCCTCACCCTGCTGCTGCGCCTGCAGGCCGACCTCGGCGTCGGCTACCTGTTCATCTCCCACGACCTCGCGGTCGTCGCCCAGCTCGCCCACCACGTCGCGGTGCTGCGGGGCGGGCGGATCGTCGAGAGCGGACCCGCCGAGACCATCCTCACCGCACCGGCCGAGGAGCACACCCGCGAGCTGCTCGGCGCGGTCCCCGGCCAGCGTTTCGCCGCCGAGCTCGCCGCCGCCCCGGCCGCGGCGTCCCACCAGACACGACAGAAGGGATCGGGGCGATGAGCCGCCGGTACATAGTCATCGGAGCCGGCGCGGTCGGCGCGACCATCGCCGCGGAGCTGCACCTCGCCGGCATCGACGTCGTCGTCGTCGCCCGGGGTGCCAACCTGGAGGCGCTGCGCGCCCACGGGCTGCGCTACCTCCGCCCGCCGGCCACCGAGGGTGGCCCGGCCGAGGAACGGCGCGTGGACCTGGCGGTGGCCGGCGGGCCGGACGAGGTGGAGCTGCGCTCCGGCGACGTCCTCGTGCTCGCCACCAAGTCCCAGGACTCCGAGGCCCTGCTCGCCGCCTGGGCCTGGCAGCCGGTCGACGGCGGGCGCACCACGGCCGCCGAGGCGCTGCCCGTCGTGCTGCTGCAGAACGGCATCGAGAACGCCCGCACCGCGCTGCGCCGCTTCGCCGTCGTCGTCGACGCGATGGTGCTCAGCCCGTCGTCGCACCTGCGGCCGGGCGAGGTGATCTCCCCGGCGGCGCCGCTCGTCGCCGGCTTCCTGCTGGGCCGCGCGCCCGGCGGCGGCGTCGGCGACCCGGCCGTCGAACAGATCGCCGCCGACCTGCGCCGCGGGGCGAGCGCCGTGCGGATCGTCGACGACATCGGCCGCTGGAAGGCCGGCAAGCTGCTCGGCAACCTCGCCTACAACCTCGACGCCCTCTACCCGCCGAGCCCCCGGCGCGACGCCGCCTCCGCCGAACTCGTCGCCGAGGCGCGCCGGGCATTCGACGCCGCCGGCATCGACATCGCCGACCTGCGCCAGGACGGCGGGTTCGACCACACCCAGCTCGTCATCCACGACATCCCCGGCTTCCCGCGCCAGGGCAGCTCCACCTGGCAGAGCCTGGCCCGCGGCGGCTCGGTCGAATCGGACTTCCTCAACGGGGAGATCGTCCTGCTGGCCCGGCTGCACGGCCTGACCGCCCCGGTGAACGCGGGCGTGCAGCGGCGCATCGCCGTCGCCGCCCGCCTCGGCACCCCGCCGGGCGGCCTCGGCGACGCCGACCTCGCCGAGCTGCTGGCCGCGGGCCGGGTGGCGCGCGGGTCCGGGGCGGGCCGCCAGCCCAGCGGCGAGGTACTCGTCGACGCCAAGGCGCTGCACGACGAGCTGGGCTCGGCGCAGGCGCCGCTGCTGCTCGACGTCCGCTGGGCGCTCGGCGACCCGCACGGTCACGACCACTACCGCGAGGGTCACCTGCCGGGCGCCGTCTACGTCGACCTCGACACCGAGCTCGCCGCCGCCCCCGGCGGCACCGCCGGGCGCCACCCGCTGCCCGAGCTCGCCGACCTTCAGCAGGCCGCCCGCTCCTGGGGGCTGACCGCCGGGCGCCCGGTCGTCGTCTACGACGACAACGGCGGGCTGTCCGCCGCCCGGGCATGGTGGCTGCTGCGCTGGGCCGGCATCGCCGACGTCCGCATCCTCGACGGGGCGCTCGGCGCCTGGCGTGACGCCGGCCTGCCGATCGAGACCGGAGAGATCATCCCACTGCCCGGCGACATCGTGCTCGAGGCGGGGCACCTGCCCGTCCTCGACGCCGACACCGCCGCCGCGGTGGCCCGCGAGGGGATCCTGCTCGACGCCCGCGCGCCCGAGCGGTACCGCGGCGAGGTGGAGCCGGTCGACCCGCGCGCCGGCCACATCCCGGGGGCGGTCAGCGCGTCGACGGGGGACAACCTCGACGCCGCCGGCCGGTTCCTGCCCGCCGCGGAGCTGCGCGCCCGCTTCCTCGCCCTCGGCGCCTCGGCCGGCGGCGGCGCCACGCAGGCCCCGATCGGGGTGTACTGCGGGTCGGGGGTGACGGCCTCACACGAGATCGCCGCCCTCGCCGTCGCCGGGTTCGACGCGGCGCTGTTCCCGGGTTCCTGGTCGGCGTGGTCGTCCGACCCCGCCCGGCCGGTCGCCACCGGCCCGCGGTGACCGCCACTCCGCCCCGGCCGTCGGCGCCCCGGCCGTCGGCGGCCGGCATCGCGCCGCGGGCCCGCGCCGCCGGCCCGGTGGACGCGGACGTGATCCGCGCGGACGCCTTCGCCGTCGCGCTGCCCGTCGGCCGGTGGAGTACGGACCCGGCGGTCGTCGACGCGCACCGCCTCGACCGCTCGGGCTGGATCCCCGACGGCCGCCCGCTCGGGGTGGCGTTCGCCCGCGAGGTCGCCGACGTGCAGGCGGTGCTGCGGGTCGCCGTCGCCCGCGGGGTGCCGGTGACGGTGCGCGGCGCCGGCACGGGCCTCGCCGGCGGTGCCGCGGCCGCGCCGGGCGGTGTCGTGCTGGACCTGGCCGGGATGAACCGCATCCGCGAGCTGTCCGTCGACGACGCCGTCGCCGTCGTCGAACCGGGCGTGATCACCGCCGATCTCGACGCCGCCGCCCGCGAGGCCGGCCTGTGCTACGCGCCGGACCCGGCGAGCGCGGCGATCTCCACGATCGGCGGGAACATCGCCACCAACGCCGGCGGGCTGCGCTGCGCCAAGTACGGCGTGACCCGCGAGTCGGTGCTGGGCCTCGACGTCGTCCTCGCCGACGGCGAGCTGATCAGCACCGGGCGGCGCACCGTCAAGGGCGTCGCCGGCTACGACCTGACCGGCCTGTTCGTCGGCTCCGAGGGCACCCTCGGCGTCGTCGTCGGCGCGACCGTGCGGCTGCGGCCGGTGCCGCGGGCCACCGTCACCCTCGCCGCCTTCTTCGACACCGTCGCCGCCGCGGTCGACGCGGTCACCGCGCTGGGCGCCGCCGGGATCGTCCCCGCCGTCGCCGAACTGCTCGACGCCCGCACCGTGCGGGCCGTCGACGCCGCCACCGGCAGCGACCTGGCCGACCACGGGGAGGTGTTCCTGCTCGTCCAGACCGACGGGTCGGGCGCCGCCGAGGAGGCCGACGCCGCCGAGGCGGTCCTCGCCACCCGGGCCCGGCTGGTGCGGCGCTCCGCCGACGCGGCGACCGCCGAGACGCTGCTCGCCGCCCGCCGCGCCGCGCTGCCCGCCCTGGAACGCCTCGGGCGGGTGCTCATCGAGGACATCGCCGTGCCGCGGGGGCGGTTGGCGCAGGCCGCCGCCCGCGTCGCCGAGATCGGCGCCGCCACCGGGGTGGAGATCTTCACCCTGGCACACGCCGCCGACGGCAACCTGCACCCGATCATCGTCGTCGACCCGGCCGAGCCGGAGATCCCGCGCCGGGCGTGGGCGGCCGCCGAGCAGATCTTCGCGCTCGCGCTGGAGCTCGGCGGCACGGTCACCGGCGAACACGGCGTCGGGGTGCTCAAACGGCGCTGGCTGGCCACCGAGCTCGGCAGCCGCAGCCACGACCTGCAACGCCAGGTGCGCCGGGTCTTCGACCCGACCGGCATCCTCAATCCCGGCCGCGCCCTCTGACGCCCCTTGGCAACGCCCCCCGCGCGGCGGAACCGGACAGGGGGCCCGCCGCGCGCCGCCATCCGCGACCATGGACGCCGGTATCGATCGACGCCGGTATCGATCGACGCCGGTATCGATCGACGCGGGTGACGATCGACGCCGGTGACGATGACCACGACGGGCGAGGAGCGGATCATCGAGGGTGTCTTGCGGTCGCTGCGGGTGTACAACTTTCGGCTCTTCGCCGCCGGGCAGGTGCTGTCCGTCACGGGCACGTGGATGATGTTCACCGCCCAGGACTGGCTCGTCCTGTCGCTCAGCGGCGACTCCGGGACGGCCCTCGGGCTCGTCACCGCGCTGCAGTTCACCCCGATGCTGCTGCTCACCCTCTACGGCGGCCGGCTCGCCGACCGGCACGACAAGCGCCTGCTGCTCACCGGCGCCAACCTGGTCGCCGGCCTGCTCGCCCTGACGCTGGCGCTGCTCGTGTTCGCCGGCTGGGTGCGGCTGTGGCAGGTCTGCGCGTTCGCGCTGGCGATCGGCCTGGTCAACGCCATCGAGACGCCGACCCGGATGGCGTTCGTCAGCGAGCTGGTCGGCCCCGCGCTGCTGCCCAACGCCTCCGCGCTCAGCGCCGCCTACTTCAACATCGCCCGGGTCGTCGGCCCGGCCGCCGCCGGCCCGCTCATCGCCGCCTTCGGCACCGGCCCGGCGATGGCGATCAACGCCGGAAGCTACCTGGCGACCGTCGCCGGCCTGCGCCTGATGCGCCCGGCGGAGATCCACCGCCACGCCCGTCCCGCGGTCGCCCCCCGCATCGTCGACGGGCTGCGCTACGTGCTCGGCCGCGCCGACCTGGTCGTCGTGCTGGGCCTGGTGGCCGCCGTCGGCCTGTTCGGGATGCACCGTGCCGCTGCTGGCGCGCACCGTCTTCCACGCCGACGCGACCTCCTTCGGGCTGCTCACCACCGGGCTCGCCGCCGGTTCGCTGGTCGCCGCGCTGCTCACGACCGGCCGCCGCAACCGCCCGCCGGCCAGGCTGGTGATCGTCTCGGCGTTCGCGTTCGGCGTGCTGGAGGCGGCGGTGGGCGTCGCGCCGACCTTCCCGGCGGCGATCGGCCTGCTGGCGCTGACCGGCTTCGCGACCCTCTACTTCGCCCAGGCGGCCAACCACCGCATCCAGCTCGGCAGCGACCCGAGCTACCGGGGCCGGGTGATGGCTCTGTACAGCCTCATCCTGCAGGGGACGACGCCGCTGGGCAGCCTGGGAGTCGGCTGGCTCGCCGAGCACCACAGCGCCCGCGCCGGCTTCTACGTCGGCGGCCTCGCCTCCGCCGCCGCCGCGGTCGCCGCCTGGGCGGCGAACCGCAGGTGGGCCCCCGCGCCCACCGCGTCGCCTGCCGCCGGGTCGCCTCCTACCGCGTCGCCTGCCGTTCTGCAGCCTTCGGTCCTGTCGCCTTTCGCCGCGGGCCCGGGCGCCGAGCGGAAACACATCGGCCGTGATGTGGCCGACGCTCCTTCACCAGGCGAGCCGATGGTCGGCGCACCGCCTATTGTGTAGGCATGGGAATTCCTCCGGAAAAGGCGAATCCGACGCCACGGCCGGGTGCCGGCCCGGGCCGGAAAAGGTGGTTTGGAGATGTCCGTGTCCGCTGAGGTCGACCGGTGGCTGCGGCGGTTTCATCCGGGCCCGCCCGACGCCCCCCGGCTGGTTTGTTTTCCGCACGCCGGCGGGGCCGCGAGCACCTATCTGCTGATCTCGAAGGCGTTGTCCTCGGTCGCCGAGGTACAGGCGGTGCAGTATCCGGGACGGCAGGACCGGCGGGCGGAGCCGGCGCACACGGCCATCGCGCCGCTCGCCGACCGGATCGCCGAGGTCCTCGCCCCGCTCACCGACCGGCCCCTGGCCTTCTTCGGGCACAGCATGGGGGCGATCGTCGGCTTCGAGGTCATCCGCCGGCTCGCGGCGGCCGGGGCGCCGGCGCCGTTCGTGCTGTTCGCGTCGGGGCGGCGGGCGCCGTCGGCCGAACGGTTCGAGACCGTCCACCGCCGCGACGACGCGGGCTTTCTCCGGGAGATGCGCGAGCTCGGCGGGACCGATCCGCGGGTTCTCGCCGACCCCGAACTCGTCGAGATGGTGCTGCCGCCGACCCGGGCCGACTATCAGGCGATCGAAACGTATTCCGCGCCGAGTGACGCGACGATCAGTACTGCGGTCGTCGCGATGGTGGGAGATTCCGATCCCAGGGTGACGCTCGCCGAGGCCGAGCTCTGGCGCCGGCACACCACCGGATCGTTCGAGGTGAAGGTGTTCCCCGGCGGCCACTTCTACCTGTCCGACCAGCAGGGTGCCGTGGTGGCCGCGGTCTCGGCCGGGCTCGCCGCAGGACAAGCCCCGTTCGCACCGCGGCGCGGCTCCTTCGACTCCGCCGTACCCGGCCACGAAGCAGGAGGACAATGATGGCGGTCGAATTCGTCAATGCCGCTCACTGGCGTGAGCCGGGCGCGGGCCTTGCGGCCGACTTCTGGCGTGGCAAGCTCGACCCGGAGTACATCCGTCGATACACACGCACGCTGGAGGACTTCGGGTTCGACTACACGTTGGTGGCCTACCACTCGGCGGGTCCTGACCAGTACGTTCGCTCGGCGGAAATCCTCACCTACACCGAGCGTCTGAAGCCGATGGTCGCCGTGCGGCCGAACACGTCGTTCCCGACGGTCGCCGCCCAGGCGCTGTCCACCCTCGACCAGCTTGGCAAGGGGCGCACGGCGGTCCACATCATCTCCGGTTCGAGCAACGAGGAGCAGCAGCGGCAGGGCGACTATCTCGAGAAGGATGCTCGCTACCGGCGCTCCGCCGAGTTCGTGCAGATCCTGCGGGATGTGTGGACGAAGACCGAGCCGTTCTCGCACCACGGCGAATTCTACGACTTCGATGACTTCGGGCCCGGTTACCAGACCTATTCCGGTGAGCCGATACCGGTCTCCCTCGGCGGATCGTCGGATTACGCCTATGCGGCGGGTGGCGCTCAGGCGGACATCTTCGCGCTGTGGGGAGAGCCGCTGGAGCAGACCAAGCAGCAGATCGACCGGGTCTACGAGGAGGCGCGGAAGGTCGGCCGGACCGGCAAGATCCGCTTCTGGGTCACCTTCCGGCCGATAGTCGCCGAGACCGACGAACTGGCGCAGCGCAAGGCTCGCAGGCTCGTCGAGCAGTCCAAGGCGCACTACGGCGAGGTGCTGAAGGTCAACCTGCCGAACGTGGGCTCGCAGCGTCTGCGCGACATCGCGCAGGAGGGCGAGACACATGACGGTGGTGTGCTCTGGACGCCACGATCGATCGCCGGGGCCGGCGGTGCCTCGTCGTTCCTGGTCGGCTCGCCCGAGACCATCGCGGAGGCGCTCGTCAGGTACGCCGAGCTCGGTGCGGAGGTGATCTCGCTGCCGACCCTCGGCAACATCGGCGACGCCATCGACACGGGCCGCTACATCATCCCACTCGTGCGCGAGGAGCTTGCCCGTCGCGAGGTCCGCGAGAAGGTCGCTACCTAGCCCTGCCGCCACCCTCACCGCGGGATGTTGCCGTGCGCGCCGCGGCGGACCGCCCCGTCCCCTTCCTGGCCGACGCCGGGCAGGTAGCCGGGGACGTCGACGAGGACGACGAGCGGGACGCCGAAGGAGTTGCACATCCGGACGAATCGGGCGGCCTTCTCGGCGCTCAGGGAGTCCAGGCAGCCGCCCGCCCCGGGCCTCACCACCAGGGAGGCGACACCCGGCCGTCGGGCTCCAGTCCGTAGCGCAGCAGCGGGCCTGCGTCGGCGCCCATCGCGTCGGTGAGGGGGCGCAGGGCGTCGGTGTCCCCGGCGTCGACGGCCCGCAGGTAGGCCCGCCGCATCCCGGGGCGGTCGCCGGCCGCTCGGCGCACGCGGGCCAGGTCATGCAGCGCGGTGGGGTCGCCCGCGTCGGCGATCTGCTCGTAGGCCCACGCGGCCCGGTCGTGGTCGCGGGCCTGCTCCCGCGTACGGCCGAGCCGGCGCAGCAGCTCGGTGTCGCCGGTGGACGCGAGCTGCCGGTAGGCCCACGCCGCACCGTCCGAGTCGCCGGCCCGTTCTCGCGCCCAGGCGACGTCGCGCCACCAGCGCACTTGACGCCACCAGCGCACTCGTCGCGTCCGGGACCTGTGCGCGCGGCTTGTGGCACAACGCGTGCAGCACGGCGTCGATCCACCGTGGGTCTTCCGTGAGCGCCAGGTCGGGCAGCATCCCGGCGGTGGCGTCGGCGAGCAGGCCGGCGGGGATCGGGCCGGCGTGGCCGAGCCGCCGCGCGTCCAGCGCCACCGTGATCACGGTCCGTTCCAGCGGGGTGAACGTTCCGTCGGCGGGATCGGCGTAGGCGGCGATCAGCGCCCGGTCACCCTGTGCCGGACGCCTGACCAGACCGTGCTCGCGACTCGTCATGGCCGATCATCGCGCAGGACGACTGGCGACGGGGAACGTTTCGCCGCGCCGCCACCCTCACAGCGGGATGTTGCCGTGCTGGCCGCGCCGCGCCGGCGCGGCGGCAAGCGCGCGGGCGATGCGGGGGCGGGTGTCGACCGGGTCGATGACGTCGTCGATGACGCCCAGCGCCACTCCGCGCTCGACGCCGCCGGCGGTACGGGTGTGCTCCTCGACGAGGCGGGCGAGCACGCCGGGCCGGGCGTCGTCGGAGGCGGCGGCCAGCGCGCGCCGGTGCAGGATGCCGACGGCGGCCTCGGCGCCCATCACGGCGACCTCGGCCTCGGGCCAGGCGAGCACGGCTGTGGCCCCGAGCGAGCGGGAGTTCATCGCGATGTAGGCGCCGCCGAACGACTTGCGGGTGATGAGCGTGACCCGGGGGACGGTCGCCTCGGCGAAGGCGTAGAGCAGCTTCGCGCCGCGGCGGACCACCCCGTCCCATTCCTGGCCGACGCCGGGCAGGTAGCCGGGGACGTCGACGAGGACGACGAGCGGGACGCCGAAGGAGTTGCACATCCGGACGAATCGGGCGGCCTTCTCGGCGCTCAGGGAGTCCAGGCAGCCGCCCTTGCGCAGCGGGTTGTTCGCGATCACGCCGACGCTGTGGCCGTAGAGCCGGCCGAGGCCGACGACGACGTTGGGCGCCCAGCGCGGCTGGAGCTCCTCGAAGCCCCCCGGGCCGTCGTCGCCGTCGAGCAGCCGGTACACCAGCGGGTGCACGTCGTAGGCCCGCCGCGGCCGCGCCGGCAGCAGGGACCGCGGGTCGCGCGGGTCGGGCGCGACCCGCTCCTGTCCGGCGTCGGCGGCCGTCTTCTCGGCGGTGATGGCGTCGGCGGCCGCCTCCTCGGCGGTGATGGCGTCGAGGTCGACGTGCCCCGGCGCGGCGAGCAGCGTGGTGATCCGCCGGGCCCGCTCGTAGGCGTCGCTCTCGGAGCGGGCGACGACGTGGACGACGCCGGAGCGCCGGCCGTGCGCGTCGGCACCCCCCAGACCCGCCATGTCGATCTGCTCCCCGGTGACGCTGCGCACGACGTCCGGGCCGGTGACGAAGACCCGCCCGTCGGGCGCCATGATGACGACGTCGGTCAGCGCCGGCCCGTACGCGGCGCCGCCGGCCGCGGGCCCCAGCACCACGGAGATCTGCGGCACCCGCCCGGAGGCGTGGATCATGGCGGCGAAGATCTGGCCGATGCCGTCGAGCGCCTCGACGCCCTCGGCCAGGCTCGCCCCGCCGGAGTGCCACAGTCCGACGACCGGCACGCCGTCGCGGACGGCCTCCTCGATGGCGGCCACGATCTGCCGGGCGCCGACGGCGCCGAGCGCTCCGCCCATCCGGGTCCCGTCGGTGCAGAAGGCGACCGCGGCCACGCCGTCGATGCGGCCCCGCCCGGCCAGCACCCGGCCGCCGGCGGGCGCGGCGTCGGCGACGAACGAGCCCGCGTCGAACAGCTGGGACAGCCGGCGACCGGGGTCGCGCACATCCTGGCCGGGGATGACGACCGCGGTCTGGCCGATCCTGGTCGGCTGGGTCATGGCTTCCTCTCCCGCACGACGCCGGTGGCGACGCCCCGGTGTCGCAGCTGCGATCCTCGGGCGCCACCCGCGCCGCGCCACGGGTCGGTCGGTCACCGGCGGGCGGGCCGCCCCCCGGTGTTCCTGTCAGTGTCGACCAGCGGTCTTGCATTCCCCTAAAGAATCGATAGGGCGCGCTCCCTCGCGGGGACCGGAAAAGTCCGCCGCATTTCCTCGCCGGCCTTTTCCGTCGCCGCGGACCGTGCCGGCCATTGCCCGCAAGGCCGCCGCCGCGGTCGGGATGGTGGTGCCGCCGGTCCCGGCGCGGTTTCGCGGACGCGGAACGCCGACCCTCGAAGTCACGGCGACCGGCCGGCACCCCCGTGCCATCTCGACCGCACAGCGCCGGACACGCATTGACGCTGATCGTCTTGGTGCGCTCAGATTGTCCCCGCGGTAGCGGGAATACGGACAAACAGGGCGAGGCGCCGGAGGTGGCGGCCCGGGCGTCGAGGAGTGAGCTGTGGGGCTGATCGCCGGGTGGTGCCTGCGGTACCGGTGGATCGTGGTGGGCGCATGGCTGATCGTTCTGGTTGCCGGCGGCGTGCTGGCGGGCCACGAGGGCGCCCGTTACCACCAGACGTTCGGTGTCGCCGGCACCGACTCCCAGCTCGCGACCGACGCCCTGGCGAACGTCGTGCCCGGCGGCCTGCCCGACGCCGAGATGATCGTCGTGCGGGCCCGCGAAGGCGACATCAACGCCCCGGCCGTCCGCCAGCGGATCGCGGCGATGACCGCGCGGGTCGCCCGGCTGCCCGGGGTGGCCACCGCGATCGATCCGTACGGGCCGGCCGGCGGCCTGCTGCTCGGCGTCGAGCCGGTGGCGCGCGACGGGCGCGCGGCGATCGTGGGTGTCGTGATGAAGGGCGCCGCGACGACCCCGGACCTCGCCGCGGTGCGACGCCTGATCGCGACCGCCCGCGCCTACGACGGGCCGGACCTCCAGGTGGAGATGTCGGGCCCCGGCACGACGATCATCGTCCAGGGGAACATCTCCACGACCCCCATCGCCCTGGCCGTCGTGGCCGCCACGATCATCCTGTGCCTGGTGGTACGCGCGCCGGGCGGGGTCGCCGTCTGCGCGCTGGTCGCCGGCGCGACCGCCGCGGGGGTGCAGGCCGGCGTGACCCTGCTCTCCCACCGGGTCGAGGTCAGCCCGCTGGCGCCGCTGCTCGCCGTGATGATCGCCGTGGGGACGAGCCTCGGCGCGGCGGTCGTGGTCGTCCACCGCTGCCAGGCCGGGATGCGCGCCGGACGGCGGCCACTCGACGCGGTCGCCGCAAGCATGGCCCAGCCCGGGCGCGCGCTCGTCTGGGGTGGCCTCGGCCTCGCCGTCGTCATGCTCGGCACCAGCGCGCTGCACGCGAGTGTCCTCGCCGGCCTCGCCCCCGCCGCGTTCGTCGCGGCCGCGGTCGCCAGCCTCGCCATCGCCACCCTGCTGCCCGCGACGCTCGCCGTCGCCGGCCGGGGCCTGCTGGTCTGGACCGAGCGCACCCAGCTGCGCGCCACCGGCCGCGGCCTGCCGGTCCGGCCGGGTCTGCGCTCGGCGTGGGCGGGCCTCGTCGGGCGCTTCCCGGGGATGCTCGCCGCCGCGGCGGTCCTCCTGCTGGCCGCGCTGGCGCTGCCGATCATCGGACTGCGTCTCGGTGGCGGCGACGGGGGCGTCGACCCGACGTCGGTGACCACCCGGCGGGCCTACGACATCATCAGCGACGACTACATCGCGGGCCTGAACGGTCCCGTCCTCGTTGCCGTGTCGAACCTGCCTGTGTCGAACCTGCCCGCGTCGGGCCTGCCGGCGGCGAACCCGCCCGCGGCGAACCCGCCCGCGGCGAACCCGCCGGCCGCGGACCCGGCCGTCCTGGCGACCCTGCTCGACCGCCTCGGCACCACTCCGGGGGTGGTCAGGGCCTTCCAGGTGTTGCAGAATCCCGCCACCCGCTCGGCGCTGATCGAGGTCCTGCCCCAGGCGGAGCCCCGCTCGGCGCAGGCCAGCGACCTCGTGCGGCGGCTGCGCACCCGGGCGGTGCCCGCCGCCGTCGCCGGCACGACCGTGCGGGTGCACATCGGCGGCCAGACCGCGCTGTTCGACGACATGGCGACCCGCTTCACCCGGGTGCTGCCGGCCTTCGCGGCCCTCGAACTCGTCGTCCTCGGGGTGACCGTGCTCGCGAGCGTGCGCCGCGTCGGCCCCACCGCGGCGATCGTCGGGGCCAGCGCGCTGACCACGGCGGCGTCGCTCGGCGCCATCACCTTCGTCTTCTGCGACGGCCGCCTCGCCGGACTGCTCGGGGTGCGCGGTGGGCCGATCGAACCGTTCGTCCTCGGTCTCATCCTGATCCTCTCCTTCGGCCTGGCCATCGGCATGCACCTGACCCTGCTGCGCCGGCTGCGGGACCCGCAGGAGCAGCCGCCGGACGGCGGGGACCCGGCGACGGCGATCCGGTCGGGCCACGCGGACGTCGGCCACGTGGTCGTCGCGACCAGCCTGATCCTGATCGCCGTCTTCGCCGGGCTGGCCTGCCAGCAGGTGCGCACGATGAAGCTGCTCGGCCTCGGGCTGGCCGTCGGCGTCGCGCTCGACGCGCTGGTGCTACGTGTCCTGCTGCTGCCGGCGCTGGTGCACCTCACCCGGGACACCACCGGCAGGCGGCCGGTGGCCGGGCCCGCCGCGGGGCGGTCGACGGCGCCCGGCAGTGAGGGAGCGCCGCAGCCGGCGGACCGGGCGGCCGCGCCGAGCGGGACACACGGGATGCCCGCGCCGCGGACCGCCCGGCCCGGGACCGCCTCTGCCGACAGCACCGGCACCGACGCGCCGCCTGGCCCGGGCGTGCCGGTGGGGGTGGCCGCCGGCGGCGGCTCCGGCTCGCCGGCCGAGTCCGCACGCGCCGAGGACACGGTGCCGACCCGGCTACGCACCCGGGGGCGGGCGCCGCGTGCCGCCGTCGGCGCGGTGGCCGGTCGCGAGGTCGACGCGGCGGCGCGCCTGCCCGGCGGCCGGGGCGTTGCGGGGCCGGCGACCGGACCCACCGCTACCGCACCGTGGAGCTGGTTCGAGCCGCACCGTCCGGCCAACCCGGGCCCGGACTGACGGCGGCGATGGCCGTCACCCCGCTCAGGCTGCTGACCTGGGCGGCGGGCGGTACGGCCGTCAGGGCAGCAGCGCGCGCACGTGGGTGGGCAGCAGCCGGGTGTGCCGGGTGAGCAGGTCGAGGAAGGCCGCGCTGAGCACGTCGGGTTCGTCGCGCGCATAGGCGGCCAGCGGGCGGCGCAGCGGTGGATCGACCCGCAGGACCCGCCCGGCGAACGGATCGGGCACGATGCTCGCCGGGACGAGGGCCGGGCCGAGCCCGGCGGCGGCGAGGACCGGGGCGGCCGCGGTCTGCTCGGTGCGGACCGCGGCGCGGGGCCGGAACCCGGCGTCCGCGGCGGCTCGATCCAACACCTCGGCGAGGCCGTGACCGGGGGCGTAGTGCACCCAGTCCCGGGTGGCGAGGCGGCCGAGCCCGACCTGGGTCGTCGCGGCGGGTACGGCCGGGTCGCCCGGCGGCAGCACGACGACGAACTCCTCCTCGCCGAGCGGCCGGACCGGGCCGTCCCAGCTCGGCGGCGGCGGTCCGATCGCGAGGTCGGCCTGCCCGGCGAGCATCGCCTGTTCGAGCTCGTCGGCGTGCCGGTGCTCGAACAGGCGCACCCGCACCCCCTCGTACGCCCGGTGCCAGGCACGCAGCACCGGCGGCAGTATCCCCAGGGTCACCGAGTACACGGTGGCGACCTGCACCTCGCCGCGTTCGAGGCCGGCGGCACGACGCGCGGCGCACCGGGCGCGCTCGGCCTCGGCGAGCGCGGCGCGGGCGTGGGGGAGCAGCGCCCGGCCCATCGGCGTCGGCCGGACCGCGCGCGGGAGCCGTTCGAGCAGCGCGCCGCCGACCGCCCGCTCCAGCGCCCGTACCTGGTGCGACAGCGCCGGCTGGCTGACGTGCAGCAGCTCGGCCGCCCGGGTGAACGACCCCTCGTCGACGACCCGCACCAGGTATTCAAGCTGACGCAGCGTTGCCATAGACCGATTTTATGAGTCCGACAAGAACTATGTCTTCGACTTATGGCCGCGCGGTGCGCAGGCTGGAGAGATCGCCGTTCCCCGGCCCGGTCCGGAGCCGCCACCGCCGACGTCAGGAGCACCGGATGACCCCCAACCACG
>NZ_JYFN01000075.1 GCF_000948395.1 Frankia torreyi | reverse complement strand
CCAGCGCCAAGTCCACTGGCACTTCACCACCGCCGACGCCCGCACCAAACTCCGCCACCTATACCCCAAACATTAGTGGCGACGGTCTACTAGGCGCGCTTGCCTGCTCGCGCGGCCTTGGGGATGCGCAGTGTCAGCTTCGTGCGGTGCGGGAAGGTCCGCCGGGCGGGCCGAGCGCGGGCCACCAGCTCGCGGATGCGGGCGCTGACCTTGTGGGGGCGTTCCAGGATGACGGCGTGGCCGGCACCCTTCTCGACCCAGAGTTCGGCCTTGGGTAGGGCCTTGGCCAGCGTGCGGCTGTGCTCCAGGGGGGTCATCACGTCGGCGTCGCCGACGAGCAGCAGGGTGGGGACGTCGCGCAGCGCCGCGGCGGCGGCCAGCCGATCGTGGTCGAGCAGGGTGGGCAGGAAGGCACCCACCACGGGAATCGGGGTGCTCGCGATCATCTCCTCCAGGGCATCGACCACCGGCTCCGGAACCTGGGTCGAGCCGAAGCCGACCCGGCGGGTCAGCGCCCGCGACACGCCGCTGCCCCGCCAGCGGATCCGCTCCAGCAGCGACGGGGCGTGCCGCATCCCGACGGCAACCCCGGGCAGGACGCGGCGCGCCGCCGCGGTGACGGCGGCCGGCAGTCCGAACGCCAGGCGGGTCAGCTCGCCCGCGCTCGTGGACAGCAGGGCCACCGCGATGATCCGGTCGCCAAACAGCTCCGGGTGCGTCTCGGCCAGGCCGAGGACGGTCATCCCGCCCATCGAGTGGCCGATGAGCACGACCGGGCCGGTCGGCACCCGGTCGTCGAGGACCCGATGCAGGTCGTCGGCGAGCTGCGCGATGGTGCAGTGCTCGGCGTCGGACGGGTCGGACCGGCCGTGCGCGCGCTGGTCGTAGCAGACCGTGCGGCCCAGGTCGGCGAGGTCTCGGCGCTGGAAGTGCCAGGCGTCCGCGGTCATGCAGAAGCCGTGAACGAAGACCAGCGTCAGCGCGGCGCCCGGCGGCCCGACCTCGGTGACGTGCAGCCGCACCCCGTCGGACGCGGTCACCGTCGTCTCCCGCGTGGCGTGCGCATCGGCCACCGCGGACTTCGTCGCCCGCCGTGGGCGCCTTGGGCGCTGTGCCTGTTCTGAACGCCGTGCTCGGGGGCGTCGTGGGCGCCGTTTCCCGGGCGGCTCGGCCGCGCCTCGCTCGCTCTGAGCCACCAGACCCACCCTCGCCATCTCCTCGCCACCTGCTCACGCAGGTTATGCCCGTCAAAGGGTTGATTAACGGGTCATAGCCGGTAGGAGAGGAAAGCCGCCCGACCCGTGGGTCGGCCGCGAACCGGTCGGGGTGGCGCTCAGCCTTCGGTGCGCAGCCAGTGGGCGGCGTAGGCGTCGAGGTCCAGGCGCAGGCTCCCGTCGTCGTCCACGGTCCGGACGGCACCGGCCTGCTCGCCGAGCAGCTCGACGAACCGGGTGCCCGCGCCGACCTCCGGCAGCGTGAGCGTGACGTTCGTCGGCGAGGCCGCGAAGTTGTGCAGGGTGAGGACGGCCCGTCCCTCGTGCTCCGTCCAGTGCGCCAGCACGGACGCGGTGTCGTGGTCGAGGGTCGAGCCGGCGCCCCAGGCCAGCTCGGGGCACTGCCGGTAGCGGCGGACCAGCGCGGCCACCCAGGAGAACAGCGAGGTGGGATCGTGGCGCTGGGCCGCCACGTTGACCTTGGCCGGGCCGTACTCGCCCTGCACGACGGGGGCGGGCAGGCGGTCCGACTCCGCGTCCGGGTCCACGGTCGAGAAGCCGCCGTTCGGGCCGTCGGACCACTGCATCGGGACCCGGACCGCCTCCCGGCCGGGGATGTCGAGGTTCTCGCCCATCCCGATCTCCTCGCCGTAGAAGAGCGTCGGCGTGCCGGGCAGGGCGAACAGCAGGCTGTAGACCATGCGGATGCGGGCGGGGTCGCCGTCGAGCATCGGGGGCAGGCGTCGGCGCAGACCTCGGCCGTAGAGCTGCATCTCCTCGCGCGGGCCGAAGGCGGCGAACACCTCCTGGCGCTCGCCGTCGTCGAGTTTGTCCAGGGTGAGCTCGTCGTGGTTGCGGACGAACGTCGCCCAGTGGCCGTCCTTCGGCGCGGGCGGACGGTCGCGCAGCGCCGCGAGCAGCGGTGTCGCGTCGTGGCGGGCCAGCGCCAGGTAGAGCCGCTGCATGCCGGGGAAGTCGAAGCACATTGTGAGCTCGTCGCCGTCCTCGTCACCGAAGAACCGGCGGGTGTCGTCGTAGGGGAGGTTGACCTCGCCGAGCAGGATCACCTCCCCGTCGCGGCGGGAGATGAAGGCGCGCAGATCGCGCAGGTACTCGTGCGGGTCGGGTAGTTCCGCCGCGTCGGGGGCGCCGTCGGTCTCCAGCAGGAACGGCACCGCGTCCACCCGGAAACCGGACAGGCCGAGCTCGATCCAGAAGCCCATGATCCGCGCGATCTCGTCGCGTACCGCGGGGTTCGCCACGTCCAGGTCGGGCTGGTGCTTGTAGAAACGGTGCAGGTAGTACTGACCGGCGGCGTCGTCGTACTGCCAGACGCTGTCCTCCTGATCGGGGAAGACGACGTCGGACGGGCCGTCGGCCGGGGGTTCGTCCCGCCAGACGTAGTAGCTGCGGTACGGGGAATCCCGGCTGCTGCGGGCGCTGACGAACCAGGGGTGCTGGTCGGAGGTGTGGTTGACGACCAGGTCGGCGATGACCCGGATGCCCCGGTCGCGGGCCACCAGGAGGAACTCCACCAGGTCGCCGTGGGTGCCCAGCCGGGGGTCGACGCCGTAGAAGTCGGTGATGTCGTAGCCGTCGTCCCGGTCGGGCGACGGGTAGAAGGGCATCAGCCAGATGCAGGTGACCCCGAGTTCGTGCAGGTAGTCGACCCGTTGGGTGAGACCGCGGAAGTCGCCGCAGCCGTCGCCGTTGCCGTCGGCGAAGGTCTCCACGTCCAGGCAGTAGATGACGGCGTTCTTCCACCACAGGTCGGCGGTCCGGCTCAGTCGCATCGTCGCCCGCCTCAGCCTTCGTCGTGGTGCGGTGCGGGCAGCACCCGGGCGGCGAAGGCGTCGATGAACTCGTCCTGCGGCCTGGCCGAGGGAAATCCGGCCTGCCGCGCCGCTGTGACAGCCTCCAGCAGGCCGCTCGGTGAGATCTGCTCGGGGGACGATGGGATGCCGTAGAAGGTCATTTCGCGGTGTTGCCCCGCGCCCGGCGGACTATCCCTTTTGGTGCGGTCTTATCGATGATCTGCAGGACCATCAGCTAGACGATAGGCGCCGTCAGTTCGCCGGTCCGGGTCAGTGGGTGGCCTGCGGGGCGCTCACTGTCGTGCTTGCGGGACGCTGTCGCCGCCACTATCATCTAGATGATAGGAGGGTGGGCGGCCACCAGCGTGGCGGGCCACGTCAGCGGTCGCCGTGCCGATCGTTCGTCGCTGCGGGCGGCTGTCTGCCTGGGTCACCAGACCGTTCCGAGCGCCGCGCCGACGGGCATGCTCCGGCCGCGGAAGACGTGTCGGGGCCCGACCGGCCCGACCCGGCGAACGGGGTTCCCATGTCCCTACCGGCCACGTCTGGAGCGTTGTGACAAACGAAGAGGTTCGCACGCGGGTGGGGGTCGCCGACCTGCTGGCCAAGTACCAGTTTCTCGCCGACTCGGGCAAGATCCGGCAGTTGTCCCAGCTGTTCACCGCCGATGCCGTGTTTGAGAACAACACCGGACGGCACCGCGGGCCGGCCGGCGTCCTGGAGTTCTTCCGTGACACCAAGGACAGTTTCATCGCGGCCGACCTCATGCCGGCCCGCCACTACCTCGGCTCGATCTACGTCGATCCCCGTCCCGACGGTGGAGCCTCGACCTACGCCTGCTTCCAGTTCGTCGGGACCCGCGGCCTGGACCACTGGGGGACCTACCGCGACGAGATCGTCGAGTCCGCCGGCACCTGGCTGTTCGCCGGCCGCAAGGCCATCGTCGAAGGCTGCGTGCCGGACTCGCCCGTGGTAGCCCTCCTCGGTCTGGCCCCGGCCGGGGCCCGTTCATGAGCGCACCCACCGAAAACCCGGGAAACGGAGTGAGAGAATGACCGCCGCCACGCCGATCGACTTCTCGGTCTATGATGCCGACCAGCATTACTACGAAGTTGCCGACAGCTTCACTCGGCACCTGGATCCGAGGTATTCATATGCGTTTCGCTGGGTCACGGACAAGAATAACGGCCGCACCCAGTTGTTAGTCGGCGACAAAGTCTTCAGGATGATCTCCAATCCCACCTTCGACCCGGTGGGAAAGCCCGGCGCACTCGCGGCCTACTTCCGCGGCGAGAACACCGAGGGCCAGAGCTTCAAGAAGATGATGGGGCGGATGGAACCGATCCGTCCCGAGTACACTCGTCGAGCCGAGCGTGCCGTCGTCATGGCGGACCAGGGGGTGGCGGGTGCATTTCTGCTGCCGACGCTCGCGCTTGGTCTCGAGGAACTGCTCACCGACAACCCCCCGGCGCTGTTCGCCGTCCTCCACGCGCTCAACTCGTGGATCGACGAGGAGTGGGGCTTCGCCCGCGACAAAGTGATCATCGCTCCGCCGGTCCTGAGCCTCATGGACCCCCATCTCGCCGAGGAGGAGCTTCGCTGGGTGATCGAACGCGGGACCAGGGCGATCGTGCTCCGTCCTGCCCCGGTCGTGGGTCCGTACGGAAACCGGTCGCCCGCGGATCCGGTGCACGACCGCTTCTGGTCGATGTGTGAGGACGCGGACGTGGCGGTCGCCTTCCACGCGGCCGACTCGGGGTACGCCGGACACGTGCGGGCCTGGGGCGAGCGCGTCCAGTTCGCCAGCGAAAGCACCTCGGCGCTGGCCGAGGTCCTGTCGGTGCACATTGAGCGCCCCATCACCGAGACGATCGCCGCCGCGATCTGCCACGGCCTGTTCGACCGGCATCCGCGCCTGCGCTTCGCCTCCATCGAGCTGGGCTCCGGCTGGGTGCCCGAACTGCTTCGGCGGCTCCGCCAGTCCTACCGCAAGATTCCGTACGCCTTCGGTGCAGACCCGGTGGAGACGTTCCACGAGCACGTCTATGTCGCGCCGTTCCAGGAGGACAACCTGACCGTTCTCCTGGATCACATGCGCGTGGATCGCGTCCTGTTCGGTTCGGACTGGCCGCATCCCGAGGGTTTCGCTCGGCCCACGGACTTCATCGCGGACATCGCCGAGCTGAGTTCGGTGGACAAGAAGAAGCTGATGTCCGACAACTTCCGTAGCCTGATCACGCTGCCCTGAACGGGCGGGACGGCCGCCATCCACCCCAGCCCCTGCCGGTCGGCATCGGGGGTGTGCCGGGAAAGAGCGCCGACTTACGGCGAGGGCGATTCCGGAACATCGGAGGTATCGGGTACGTCAGGGGGATTGGCCGGCTCGTAGGTTCCGTCACGCCGTGGGCTGATCGGTGGCCACTGCGGGCGGAGCCCCGGCAGGCCGGACAAACTCACGCGCGGCGGGCCGTCGGGCGCCGGCTGGCGCCGCGTGGCGTTGGCCGGGGAGGTGGTGGCTCGGCGCGCGACCGCCGGACGCCGCTGCACCGTCGAACGCCGCTCCGCGGGCGCCCGCCCGCCGGCCGAATCGACCGGGTCTGCCTGCGTGCCCGCACCCGCCGCGGGCGGCTCGGAGGTGATGTCCGCATCGGGCAGATATCCCATGCGCTCGAGCTCGTCGGTGTTCCAGCCGACGTCGAGCGCGGCCTGATACTGAGCCTCGTACGCGAGCGCGGCCTGGTGGGCGCTCTCTCGAGCGGCCTCGACGAGATCGTGTCCCTGCCGGACCGCGGCCTGCACCGCCTCCTCGGCCTGGGCCTGCGCCCGTTCCACAGCAGCGATCGCATCGGTGCGGAGAAGAGCCGCGACGCCGAGTTCGCCGATGGTGGCGATGCGGTTGCTTTTCATGAACTCCGCGAGCGCCGCCTCCATGGCCGCCCGTCGAGCGTGGCTCTCCGTCATCGCTGCGCCGCCTTCGCCGTCGAGCCGTACGCACGCTGCCGCCTGCCCTGCCCTGCCCTGGCCTGACCTGGCCGGAGGCGCTCAGGTCAAGGGTAGCAAGGGCCTCCTGGCCGCCCTGGCTCGCGAGATTCGGCCCTGGGCCGCGAGATGCGACCGCTGGGCGCGCTATTATCTAGACGATGTGGATCTAAGCGTAAGATGATTAGGTGATGGGATGCCCGCTATAACCAGCGCTCGAGGCTATGGGGCATCGGCCCGTGCCGTGTACCGGGATCGCGCCCCGAAGATGTCGGAGCTCATTGCGGCGCATCTTCGTCACCAGATCGTCAGCGGTGAGCTGCGCGCCGGTGACACGCTCCCGGCGGAAAACGAGCTCCTGACGCACTTCGACGTTTCTCGTCCGACCCTGCGTGAGGCGTTCCGGATCCTCGAGGCGGAGTCCCTGCTGATCGTGCGGCGCGGCAACCGCGGCGGCGCGGAGGTGACGGTGCCCGACCTGTCGGTCGCCGCGCGCCATGTCGGCGTGCTGCTGCAACTGAGCGGGACCACCATCGAGGACGTGCACGAGGCCCGGGCCGTGCTTGAGCCCGCGGCCGCGCGGATGCTCGCCCTGCGACGAACCGATCAGGATCTCGCCGATCTCCGCGACTGCATCGAGAATCTGCGCGCGGCCACCGAGGAACACACCGACCCCTTCGTCTGGTTCGAGACCGGCTACGTCTTCCACGACCTGGTCGTCGAACGGGCGGGTAACCGGACCCTGGCGATCGAGGCCGGAATCCTCCGTGAGGTCATCACGACCCATGTCGCCGCGGCCATCTCGCGTACCTCCGAGGAGCCACAGACCCGCCAGGCGTTCCGGAAGACCATCCGTGCCTACACCCGCCTCGTCTCCCTCATCGAGGCGCGCGACGCGCCCGGAGCGGAGGAGTACTGGCGCAAGCACATGGAGGTGTCCGCCCGGATCCTGCTGCGTGACGCGCGGGCCAGGATGGTTGTCGACCTGTTCGACTGAGCGTCCGCGACCCGCGCCGGTGCACCCGAGTCGGGGCGCGGCGGGCGAAGGTGTCGGACCCCGGTCGTAGCCTCCCCGTGAGCGAGGGAGGACCGATGACACGGCAGGACAGCGGCGCGGTGGCGCCAGCCGCCGCGGATTTCGAGTGGGTCTGGCGGGTGCCGGACGGGCAGGTCGCGTCCGGGCGGATCCCCGGCTACGTCGGCGCGCTGCGGATCGGTGGGCGGGTCGAGGTGCGTGCAGGTGGGCGGATGGCGCTCGGGTCGGCGAGCGCGCCGATGGCGGCGGACACGCGCTTCCGGCTCGCCTCGCTGACCAAGCTGACTTCGGGGGTGCTCGCGCTCGGCCTCGAGCACGACGGGCTGTTCGGCCTCGACGATCCGGTGGCCCGCTGGCTGCCGGAGGCGGCGGCCCCGCGGGTGCTGGTGGCCCCGGACGCGCCGCTCGACCGCACCGTCGAGGCGTGCCGGCCGATCACCGTCCGGCACCTGCTGACCCTGACCTGCGGCTGGGGCGCGGTGCTGGCGCAGACCCCGCTACAGGCGGAGATGCTGCGCCGGGGGGTCTTCCCTGGGCCGCTGACGCCGCGGATGTCCGTCGACGAGTTCGTCGCCAGGGTCACCGGGCTGCCGCTGGCGTTCCAGCCGGGCGAGGGCTGGCTGTACGACACCGGCATCGACCTGCTCGGCGTGCTGCTCGCCCGCTGCGCCGGGCGCCCGCTGTCCGAGCTGGTCGCCGAGCGGATCACCGGCCCGCTCGCCATGGCGTCCACCGGGTTCTGGGAGCCGGACCCGAGCCGGCTCGCGACGGCCTACCGGCCCGGGCCCGACGGGCTTGAGGTGCTGGACGCCGCCGACGGCGAGTTCGCCCGCCCGCCCGCCTTCGAGGAGCTCAGCTCCGGGCTGGTGTCCACCGCGCCCGATGTCCTGCGGTTCCTGTGCGCGCTCGCGGACGGCGGCGGCCCGCTGCTGCCGGCCGGCGCGGTGGCGCGGATGACCGCCGACGCGCTGACCGGCGCCCAGCGCGACCAGGCCCGGCCGATCGTCGGTCCCGGCGGGTCGTGGGGCCTGGGTACCGGCCTGGACGTCGAGTCCGCCGAGCCGTGGATGGCCCCCGGGCGCTGGGGCTGGGACGGCGGGACGGGAACCACCGGCCACGTCGACCCGACCCGCGACACCGTCGGCGTCCTGCTCACCCAGCGGGCGATGACCGGCCCCCTGGACGGCTTCGGTGAGTTCTGGACGGCGGTCGCCGCCACCCGATGACGCCGGCGGGCGGGTCGCTTCGTGCAGCAGGACGGCGGCCTCCAGCGCGGCCAGAACCAGTCTCACCGAGCCGGGGAGCGGGAGGAACGGCACCAGGACAGTCAGCAGCCGGACAAGACGGTGCACCCGTCTTCCACGGGTCGGCTGGCCGCTCGTGATCCGGGTCCACCCGATTCTTGTGAACAATGGTCTGGTCATGGCACCTCCGGCGGGAATAGGCAGTCCCTTTACGGGTCCTCCGATTGGTATCACCGGGGGTGATTGGCGGAATGTGCGTTGCGTGGTTGTGAGCGTGCAGGCCGATGCGCCACAGATTTTTGCGCGAGCGGCGCACAATCGGTGGCGGACTGATTCCCGGGTCGCCGTCGGTCGGTCTATGATCTGCCCAGTCCGTGAGATGTGCGGCGAGCGCGTCCGGCGGAAATGCGGGGGGTGGCCGTGGCCAGACAGCATCCGGCCAGGTGCGGGCGGGACATCCGGGCGCGG
The DNA here is from genome assembly GCF_000948395.1 of Frankia torreyi. Lineage (GTDB taxonomy): Bacteria > Actinomycetota > Actinomycetes > Frankiales > Frankiaceae > Frankia > Frankia torreyi. The sequence goes on along the minus strand of NZ_JYFN01000075.1, from coordinate 21,193 downwards.
CTGGCGAAGGCAGGCGTGGGCGTGCCGGAGACGGCCGACGCCGTTCATCGTCATTGCGGGGTGAGCCGGTTGCGGGCATACCGGCTGGCCTACGGCTGGACGCAGCAGGAACTCGTGCGGCGGATCCGCGAGCACGAGACCGAGGCAGGGCGCAGCGATCCGCCGCTCGGGCATCAGCGGATATCGAGATGGGAACGCGGTGAACGGCCGTCACCCCGGTATCTCGACGCGCTGTGCGCCGTGCTGCGCACGCGCCCGGATCGGCTCGGTTTCGGATTGGACGGCTCCGCCCACGACATCGTCCCCGCCCCGGCCGGATCGTTCTGGGCGGATTCGATCGTGCCGGCTCAGGTCCGGTACGGGCATGCCGCGGGGCCTGACGCGCCGCCACCGGCCGTGGGAGCCACCGGTCCGGAAGCGCCGTGGTCCGCCGTTCCGCTTTCCGATCCCGCCGGGTCGGCGGCGGCCGTGCTGGCGCGTGCGGGGGAGCTTCGGGACACCCTGGACCGGTCGCTGTGGGTCGAGGTACCGGCCGAGCAGGTCGACCGTCTCGACGAGATGGTGCGTGACCAGGGATTCCGGTACCGCGTGGAGCCGGTGATCGGGATGATCGGTGACCTGTCCGTCGACCTGGCCGAGGTCGGCCGGCTGGTGGGCCGGCGCCAGCCGCTTTACCAGCAGCGCAGGCTGCGCGGCGTCGCCGCGAAGCTGGCCGGCATCACCGCCCTGTCGTTCTCCGACCTGGGGCACCGGGCCGAGATGCGCGGCTGGTTCGAGACGGCGTACCGCAACGCGAGCGAGCACGGCGCCGCGGAGCTGCTCGCCTGGGTGGTGGCGAAACGGGCCAAGTCCGAGCTGGAGAACGGCGCGTCCGCCCAGCTCGTGCTCACGATCGCCGCGCGGGCGGAGGCGCTCGCCGGCCGCACTCCGAGCGCCGGAAAGCTGATCGCCGTCACGATGCAGGCCCGGGCGTTGGGCGTGCAGAAAAAGCTGCCCGACGTCCTGCGGCGAGCCCGGCAGGCGCTGGACCTGTTCGACCGACTCGACCCGGAGGCCACCAGCAGCAGCGTGCTCGCGATGAGCGAACAGCAGCTCCACCTCTACCTAGCCGATGCGCTGCTCGCCGCCGGCGACTGGCGCCGCAGCCTGCCGCACTTCGATCGTGCGGTGCGCCTGTTCCCGCCGGGTGAGCCACGCGACCCGGTGCTCACCCGGATCAACCAGGCCGGAGCGCTGATCCTCGGCGCGCAGGTCGACACCGGCTGCGAGCAGATCATCCGGGAACTGACCGGAATCGCCGACCATTGGCGCAGCCCGCTCGTGTTGCGCTGGGCCGTCGACGGGTTACGGCGCGTGCCCGAGCGGTATCGCGGCCAGTCCGCCGTCCGCGAGCTGCGGGACCTGATCGCGACCCTCACGCCGATCGGGTCGATGGGGCCGATGGGACCAGGGGCGGCGATCGAGTTGTGAGCTCGGCGTCCCGCTGGAGCTCGCCGGCTAGCCGACCGACCGGGCGCTGTCCGAGCTGCGCGCGGCGGGGCTGTGCCGCTCTCTGGATAAGGACCGGTCGGCGGTCGCGGTGCGGGCGTACCACTCCTGGCGGGTCATCGTGTAGACGTTGCTGGCCAGCCACGGGCCGACGTCGGCGATCCCGCGGAAGGTCATCCCGAGCCGGTGGGCGATCGCGTTCATGCCGGCGTTGTCCCGGTGCGTCGAGGTGATCAGCTCGTCCACCGTGAGCCGTTCGAAGCCGAATTCCAGCGATGCCCGGACCGCCTCCGTACCGAGCCCCTGACCCCAGTGGTCCCGGCGGATGGACACGGCGACCTCGATCCCCGGCCAACCGTCCGCGAAATAGGCCCCGGCCCGGCCGAGGAACTCCCCGCTGCCCCGTTCCTCGACCGCCCACATGCCGTAACCGTGGATCGTCCACATGCCGATGAGGTGGGTGACGAGACGTTCCGTGCCGGCCAACCCGAACGGGCCGCCGAGATAACGCATCGTCTCCGGGTCGGCGTTCATCGCGGCGTACGGGTGCAGATCCTCGGGCCGCCAGCCGCGCAGGATCAACCGGGAGGTGATGACAGTCGGTATCTCGAATCGGGTGGGCAGTCCGTATGTCAACGTCATGTAAATGATGGTCCGCTGACAGACACCGGTCGGGAAGCACCCGGTGCGACCGATTCACCGCGCCCTGTCGCTGACCTTGTCCGGTATGGGCTGGATTGGTATTGGCGGGTGGTCGAAAGAGGGAGGTCCCGGTCCCGAGGCCGGTCGGGTTCGGCGCCGGCGCGACGGCTCGCGAATCGGCGGGTCATTGCGCGCAGGTGGGGTGGTAGGGGACACCGGGCAGGTAGAACTGCCAGGACGAGGCGTCCAGGCCGCCCCCGGCCTCGGTGCACGCCGCGGTGACCACCTGTTGCCGGGAGGCGCTCACGGTGGACACCCGCCACAGCCGGAGCATTCCGTCGTTGCCACCCGAGGCCAGCACGCTGCCGTCCCGGGAGAAGGCGAGCGAGAACACCGCGTGGGTGTGTCCCGTCAGTGGCAGTCCGATGGGGCGCAGGCTGGGCGCCGGCAGATCGCGGCCATCGCGAGCGGAGGTGTCCGATCCGTCGCCGGCCCGGCCTTCCCCTCCTTCCTGCTCCGGGGGAACCTTGGTTTTCTCGAACTCGCTCGCGCAGGCGTCGAGGGCCGGGCGCCCGATGCGGTCCGCGGCATCGGCGGTGGCGGGGGGAAGCCGGGCGGCGGTGCGGGCGTCCCACAGGCGCACGTCGCGCCCGGAGCCGACGGCGAGGATGCCGCCGTCGGGAGAGAACCTGACCGCCCGCGCCTCCCCGGGGCCGGCGGGCAGCCAGCCCAGGAGGTGGCGGTCGCCAGTCCCGCCGCCGACGGACCACAGACTGACTCCGCCGAGCTCCTCGCCGACCGCCTCGACGGGGGCGGCGGGGGATCGGTCGACGCAGGTGTCGACCGGTCCGAGGGCGGGGGCCGGCCGGCCGGCCGGCTGCGGCCGCGCCGAGTCGCCGATGTCCCAGGCCATCCGGGTGCGGTCGAAGCTGGTCGCGACCAGCAGCCGTCCGTTCGCCGAGAACGTCACCGCGGTCACCAGGCTGTGCAGGCCCGTCAGCGGCGGCCCGACGCGCCGAGGCTGATCCGGGCCGGCCGCGACCGACCACAGCAGCACCGATGCGTCCGCGCCGCCGGTGGCCAGCAGTTGCCCGTCGGGGGAGAACGCCACGGCGGTGACGGGGCTGCCGTTGGCCAGTGTCGTCCGGCTGCTGGCCAGGGTCTGGAGGCGTTCCTGGCTGGCGGCGTCCGGATGCACCGCCCAGGCGGCGAGCGACAGCCGCAGCGCGCGGATCCGGTCCGTCGCGCTCACGTCGTCCGCCCTGGTCAGCAGGGCCTGGGCGATCACCGCCCGCTGGGCGCGTTCGGCGGCGTGCTGCGCCTGCCGGGCGGAGACGCCCTGCCAGCCGGCGGTTGCGGCGCCGGCGAGCGTCACCACGAGCAGGACGGCCAGCACCGCGATCGTCCGGCGCCGGCGCCGGCGGTCCCGGCGGCGCGCCGCCTCGACGCGACGGTGGCACTCGGCGAGAAACCGCCGTCCGGCGTTGTTGAGGTTCACGACCGGCCGCCCGCCCGCCCGGAAACGGTCGTAGGACCCCCACAGAATGGTCGTGGCGGCGGTGAGCCGGTCGACGTCCCACAGCGGGCCGCCGTGTGCCCGGGCCGCGGCGGCCCGCTCGACCTGCCCCTCGCTGAGCAGCGCGGCCTCCCGCTCGCGGATCGCCGCGTCCAGCGGTGGCCAGACGGAGAGCAGCGCCTCGTGGACGACGCCGACGCCGGCGCCGCCGAGGCTGTCGCTGGCCGTCGACAGCAACCGCTGCTCCACGAAGACGCCGAACGCGGTGCGCATGGCCTCCGACGGCAGCTCCGCCACCTCTATGCGGCGCCGAGTGCGTCGGCCCCCCTCGTCCAGGGTGGCGAGCTCCGCCATGCCGGCGAGGATCTCCTCCCTGGGCAGGCGGGCGGCGGCCACCGCCTCGTCGAGCACGGCGTCCGCCCGGCGCGCCAGCGCCCCGCGCACCCCACCGAGCTCCTCGTAGCGCTGCGCGGACAGCCGTCCGCCGCGGGTCTGGTTGCGGGCCAGCTCGTGCAGGGTGAAGGCCAGCAACGGCAGCGCCTCGCCGCCGTCGGTATCGGCGACCATCTGGCTGACCAGCTCCGGCTCCACCGACAGCCCGGCGACCCGGGCCGGCTCGGTGATCACGACGCTGAGCATGTCGCGCGCGAGCGGCCGCAGGGGAAAGGCGTGCAGGTGGGCGCCGTGCAGCTCGGGCAGCGCGAACAACTGGTCCTGGAACTCCGAACGGACCGCGATGACGACCCGGATGGGACCGTCGAGCCCGTGGGAGAGCACCCCGGCGAACCGGGCCCGCTCGGCGGCGTCCGCACGGGTGAACAGCTCCTCGCCCTGATCGACGACGAGTAGGAGCCGGTCCCGGTGCTGGCCGTAGCCCGCGCTCAGCAGTTCCTCGGCGAGCCCGACCAGGGCGCGGTCGTCGGTGGCCAGCCGCTGGTGGACCTCGGCCGGATCCCAGTGCAGCCCGATGCGGATCGCCGTCTGCGTGAGGGCCCGCGCCAGCTTGTTGATCGGGTCGTGGCCGGGCAGGAACGGATCGGCGACCTCCCAGCCGGGCTCGGCCCCCAGCCGCGCCGTCAACCCCGCCGTGACCAGCGACGACTTCCCGCACCCGGACCCGCCGACGACGAGCAGCAGCCGCCGGTCGCTCAGCGCGCGCAGCCGGTGGGTCAGCCGGCGAAGCTCGTCGGCGCGCCCGTAGAAGACCCGGGCCATGTCCCGGGTGAACGGCCGCAGCCCCGGGAACGGCGAGCGGTCCCACGCCCAGCCCAGGCCCCCGGCGGCGTCCACCCGCCGCAGCGGGCCATCCAGATCGCCGATCCACCCGCCGTTGTCGACGACGGCGACGTGCTGGCGGTCGTCGAGCAGCGGCGAGGCCACCCCCGCCTGCGCCCGCAGCGGCAGCAGCAGGCTCCCGACCTCGTGGGCGATCCCGATTTCGTAGGCACACCAGGGGGAGGCGTTGTAGGCCTCGGTCACGACACAGATGACGGCGTCCGCGGCCCGCAACTCCTGGTGCAGGCGCTCCTTCCAGACCTCGCCCGGCCGGATTCCCGTCCGGAGGTCGCGGGCCAGGAATGCCCGATGGCCGAGATCGGCCAGCGTGCGGTAGATCCGGTCGGCCAACTCCGCGTCCGAGCTGGCGTGGCTGACGAAGACGCGCGCCACTCTCATCCCCAGTAATCGCCGCGCACATTGCCGTGCAAACGCGGTAGGGCGTTGATACTACCGCTCCGGAGTACCGCGCGGCCGGTACAAATACGGGTTTGCGGCCGGCGGTGGCCAACCGGTCGCGGGGAAAATCTCGCAATCGGACCCGCCGCCGGCGGAGTATCAGCTTAAGCGCGGATGAACAGATGATGGAGCGCGGGGAAATAATGGATAACCGGACGCCGGAGCCGGTTATCCGCGCCCCCGAGCCGGCCCGCCCGCCATCTCCACCGCCCGGGTACGGCCGCGGCGGGATCTCGTCGATCGTGCCGCCTCGCCCCGTCACTCCGTGCCCCGCCGCTCCGTGCGCCGTGGCTCCGTGCGCCGCCGGATGCGGCGTGCGGTGAGCCGGCGGCCGTGCCGTGGTGGCCGTCACCTGATCTCACGACGCCGCCGCACTCGGGCATGGCGCGGGCCACCCGACGCCCACCCCCGTGCGGCCGTGCCGTGAAATCGCCTTCGCGGCGGCGCTTCGTACGAAGATTGCCCCGCCATACGGCACCTGTCCCTGCCCCGCGCGGGGGACGCGGCCGCTAATCCGGCGATCCGGCCGCACACCCGGGCGCCGTTCATGGCATGCTCGGTTTCCGACGGTAGGAGCAGGCGCCGACCAGTCCGGTTCGGGTTGATCGGCGAGGCTTCTCACCTGCGACGGTCCGCCGTCGTGGATGTTGCCGGTTTTGCCGTCGTGTTGACGTGAGTCCTCATCGTGGAGGTTTGTTGTGAAGCGTGTCGGAGCGATTGTTCTGCTGGTTGCACTCGTGGGTGGCGGCTTCCTCTTCCGCCGGCAGCGCGGCAAGCAGGACGCATAGGTCCGCGCCGCGTCGGCGCCGATCGGCGGGAATCCACCGCGTGCCTCGATGAGGCACGACAATCGGTCCCGCCGGGTTCGGTCGTGCCGGGTTCGGTCGTGATCGGATCGCCGCTTCGGTGGTCGCCTGTCGAGCAACGTGTTGTGAGACGGTCCGTACGTGCATCAGTTTGACGCCGAGACAGCCGATCTCCTGCGGGCGATCTTCGACTTCACCGGGGTCCGCCTCGGCTTCGATCCGGTTCCCCTGGACGGTCCGGCGACACCGGCGGAACTGTCCGCCAGGGCCGGCCGGACGATCACGGCGGACGGGATCGGTGGTCGCCGAGCCCTGGAGATCTTCGACGAGGTGCTCTCGCGCGCCTGCATCTCGGCGGACCATCCGCGCAACCTCGCCTTCATCCCCGCGGCCCCGACCCGGTTGTCGGTGCTGTTCGACGTGGTGGTCGGCGCGTCATCCATCTATGGCGGAAGCTGGATGGAGGGTGCGGGCGCGGTCCACGCCGAGAACGAGACGCTGCGTTGGCTGGCCGACCTCGCCGGTCTGCCCGACACGGCCGGTGGTGTGTTCGTGCCCGGTGGCACGGTCGGCAACCTGTCCGCGCTTGTCGCCGCCCGCCAGGCCGTCCGGGCGCGGCTGGCCGCCGAGGGTCGGCCGATGCCGGCGCGCTGGCGCTTCGTCTGCGGGGCGGAGGCCCATTCGTCGCTCTACCAGGCGGCGATGGTGCTCGACGCGGACATCGTGGCCGTGCCGACGGGGGAGGAGGGCAGGCTCACCGGCCCGCTGCTCGCCGCCGCGCTCGACGACCTCGCCGGCCAGCGCGACCCGGCCGAACAGCGCGACCCGGCCGGACAGGGCGATGCCGCCGCGCACGACGGGGTCTTCGCCGTCGTGGCGACCGCGGGGACGACCCAGTTCGGCATCGTCGACGACCTGCGGGGCGTGGTCGACGTCTGCCGCGACCGGGGCCTGTGGGTGCACGCGGACGGCGCCTACGGCCTGGCGGCGCTCGCCGCGCCCTCGGCTCGGCCGCTGTTCGACGGGATCGCCGACGTCGACTCGTTCATCGTCGATCCGCACAAGTGGCTGTTCGCGCCGTTCGACGCCTGCGCGCTGATCTACCGCGATCCCGCCCTGGCCCGGGCGGCGCACGGTCCGCAGCGGGCCGGCTATCTCGACGTGCTCGACTCGGCCGCCAACTGGAATCCGTCCGACTACGCCATCGGGCTGTCCCGGCGGGCCCGCGGGCTGCCGTTGTGGTTCTCCCTGGCGGCGCACGGCACCCGCGCCTACGCCGAGGCGATCGAGACCACGCTGGCCACGACGCGGGCGGCGGCGGCGCAGATCGCGGCGCGGCCCGAGCTGGAACTCGTCCGCCCGGCGGAGCTTTCCGTGGTGGTGTTCCGCCGGCTCGGCTGGCGGGACGCCGACTATCACCGGTGGAGCGACAACCTGCTCCGTGCGGGATTCGCCTTCGTGCCGCCCACCCGGCACGACGGGGAGACCGTCGCCCGCTTTGCCGTCGTCAATCCGCGCACCACCCCGGCCGACATCGAGGCTATTCTCGACACGATGGCCTGACCGCGATCGCGATAGGCGGTTTTCGGTGCCGGCAACCGCGGCTCGTGCTGCGCGGTTCCCGTGGCACGGTCCCGCGCCGGACATAGTTGGGCGGTGCGGGTCCCTTTCGACCCGCGCCGCCCAGGCGCGGCAACCGGCGGGCAGCCGTCGCCATTCACCGCCCGGCATCGTCGGCGGTCCGGCGTCGGCGGCGGTGAGCCCGCCGGTGCCACGCATTAACCCTGGCTTCGCCCGGGCTGCGCTTCAGGCGGGAACGTCAGTTGCCCACCGTGAAACGACGGTTGCGGTTACGCGGCTTCTCGACCTCGTCGACGGCGGCGATCGCGAAGTCCTCGTAGGAGATGCCGATCTCGCCCTGAGCGTCCACCACGGGCCGGTCGTTGCCGGTGCGGTAGGCGCCCCGACGCTGCCCCTGGCCCAGGTTGCGCGGCGGCGGGGCGATGGCTGCCCAGCGCACGTTGCGCGCGCCCCGGTACACGTCGAGCGCGTCCACCTGGTCGAGCGCGTCCTTGCGCTCGGCGGCGGGGAAGTCCGGGCTGTCCACGAGCCGCTGGCCGTTGTCGTCCTCCAGGGTCCCGCCGCTGGAGACGTGCAGAACGGCCGGAGCCTGGTCGCCGATGCGGGGCAGGACGTCGACGAGGGTACGCGCGGCGTTCGCGTGCACCGGACGGTCGACACCACCCACCGCCACGACGATGGCGTCCGCCTCCTGCGCCAGGCGCTGCACGGAATCGCGCGACGTGGCGTCGCCCTCGACCGCGTTGGCCTTGCGCGGAAGCTTCTTCACGCGGGCCGCGTCGACCTCGACCGCGGTGACCTCGTGTCCCCGTCGAATTGCTTCGTCGGTGATGCGGCGCCCGATCTGACCACCGGCACCAAAAATGACGATCCTCGCCATGCCATTGCCTCCGACTCGCCGGTCGTGCAACTGATGGATAGTCGTGCGTGTGCTGAATGGCGTCGTCGCCCCATCGCGCCGGCGCCATGGTCAGTAAATGAATTACTGTCCGCGCTGACTATTTCACGCTCCGCGTCCACCGCAAGTTGACGTCGACCGGCGCGGTCCGGGGTCGCCCAAGTCGGGTGGGCGAAAACGGAACGCGCCGCTCGCCGCTCGCCGCTCGCCGCGCGTTCCGGGCGCCGCGATGGAGCGGGACGACGCCTCCGGGACATGAACCCGCATTGCACTCAGGGCGTCGCGCCGGTTTCGGCGGCGTTGGGTGTGGCTGATCGGGTGCGGTGGGTAAGATCCGCGGTGTCGGCTGGTAAGGGTCGATGTCGTGCCAGAGGACGGGGGGCGTTGATGGCGCGGGTGTTGCTGGTGGTGGATCCGAGCGTCGGCGTGAGCCCGTCGGATCTGGTGAAGGCGTGGACGCCGGCTCCTCCGGTCGTGGACGGTGCGGTGGTTGCGGATGGTGCGGTGGCCGTGGAGGCCGTCCGGGGGCGGGTGATGCTGCCGGGCGTGCTGGAGGTCCTGGTGCTGCCGGTCGCGGTGAACCTGGCCAGCAGCGCGCTGTTCGAGCTGGTCCGATCGTGGGTGGCCCGGGCCCGCGGGCCGGCGGCGCAGGATGCGGAGTTCGAGGTGGTGGAGACGACCGACGACCAGGGGAACCGGGTCGTGGTTGTCCGTCCGCGTCGTACCGTCTGATCCGCGGAGTCCGGCCGTGGGCACGGTGATCGTCCGGGAGCGGGAACGGCGTTCGGACGGAACGTTCGCGGTTCGGCTGGCCTTCGACGACGGCGTGGAATACGACGTCGAGATCCGCGATCCCGCGGACGCTCAGGACGAAGGGCTGTTCTCCTGGTATTTCGAGGAGCATCTGCGCTATCCGTTCCTGGACAAGGACATCGAACGGGCCGCGAAGGAACGGATCGGCGAGTACGGCAGGGGCCTGTTCGAGCAGCTCTTCGCCGGCTCGGCGCGGTATGAGTACCAGCGGATGCGGGAGCGGGGCTTTGACGGCTGCCGGGTGGAGGTCGCCGGGTCCGCGGCTTTTCAGCGGTTGCACTGGGAGACGCTGCGGGATCCGGAACTGCCGTCACCGCTGGCGGTGCGGCTGCCGGTGACCCGGCGGGTGGAGCCGCTGTCCGGCCGGTTCGAGGCCGGGTCGGGTCGGGCCACCTTGAACATTCTGGTGGTGACGGCCAGGCCGGACGGTCCGTCGGATGTGGGGTTCCGGACCCTGTCTCGGCCGTTGTTGGACGCGCTGCGGCAGGCGGCGGTGCCCGTGACGGTGGATCTGGTCCGACCGGGAACGTGGGACGCGCTGCGCGACCATCTTGACGGAACCCGGGCGGAGCACGGCGGGGGCTGGTATCACGTCGTGCATTTCGACGTGCACGGACTGTTCACCGCGCATGACACGTTGGCGGCAGGACGGGAGTCGGGCCGGTTCTTCCTGCGTCGCTGGCTCGAGGCGTTCGACGGCGAACAGGGCTTCCTGTTCTTCGAGACCGCGCAGGATGGGAAGGCCGAGCCCGTTCCCGCCGGCGAGGTGGCGGCGCTGCTGGCGGAGCACCGGGTGCCGGTCGCGGTGCTGTCGGCCTGCCAGTCGGCGATGCAGAACGGCGACGAGGCGAGCCTCGCGTTCCGGCTGGTGCAGGCCGGGGTGCCGCTGACGGTCGGGATGGCGTATTCCGTGACGGTGTCCGCGGCGGCGCAGGCCATCCCGGCGCTGTACAGCCGGCTGGCGGCCCAGGCCGATCCGGTCGACGCGGTCCACACGGCGCGGCGGCGACTGTTCGACGTCCCCGCCCGGCACGCCTACTTCAACGAGGAACTGGAGTTGGAGGACTGGATGTTGCCGGTGTTGTACCGGCAGCGTCCGGTGGATCTGCGGCTGCGGGAGATGACCGAGCAGGAGGCCCAGAGCTTCTACGCCCGCCAGGTCACCGTGGCCGACGAACCGGCGACCGAGTACGGGTTCGTCGGCCGGGACCTGGACGTGCAGACCATCGAACGGCGGCTCCTGCTCGACGGCGGCCGCAACGCGCTGCTGGTGCAGGGGATGGCGGGGGCGGGGAAATCGACCCTGCTGGCGCACCTCGGCTGGTGGTGGCAGCGCACCGGTCTCGTCGACCACGTCTTCCGGTTCAGCTACGAGGACCAGGCCTGGACCGCGGCCCAGATGGTGCGGGAGATCGGGAAACAGCTCCTGGGCCGGGTCGACCAGGCGAGGCTGGAGGTGCTGTCCGAGGACGCCCAGTTGGAGCGGGTCGCCGGGCTGATGCGGTCGCGGCGGCACCTGCTCGTGGTCGACAATGCCGAATCGATCACGGCGAGCCCGGCGTCGATCCCGCACGCCCTCCCGGCCACGGAGCAGCAGCGCCTGCGCACCCTGCTGGGCCGGCTGCAGGGTGGTCGGACGCTGGTCCTGGTCGGCTCACGGGAGTCGGAGGGCTGGCTGGCCCCCGGCACGTTCACCGACAACGTCTACGAGCTGCCCGGCCTGGACCCCCAGGCCGCCCGCGACCTGGTCGACCGGATCCTGACCCGCCACGGCGCCACCCACTACCAGGACGACGCCGACCAGCGGGACGCGCTGGACCGGCTCATCGACCTGCTCGGCGGCTACCCGCTCCCCCTGACCATCGTCCTGCCCGCCCTGGCGGAGACCACCCCGACCGCGGTCCTGGCCGATCTCGACACCGGCGGCCAGGAGGCCGGCCCGGTCGGCCTGGCCCGGCTGGCCATCGAGACCAGCCACGGCAAACTCGACCCGGCACTCCAACAATCCCTGCTCCTGCTCGCCCCGTTCGTCGCCACCGCCCCCACCGGTCCGTGGCTGGATCGCTACCAGGAGATCCTCGCCGGCCATCCCGCGGTCGCAGCCCTCGGCGCGGTGGACCTGGCAGCCGCGGTAGATCATGCCGTTCGGGTCGGTCTCGCCACCCCTCACCCGCAGTTGAGTAACACGGTGCAGCTCCAACCGGTCCTGCCGTACTTCCTGCGCAGCCGTATCCGCGACCGCGCCGATCTCGCCGCTGCCGCTGCCGACGCGCATTACCGGTACCACTGCGAGCTCGGCGCCATGGCACACCGGCTGTTGACGTCCAACACAGCCGAGGAGCGCACCCTCGGACGGGTTCTGACCGCCACTGTTTACGCGAACCTGCAGGCTGGTGTCACCCACGCCCTGACCACCGCGCAACCTGTTCTCCCGGTCCTCGGACCCTTGGAGGAATATCTCGACCAGGCCCGCCAGCACCACCCACGCTGGCAGCTACTCACCCGCACCATCGACGCCTATCCCACTCCCGACACCACCGCCGGACAGAACGAACTCGCCCAGCTCCATCACCTCGCCGGCGTGGTTGCCCAGGAGCAGCGGCGGTTCGAGGACGCCGAGGCCCACTACCGCCGTGCCCTCGACCTCAAACTGAAGCTCGGGAATGAGCGCGGCGCCGCGAGCACCTACCAAAGTCTCGGTATTATTGCGCAGGAGCGGCGGCGGTTCGAAGATGCCGAGGCTCATTGTCGCCGCGCCCTCGACCTCTTTCTGAAGTTCGGGGATGAGCACGGGGCCGCGCTGACCTATCACCAGCTCGGCGTTGTTGCGCTGGAGCGGCAGCGGTTCGAGGACGCCGAAGCCCACTACCGCCGTGCCCTCGACCTCAAACTGAGACTCGGGGACGAGCACAGCGCCGCGCTCACCTACCACAATCTCGGCATCGTTGCGCAGGAACAGCGGCGGTTCGCGGACGCTGAAGCCCACTACCACCGTGCCCTCGACCTCCTTCTGAGGTTTCGGAATGAGTATCGTGCCGCGCTCACTTATCACCAGCTCGGAATGCTGGAGCAGGAGCAGTGGCGGCTCGAGGAGGCTGAGGCCCATTACCGCCGTGCCCTCGACCTCAGGCTGAAGTTCGGGGATGAGCACGGTGCCGCGCTCACTTATCACCAGCTCGGAATGCTGGCGCGGGAGGAGCGGCGGCTCGAGGAGGCTGAGGCCCATTACCGCCGTGCCCTCGACCTCAGGCTGAAGTTCGGGGATGAGCATGGTGCCGCGCTCACTTATCACCAGCTCGGAATGCTGGCGCGAGAGGAGCGGCGGCTAGAGGAGGCTGAGGCCCATTACCGCCACGCCCTCACCTGTGCCGGGAAGGCCGGCGACGCAGGTCTTGCGTCATTGTCAGCTACTGGATTGGGAAGAATTCTCATCGAGGTCGGGCGACAAGTCGATGCGATCGGCGTGCTTGTTTACGCAGCCGCGAGCTGGCATGAGATAACCGGAGTATGGCCGTCCGAAGGTCTTTCCTGGCTGAAGCGCATTGGCCGCCAGATCGCCAGCGATGAGTACGAAACGGCATTCCGCGCCCACGCCCCGGCTGAGCTCGCGCAGGCACTCAGAGCGGAGATCGACCGGGTCGAGGAGCCCGGCAACGAGGCATAACGCCCATAGTCAGGGCGCCTTCGCCGTCTGCAGCCACGGTCAGCGAGGCCGAAAAGTGATCAAGGTGGTGACGTCGGGCCGACGTGGTGAGCGTCGGACCCGGCGTGCGGCCTGGTGCAGGGCGGTGGAGGTGGGATTTGAACCCACGGAGGGGTTGCCCCCTCACACGCTTTCGAGGCGTGCGCCCTCGGCCACTAGGCGACTCCACCGTAGGCAAGCTTACCGGACGTCCCGACGGTCCGGTTCGCGGGGGTCGTCAGGCCGGTCCCAGGGACTCGTCGCCGCCGGCCGGGCGTCGGCGTGCGGTTCCGCGGAACCGCACGCCGCGGGGGCGACGGCTCGTGCGTCAGCGGCGGATGCGTGGGAGAGCGGCTACCTGGTTCTTCCATAGGGTTCGGCGTCCGATTTATCCCTATGGAAGAGACAGGGGGCGCCGCTCCCATGCACACTGCCGACGGGCCGACGGGCCGACGGGCTAACGGGTGGGTGGGCGGCGGCGGGCGGCGAAGAAGTCGGCGAGCAGGGTGGCGCACTCGGCGGCGCGGACGCCGGAGATGACCTCGGGGCGGTGGTTGAGGCGGCGGTCGCGCACGACGTCCCACAGCGAGCCGACCGCGCCGGCCTTGTCGTCGACGGCGCCGTAGACGAGCCGGTCCACCCGGGCGAGCACCAGGGCGCCCGCGCACATCGTGCACGGCTCCAGGGTGACCACGAGGGTGGCGCCGGACAGCCGCCAGGAGCCGGCCCGGGCCGCCGCCGCCCGCAGGGCGATCACCTCGGCGTGGGCGGTCGGGTCGCCGTCGCGCTCGCGGGCGTTGCGGCCCTCCCCGAGCACCGTGCCGTCCGAGGCGATCACGACCGCGCCGACCGGGACGTCGCCGTGTTCCGGCGCCAGCCTCGCCTGGGCCAGCGCGAGGCCCATCGCCGCCGTGTGGTCGGGCGGCCCGCCCGCCGGGCCGTGGCCGTTCGCGGCGCCGTGACCAGTGGCTGTGCTGTGGTTGCGTCCGCCGGGTGGGGCGGGATCAGCCACGGGCGTCGTCGAGGATCTCTCCGGCGCCGGCCCGCTCGCTCAGGGCGCTGATCAGATCGGCGGGCAGCATGCCCTCCTCGCCGATCAGTTCCAGCAGCGCCTCCTCGGAGGTGCCCAGGTCGACGAGCAGGTCGAGGTCACCGACCGGGGCCGCCTGGGTCAGCGCGGAGGTGTCGTCGTCCTCGTCGTCCTCCGTGGCCAGGCCCGCCATCGACGGCAGGGCGTCGGCGAACAGGCGCTCGGCGAGCTCGGAGGTGATCAGGACCCGGCGGTCGGAGAGGAAGACCTTGGGGTCAGGCTCGTCGGCGCCGAGCCGGACGATCGCGAGGTACTCGTCGTCCTCCTCCAGGAAGGCCACGATGGTGTCGTCACCGAAGTCGCGCATCGTGTCGGTGAGGGCGTCGAGATCCTCGGCGCCCGCCGGGTCCAGATCGTGCACCGACCAGCGGCCGTGGTCCCGCGCGATCGCGATTGCCTTCGTTGTCACTGTGCGCCCTCACGTCCCTTCTGCAACCGCGTGGTGCCTGGCGGCCGGCCGCTGCTCGGCCAGGGTCCCGGGCCCCGCGCGGCCCCGGCCGGATCGGTGGCCGGCCGTACTCCGCCTGTGATTCTCGTCCCGAGGGCCGGTCTTGGGTATTCCGGTTCACCCCGTCGGGTGAGTTCTACCGCGACGCCGGGTTGATTCCCCCATGGTGGTCCGGTTGGCACCCGTTCGCACACCGGGAGGTAACACGAAAGTTCCGCCGGCGCCGGCCGGCCGGTCACGCGGTTTGACCTGCGGCGATGGCGTCTGGCGTGCAGACTCGGCCACGACGGGGGCGACGGTGGCGCGCCGCCGGCGGCAACGGCGCCGATCAGGACGTAACCGAACGGAAGCGGGGGTGGTCTTCGTCTCCCGGCACCCTCGTGGCACTGTAGAAAGCGCGATGACGACATCATTCCCGCGCAGGTTCACCGCCCGGACCCAGGCCGCGCTCGCCGTCGAACGCCTGGCGGCCGAGGCGTCGCGTCGCCTCGGCCGCGGTTCGGGGGAGATGATCGGCGGCAAGCTCGCCCTGCGGGTCTCCCCGGGGGCGCTGGCCGAGGTCGGTTCCCACCGCCGCACCGCCTGCGTGTCGGGCACCAACGGCAAGACGACCACCACCCGGCTGCTCGCCCGCGCGCTGGGCACCCTCGGGCCGGTGAAGTCGAACAGCGGGGGGGCGAACATGGCGCCCGGCGTCCTCGCCGCGCTCTCGCGACCCCCGTTCGACGCCGCCGCCGCCCTGGAGGTCGACGAGATCTGGCTGCCGAAGGTGGCCAGGGAGATCCTGCCGCGGGTCGTGCTGCTGCTCAACATCAGCCGTGACCAGCTCGACCGGTCCAACGAGACCCGGCGGATCGCGTCGATGTGGCGGGAGCTCGGCGCCGAGCTGCCGGACGCCACGGTGGTCGCGAACGTCGACGACCCGCTGGTCGCCTGGGCGGCGGCCGGCTGGCGACGGCAGGTGTGGGTGTCGGCCGGCCAGAACTGGACCGCCGACGCGATGGTCTGCCCCCAGTGCGCCCGCCTGCTGCACCGCAACGAGGCCGGCTGGTGGTCCGAGTGCGGGCTGGCCCGGCCCGAGCCGATCGTCGCGGTCACCGGGCCCCGGGAGCTGCTCTGGTACGGCCGCACCATCTCGGCCCACCTCGACCTGCCCGGCCGGGTCAACCTCGGCAACGCGGCGATGGCCGCCGCCGCGGCCCGCGAGCTCGGCGTCGAGGTCGAGGCGGCGCTGGCCGCCATGGCCGGCCTCGGCGACGTCCAGGGCCGCTACCAGGAGGTCGCCCTCGGCGAGCAGGGCCGCCGCGGCCGGCTGCTGCTGGCGAAGAACCCCGCCGGCTGGGTGGAGATGATGGAGCTGCTCGCCGACGCGCCGCCCCGGCCCGTCGTCATCGACTTCAACTCGCAGACCGCCGACGGCCGGGATCCGTCCTGGATCTGGGACGTCCCCTTCGAGCGCCTCGCCGGCCGGCAGGTGCTCGTCACCGGCGGGCGCAAGGAGGACATGAGCGTGCGGCTGGCCTACGCGGAGGTGCCGCACAGCGTGCACGCCAACGCCGAAGACGCGGCGCTGGCGGCCAACGAGAAGGTGGTCGACGTGGTCGCCAACTACACGGCGTTCCGGGACCTGCTGGTCCGGAGTTCCCGATGAGGCGCAGCTCGGCGACCCGGATCGCGCTGATCTACCCCGAGCTGCTCGGCACCTACGGGGACGGCGGCAACGCGATCGTCCTCGAGCAGCGGCTGCGCTGGCGGGGCCTGCCGGTCGAGGTGGTCAGCGTCCCCGCCGGCTCGCCGGTGCCGGAGAGCTGCGACATCTACCTGCTCGGCGGGGGCGAGGACGCCCCGCAGGTGCTCGCCGCCGACGGCATCCGGCAGAACCGGGCGATCGTGCGCGCGGTGGGCTCGGGAGCGGCCGTGCTCGCGGTCTGCGCCGGCTACCAGGTGATCGGCGCGACGTTCCCGTCGGGCGGGGAGATCCACGAGGGGCTGAACCTCGTCGACATCGAGACCCGCCGCTCGTTCGCGCCACCCGAGACGCCGCCGCCCGGACGGGCCGTCGGTGACATCGTCGTCGAGCCCGATCCGCGCCTCGGCCTGCCCACCCTGTACGGCTACGAGAACCACGCCGGGCGCACCAGGCGGCTGCCCGGGGCCGGCGGCTTCCCGCTGGGGGTGGTGCGCCGCGGGATCGGCGACGGCGACGGCGGCACTGAAAGTGGTGGTGGCGCTGGCGGTAGTGGCGGTGGCGGAACCGACGGCATCGTCGACGGCCGGGTCATCGGCACCTACCTGCATGGGCCGGTCCTGGCGCAGAACCCGGCGCTCGCCGACCTTCTGCTGACCTGGATCCATGGCGAGCTCCCGCCGCTGGACGCCCCCCGGGAGGCGCAGGTGTTGCGCGAGGCCCGCCGCCGCGCGCTCGCCACCCCCTGACCCCGACGTCGGTCCGCTGACCCGTTCGGTCACGTGGCCGCCGCGGCCGAAGGAGTAGGTCCGAGCGTCATCTGGTCGCCCGTTTTCGGCGTTTCCCGGCTACCGGTGTGGTTCGGTTGGATCGTGGCGTCGAATCCCCTTGCCGGCTGGTGGGGCAAGAACAAGCGAACCGTACTCATCGTCGGGGTCGTCATCGTCGCGCTCTGGGTCTTCGTCGAGCGCGGCAACGGCCCGAAGACCAAGCGCATCAGCATGCCCAAGGACTACGGCTCGGCCGACCGGGAACTGCTCGTGCACGCCCCGTCGAATCCGAAGGATCCGATCCCGCTGGTGCTGATCCTGCACGACGACAACGTCGACGCCAAGACCCTCGATCATGACAGCGCCGCCGGCTCGGTGGCGAACGCCCGCAACTTCGCGGTCGCCTATCCCGAGGCGGTCGGCGGCACCTGGCGGATCGACTCCCCGGACGGCGCCGACGCGAAGTACCTGCGCGACGTGGTCAGCTACGTCTCCGCGAAGAAGACCAAGGTCGACCCCAACCGGATCTACGTGTGGGGCGTCGGCGAGGGCGCTCGGCTCGCGCTGACCGTCGTCTGCGGCGGCGCCAAGCCGATCTTCGCGGCCGTCGGCGTGGTGGGACAGTTCACGCAGGAGCCGCAGTCCGCCTGCCCAGGTCGGGCGCCGGAGGCAAGGGTCGCCGAGACCGACTGGAACAAGAAGGTCAGCGAGACGCTGTGGACGGCCTCCGCCAAGCACCACCTGGGAGCCTGAGCCCGGCCTTCCACGGGCCCCAGCGGCCGCGTACGCGCCCGGGACGGGTGGGTAGAAGCAAGAAGGGTCCGCCGATGCCGCCGGGAGGGGGGTAGCGGCATCGGCGGACCTCTGCGGCCGGGTGGAACCCGAGGGCCCGCCGGCCTCCCGCTGCGGATGGGGGGGGAATCCGAGGGAAGGCCGGCGGGGTCGGGGGCCTTCCGGCCGGACGGACGTCAGATGGGGGGGAGATCTGACGTCCGTCCGGCCGGAAGGAGGCGTTGCCCGGCTGGCGCTGAAGCGAGGTCGGGTCGGTGAGGCTGCGGGCGGTGTCAGGGCTCGCGTACTGGAGCTGGTCCCGGCTCGGCCGGGACCGCGACGCCACGGATTTCGGGCGCGTGGACCGGGTGCAGGTACGGGTGGTCCGGCGTTGTCTCGGGATCAGCATCTCGGGGTCAGCCGCGTCGTGGGACTGCATCCGGGGCAACGGCGATGGTGACCCGGACGGGTCGGCGATGCGCGCCTTTCGCCTGCCGGGGGGAGCAGGCCCGGCGGGGCGGGCACGACGGGGTGCGGAACGACGGGGCAGTCACGACGGGATGCGGAACGCGAGGTCGACCGGCTGCCTGACCGCACGCGCGACCGGAGGGGGGAGGCCGCGTCGCGGTCGGCTCGAGGCTGGACGGGCTTCGTCGTCCTTCCAGCCGAACGAGGTGACCACCGGGTGGCCGGCGCTGCGCCGCAGGGCACGGTGCGCTGGCGTGGACGCTCTTAGACGCGTCCGACGTAGTAGGAGGTGGTGTAGATCGACTGGAGCTTCACGACGCTGCCCGTGTGCGGGGCGACCCACATCTTGCCGTCGCCGGCGTAGATACCGACGTGGTAGATGTCCCCGGGCGAGCCGAGGAAGATCAGGTCGCCGGGCTGCTTGTTGTACTGCGACACCCGGGTGGTGGCGGCGAACTGGGCGTCCGTGGTCCGCGGCAGGCTCTTGCCGAGCTGCTTGAAGACGTACTGGACCAGCCCTGAGCAGTCGAACGAGCTCGGGCCGTCGGCGCCGTAGACGTACGGCTTGCCCGCCTGCAGGGAGGCCAGGTAGACGGCCTTCGCGCCGATCGAGCTGGACGGAACCGGCACGGACACCTGGGTGGAACCGACAGAGACGCCGCCGGCGAGGCTGCCCAGGCGGGAGGAGAGGCCGGCGAGCTGCGGGGCCCGCTGCGGGCGCACGTTCAGGGTCGCGTCGTTGACCGAGTGGGCGGACTGCAGGGCGTCGGTGCCGTCGAAGATCGCCGTGACGTTCGTCGTGGTGAGCACCCGCGCCGTGTAGGACGCGTATCCCTGTGCGTTCGTCTGCAGGTGCTTGAAGGTGGCCCACCCGGTGGGGAGCTTCACCTGCACCTTGACGAGCTGGTTCGCCAGCGGCTCGTGGGTGGCCTCGTTGTACAGCGAGAAGCCGATGTCGACCGGCTCGTCCGCGTTCACGGTCACGTCGGGGTTCGTCACCCGCAGGCCGACCTGGACCTTGCCGGCCAGGGGCGGGGCGTCGAGGCCGTGCGTCGCGCCGAGAGTGATTCCCGAGGAGCTGTGCTCGCTGACCGCCGCGGCGGCGATGCTGCCACCCAGGGCGGCCTGCGAGCCGATCTGCGCGGCGAGGGTGATCGGGGCCGTGTTCGGCGACTCTTCCAACGCCGTGTCGGCGTGGACGTCGGTGGCGCAGCCGGCCAGGGCCACTCCGGAGACAGCGACGGTCCCGGTGGTCATCGCGGCGAAGGCACGAGCACGGGCCCGGCTACGGGCGACCGGCGGCACGGACTGGGCGCGGTGACGGCCGCGACCGGCGACGCGCGAATCTTCGTCGAGCTGCACGCTTTGCGCGGACAACGGTGTATTCCTTCCCGTACGCCTGCGAAGTGAGCTGTCGGGTTCGGGCTGGGCTGCCCGGTCCGAGGCGTGGCCTTCACGCACATCGGACTTGACCCCGAGGCCAGCACCGCGGGTCGGTGCCGGCCGGTGGAGGTGGGTCCCCCGCTCCTGCCCCAGATGACGACTCGGAGGGGACACCGTGGCCGGGGGCAGGATTCGGCGTTCGGCCCGGTGTTGTCGTGACGTCGGCGTGAGACTAGTCCACATTGACGGGGTGGGTAAACACTAGTCCTTCCCAACTACAGCGAGTGTGCACCGAAGTGCCCCTTGGTCCAGCGCGCGGTCCGGCCCGTACCGGAACCCGCCGCGGCGGCCTCATTGGCCGCCGGAACCGGGTATGGCCTGCGGTTCCGCCCTCGCCACGAGGGCCGGTGCGGCGGCCGGCCCGACGCCGACGGAGGCCCCGGCCTGCTCCGGTCGAGCACCATTTGATTACGTCATGTAGTCGAGCGGGTGGGGGTACCGGGATCCCCGGTCGGACGCGGGCTTACCGGGTCCGACCGCGCCGGGTCAGGAATCCGGCCGCGTCGAGCACCTGGAGTTCGACGGCGAGCTCGTGGACCTCGCGGGGCAGGGAGCGGTGGTGGGCCAGGGCGGCCACTGCGGCGCGGGCGTGATCGGCGAGCTCGTCCAGGGCGTGCTGGCGCTGGCGCATGCGGGCCCGCTCCTCCTGGATCGTGCGGACGGTGTCCTCCTGCCAGCGCCGGGTCCGGATGAGGTGCTCGCTGGCGTCGGCGGCCTGGCGCTCGGCGTCCTCGAGCCGGTTCAGGAGCGCGTCGAGGGCTTCGAGTCGCCCGGCGAGCTCGGCGATCAGGTCGCCCCGCTCGGGCAGGATGGCGGTCTCTCGCCGCTTGGGGTCAGACGAGGGCATGTACTCCCCTGACGGGTGGGGGATCGGGGAACCGCTCCGAGCGGTGGGCACGAGACCCGGTTGCTCCGACACGGTTGGTTACGGTAACCGACGGGGAGGGCCGGGTGTAACCCATCGTACGGATACGTCACGGCAGTCAACTGATAGCGAAAATGAGCTATGGACCGGCTACCCTTGCCAGGTTTTCGAGTGCATAGCACGCCCTGTGTTGTTTGTGGACCCTTTCGCCCGATTCGGGGCCCCCTGTCGCCCAACGAATCGGTGCCGTCGGGGTAGGAGTCGCCGGCCGCCCCGTTCGGGTCGTCCTCGCGCCCAGGGCGCGATGGCCGGCCGGGCCCCGGCCGGCCCCGCAACTTCTGTGACGTTGAGTAGCAGCGGGGCTGGTATCGGGAGAAAGTACGGCGGCCGTCGGCGGCCCTAGTAGACCGTCGCTGTTTAGTTCTGGGGTGTGGCAGGCTGGTGTTGGCAGATCTTCCTCGTCCCCTCTGCCGGTCAGGACAAGTCATGCC
>NZ_JYFN01000074.1:18517-30869 GCF_000948395.1 Frankia torreyi | reverse complement strand
CGGGAACCAAGATGGTCGGCGACATCACCTACATTCCCACCTGGGAAGGCTGGCTGTACCTCGCGACCGTCCTCGACTGCCACACGAAAGCCGTCATCGGCTGGGCCACGGACGACAACTACAAGACCGGTCTCATCGACACCGCCATCACCATGGCGGCCCGTAACCACCAGCTCACCGACGGGGCTATTTTTCATTCGGACCGCGGAAGTAACTATACGTCTGCCCAGTTCGCTGCTACCTTGAACAGACTCGGGATCCGCCAGTCCGTCGGCCGGACCGGGATCTGCTACGAGGTGAGTCAGCGGCGGGAATTTNACCCNCCGCTGCTCTCAGAACCCGGCGTGACAGTCTCCCGTCACCGGGCTCCCACCGTCGAACCAGTAGGCATCGCGCCGTGCTTCCAGTGAGCAAACATCGCCGGGAACGCCGATGCTATCTCGGCCAGTTTCCGACGGGCTTTCCCTTTGGCGCGGCGCAATCGTTTGTATTTCCGCATCGCCCACTTCACAAGGAAGGGGTTGATCCGCTGGCTTAGGAAGTGCATCAGCCTGGACTTGTAGAAGCGTCCGTAGTAGCCGATCCACCCGGCCACGATAGGATTGACCATCGCGGCGAGACCCCGAAAACCCAGACTGGTTCTGCGACCCAGCTTCCATTGCCGGATGACCCGTGCCATCGACTTCAGCGCCGCCTTGCCGACCAGCGGGACGAATCCGCACATCAGCACACCGTCACGCCGCCGGATGGGCGCACGACGAAAGTCGAAACCCAGGAACGTGAAGCTCGTTACCGGGTGTTCTTCATCGCGCCCGTCCTGCTTGCAGTAAACGATCCGAGTCTTGTCCGGGTGACAGCGTAACCCGAACTCCAGCAACCGTTTCTCAACGACGTCGCGAATGTACTTCGCCTGCCGCTGACTGTAACAGTGCAGGACGATGTCGTCGCAGTACCTCTCGAACCGCACCACTGGAAACCTCCTGGCAAGCCAGGAGTCCAAAGCGTAGTGCAGGAAGAGATTCGACAACAACGGTGAGATCGCCGAACCTTGTGGAGTTCCCTTGATGGGAGTGACACGGCTACCGTCCGGGTGCTGAACCGGCGCGACCAGCCACCGTTTCACGTACAGCACAACCCATGTCAGATTCGTGTGCTTCTCCACTGCGGCGATGATCTGAGCGTGCGGAACGTTGTCGAAGAATCCCTGGATGTCCAGGTCGACCACCCAGGGACGCCTCCAGCACCGCTGTTTGCACACCTCCACCGCGTCCAGCGCAGACTTCCCTGGACGATAACCGTAGGAATCGGCGTGGAACACTGGATCCACGCCCGGCTCCAGGATCATGGCCACGGCTGTCTGCGCTATCCGGTCGGCGATAGTGGGCACGCCGAGGATCCGTGTGCCACCATCTGGCTTCGGGATGGAGACGGCCTTCACCGGCTCCGGGAAATAACTCCCCGACGACATCCTGTTCCAGAGCTTGAACAAGTTGTTCCGAAGATCCTGTTCAAATTCCGTTAGAGACTGCCCGTCGACCCCTGCCGCTCCCTTGTTGCCGCTGACCTTCAGGTATGCTTCCCATATCAGCATCTTCGGAATGTCAAACGACTTGCCCGCTGATCTTGTCTCGCCCACGCAATTCCTCCCGTTTCTGGTTGATCGCTGGACGAAACTCGACGGCACGTCCCCTTCGCTCCGCGCCCATTACAGGCGCTTCATCACTAGTACGGGACGTTCCGCCCTCCTGGCCCGCACCCGGTACTCTATGGCTCGCGGATTAGCCGCTTGCCGGTCTCCTGGTGGGTTCCCGCTCCAATCCGCGGGCCCATGTCGGGCCGAGGAGTTCTCCTGTTCCGTTGCAGAGCCCAAGCCAAGCTCGCGCCATCTTCATGCCGGGCACCGCCAGAGCAGTAGACAGGTTTCCCTCTGGCTTATCCCAGGACAGCATTAAGGCCCTGGTTTTGATACCACCTGGCTTAACGACACGTCATCGATGGTTCACTCTCGTTCGCCTTCTTGGCTCATACCTGCCGCCTCTCACGACGGCTTTTCCACGGACGTTCACCACCATGGCTCATTCACCACAGCAGCTCGTGGCGGTTTGACACCAGCACCTGTATGCCGATGCCGAAGGGCCTACCTTCATCTCTGCAACAGCATGGTTGCTGTTGAGTACTCCTCCTTCCATCTCGGAACCTCCTCCAGCTCCCTTCAGGACACACCAATGCAATGGCCGAATCGTTCTTCGCGGCCCTCAAGAACGAACGCGTCCNCCGCACNGTCTNCCCCNCCCGCGAACACGCCCGCCGCGACATCACCCGGTACATAGAACTCCGCTACAACACGACACGCCGCCACTCGGGACTCGACTACCGCACCCCACGACAGGTCCACGACGAGTATCTGAAAAAGCAGCCGCAGTCTAAATCAGCTTAATAGAGACTGTCCGGATTAAATAAGGCACACCAGAATGGGCGGCGTCGAGCCGGCGGGTCGATGTGCTGGTGAGATAAGCCGACGATATCGCGGCGTTGTGTGCCACCGAACAGGCGGCACGCGAGGCCGTCCGCCGTATCGGCATCATCCTGGAAAGGTTGGGGCTGCGGTTGCACCCCGGCAAGACCAGGATCGTATGCCTACGGGAAGGACGTGAAGGCTTTGACTTCCTCGGCTGGCATCATCATATGGTGCGGTCGTGGAGACAGCCCCGGCGTTTCTACCTGATGCGGTGGCCGTCGGCGGCGGCGATGCGGTCGATCCGGGTGCGGATACGCGACGCCACGGATCGACGTTTCGTCGGTAAGTCGTTGGCGGACCGAGTAGGGGTTCTCAATCGGCTTCTACACGGCTGGTCGGGTTACTTCGCCGCGGGGAACCCCTCCCGGGCGTTGACGTCGCTCGACAGCTACGTCCACCTGCGGCTTGCCATCTTTGCCAGCAACAAGCACGGCCAGCCTGGTCGGGGTTGGGCCGGGCGTCATAACGGCGCCTGGCTCGCCCGACTCGGTGTGTTCCGCCTCTCCGGGCGGACACGGTGGGTGACCGCGCATGCCTCGCGGTGAACGGTGTCGGAGAGCCGTGTGTGGGAGAACCACATGCACGGATCGAAAGGGGCCGCTGGCGAAGCCGGACCTCGTGGCAGCACAGCGCCCACGCGCTGCCGGACGGCGAAAGTGTCCGACGGAAGCCCCGTCGACCCCGTCCCGGCCACAGGCCCTGACCAGCCAGCGGCCTACCTCACTCAGGCTGTCCGTTCCTAAGGATCATGTCTGGCGATCAAGACCTGATCCGGGCCTGGACAACTTCGATGGGAATCCGGCGAGGGCCGTCCGGCGTGTCGCGCAAGCGGCGTCACTCGGAGCGTCGCGTTCTTCCCAAGGATCATGGCAGGCAGCGCCGCCCTGACCTGGTGCACGACAAGTTCGATGAGACGCCGGCGGCCGGATTCTCGCGGAAGTTGGTTCTTTCCGTGGCAGATCCGCGGTGGGCCTGGCACCCGGCCGTCCGAAACCATGATCCAGTGGGAAGGTGCCAGCTCTCCCGAGACTCCGAACCATCGCAAGCACGTCATACCAAGCATAGCCACCACCCGCTGGCCAGACCGACTGAGAATCGGCCAGGTCCGTCGAGGATCGACGAGAAGGTGCTGTGATCAGTTGGAACGGACACAGGCTGAGCCGAGTCGGGCCAGTTTCAGTGACACGAAGCACCAACGGGTCATCTTCGCTGGCACAGGAGCCAGGTTCGATGTCAACGGACATCAACCACGGGTTCCTGTGCGGTGGGTGCGTGGCTCAGCCTGAGGCCTTCTTGATCATGGCGTCACTGTCCGCCGCATGGCTGGCCAGGTGCGTCAAGAACTGTCAGAGGTGTCAGGCAACATGTGGACTCACCTGCCGTCGACCGAAGTCTGACAAAAAGCAAGGAGTTCAATGTTTCAGGAGGTGAGATGGCGATGCGGCTGAGGGTGGCCGTGCGCTCGTCCGCAAAGGAGATTCCCTGGCGGAGTGTGCAGACGCCAGGACGTGGCCTGTGCTACGCGATGCTTCGGCAGCTCGAACCGACGCTGGCCAGGGCGTTGCACGACGATGGATGGGGCGCGCACCGGATGGTCCCGTTCGGCTATGGGCCGCCGACGTTTCCGCATGCGACCCGGGCTCGCGGGCGCTACACGATCGGCGGACCGGGCTATTTAGATCTTGGTAGCCCGCTGTTCGCGCTGGTCGAGGCATGGGCGAAGGTGCTCGTCGGCACCCCTTTGATCGAGTGGGGCGGGGTGGCGCTGCGGGTGGGTGGTGTCGAGCTGATCGAGTCCCCGTCGTTCGAGTCCGGCCAGGCCGTCCTGCGCACGGTGACGCCCGTGGTGGTGAAGGGCTCCGGGCGGGGACCGGACGGCGTTCGGACGACCAGGCAGGCTTTCCTGCTTCCGGGGGAGCCTGAGTTCGCCGGCTACTTCGCGGCTGGCCTACGTCGTAAGGCCGAGACCATCGGCGTGGATCCCGGCGTGACGGTGGAGGAGATCACCTGGGTCGGTGCCCGCCGTGTGGTCGACGCGGGCAAGGGCGCTAAGGTCGGCGCTCCGCTTGAGGCGAGGCTGCGCGGCGCCCCGGAGACGCTGCGGGCTCTGTGGTCGTGGGGCCTGGGCCAGTCCACCTCGGTTGGCTTCGGCTGGGTCGGAGCATGACGGGGAACGCTGAGGTGGACGGGTTGATCGTCACGCAGCGACAGGTCGTCCTCACCGCTCACCCGTTGCAGCGCATCGGCGCGTTCGCGTTGTCCGCGCTGGCGGCCAAGCTCACCGGCCGAGGCGGGAACGTCCGTGATCCCGGGGATGTACCTGCGACGGACTTCGATGCCGCGGTGGAACGGATGATCGAGGACGCGGTCGCCGCCGCCGAGGCCGGGCGGCTCCGCGCGGACAGCTTTTGGCTCAAGGCCAGCGGGTCGTTCTTCCCAAATTCGAAGATGAACCACCGGTCGACGCTGCCGATGCGTTCCCGCGCGGAGAACACGGCGCGGGTCCGGGGGTGGCGCACCATGCCTGATCCGGCCACCTGGCCGCAGGTGCCGTGTGCGTTGTGCGGGCGGGCTGCCGTCGCCTTCTACGGGAAGGTGGACGTCCCGCTCATCGACGCCGCCGGCTACTGCAACACGACACCCCGCGGGCATGAAGGGCTTGCGTTGTGCTGGCCGTGCGTCTGCTGCTTCCACGCGTTGCCGTACGGCAGTCGCCTCACCGGCGGCCCCAGCGCCGGCGTGCACAGCTGGGACGACGAGTTCCTTAGCACTACGACACGAAGTCAGGTCAGACGGTCAGCGGGGGAAATCAGCGGCTTCGGGGTGGCCAGGTCCGCAGGTCGCTATGAGCACGAGCGGACCGCGTTGCTGGCGCTGCGCCGCTACGACCGTCGGCTCCTGGCCGGTGTCGAGGTGCTGGTGTTCAGCAACTACAACCTCAGCGCGAGACTGGACATTTATCGGGTGGACGAGGCGCTCGCCGAGTGGCTCCGGTCAACTCTGCGAGATCCGCAGCGGCGGCGGGGTTGGCGCGCTCTCCTGGCCGCCTATCAGGCCCCGCCGGTGTCGGGCAGCCGGCGCCTTGCCCGTGACGCCTTCCAGCGGCCGTGGCGGATCCTCATCACGGCGGCGGCCCGCCTCACCGACGTTCCCGGCCCGCGCGCGGTCCTGCGGTTCGACGCGGATCTCGCCGCGCTGACCTACTCCTACCTCCGCGAGGTGATGGATGTGAACCAGGCTGACATCGACCAGGTCGAGGCGCTGGCCGCCGAGATCGCCCAGGAGATCATCGCGGATGAGAGCGCTGGGCCGCTGATGACCTTCCGTGTCGCCTCCCGCCGCGTCGTGGCGCTGCAGAAGTGGCTGGAGAACAAGGCCGTGCGGCGCGCGCTGCGGATCGGCGCGGACGAGCGGTCCGCTCCACTGATCAGCACCGCGCAGTTCCGGCTCCTGTTCGACCCCGACGGCCAGGGCTGGCTCTATCGACGGCTGCTGCTCATCGCCGTCCTGAACGCGTTGCACAAGGAGGGCTGGCGGCCGGCGGACGCCGCCGACGCCGCGGCGGACCTCCCGGATCCTGATCAGGAAGTCGAGCTCGCCCGTGAGGACGACGAGATGGTGGAAGGAATAGAGCAGTGACCTTTCTGGTGGGCAAGGCCGTCGTCGACGTGAAGGCGGGGGCGCCGAACAACGGGCTGGCGGACGACAACGTCTCCCGGGTGAAGCAGCTGAGGGTGGGCCGCGACGTCTACCCCTACGTCTCTGCCCAGGCGTTCCGCCGATGGTTGAGGGATTCGGTGCCCGCGCAGGAGCCGCGTTCGGGTGTGACCCGCAGCGGGGCCGGCAAGAACCAGCAGGCGCACACCGAGGGTCGCCCGGACCGCTACTTCGACGACGACCTGTTCGGCTACATGGTGGCCAAGAAGGGGGCGGACGCGGCGAAGACCTGCCAGCGGGACACGGTGTTCGCCACCGGCACCCTGCTGTCGATCGCGCCGCGCTGGCCCACCCAGGACTTCGGCACGATGAGCCGTGGATTCAAGGCCGGCGAGAACCCGGTCATCCACGGCCACGAGCTGTATAGCGCCGAACTCGGCGCCGATCTGGCTCTCGACCTGCCGCGTGTGGGCACCTTCGAGACCGGCGGGTCCGGCCTGAAGATTGCCCTGACCGCCGAAGCGGCCAAGGAGGCAGCGGCGCAGGGGGCCAGCGCGCTCACCTTCCGGGGGTCGCCGGCGCTGCGGCTGCCGCTGGCGGAGCGGCGTCGGCGTGCGAGCCTTCTCCTGCGCACCCTCACCTCGGTTCGTGGCGGCGCGAAGCAGTCGCTGCACTATGGGGACCGCGCTCCCGCGTTGCTGCTGCTCGCCCCGATGAAGGGCGGCATCAACCCGTTCACCCGCATCGTCGGCCTCCGCGACAGCCGGATCGTGGTCGACGCCCGGGTGCTGAGGGAGGAGCTCGCGGTCTGGCGGGACGAGCTCGACGGCCCGATCTACCTGGGCTGGGCTCCGGGTTTCCTCGGTGGGCAGCGGGACGATATCCGGGTCGAGCTGGGCAAGGAGATCGAGGACGGTCAGCTACTGATCGACCATCCTCGGTCGTTGTTCAACCGCCTCGCGGACGAAATCGAGGCCGGCCGGCGCGACTCCTGGTTCGACGACCCCACCTCATGAGCCCGGACATGACCCCGTCCAGCGAGGTGTCCGGGGACGAACGGGAGGCGTTGGAGGTCACGGTCACGGCGCCCATCGCGTCGTTCCGGGATCCGCTGTACTCCGCGGTCGCGGTGACTCTGCCCTGCCCGGCTCCGGCGACCGTTGGCGGCCTGCTCGCCGCGGTCGCCGGCGGGTGGGACGACGTGGATCCACAGCTGCGCTTCGGGATGGCGTTCACCGCTCAGGCCGCCGGGATCGATCTGGAGACCCACTGGCCGCTGGAGATCCGGGGCACCTTCGGTCAGCCGGTGCCCCGCGAGCACCACTTCCTCGCCTTCACCGAGCTCACGATCTGGATCACGGAGGATGTGGTCGGCTGGGAGCGGCGCTTCCGCCGGCCGGTCTGGCCGCTGCGGCTGGGACGCAGCCAGGACCTGGCGACCGCCCGTGCCCGGCGGGTGCGCCTGCACCGCGGCACTGGGGTGGTGGGCGGTGCGCTGTTGCCCGCGAAAGCGGGCCGCGGCGGGACATTGCTGCAGCTGCCAACCGCGATCAGTCGGGACCGGTCCCGCACCCGCTGGGACACCTACCGCCACCGGCTCTCGGTGGCGGCCAGTGGCCGCCCGGCCCCGCAGGCCCTGTCCGATGCTCTCGTGGAGGGCTGGGTCACTCAGGAGGGGCGTGCCGTCCACCTGCTGGCGCCCACCCATCCGATGCAGGCGGAGGCAGTGTGATCGGCCCGCCACAACCAGGCAGGAATCTCGAGGGCGCGAGGGGTCGACAGGAAGCAGCCTCCATCTCCGACACCAACGGCCACCCGGCGGCGCCCAGTTTGTCGGCGTTGTCCGCGCTGTTGGCCAAGCCGCCGACCAGGACGCAACCGGCGGGGGAGCCGCTCACGGACCACCTCGGCGCCACGCTCGACGCGCTGTTCGCCGTCCAGCGGCGCATCGGCACCCTGCACGTTCTCGACACCGGTCTGCGGGAGCGGTTCTGGACGCTGGCCGCGTGGGCGGCACTCCTGCACGACGCCGGCAAGATCGCCGACGGCTTCCAGAGTATGATGGCGACCCGCATCGGTTGGGGTCACCGCCACGAGGTCCTCTCCCTGGGATTTCTCGGTTGGCTGGTCGCCGAAGCCGAGGATCGGGCCTGGGTCGCGACGGGTGTCGCGACGCATCACCGCGCCCTGGGCGGCGGTGAAGGCCGGCCATCCCTGAGCCAGCTGTACCCGGCCGACATCACCGCCGAGGAACTGGCCCGCATGCTGGGCCCGTATGACGCGAGCGCCACGGTCACCCTGGTCACCTGGATGCGTCAACGGGCGACCAAGGACGGGCTGCTCGCCAGGCCGTCCGGACTTGCCACGGATGTCCGATCAGGAGAGTTGGTCACGCGGGCACACCGACACCTCAAGGATCTGCTGCATACCTGGGTGGAGGAGGCGGTGCCCCGTCCGGCCGGGCTCGCCGGCGTCCTGTTACAGGGCGCGGTGACGATGGCGGACCACCTCTCCAGCGGGCACAGCACGCTACGCACCGAGCAGTCGTTCGACGCCGGGTATCCGGATCGGCTGACCGCCCGCCTCGCCGGGGACGGCCATCGGCTTCGGCCGCATCAGCTCGCGGCCGCCCAGGTCAGCGGCCATCTGGTGCTGAGGGCCTGGACCGGCTCGGGCAAGACCGAAGGCGGTCTGCTGTGGGCCGCACGCCAGATCGATGAGATTCGGGCTTCGACGGGCGGCACCCCGCGGCTGTTCTACACGCTGCCCTACCTCGCGTCGATCAACGCGATGACGGACCGGCTCGCCAGCGGAGACCTGCGGGAGCATGGCGGCGCCGAGGCAGTCGGGGTGAGCCACTCCCGCGCCGCGTCCTACCACCTCGCCCGCTCCCTGTGCGGCGCGGACGAGGATCCGCTCAGCGGCGGGTCTGATTCCGGGGTCGAGGCACGGGCCGCACAGAAGGCGGTGGCCCGCGCGGAGGCCACCCGGCTGTTCCGGGAACTCGTCCGGATCGGCACCCCCTACCAGCTGATGCGCGGCGCGCTCGCCGGCCCGGTGCACGCCTCGATCCTGCTGGACAGCGCGAACTCCGTGTTCGTCCTCGACGAGCTGCACGCCTACGATCCGACGCGGCTGGGCTACCTGCTGGCCACAGCCGCCTGCTGGACCGAACTCGGCGGCAGGGTCGCGGTGCTCTCCGCAACCGCGCCGAACGCCCTGATCTCCCTCGTCCGCGAGACCCTGACCGCCACGTCCACACATACCGAGCCCGACCGGCCGGCGCCGCCGGAACTGACCGTGGTGGAGGCCGACTATCAGACGGCGCCTCGCCGTCACCGCCTGGTGCGACGGCACGAGCACCTCACCGACCCGACCACCGTCGAGCTGATTCGACAGCGGCTGGACGCCGGCCAGTCCGTCCTGGTCGCGGCGAACAACATCGCCGACGCCCAGCTCCTGCGAGCAGAGCTCACCGACTACGACGGATGGCTACTACATTCGCGTTTCCGGCGTACCGACCGCACCCGCATCGAGCAGGCGATCATGTCGCACTTCCGATCAGGCCTGCGACCGGATGATCGGCGCGAGGGCCTGGTCGTCGCCACCCAGGTCGTCGAGGTCTCCCTTGACGTGGACTTCGACGTCCTGTTCACCTCCGGCGCCCCACTCGACGCGCTCGCACAGCGCTTCGGCCGGGTGAACCGGACCGGTACCCGGCCACCGGCCGACGTGGTCGTCTGCCGCCCGGAGATGCGCCCGCGTCGGGCGGATCAACGTTCCAGGACCGCGCGGATGCCCGCGCTTTACGCCGATGGGGTGTACGACGAGGAACCGACCCGGCTGGCCTCGAAGATCCTCGACGCCCACCACGGCACCGAGATCAGTGAGGAATCCCTCGTGCGCTGGTTGGACAGCGTCTACGACTCGCCGTGGGGCGAGCAGTGGGCCCAAGACGTTCGCCGCGCGCGCGAGGCCTGGACCAGTTCCTTCTTCTCCTGGGAAGAACCGTTCGCCGATCGCACCTGGGCGGCAGCGAGATTCGACGAGCTGTTCGACGGAGTCGAGGGAATCCTCGCGCAGGACAGGGATGAGTACGCGGCCCGGCTGCGAGGCGGTGGCTCCAGGAGCACCGGTCGCCTGCTCGCCGCAGATCTGCTGATCCCACTGCCGAACTACGCGCGGGGCCTCGGCCGGTGGGACCGAGACCTGGACGTTCTCGTCATCGATGGCCAGTACAGCGAGACCGACGGGCTCACGGAGATCCAACCGTCGCGGCGTGCCACGGTTAGCTACGAGCTGGGTGAGCTGATCTGATGGACGCCCAGGATGTGGGAGGCGTGCACATCAAGTACCTGCACCACTGCCGGCGCCAACTCTGGCTGTACGTACGCGGAATCCGACCGGAACACCTCAGCGCACGGGTCAAGCTGGGTGAGGCGGTGCACGACACCGCGTACGGACGCTTCCAGCCGGTCGACCTCGGCGCGGCGCGACTCGACCACCTGGACGGAGACCTCTGGGTACACGAGGTGAAGTCCTCCCGGAATCCGACGCAAGCCGACGAGGCGCAGGCCATCCACTACTGCCACCGCCTCGTCGAACTCGGAGTGCAGGCACGAGGCGCCATCCTGCACTACCGGCCGACCCGCCGGACCCTCCGGCTGCCCTTCGACGAGCCGCGGCAAGCATCGGCAGCGGCGGACATTGCCGAGGTGCTGGCCGTAGCCGGTTCGGCCTCGGCGCCCAAGCGACTCGACCGACCCCGCTGTAAGGGCTGCAGCTTCACCGACTACTGCTGGACGGAATGATCCTTCGTGCCTGAAGCCGCCAGAACGTACTGGCTGACCTCACCCTGCCGCATCCGACGCAGGGACTCCACCCTCGCGATCGAACGCGAGGACGGGACCCGGGTGCACATACCGATCACCGACGTGCGAGACATCATCGCGAGTGCCCCGGTCGACATCAACACTGCCGTGATCAACCTGCTCAGCCAACACGACATCAGCCTTCACCTCCTCAGCTACTACGGGGATTTCGCTGGCTCGGTGCTGCCGACGCAGCCCCACGTCTCCGGGCAGACCGTGCTGGCGCAGGCACGGGCCGCGACCACGCCGGAGATCTCCCTGACCATCGCCGCATCCCTCGTCCGGGCGGCGGCGTTCAACGTGCGCCGGGTCGTCGACCGGACTGCTCTACGGCGCCCCCTGGAACGCCTCGAAGAAGGCGTCGACCTGGCCGGAGACACCATGCAGCTCATGGCGGCGGAGGGCAACTTCCGCAGGACGGCATGGACGGTGCTCGACACGAAGCTTCCCGACTGGCTCCGCCTGGAGGGCCGCAGCCGCCGACCACCCGCCAACGCAGGCAACGCCTTCATCAGCTATGTGAACGCGATCGTCTATGCGCGGGTCCTCACGGCAATCCGGCTCACACCGCTGCACAGTGGAATCGCGTTTCTGCACAGCTCGGTGGAACGTCATCGACACTCCCTGGCCCTCGACCTCGCGGAGGTCTTCAAGCCGCTGTTCTCCGAGCGACTCCTCCTGCGCCTGGCCGCCCGCAAGCAGCTGCTACCTGAACACTTCGACGCCACCGTCGGCAACGCCAGCCTCTCGGAGACGGGCCGCAGGTTCGTGCTGCAGACGGTACGAGACGAGCTGGGGGTTACGGTGGAGCACAGGTCGCTCGGCCGCCAGGTCGCATACGACGAGCTGATGTACCTGGAGGCGCTGAAACTGACCCGCGCCTGCCTGGAGAACGAACCGTACAAACCGTTCCGCATCTGGTGGTAAGCGATGTTCGTGATCGTCGTCTACGACACGGCCGTCGAGCGCAACGGCACGGTGCTGAAGATCTGCCGCCAGTACCTGCACCACGTCCAGCGCAGCGTGTTCGAAGGAAACCTCAGCCCCGCCCAACTCCTCCGCTTCCGCCGCCGGATCGAGGATGTTATCGATCGTTCCTACGACCATGTCCTGATCTACACACTGCCACCCGGCGCCGACGCCGTTCGGGAGAGCCTCGGCGCCGGCTGGGCTGCTCCAACCGACATCATCTGACTCGGTGGCCACGCGGCGTCAATGTCACCGTTATGACATGATTGCGAGAAGTTGATGTCAGACCGCCGGATCGCTGCAGATCACACCCATCCCAGCCTCCCGACACGCCGTC
>NZ_JYFN01000074.1:0-16070 GCF_000948395.1 Frankia torreyi | reverse complement strand
GCAGGGGTCCTCATTCTCCCTACGAGGGATTGCAACATGCACAGCCAGTCGCGGGAGCCGAGGCCGCCGAGTCCTCATTCTCCCTACGAGGGATTGCAACGCCGCCGGGTCACATGCGGGACGGAGACGGTCAGCCCACCCTAAGCTTGTCGTTTAACCTTCGAGTGTCACGTTGTGTGATAGCTGCTGGTGGTGTGGGGTGGGTCGGCGTGTCGCCGTGACGTGGAACGACCTTCGGAAGATCGTGCTCTCGCCAAAGAAGCCGTGATCGAACCGAAGGTCGTGATGGGCAGTGTGCAGGACGAACCAGGACGCGTCGAGGCTCTGGGGAGGCTGTGTCGCTTCCGGCAGGAGTTCCACGCCTGCCTGACCCGCCGGGCGGACGTGCTGTTCGAGGTGACGGATGCGGTGCTGTGCACCGACGGGCCGGTCAGGACACTGGTCGACCTGACGCTCGCGCCGGAGCACCGTCGCGGGCACGGGGCGTTGTATGACGGGCTGAACAGCGGCCGGTTAGAGATCGCCCGGCTGCGACGTGCGCTCACGGACCTTCCGCTGCCCGCGGCCGCCGACGGACGACTCGTCCTGGCTGTTGATGTCAGCCCGTGGCTGCGCTCGGATGCGCCGACCAGCGCGCAGCGGCTGTTCTGCCACGTGCACGGCCGTGCGAAGAACCAGTCCCAGCTGATCCCAGGCTGGCCGTACTCCTTCGTCGCCGCCCTCGAACCCGGCCGGACATCGTGGACCGCGGTCCTCGACGCGGTCCGCCTCGGTCCCGCCAACGACGCCACGGCGGTGACCGCCGACCAGCTCCGGGCAGTCGTGGGCCGTCTGATCGCCGCCGGGC
Organism: Frankia torreyi; assembly: GCF_000948395.1. Lineage (GTDB taxonomy): Bacteria > Actinomycetota > Actinomycetes > Frankiales > Frankiaceae > Frankia > Frankia torreyi. The sequence continues at coordinate 15,223 of NZ_JYFN01000074.1, read as the reverse complement.
ACTGGCACGACGGCGACCCGACCATCCTCATCGTGATGGACGCCGGGTACGACGTGACCCGGCTGGCGTTCGTCCTGGCCGACCTGCCCGTCGAGGTGGTCGGCCGGATCCGTTCCGACCGTGTGCTGCGACAGCCCGACACCACCCCGACAGCCCGGCACCCACGGCCGTCCGCCGAAGCACGGCCCCGAGTTCGCCCTCGACAGGCCCGCGACCTGGCCCGCACCCCAGCACACCACGATCACCGACACCACCCGCTACGGGAAGGCCACCGCGACCAGCTGGGATCGGCTGCACCCCCGGCTGACCCACCGCACCTGCTGGATCGACCACACCGGCGACCTGCCGATCATCGAGGGGACCCTCATCCGGCTGCAGGTCGACCACCTGCCCGGTGACCGCGATCCCAAGCCCGTATGGCTGTGGTCCTCCACAGTCGGCGCCACCGCCACCGACATCGACCGCGCCTGGCAGTCGTTCCTGCGCCGCTTCGACCTGGAACACACCTTCCGACTGTTCACACAGACCCTGGGCTGGACCCGACCGAAACTGCGCACCCCGCAGGCCGCCGACCTCTGGACCTGGCTGATCATCGCCGCCCACGCCCAACTCCGCCTCGCCCGACACCTCGCCGCCGACCTGCGCCGCCCCTGGGAGAAACCCGCCGCAGCGGGACGGTTGACCCCCGCCAGGGTCCGCCGGGGGTTCCGGAACCTCCGCGCGATCATGCCCCTTCCCGCCAGCGCACCGAAACCCACCAAAGCCGGTCCCGGCCGTCCTCCCGGCTCGACCAACCGCAGCCCCGCACCCCACTACGACGTCGGAAAAACCGTCAAACGGGACAAGACCATGACCGGCCACCAACACCACACAGGTTAAAGATCAAGCTTAGGCGCAAGGCCGTACAGCACGGTCGGGGCTTGCGGTGTCAAGGCTTCGTCGAGGAGAATCTCGACGGTGAGGGTGGCCCCAGCCAGCCATGGGTCGCCCGCGCCATGGTCAACGGCGTACCGACAGGAGTCCCGGCAATCGGCACCACCCGTCGCCGTCGGTAGGTTCCTCGAAGATCGGCGACACCTCACATACTCCCGAAGTCGGAACCGGCTTCACAGCCACAGCAGCGCCGAGTACCGGTGTCACGGCGGAACACGCCGACCAGACCGGATCGAGGGCAACCGCCGTGCACTCATTCGAGAATCATCTGAGATGCGGCTGCTACGACCCCTCGACGCGCAGCAGCGCGATGGCCTGCCGCAACACCGCGATGAGCGCCTCCGCGTCGTCCACGGTGAGACCTTCCCGTCCATCTCCGCTGTCCAGCTCCTCGAAATCCAACAGAATCAGCGGCAGGTCAGTCGCCGTGCGGGTCACGTACTGCTCGATCTGCACCGCGATAGACGAACCGTCCGACCGCAGCCCCGGAACCTCCGGAAGGTCGATGACCCCGACGTCCGCCGCATGAACATCACCTGAACCGCCCGGCTCGAGGTGCAGATGGCCCGCGGGCTCCCGGCACCACGACGGACACGACAGATCAGGTTCCTCGCCGGCCACAGCAGCTCCACCTCCCCGTCACCGAGCATCCCGACAGCAGGAACCGCGCCGGTCGACGGCCCGCCATCGACCCGCCACCATCGCCTCCCGCCGCGGCCGGTCCCACCACCATCGCATACGGGTGCACACGCGACGCAGCCGCCCGAAAACCCCACCACGACATTTCCCGGCCCCCCTGGCCAAGCCCGCCCGGCAGACGGCCAGGACTGTCCTTGCCTACCCGCCGGCAAGTAGCAGACCAGGCAGAAGCCACAGGAAACAGGCGAACAGACCCGCCCCGGCCGGTCGACAAGCACACAACACCCCGAGTGCACAGACGCACCGGGTCGACGAGCTCACCCACCAGGAACGTCAGCTCTTCCCCATCCAGGTTCCCGACGTCATAGTCACGATCAACCAGAGCGCCGGGTCGTCACTGTCCGTCACCAGTCTCGGCGGACTCGATCATCGATGAATCACCGGCCCTCCGCCCCCTCGACCACCTCGCAGCCGTGGCCCTGCGTGGCCAACCCTGACTGCAATCCACCCCTGAGAACGGCACGGAGGGACCGTAGACGAACGATTGATCGACACAGTTCTGCCAAATGAGCCCATCTCGAGCCCACCCGTGATCTTGAAACCCCCAATATCGATCTTCGCTGCGGCAAAACCGCAGGTCAGCGGGGGTGCGTCTGGAGCCGGCGAGGGGACTTGAACCCCTAACCGCCCGATTACAAGTCGAGTGCCGCAGGTCATGCCACTGGCTGGCGTTTTTGCTCCGTACCGTTGTGCGCCGCTGGAGAGCCCCTGCGGACATGCTGTCGATCGAAGGCGTCCGGCGACCCGGCTCCCAAACGGGAGCCGGGGGCCTGAACAGGCGCTACCGCGACCCAGTCCGGCCGGTGTTTCGCGCGGCCGCAGACTGCGCCCGCGGCGCGAAGCCGGTCTTTGCCGACCGGCTCGCTGGGTTGCGGGCCGCCGCCGACTGCACTCGCGCGGAGGCCTTCGCCGTGGTTGGTGTCGACCGGGACGCCTTGCTACCGCCGCTCTTGCTCGCCATTGTGATCACCTTGCTGCCCGTGTCGTCGATGTCGGTGCCGTGACCGCGTGGGATGGCGCCGTCCGGCCGGTCGGCCGCTGGTGGTCAGGTTGATCCGACCGGCATGGCCGCCGCCGCGGGAACCGCCGACGGTGCCCAGGACCGAAGGCAGAGCGCTTCCGGCCGGTACGCCCAAAGCGGCACGGTACTCGACGTCGCGCGCCTCACGCCGCCGCCGCGCCTCGTCCCCGTGCATCCCGCTGTCCCCCGCCCGTAGGTCGTCGAATCCTCCCCCTTCCAGGTTGCCCCCGAAGACCTGGTGGTGCGACCGCAGTTGAGATCCGGCCGACGGTCGCTTGGCACGCAGGGACTACCGACTGATACTCGCCGGCACTCATCGCGGTCGTGTCCAGGCGACAGAGCGGCCTATCTACCACGTCCGTCATGCCCGGCCCACTGCCACCGCCACGGAACGACGAACGTCATCCAGGATGCGCTGTCGACCCCTCGGGCGCACCGCCGACTTGCCGGCCATGCACCCCGTCCGGTGGCCCGGCTCCCCCACCGAGGAACCGGGCTCGATACCGCGTGATCATTGTGGGCACGATGTGGGCACGGACCGCGCGGTCAAACGCGAACCTTCCCGGCATGCCACGGCACTACAGATCGTGAAACACGCTGGTGGGAGGGCGTATCCGGCATCATCCGGCATCATCCGGCATCGTCCGGCCCGTGATCGATCCGGCTTTTAACCGGCGAGTTCAGGGTTCGAGTCCCTGACGGCCCACAAGGAAACGGGGGTGTAACCTGCATGGTTGGCATGTCCCACTCACGCGAATCACGGCCGTTGATCGTTGTGGCCGGGGTGTGGCCGCGCCGGCCGCACCACACGCCGCGGAACGGCGTTCGCAGCGGTCTGCGCCACCTCCCGCCCAGCCGACCGCAACAGATGCGCGTACAAACGGCCGGTGATCGCAGGGGAGGCATGGCCGAGCCGCTTGGACACGAGGGTGATGTCCACGCCCTCGGCGATCTGGATGCTCGCGCTCCCGTGCCGAAGATCATGAAGACGTTTGCGGGACAGCAGCTTCTTGCCGAGCTCCATGCCGATCTCCAGGTCGATCGGCAGCGCCTCGGCGAGGTGTAGCACCGCGCCGGAGCCGCGACGTCGGGTGCAGCCGATCACCGTCACCTGCCCGCACGGCTCCCGATCCCGGTAAACCGTCCATACACCTTCTGGCGCCCGGTACCGCTTGCCGACCGTCAGCGTCTTTGCGCCACGTTTGGCCGGGCGCACGAGTTGGCAGCACAGCCCTACCCGTCGGGCAATCACCTGCATGTGGCTCGTGACGTACGCCGGCGAGAGGTGCCTCCCGTCGAGGCGGGTGAAGATCAGCCCGGTGAGCTGTACCAATTCCCCGCGCTGGTTAGGCAGGGTGCCGTTGTTCCATGCCGGTCCGACCGCGTCGCGCTCGGCGTCCCGCTCGAGCTGGCGTGCCATGATTGATCCGAGCATCATCGGATCGATATCGAGTGGCCGCTTTCCCGACTTCGTCTTGGGCGGCCACACGCCCAGGCGGCCCTGCGACTCGACGATCTGCCGGCAGATCGTCAGCCTCGACGCCTCCGCGTCAACGTCCGTGTCGACCAGCCCACAGGCTTCCCCTCGACGTACCCCGTGAATGGCGATCAGCTCGTACAGGGCGGCCAGGCGGTCGTCAGCGGCCTCGTCCAGGAATCGGCCGACTTCTTCGGGCTCCCACGGTTCAACCTCCTCCTCGTCTTGTTCAGGCATCTCCACACCCAAAGCCGGATTCCAGTCAATCAACCGTTCTACCACTGCGTCATTGAGCGCGGCTCGCAGCGTCGCGAAGATCTCGAGAATCGTTTTCGGAGCGAGCGACCGAGACTTCCTCATCGCACCGTTGCCCCCTTTCACGGGAGCGGATCCCTCGACCTCAAGCCGTGCGATCATCTGATCTATATGACTTTTCCGGAGACCCTTGAGGGGCAGTTCCCCGAGCATGGGGCATAGATAGAGGCGGATGTTGCTCTCATAGCCACCGCGGCTCGTGGGGCGTAGTCGCCGCTTTCCTGCGAGCCACGTGTTCAGGTACTGACCGACGGTCAACTGGCCGACGTGTTGCCGCCCAGAACGGATCTTGACAACTTCCTTCTCGGCGTCCGCCCGTGCGTCCTCTTCGGTCGGGTATCCGGAGCCCCGAATCTCCCCTCTGCCGACCAGCGGCCGCAGATCTTCGGGAACCTGGATTCGATACGTCCACCTACCATGATCTTTCCTCTTGAGCCTCGGGCAGCGTTTCCCAAGCTGCTTGCCGTCCGCACCACGGCAGCCGCACCGCCTCTCAGTTTTGATTTTCATTTTCCCAGAAAAGCCTTTCGTTTTCAATTCTTGAATCTGACGATCCATCTCGCCTCCACGGAAAGGACCCGGAACTCCTGGCATCACACCCCAAATAAAACTCCACCCAAATATCCGGAAAGTCCATGAAATCTCTCGGTCGAGAGCATGAAAAAAGACGAGGTAAGAGCGGAATGCACGGCCGCCCCGCACACATGCAATGGTCGACGTAACGAGGAAACGACCATCAAAACAATTCAGGCTCCATGGGAACCCCGTGTCAAGCGCCTTCACCAGAGATTTCGTCGATGGACAGGTGCCGACGGATGAGGGAGGTGGGAACTTTGTATCGGCTACCGATCTGGAAAATCTTCACGGGGAATTTCCCGGTTTTCGCGAGCCGGTAGCTTTGGGTGCGGCCGATCCCGAGAATTTCGCCGGCGGTGACGAGGTCAATGACGGCAGGGAGCCTGCGGATGTCCGCGTCGGTCCATTCCTTCAACAGGACCTCCAACAGGTCCTCGCAGGGCGGGGGTATGTGGGCGGAGGGAGATGGCGCGGAGTACGCGGCCTGGAGGGCTCAGCCCGGGAGACGGTCACGGTCCCTCACGCGGCCGGCGGGCGGCGGGCGCCAAGTAGGTGCTGTGCCGGGGCGCCCCTGCCGCCGGGTCGTGCGACGGGCCCGGCGGCAGGGGCGTCAGGGGTTTCGCCAGGGACCTGTCAGGGCTTTCGCCAACGAACTGTCAGCCCGGCGCCGGACATCGTCCCCTCGGCGACGCTCCCTGTTCGCGCAGGTTGTGGCCACTGTCAGTCCGGTCTGGTAGGGGTGCGTAGCAGGAGGATGTCCTCGTGGGCGATCAGATGGAGGGGGTGGCCGGCGGCGCGGGCGACGCGGATGTTGTGCCGGGCGAAGAACGTCGCGCGGGAAACGAGGGTGCCGTCGGGGCGGACGGCGGCGAGCAGGGCCGCGGCGCGGGCGTGCAGGTGCAGGCCGGTCTCGTCGGCAAGGTCGACCAGGGCGCCGGGGAGGTCGACCAGCGCGCCGGCGTGGCGGAAAGGGCGGGCGGCGAGTGCGACGATGCCGCCGGGGGAAAGCAGCCGGTGGGCGCTGTGGAGAACGGCAGCGATGCCGTCGAGGAGACCGTCGAGGTCGGTGTTCGCCAAGTTGGCGGGGCTGTCGGAATAGCGGTAGTCGGTTTTGTGGACGCCCTTCCCCGGGGCGACGGTGATGGTGCCGTGGGTGGCCTGCCCGTAGGGCGGTGAGGTTAGCAGCAGGTTGATCCTGCCGTGATAGTCGGCGGGAATGACCTGCTCGAGGTGGCGGGCATCGCCGCGGAAAAGCCGGCCGCTACCGGCGGCGCCTTGCTGGCGGGCAAGGCGCAGATTGGCGCGGGCGAGGGAGACCCAGCGCGATTCCAGGTCGACCCCGAGGCTGCGACGGCCGAGATGTGCGGCTTCGACCAGCGTGGTGCCGATACCGCACATCGGGTCAAGAATGGTGTCGCCGGGACGGCTGTAGGCGGCGATGAGGTGGCGGGCGAGCGCGGGCAGCATGCGGGCGGGGTGCTGGGTGGAGGTGGGGGTGTAACGGCCGGTGCGTTGCACGCGGGGGTGTTGCTGGCCGGCGGGAATGAGGCTGTATGCCTGCCGCGGGGATGGGTTGGTCGACGTCAACGGCTGCTCCGAACTGTGGGGCGGGTGAACACGGCGATGTCGGCATGAACACGCAGCGGTGGCAGCGGCGTGGGCAGGGTCGGGTCGTCGGCCGGATCCCAGTCCGCGGGCGGGACGAGAAAGCCGTCAGGCAGGGGAATCCGGACGGCGAGGAGATGCTGGGTGTAGGTCAGACCGGCGCTGCAGGCGGCGGCGGCGGTGTCGGTGAGAGGGTCACCGCCGTCGGATATGGAGGGCGGTAGCCCGATCAGAAGAATGCCGGCCGGTCGCAGTAGCGCGGCCAGTCTGCTGTACATCGCGGCGCGGACGGTGCGGCTGGCGGTGCTTGTGTGCAGGTCGACGATGAGCGCGGCGGCGCCCAGGCGGTGGCCGGTGAGGATATCGGTGTCGGTGGTGGTGCTCACCGTGCGGTGACGGCGGCCGGCGGTAATGCACCGGTCGCCGACCACGGGCGGGACGCTGGTGGTGGACAGGACCAGGTCACCGCGACGGCTATAGGCGTCAAGAACACGACCGAGAACATCCTCGGAAAACAGCTCGTCGCCCTGGGCGTGGGTGGTCCACACGGTGAGAGGGACCGGTTCGCGGCCGGGATCGGTGGTGCCCGATGTGAACGGCACAGCCATGTCTCCTTCGGGGAAAGAAGCGGAGGTTGTCTCGGACCGGCGGCGGCCGGTGAGAGGCAGTTCCGAGGAAACCCCGAACGTTTGGCTTTTTCCCTGACAGTCCTGACGGAGCCGCTGACACCCAGATTCCGTCACAACCGACGGGGTGACCACAGCGCCTGACAGTTCGCTGGCGAATCGGCTGACATTCCCACGGTGTCAGCGAAGAAAAAAACCGCCCCTCCATGTCTGCGTCCCGGGCAGGCCGACGGGAGAACCGCTGGCACGGGCGCCTTTCTGACAGGTCCGGCCGGCCCCTTCCTGCGTATGAAGGAGGCCGCTGTCAGGGATTTCGACAACGGTGTCAGCGGTTTCGCCAGGTGCTTTTGAGGTTCTGGTCTCGCACGTTTTCGGACGAACAGCGAGGGAGACCAGTGAACGGATATCCGGCACGCGGAGAATCGACGGCGTTGGATCTCGCCGGCGCCGCTTTCGCGGAGGTAGCCGAACGCGGCCTGTGCGTTCTCGAGGGCCGTGACGTCCACGAGGAGCTGCCGCAGCGGCCGGTGGGAATCGGCGAACTGCAGGCTCTGGTGAGCCGCGCCGAACTCTCGGCGCAGGCACGGGCGGCGGTATGGCGGGACCTCGCACGGCGCCAGGACGAGGAAGGCTGGCTGGTCGCGGCGGTCGGGGTCGCGCTACCGATGCTGCGGCACATCTCCGCCGCGTTGACCGAAGGCCGCCCCGGTCTGCGGGCGGATCTCGACGGTGAGGTGCTCACCGGCTTCCTGGAGGCGCTGCGGGCCAGCGAGTCGGGCCTCGGGGTGGAACACCGGCTGGTGTGGGGCGCCTACCGCGCCGGGCTGGCCTTCGCGTGCACGCAGTTCCCCCGGCTGCCGGTCGGGACATGCGTGCCGGTGACGGCGGCCTGGCCGCCGCAGCCGTGGGGCGCGGGGCTGCGCCGGCTGCTCGCCCAGTCGGTCCGCGTCGGGGTGCTCAGCGGCGCGGAGGCGAAGCTGGTCGCCTCCGCCCGGGAGGGCGTGACCCCGGCGGTGCTGTCCGCGGCGACGGTGACGCCGGGTGAGGAGTGGGCGCTGCGGCTGTCGGTCGCCCACGAACGGCTGCTGCACGCGGTCCTCGCCGGCGAGGTAGGTCCGCGTCAGCCGGGAGCAAGCCGATGAGCCGCCCGGTCTCCTCTGCGGTTCTGGCGGTCGCCCGCAGCCTCGACGTGGTGCGCCGCGGCGCTGCGCGGATCGCCGTGGCGGTGCGGGGCCGCTACGACGCCGCGCCGGGGTGGGTGCGCCGGCTGCTGCGGGGGGTCGCAGGGCTGCTGCTGGCTGCCGCGGCGGCGGGTGCGGCGGTGGGACTGTCGCTGCTGACCCGCCGGCTGGGCGGGCCCGTGGTGGCGGTGCGGGTGTGGGGCACGGCGGGGCTGGTGCAGCTCGCGGCCGGCGGTGTCCTGGCCCTCGCCCTGGTCACCCTCGACGGTGACCACCGCGGCGACGGCCGGCTCGATCGGCGCGGCGCGCCGCCGGCCCGGGGCCTGCGCCTGATGGTCGGTGTGGTCACGGTGCTCGCGGTGATCGGGGCGGTGCTGCTCGCCGCGGGCGTCGCGCACGCGGCCGGGCCTGCGGCGCCCCCGGCGGCGCCGGTGCCGGCGGTGACCGACCTCAACCAGGTGATCACCAACATGCGGAACTGGCTAATGGGGATTCTCGCGGGGGCCGCGACCCTGTTCGGCTCCGTCGGCGGTCTGCGCTACATGGGCGCCAACGGCGACCCCGCGGAGGTCGAACGGGCAAAAGGGTCGTTCAAGGCCGCCGGGATCGGCTACGCGCTGGCGATCCTGGCACCGGTCCTGCTGACCGCGCTGCGCTCCGTGGTCGGCGGCTGATGCGACGGCGAGCGCCGGGGATCCACCGCCGCGGCGGCGCGGCATGGCGGCGGATCGTGACGGTGAGTGCGATGGCCGGGCTGCTCGGCGGGCTGACCGGCGCGGCGTCCCCGGCGCTCGCCGCCACCCCCGCCGCCACGCCTGCGGCGCCACCGGCCGCCAGCCCCGCACCCCAGGCCCCGACGGCCAGCCCCGGCCCGACACCGGCCGCGGCCGACCCGCTGCCGGCGCCGCCGGCCGCGAGTCCCCAGCCGCAGGCCCCGGCGGCCACCCCCTTCACGCCGTCGACCACGCCGAGCCCGGTCACCCCGCAGCCCTCACCCGGCCCCTCCCCAGACCCCGATGCCGGCGGCGGCGGGGGGTTCAGTCTGGTCCCCGGGTTCCTGCGCGGGCTGACCGACATCCCCGGAAAGATCGCCGATGCGATCAACGGCTGGCTTGCGGGCCTCGCCGAGGGCGCGTTGGCGCCGGTCATGAAACTGCTCGGCGCCACCGTGCTGTCCACCGAGGACGTCACGACACGCCCCGCCATCCGCCAGATGTGGTGGGACAACATCGCGATCGCCGACAGCCTCATGCTCCTCGTGCTNACCGCCGCCGGCATGCTCGCCATGGCCCACGACACCCTGCAGACCCGCACGACCGCGAAGGACCTCGGCCCCCGCCTGGTCGTCGGATTCGCCATGGCGCACCTGAGTCTGCCGCTGATGAGCCTCGCGATCAGCCTGTCCAACGGTCTGTCGAAGGCACTGGCCGGACAGAAAATCACCGCGGACGGTATCGGNGCCNTGTTGACGACNACGCTGCGGGTGAACAANGCCGCGCCGTTTATCGTGCTGATTCTGCTGTGTGTCGCGGCGATGGCGATCGCGCTCGTCGTCGGCTGGGCGGTGCGGCTGCTGGTACTGATGATGCTCGCGGTCGCCGCGCCGATCATGCTGATCTGGCACGGGCTGCCGCAGACCGCGGGGCTGGCCCGGCTGTGGTGGCGGGCACTGGCCGGCGCCCTGGCCGTGCAGGTCAGCCATGCCCTGCTGCTGCTGGTAGGGCTGCGGGTCCTGCTCGCGGACCCCGGTCACACGCTCGCACCCAACAGCGGCAGCCTGCTCAACATCCTGCTGTGTTGCGGCATCTTCGTGCTCGCGCTGCGCCTGGAAGCCTGGATCACCCGGATGGTGCTCGCCAGCACCGGCGGCCCCTCCACCGTGCTGACGATCGTGAAATACAAGGCGCTGCGCGCCGGCATGAAAGCCGCCGGCCTCTGACGCTCCGCGTCCGTCTCAGGAGACATTCAGTTTCCTCTGGCGTTGAGAAGATTCCTCCCGGAACCCTCTTTTCTCTCCTTCTTCTTTCGCGCCCCTTGGGGAGTTACCTCATGTCGTTGTCTTCTGCTGGCGATCGGACTCGGATACCGGCGGATGTGGACCGGCCGGATCAGATCCTCGCCGGGTTGACCGCCCGTCAGCTCACCGTCCTCGTACCGCCGCTGCTGCTCGCCGCCGCGGTGTTCTGGGTCGCCCGGCCCTACCTGCCGATGCCGGTGGTGATCCTGTTGTGCGGCCCGCTGGTCGCCGTCGGCGTTGCCGTCGCGCTCGGCCAGCGCGGCGGCCTGCCGTTGGACCGCTACGCCGCCGCTGCCCTCGCCCACCGGCGCACCCCNNCGGTGCAGACCGCGCTGCCCACGGGCGGGCAGCCCGCCGTGCCGGGCTGGGTTCCCNACGTGCCCGGCGCCCATCCGGNGCCCGTGGCCGCCCGCCCCCTGGCGACGGGCATCGACACCGCGGCGGGCGGCGGCGCGGGGGTGGTGGACCTTGGTGACGCCGTCGCCGTGATCGCCGAGGTCGACGCCACCAACATCACGATCGCGACCGGGCAGGAACGGGCGGCGAAGGTGACCGCCTTCGCCCGCATGCTCAACGCGCTGCACGGGCCGCTGCAGATCACCGTCCGCACCGTGCCCCTCGACCTGACCGACTACGTCGACGCGATGAACGAGCACGCCCGCCGGCACGCCCATCCGGCGCTCGCGGACGTGGCCGCGGAGCAGGCGGCGTTCCTGGCCGACCTCGGCCGGGGCCGGGCGTTGCGCGCCCGGCAGATCCTGCTCACCGCCCGGCGCCCCGTTCCCGCCGGGCGGGGCGGTCGGGACGCCGCCGCCGGCCAGGCCCTGCGGCAACTGGAGGACGCGGCCGGGTTGCTGGCCACCGCCGGCGTCGGGGTCCGGATCCTCGACGGCGCGGCGCTCGGCCGGCTGCTGGCCGCCGCCGCCCACCCCGACCTGCCCGCGCCACCTGAGGGCGTCGCCGCCTCCGGTGTCGTGCGCGCGGCGGGAGCCGGCCGATGAGCCGCCGGGCACGGCTGGGGCGCCGCGCCGGGCGCGAGGCGTCCCGGCTGGTCGGACCGGCCCTGTTCACCCCCAGCCTGCACCTGGCCGCGGACCACGTGCAGGTCGGCGGGGTGTACGCGGCGACGCTGCTGGTCCGCGGCTATCCCCGGGAGGTCGCCACCGGCTGGCTCGAGCCACTGCTGGCCTACCCGGGCCGCCTCGACGTTGCCTGGCATCTGCAGCCCACCCCCGCCGCCGTGGGCGCAGCCCGGCTGCGCCGCCAGCGGGGCCGGTTGGAATCAGGGCGGCGCCTGGCCGCCGCGGCCGGTCGCCTCGACGACCCCGACGTCGACGCGGCCGCCGCCGATGCCGCTGACCTCGCCGGCCGTCTCGCCCGCGGCGAGGCCCGCCTGTTCACCACCGGCCTGTACCTCACCGTCCACGCCGACAGCCCAGACGAGCTCGCCGAGGACGTCGAACGGGTCACCGCGCTCGCCCACAGCCTCCTGCTGACCGTCCACCCCGCCCGCTACCGGATGCTCGCCGGCTGGGCGACCACCCTGCCCCTCGCCGAGGACCTGCTGGGGGCAACCCGCACCATGGACACCGGCGCGGTCGCCGCCGGATTCCCCTTCACCAGCGCCGATGTGGCGCTACCCGACCCGCTGCGCCCCGGGGCGGCGCCGGTGGTCTACGGGCCGAACCTGTCCTCGACCGGGATCGTGGCGCACGACCGGTGGGCGGAGGCGAACTACAACTCCGTCACGCTGGCAACCTCCGGCGCGGGAAAGTCCTACCTCACCAAGATCGACGTGTTGCGGAGTCTCGCCCAGGGCGTCGAGGCCCACGTGATCGACCCCGAGGACGAGTACGGCCCGCTGGCCGCCGCGGTCGGCGGCACGCAGCTGTCCCTGGGCGCGCCAGGGGTGCGCCTCAACCCGCTGGACCTGCCCGCCCATGGCCGCACCGACCCGGAGCTGCTGACACGGCGGATGCTGTTCGCACACACCTTCATCGCCACCCTGGCCGGCTCGCCGGCCGAGGATCCGGTGGGACGGGCGGCGTTGGACCGGGCGCTGCTCGCCGCCTACGCCCACGCCGGGATCACCGGGGACCCGGCCACCTGGGATCGGCCCGCGCCCCTGCTCGCCGACATCGCCGCCGCCTTGCAGGCCGAACCGGCCGGCCAGCAGCTCGCCGGGCTGCTGGCGCCGTTCGTGACCGGGTCGCACCGGGGCCTGTTCGACGGGCCCACCACCTCCACGCCGAACGGCCATCTGGTCGTCTACTCGCTGCGCGCTCTACCCGAGGAGCTGCGCGCCGCGGGAACGCTGCTCGTGCTGGACGCGATCTGGCGGCAGGTCGCCGACCCCACGAGGCGGCGGCGCCGTCTCGTGGTCGTCGACGAGGCATGGCTGCTCATGGCCCACCCGGCCGGCGCCCGGTTCCTCGTCCGCCTCGCCAAAGCGGCCCGCAAGTGGTGGGCGGGTCTGGCGCTGGTCACCCAGGACAGCGGCGACCTGCTCGGCACTGACGAGGGCCGCGCGATCCTCGCGAACGCCGCCACCAAACTCCTGCTGCGTCAGGACGGCTCCGCCGCCGCAGCGGTGCAGGCGGCATGCGGGCTGAGCGACGGGGAGACCGCCGCGCTGCTCGCCGCCCGCCCCGGGGACGCGCTGCTCGTCGCCGCGGGACGCAGGGCGCTGTTCCGGGCGCAGGCCAGCCCCCGCGAACACGAGCTGATCACCACAGACCCGGTGGACATCGCCCATCGGCCCGCCCACCCGGCCACGACCACCACGGATGTTGCTGGCAACGCCGTTGCGCGTCCGCTCCTCCCGGCCGACGACGCCGATCCGCTCTGACCAGCGGGCATCCGGTCACCCGCAGTCTCCTTCCCCGCGCTGTTCGCGCGGCCGTGGCGTCGTGCCTCGTGCCGATGCCTCCCCGATCACGTCAAGGGAATCGTTGATGACGCTGGAACTGTCCGCGCCCCTGCCACCGCCGCCGCCCGCGCCTGGGGCGCCGGTGGGGTGGCTGGTCAGTCCGTCCGCGCTCGGGCACGCCGTGGCGCGTCTGCTCGCCGTGTGGGGGCTGCCCGCCGGTCTGCCCATGGTCGTGTTCGTCGTGGCCGCGGCGCTGACCTGGCGGCGTCTGTGGGCCGCGCGGGACGCCGCGCTGGTCGCGGACGCCCGCACCGTGGAGATCCTCATGCCTCCCGAGGTCCATCTCGATGCGGCCGGGGTGTTCTGGTCGCAGATGAGCGGGCTGCTTCGCCCGTTCTGGGCCCGGCTGCGCCACGGCCAGCCCTGTCTCGCCTTCGAAATCGTCGCCCACCGGACCGGCACCGCGTTTCGCCNGGGACGCGCTGCTCGTCGCCGCGGGACGCAGGGCGCTGTTCCGGGCGCAGGCCAGCCCCCGCGAACACGAGCTGATCACCACAGACCCGGTGGACATCGCCCATCGGCCCGCCCACCCGGCCACGACCACCACGGATGTTGCTGGCAACGCCGTTGCGCGTCCGCTCCTCCCGGCCGACGACGCCGATCCGCTCTGACCAGCGGGCATCCGGTCACCCGCAGTCTCCTTCCCCGCGCTGTTCGCGCGGCCGTGGCGTCGTGCCTCGTGCCGATGCCTCCCCGATCACGTCAAGGGAATCGTTGATGACGCTGGAACTGTCCGCGCCCCTGCCACCGCCGCCGCCCGCGCCTGGGGCGCCGGTGGGGTGGCTGGTCAGTCCGTCCGCGCTCGGGCACGCCGTGGCGCGTCTGCTCGCCGTGTGGGGGCTGCCCGCCGGTCTGCCCATGGTCGTGTTCGTCGTGGCCGCGGCGCTGACCTGGCGGCGTCTGTGGGCCGCGCGGGACGCCGCGCTGGTCGCGGACGCCCGCACCGTGGAGATCCTCATGCCTCCCGAGGTCCATCTCGATGCGGCCGGGGTGTTCTGGTCGCAGATGAGCGGGCTGCTTCGCCCGTTCTGGGCCCGGCTGCGCCACGGCCAGCCCTGTCTCGCCTTCGAAATCGTCGCCCACCGGACCGGCACCGCGTTTCGCCTGTGGGTGCCCGGGGCCGTGCCGCCCGGTCTGGTGGAACGGGCGGTGCAGGCCGCGTGGCCCGGCGCCCGCACCACGACCCTGCGCCCCGCCGTCGACCCGCTGCCCCCCGCCGACCCCGCCCCGCACGCTGGCAAAAGCGGGCTGCTAGCGGAAGGGGGTGTGCTGCGGCTGGGCCGCGCGGACGTGCTGCCGCTGCGCGCGGAACCGCCGGGAGATCCGGTGCGTAGCCTGCTGGGCGCCGCGGGGGAGCTGGACGACGACGAGACCGCCGCGGTGCAGATCCTTGCCCGTCCGGTCACCGGCCGCCGCCTCGCCCAGGCGCGCCGCGTCGCCGCCCGTCACCGCGGACAGCCGACCAACCCCCGCCCGTGGGCGGCGCTCCTCGACCTGATCACCCCGCACAGCTCCCGGCCGTCGGGCACCACGCGCCACGCGGGCCCGACACCGCCGGAAGAGGCAGCCGAGTCCCGGGCGATCGCCCAGAAGGCACTCGGGCCCCGCTTCGAGGTGCGTGTCGCCTATAGCGCCGCCCGGGGTGCACCGGCCGACCCGCAGCAGATCCCGCAGGTGCGGGCGGCGCTGCGGGGCCGTGCTCACGCGCTGGCCACCGCCTACGCCCTCTACGCCGGCCACAACCATCTGCGCCGGCTCAGGCTCCCCGACCCGTCCCGGCTGCTGGCCGCCCGCCGGCTGCGCCGCGGCGACCTCGTCAGCGTCGGCGAACTCGCCGCGCTCGC
>NZ_JYFN01000073.1 GCF_000948395.1 Frankia torreyi | reverse complement strand
GTCCACCGCTCATCCACCCAGCCCGACGCCGCCGGCCCCCGATCCAACACCGCCTCCAACGCCCGCAACTGTTCTTCATCCAACCGGCAGCGTGACGTCGGCCCCCGCGACCGCAACCCCGCCACCCCACCGGCCTTCCACACCCGCCGCCACCGCTCCACCGACCGCTCAGTCACCCGCAACCCAGCGGCAACCTCCCGGTTCGACACACCCTGTTCGAACAAATGCGCGGCTTCTTGTCGTATCCGTTCCCGGCGATCTCGATCCTCAGCGGTCAACCCGCCACCCGTCGCATACCTCATACCAACGGACTACCCAACCCCCAACGATCACCCCAGCGATCACCACCGGATCAACCCGACCCGGCACATTAAAGATCAGTAGTGTCCTCGGATGATCGGGTCCGAACAGCTCCTGGAATTCGTCGACGGTCCGCTCGTGGGGCTGCACCTGGTCTGGGTTGTCGACTACCAGCGAGTCGGCGAGGCTGCCACGTATGAGCACGCTCAGCGAATCGTTGGGGCCCAGGTGCCGCTCGGCGTCTGCGAGGGTCCACCCGAGCAGGCCGGTCGCTTCAGCCAGCCGTCCCGCGGCCCGGTAGGTGCATGCCAGGTTGTGGCGGGCGGTCAACCCTGCTCGGTCTCCGACGCCGAATGCCGCTTCGAAACGGGGCACAATGCGCTCGTAGAGCGCGATCGCCTCGTCGGTCCTCCCGTCCGCGCGTAAGGCCTCAGCGAGGTTGTTGTACGCGAGCCACGTGTCTGGGTGATCGACACCCGGAAGGCGTTCAAGGCCGGCGACAACCCGCTCGTACAGATCGATCGCCTCCGTTGTCCGCTTAGCAGAAATGTAGGCCGCGCCAAGATTGTTGCAGGCGGCCGCTGTATCCCTGTGGTCAGGACCGAGACGCGATTCGTCGAGCGCCAGGGCTCGTTCTAGGTAAAGAACCGCGGCCTCGGACTGTCCCTGCTGGTTGAGGTACCTACCGGTGACGTCACAGATCCTTGATACCAGCCCAGCTGTCACAACGTCACACTGGTCATCAATGCCGTCGAGCGCTGCCCGCACGTGAGGTATCAGCTGCCGCCACCGCGGCCAGCTCGTTGGATCTTCAGAGGCGTTGGGTAGCCCGGCGGCGAGAAGTCGGATGATTCCAACCGTGGCCGCAGCCTGATCGGCTGGCGTCATGTCCTCCCGGACTGCTGCGGCGGTCAGCCGGTGAACGGTCAGCGTTGATCCGGCACGACGCGCCAGACTGAAACTAACCAGCACCCCGACGGTCTCCGCCCAGTCGAGCTGATCCTTGGCTGCCCGCCGCAGCGGCCCGTCCGCCAGTGCCGCAGCGGCACCATCGGTGAACAGGTCGAGGGGAATTGGATCAGCGGCGCAGAAAGCGCACAGCGAGAGCAGCTCCACCGCTGCCAGCCGCTCCGCCTGAATCCGTGCCACCGAAAGCCTCCACAGATTTGCCACCGTCACGCCGGGTCGATCCGCCACGCGCCCGCGGTCGAGCAAGCTTCCGAGCCGCTCGATCAACAAGCGGACGTACTCGGCCGGGGGCAGCCCGGTCTGCACGAGGAAGCTGGCCGCCTGCTCGACTGCCAGCGGCAGGTAGCCAAGCAGATCCGCGATCCACCCGGCTTCCGTCTCCTTGATTCCTTCGACCCGAGGGACGAGTACCCTGACCGCCTCGTCCTTGCTGAATGCGCCGACCTCAACCGCCGCACCGACGCTGTCGAGCCCTACCAGACGGGAAGTCACCAGCAGTCGCCCGTGCGGACCCGACGGCCGGAACGGATCGACGACATCCAGCTCGTTGACGTCGTCGAGTACCAGCAGCCAGCGCCGCCGCTCTCGATTCAGCGACGCGGCGACCTCAGACCAGCCGGCGTCGTCGGAGAGGCCGAGCTTGACTCCCAGCGCCGCGACCTGCCCAGCGACCACCGCCGAGTCACCCGCGTTGATCCACCACACGACATCGAAATCGTCGGCGAAGCGGTGGGCGTACTCGACCGCGAGCGCCGTCTTACCAGTCCCGGCCATCCCGTAAAGCGCGCAGACAGCGGCGGTACCGGTGCCCGAGAGGCCATCGCGCACCGCGTCGAGGAACTCCTCACGATGAATGGTCCGTGCCAGCCGCGGGGGGACGTTCCACACCTGGGGCAACTCGGAGGGCAACAGCGTCCCGATGCTCGCGTCAGGTAGTTGGAAGCCTCCGGGGAAGCCCGGCTCCGTAGCCGGCTTGCGCCGTCCACCTACGACGGCTTCGAGGAGCCGCTCCCGCGCCGTCTCCCTGTCGATCCCGAACAGGTCCACCGCTTGGATCTGGCCCAGCAACGCCGGGGGCAAGCAGTCTTCCACCCGGACAACCAGCACGCGCCTGTTCAGCCCGGCGGGGTCCGTCGCCCAGCCAACTTCCCATTCCGCGCCTCGAGTCGCCGACGCCAGATAAGCCTCCGAAAGCACCACCACGGAGCGTGCACCACTCGCCAGCGTCCGCTGCAGGTCAGCGACAGGATGCGACCCAGGCACGGCATCCCAGGCGCGGATCAATGCCCTATGGCCTGCGGACTCCAAGGTCCAAGCGACCCACTCCGCCCACTCGGCGTCGTCGACGACGTACGAGACGAGGAACTGCTGCCCTGTCTCAGGTCCACCGCTGTCCGACACAAGGCTATGATCTCACCCTCCGCCGTCCACCGGTTGGAGCCTTCGCCCGCGGCAGGGTCTGTCCCGTGAACGACGTTTCCGGCGGTTCGATCAGTTGGTCGCGGTACACCCCAGACGCCGACCTCCACGCCGCCTTCCATCCACCTGCACCTCCATCGGCGAGCCCCATGTCGATAGCTCATCAATGCCTGACTGGCCCGTCCTGCTGCGTGCTGCACCACGGGCAGATCACGGTCGGCGCGGACGCGGGAACCTCGAATCGCGCGCCGCACCGCCTCCGGGACCTACCCGAACGCCAGCGGCGCCGTCGGCGGCCGACACACACCATGGCCGTGTCGCAGGGTGATTCGTCGCCGAGCGTGCGCGGATGCGCATCGCGGCACACCGCGCAGACCGGCTCCGGGGGCGCGGCAACGAGCGTCGGATTCACCTCGGTCGCTGAGATGATCCGCCGATAGCTGGAGTGCGGGGTCGGACCGCCGCAGACATCACAGTGCAAGTAGAGATCTGACCGGGGCGTAGGGCTCCACGCCTCCCGCGCGATGAAGGCAAGCGCCGAGAAGAACTCGCGCACCGTCATCTCGCGATCTTCTGGCTCACGACCGCGTGAGTTCCGGCTCCTCCACACGACCCATCATGATCTCACCCGATCAACCAGCCTGTCGGGCGATCGGCCTCATACGCCAACAGCCAGCGGGGGCAGCTGGTGGGTCTCGACAACCGCGGCCTCCAACCGGCCGAACAGGAAACGCGCTTACCCGGCCGGGAACAGGCAAACGCGGACGAACCGCGCTAGCGCTGGGACAACCCGGTACCAGAACAAGCCATCGGAGGCGACGAAGGGCGACGCCGTGGTCGCCCAGGAACCGCTCCCAGCAGCAATAGAGTGCGCCGACAGCCGATACAGGCCAGAGAGCCTGAAGGGGGCACGCTACCGATGGCCGGTCCCGACCACGCCCAGGACGATCCCCGCACGGAGAGCACGGAGAGCACGGAAGCCGGCAACCAAGCTGGCGCGGGACCGTCCCGGAAAGCACGACGACAACCCGTCGCCCGCCACATGGTCATCGAGCGGGTCGAGACCATACCCATGACGGCCGAGGAACGGCGAAGAGCAGTCGAGGCGCTCGCCGAGCTGATCCTGCACTGGGAGCACACCACCGCAGCCGCCACCAACTCGGAGGAACACCGGTAGGGCCGGAGGCCCGGCCGCCTGCCGCGGCTGACGTTCCGCATCGCTCTCAGCGACATCGCGCCCTTGGTGTCCGCCCGCTGGCGCGCCTCGGCCGGGCCGGTCACGCCGACATGGTCAGAGCGTCTCGCGCCGAGGGTACCGGGGATGGGTCTCCCGCATCCACGCACGGAACCGCCGGAGCCGCTCCTGGTGATTCACCTTCCGGGACTTCGCAGCGTCCGTGCACGGGCGTGCTTCGGGGGCACCGCACTTCGGGCACGTGACGAGCCTGGCCCGCTCGACGGTCACCGGATCGGAAACCGTGCCACCGGCACGCCGGTGCCATTCGTCGACCTGGCGGTCGTAGTCGGCCAGCGCCTGCTGGTACCGGCCTTCGTGGACGAGGGAGACGCGGGGCGCGGGTGGTGTGTCCGGCTCCGGCGGTCTCCAGTCCGGATCAAAGGCCGCGAACGACCCGCATGCTGATCCAGTCCCAGCAGCGGTGACTACCGACAGGAGTCGACTGCTACAGAGCCAAAGGAGGCTCGAACCACCTGCCCGGCCCGCCGGCCTGCAGTTTCGGCGGGCACGAGCACGTCCACAACGTGCGAACCAGCCTGTTTCTGCAGGTCAGGCGGTTCGTCACGCTGCGGGGTGGGGCGGGTGGGGCTCGAACCCACGACCGACGGATTATGAGATCTTCGGCTGTTCGTCCGCTGGTGTCCGTGGACGTCCACCGACGCAGGTCACGGGCTCGGCATCGTCCACCAAGTCCCGTGACCGTCTTTCACCGTCGGTGGGCTTGGCTGCCACTCTGGCTGCCAGAGCTATCCCGTCGGCAACCTTCCGATCCGCAGGCTTCGGCACTCCATCTAAGGACGTCCGCGGAGGTCTGCCGGTGCAGCTTGCGGGACCTCCGCGGAGGTCTGCCGGTGCAGCTTGCGGGACCGCCGGAGTCCACCAGTAGTCATCGACGTCTGTCCCCGTTGCGGTTTGACTGCTGTATAGGGTCCTCCGTCCAGCGTCACGGATCGTACACAGGTACTTGTCTCGACCTGCAGGCGGGGAGATCATCAGTGGTTTGTCTGCTGTGTTGCGCTGTCCCAGCGCCCTCAGGAGCAGGTTCTCCTTCCGAACAGAGCACCGCTGTCCGTCCCACTCGCCCGGCTTCGTAGCGCTGTCGCCCAGTATATGATCGACGTCAGTCTGAGGGGGAGTTGGGGTCAGCCGCAGTGGAAAATGTCCAGATTCCGGCCAGTCAAGCAAAACTGATACTTTCTTTGCATGAAGACTACTATGTTGATTTCAAAGACAAGAGGGTGGATCCGAGCAAGCTGTCGAGATGGGTATCCGCATTCGCGAACTCTTCAGGTGGCGACATATACGTCGGAATCTCCGAGCCAAATCCTGGCAGGTTTGTCTGGAATGGATTTGAACGAGTCGAAGACTGTAACTCGCACGTCTCGACTCTGCAGAGTCTATTTCCTCAGGGTGATGATTATAGATACATATCGCTCACAAGTGCGAACTACCCAGGCTCGATCCTGAAGATCGAAGTTGGTCGCAATCGGCGGATTGTGTCAGCGTCCGATGGTAGAGTATACAAGCGGGCGGCGGCGAGCGTTTCGCCGCTCAGTAGTGACGAAGAAATGCACACGCTGCGTTTGCAAAAGGGTCTAGTCTCTCACGAGACGGACACCGTTGACGCGCCACTTGATCTAATTACCGATTCGTATCAAATTACGGAGTTTATGCTTTCGATTGTACCAACTAATGAGGCTATGCCGTGGCTCCGGAAACAGCTTCTAATTAGGGAGGGTAAGCCCACAGTTGCGGGTTTGGTCCTATATGCGGATGAGCCTCAAATTGTTCTTCCCAAAGCTTCGGTAATTGTGTACCGTTACGCGACGGATGCCGCCGAAGGTGTACGGGATGTTTTGGTCGGCGGCAAGACGAATATTGTCGAAGGTTCGGCATATCGGCAAATCATTGACGCCGTCGCCCTTACGACGCGACTTATCGAGGGAATCAAGGATCGAGACCTGGAACCGGTCCGATACCCCAACGAGACGCTTCATGAGATTATTACAAATGCGGTCATTCACCGGGACTATGCGGTCAAAGATAACGTCCATGTACGAATATTTGACGATCGCGTTGAAGTTGAAAGCCCTGGCCGTCTTCCGGGGCACGTTACACCCCGAAATATCCTTGCGGCCCGCTTCTCAAGGAATGAATCCATTGAGCGGCTACTACACAAGTTTCCTGGAGCGCCGAACAAGAATGTAGGCGAGGGCTTGAATACCGCATTCGCTGCCATGACCAAGATGCGCCTGAAAGAACCCGAGGTTGTCGAGACTGAAAACTCGGTCATTGTTCTAATTAGACACGATAAGCTTGACTCGCCCGGTACAATTGTATTGAATTATCTTAAAGAGAATGGCACTATCAACAATAGGCAGGGGCGCGAAATCGCCGGGATTCCGCGCGACGTCGAAATGCGAAGGATTTTCCAAAGGCTAATCCAGAAAGAGCTGATCGAGAGAGTCCCGGGCACGGTGACAGCTGGGGCGAAATATCGCTTGAAAGGAAGTAATGTCGTATAGGGAACCGCCTAGTATAATTTCTAGCCTGTGCTATGCGGACACCACCTACGATGCGCACGGCGACAGCCATCACGGCTTTTCTGGGACAGGGTTAGGTCGATTAAAGTTCGGCTGGCGCATCCTTCGGCGGTTGAATGGCTTGCTCATCCTTGTCAATCATGTAGATATCGCGCCAGCGATCGGTAAAACGAGTGATGTCTTCGTTCGTCACGTTGATCGCTGGCGACCGCCCCTTCACCGTACGTATAGCCTCAACCCTAGGCCAGTCCAGAAAATCTAGGTGGGTGCCGAATCGACGCCCGCTAGCGTTACAGTACGCGTAAAGTGCTTTGATATAGCTATCCTTGTCGGGTCTACGCAGTATCGTGACTGCGAGATCTATATCACCGATTCTGTCGCGAGAAGAATCAAGAAAGCTGCCGAAAATTTGAATACGAGAAATCGCAAGAATTTTCGTATTATCGCGGTTGTATTCTCGGACTCGTTCTAGCATGCCTGAAATATTCTTCTCGGCGGTGCGGCGGTGAATTTGAGGAGAGAAGCTGGCTTGGGCGAGCGCATTTCCTTTTATTGTTGTTACGTGTAGCGAGTCCCGCTCATCTTCGCTGGAGCATTCCAAATAACCTTCGGCGACCAAGCTCTCGCGAATCCTAGTCGCCGCGCTCGCTGCTACGTCAAGCCACGATGCGATGTAGTCGTCGTCAACCGAGTCGTGGGCAATCGCCCGCATGAGTTCTCGTGCGGTCGGAGCAGGCATGCCACAGATTTCATCTGTTTTTGAAACCCTCACGAGAAGCCTCCATCCATATGGTAATTGGCTCGTGTGGTGACGGAAGTACGCAACGGCATCTGGAGACTTGGCGTGTGATCGACCGGCGACGCGCCCGGCGAGCACGGCCGTCCACGGCCGCGCGCAGGCGGCCGCGTGGCGCCCAGCTTGATCCTAAAACGAGCAATTCGGCAGACACGACGTCAGACACCGGTGCTCGGGTGTCCGGCCGTGGCCATCACGAACAGAGCGGCGGTGCGGGCGTGTCGGCCAGGCTGGGTGTCAAGGTGGTGTTGGGCGGCGTCGATGGCGGCTTGGACCTGGGCGGCCTGGGCGGCGGGGAACGGGTCGGGTAGGTGGCTGAGGGGTGCGGTCACGATGCCGTCGGCTCCGGCGTCGAGGCTGGCGGTGATGTGGCGGGCGGTGCCGTCCCACAGGGTGAAGTCCGGGCCGGTCGCGGTGCGAAGAGCAGCGATGCTGCTTAGGGGGACCTTGGAGACCTTCGCGGCTGCGGGCAGGACACCGGCGGCGCGGGCGGTGGCGGCAAGCTCGGGTGTCAGGGTGGTCGGGCTGAACTCCGGGTGGCTGAACAGGTAGCACGGCCTCGGCAATGCGGCGAACAGGTTCAGGGCCTCGGTGTCGCTGGTGAGGTCTCGTAGGACGACCATCGGGATGACTCCGGTGCGGGTGGCGTGGGTGATGTCGGCGGGTGTCCAGCAGCATGCGGTGAGCCGGTCCACCCCGATCGTTTCCGCCCACAGGTCGACGACCGCGGCCCGGTCGGTTTCGCTGGCCTGGTGTCCGCCGGTGGTGGTGCCGGACAGGATGAAGCGGTGCGCCCATGTGCCCGCGGCACGTCGGGCGTAGGCGGCGGTGGCGGCGGTGTCGAGGGCGCCGCCGGGGGTGCGGAAGGTGAGGGCGGGAAGGACAAGCTGCATCGCGGTCAGTCCACCTTGTCCCGTACCGACGGGACGGCTCGGGTTCGGTCCGTCAGCGCGCGGTGGATGTGAACGGCGGCCTCGTCGGGCGGTCGCTGGTCGGTGCGTAGCACCAGGTCGAACACGTCCACGCCTGCTGCGGCGAGATCGGTTTTCGTCTCGTCCCAGACGGTCAGTCGTTCGGCAACGTCGGTGCTCCCGCGCTCGCGGGCTCGGGTAGCGGTGACCTCGCGGGGGCACCACAGAAGGACCGTCACCCACCGGGCCGGGTATTCGGCGTGTAGCGCGTGGATGCCGGCGACCTGGCCAAGGTGCACGACCGGCACGCGGCCGGCGGTGGTGAGGTCGTCCAGGCGGGGCCGGTCGACGGCGTAGACGTTCCCGTACCGCTCGTTCGCATAGAGAATTGCCCCCTTGGCCTGGAGGCGGTCAAGCTCGTCCGCGGACACCGCCCGGTAGGGGGCACCGGCGTTCGCGCCTACTTTCAGCCGATCGAAGTGCACGTACCGATCGTCCAACGCGGTGAGGGCGGCGGTGACGGTGTCCTTTCCGGCGGCGGGTGGGCCGTAGAGGACTACGGCGTCAGGACGCATCGCGGATCCGGCTGGCCAGCCGGCGGGCGTGTTCGGCAAGGTTGCTGCGGGCGTGGCGGCTGTTGTCGACTACATAGTGGGTGCACACCGGCCGCTGGTCAGGGTCGATGGTGGCCACGTACTCGTCCCAGTAGGACAGCTTCCACGTGTCGCGGGCGGCGTCGCGGGATTCGAGGTAGTCACGTTGGGAGTCGATGTCGCAGCGCAGCCAGACCACGGCGATCGCCGCGCCGGCCTTCGCGCATCGCTTCTTCATCCGCTCCATCCACGCCGCGTCCGTCAGCTCACGCACGAACGGCGCCGTGACCACCGTCGGCAGGCCCAAGCGCAGATTGTCGAACGCGGTGTCGAACATCGCCCGGTACTCCAAGGGGCGGATCCGGCCCGTATAGACCTCGCCCTGACGGTCGTTCGGGTCGGTGTCCATCGACAGCAACAGGGACTCGGTCAGCGGGCGGCTCATCGTGTCCTTGTCGAGCAGCGACCAGCCGGTGATCTCGCAGATGAACCGGGCGAACTCCGTCTTCCCCGACCCTGGGAACCCGGCCACCATCACCAGGACCGGGGATCCCTCCCGTGGCCGACCCGAACTCCACGCATTGAGGATCTTCGCTTCGAGGTCGATCGGGGGCAGCTCGACCCGGCGGCCCCGGCCGGCGGCAGGGGGTTCGATGCAAGCGAGAAGCTGGCGGATCGAGTCGGTGACCTCGTCGCGACGGGGCACCACCGGCGGCGCGCCGAACGCCCCACCCGCTTGTTCCCGAAGGTGGGTGGGCACCCGCAGCGTCTCCCGCGGCGGTCGGGGCGCGACGCCCGCGGCTCCGGGGACTTCCCAGGGGCGGGGCGCCAGGCCGACCATGGCGCCGGGAATCCGCAGGCCGTCGGCGATGCGCTCGATGACCTCGACTTCCTCGACCTTCGCCTTGCCCCCGGCGATGCGGCTGATCCTCGACTGGCTGAAGCCCTCGATCGAGGAGGCTATGCGGTCCTGGCTGACATGATCCCATTTGCGCATGAGCAGGAACGCGGCGCCGAAGTCCCGGCCGCGTAGGGCGGCGGCCATGTCGTCGCGGTGCAGCAGCTCGGCAGACACGGTGTAGCGCTGCCAGGCGGTCTCGGGGTCAGCGGTCATTCGTCGCTCTTCGGTCGGTGACAGGTCGGGGCAATCCGCGTGAGCAGACCAGCACGGTGAGCATAGCGGCGCCGATGTCGTGTCGACATCCCAAGCCGGGATCAGGCGGTCAAACGGCGCCGGACCGGCGCTGATCTGCACGGTTGGCGCCGGTCGGATCGGCGCTGGAATGCCGTCCATCCATGCCGCCTCGACATTCCGTGGTCGGGTGGTCTCGGTGAGTCTTGTCGGCAGTCGACGCCGTTCGTGCCGAGTTCGGCTCCGCGGGCGGCGTCGACCCGAGACCTGGTCACGGTGAGAGCGCGACGGACTGTCGGCGGGGCCGTGATCGCCGGTCTTCCCGGGTGCCCGTGGACGGCGCGCCGGTGACGAGACGAGGAAGGGGATACGGATGGTGGTCGCCGAACGAACAGATGGGAGGGGTAGACCCGACGTCGGGAGGGCGCGTCTCGGCTTGCCACCGTCAGCGGACGCCGGCTCGGGACGCGAGCAGATGGCCCGGGTGCCGTCCCGGCGGGAACTGCTGTGCGCCCGGATGAACAGCGGCGGCGGCTCGGCGGCCGGCGGGACCTCGATGGCTCCTGGGGGCCGCGACGATGTGCGCCGGGTGCTGTGGGCGGTGGTGGTGCGCGGACCGCGCGGCGTGCTGCTGGGCGTGATCGGGTTCTTCGCGACGCGGGCGGCGGCCTGGACCTACGTACGGGATCGGCACTTCTCGGGCGCCGTGGTGCTGCCGGCCATGCCCGCCGGGGTGGGGCTGGCCCGGTGACAGCGCAGCGGGAAACATCGCCGGTCGATCTCACGACCGCGCATCCCGCCCGGATGTATGACTTCTACCTCGGCGGCAAGGACCATCTGCCGGCGGACCGGACGGCAGCCGGGCGGGTGGTGGCGGCCTCGCCGGACGTTCCGCGGGTCGCGCGGGCGAATCGGGCGTTCATGACCCGGGCGGCGCGGTTCCTGGCCGGCGAGTGCGGGATCCGCCAGTTCCTGGACGTGGGCACGGGCATTCCGACCAGTCCGAACCTGCATGAGGTGGTGCAGAACGTCGACCCGGCGGCCAGGGTGGTTTACACCGACAACGATCCGGTGGTCCTGGTGCACGCTCGCGCGCTGCTGACCAGCACGGTGCAGGGACGCACGGCCTATCTCGACGCCGACCTGCGCGATCCCGGGCTCATCCTCGACGCCGCCGAACTGCGCGACGCGCTCGACTTCCACCAGCCGATCGCGCTGTTCCTCGTCGCTGTGCTGCACTTCCTGACTGACGACGACGGACCGCACGCGCTGGTGCGCAGGTTGCTGGACGGTCTGCCGTCGGGCAGTTACCTCATCGTGTCGCACGCCACCGGGGATCTGGCGCCCCCGGGAGTCGGCGACATCGTCGACACCTACGCGACCACGGCCGCGCCCCTCGTTCTCCGTGGCCTCGCAGACGTCTGCCGCTTCTTCGAGGGCACGGAAGTCCTCGACCCCGGGGTGGTTCGCCTGCCGCTGTGGAGGCCGGACGAGCCGCCCAGGGACACCGAAACGATCTGGGGCTACGCCGGAGTCGGACGCAAGCCATAACCGCCGCACTTGGGCGGCTGTCCCCTCGACCAGAATGATCAACCGGAGGTAAATGATGCTGTCCGACCTACGTGCGGCGGGCGCGGCGAGTGTCGCCCCGGCCGCGGGCCTGTTCCTGCCGGAGCTGCACCACCGGCGAGACATCGGCCTGGACCTCGACCAGGTCAACGGGCTTGCGGACCTGTGCCACTCGTTCACCCAGCAGCGGGCGGAGATCAGCGCCCGGATGACCCGGCTCGCCGGCGAACTGCTCGCGGGCCTGCTGAACGGGCGGGTCTGCGACGACGGCGACCGAGAGGCGTTGACCGCGCACGCCGAGACTCGCGGCACCCTGTTCGCCGACGCGGAAAACCTCATGATCTCGATGCTTGCCCAGGGCTACCGGCTGCTGAGCTGGGAGCAGATCGACCGGGCGCTGAAGGTCCGGCGGGGGCAGACCTCCGCCGGCCTCGACACGGTCGCCGAGGCGATGTCTGCGGACCTGGCGGCGCCCGTCCGCCTGTGAGCCGGTGACGGGCTGCCCCCGACATCGAGCCCGTCACCACCCGGGAGGACTCGCACTCCGCCGACCCCCTCAGCGGCACGGGGCGCGGGTCCTCCCACCCGAACGTCCTATTCCCCTGAACGTGGCCGGTGCCCGTGAGCGCGTCCATACCGGCCACCGCGGCCCCGGATCCCTTCCCGATGCGGATCCGGGGCCGTGCCATGTCCGGACTTCAACTCGTCGGCCTACCTCTGGGGCTGGCTGGTCTACCGGCTGCGCTGCCGGTCGAGGTCGTCGAGGCGGCGCAGCAGGGCCCGTAGGTCGTCCCGGATGTCGCGGATCCCTTCGAGAATCTGCCGCGCGACCGCGGCCGTCTCCTCCCCGTCGTCCCCCGCCGCGCTCTGACCGGCGGTGAGCACGCGCACCAGATGATCGTCTGGCCAGTCCAGCGCACGGGCGATGGCCGTCAGGGTCCGGGTACGCACGCGGCGCGTCGCTCCGTGCTGCACCAGCCGCAGCGTCGACACGGCAATGCCGGCGCGGTCGGCAAGCTCCTGCTGTCCGATCCTCCGGGTCGACATCCGTTCCGTGATGGCCACGGCCACCGCCGCCCAGTTCTCGCCATCGGTATCCGGCGGGGCATCGGGGGCTTTCGCGCGACCGGGACGATCAGCCATGCTCGGCATGCTAGCGAATGGGCAATGCCCCGGGCTGCCCTGGTCAACGCCTATATCGACCCGACATGCCCTGCATGACGTCATGCACCGACGACATTCTTCGATCCCTACTGCTCATGCACCGCCGATATAGCGCTTGATACGCGCTTGTTCGGCGGAGCATTGTCGTTCCGTACCCGCTGGACGGAGTCGACGCCCGGCGGGATGGAACGACAGAGGATGGTGGATCTATGGCGGTGCCAAGGCGCATTCCCGTCGCGTTCGGGGTGGTGTTCCCGGTGGGGGCGTTCGTGGTCGGCGTCGAGCCGGTCAACGACTTCGACAAGGTCAGGGCGGGCACCCCCGACGCGCAGCAGCGCGACGAGGAGACCGGAGACCTGGTCTGGCAGGTCAAGGTCATCGACGCCGACCCGGCGGCCCGGACCAACGAGGTGAAGATCCGGATGACGGCGGCGGTGCAGCCCGTCCCGCCGGACCTGCTGCCCGGTACGCCGTTTCGGCCCGTCGAGTTCGACGGCCTGTCGCTCACGCCCTACATCGACCGGCGCAACGCCGAACGGCCGAAGATCGCCTACTCGATGCGGGCGTCGGCCATGCGTGCGCCCGGCGGGCTGAACGGCCGGCGCCCGGGTCCGGCGGTGGCGGCATGACCGGCCGCATTCGGCCGGCCATCGACGGTCTGCGCTCGGCGACGCATCACAGTCTTCACGTCGGCGCGGACTGGTCGGTGGCCTGCCACACCTATCCGGACCGGTCACCGATCCTCGCGGTCCGTCTCGGCCTGACGTCGGTGTCTCTGTCGGCGATGTCGAACGCGGTCACCTCGGATCATGTCGATTTCGCCTATGAACTGATCGCGGCGGTGAACGACTACCTCGTGGAGTGCGAACGCATCCGGTTCGACTCCGACGACGCCGCCGACTCGGGGCCGCGGGCCGCGTAGCTCGCACCCGGCCGGTTCGACTGGGCGGCCCGGATACCCGTTTTCCGGATTCCGGGCCGCCCGGAACTTCCCTTCACCCTTCCTGTCCCTGGTTTCGTGCGCTCGAAAAGCGGGTGGTATTGCCATGTCCAGAATCAACGGTGACCAGCGTTTCCCGCGGGTACCGACCCGTACCGAGAAGGTGCGTGTGCCGCTGTGGATGCTGCTACTCGCGGTGGCCGGCAAGGGGCTGGCGCTGGTGGTGCGGGGCTGCTGGCGGCATCGGGTCGCGGTCGGCTCGGTGGTCGGGGTGCTGCTGTTCGTGCACCGGTTCGGCCTGCTCGGGCTGGGCGTGCTGCTCGGCGGCCTGGTGGCGGTCGGGGTGGTGTGGTGGCGGGTGCATGGCCGGTCGTTCTGGCCGGTGGTGTGGTGGCTGTGGGGCCGCGCCCGGCTGACGTTCGTCTACCAGCGGCGGTGGAAGCCGGCGATGGTCCACACCGACCTTGCCATCCGCATGCCCACGTCGACCGGCGACCAGGTGACCTTCGACGAGTACTTCCCCCGGATCCGCTCCATCCGCTCGTCGCGGTCCGTGGACGTGCTGCGGGTGGAACTGCTGCCCGGCCAGACCCCGGCGCAGTGGGCGGAGCAGGCCGAAGCACTGCGGCACGTCTTCCGGGCACGCCGCTGCCAGGTGCATGCGGAGACGTTCCGGTTCGTGCGGGTCGTGTTCCACCGGCATGACTCGCTGACCCGCCCGGTTCCCCCGGCCGCGCTCGACGACTCCGACGGTGCCGGCCCTGACCCGGCCGGCGCTGCCGGTGACGGTCCCCGTTCCGACCGGTCGTCGCGTGTGGGTGAGCTGGTGGCGGGCCTGTCGGCGGTGCCGGTGGGCCGCTGCGAGGACGGATCCCCCTGGACCCTGCCTGTGCGCGGCTCGCATGTGCTGATCGCGGGGGCGACCGGGGCGGGGAAGGGCTCGGTGCTGTGGGGGCTGCTGCGAGGACTGGCACCGGCGGTGGCCGCGGGGCTGGTGGAGCTGTGGGTGTGTGATCCGAAGGGCGGGATGGAACTGACCTTCGGCCGTCCGCTGTTCACCCGCTTCGCCACCACCACGGACACCATCGCCGATCTCCTCGACGACGCGGTGAGCCGGATGCAGACCCGCACGGCCACGCTGGCGGGCAACACCCGCCTGCACACCCCGACCCGGGAAGAGCCGCTGATCGTCGTCGTGGTCGACGAGATCGCCTCGCTGACCGCCTATGTGACCGACCGGGAGTTGAAGAAGCGGATCGGGGCGGCGCTGCCACTGCTGCTGTCCCAGGGCCGCGCACCCGGGGTGGTGGTCGTGGCCGCGGTGCAGGACCCGCGCAAGGAGGTGCTGCCGTTCCGGGACCTGTTCCCGGTCCGCGTCGCGCTGCGGATGACCGAAACCGACCAAGCCGACCTTGTCCTTGGTAACGGTGCCCGGGAACGCGGTGCCCGCGCCGAGGAGATCCCCCGCGCGCTGCCCGGGGTGGGCTACGTGCTGCACGACGGCAACCCCGACCCGATCCGGGTCCGCGCGGCCTACGTGGATGACGTCGAGATCGGCCGGGTCGTCGCCCACTACCGACCCGCATCCGCGGCCGGCGGCTGGACTCCGGACGTGAGCAACTACCTCGACGACGACTCCGACCCGCTCGACGGCCTCGACCAGGCCGCGTGACCCGACCGGACCCATCGCCCCCGACGCACCGGAGGAATCCCCCTGTCGATGACCCCTCCCACCTCCATCCCCACCCCGACCGAGCGGCCTGGTTCCCGGGCTGCGCGGATGCGTTCGCCGCTGGCCCGCCACGTCGTCGAGGCGGTCGCGCTGGACAACGGGGTGTGTGTCCGGCCGCTGGCGATGCGCCGGACCAGCCTGGACACCGGCGAAACGCAGATCATCCCCGTTCCCTGCGGCGCCACGTTGGCGAGCAAGTGCCCGCCGTGCGCGGACCGGGCCCGGCGGCTGCGGATGGCGCAGTGCAAGACGGGATGGCATCTCGACGACGAACCCCTTCCCGACCCCGACCCGCCCACGGACGACGCCAAAGCGTTGGCGACGCTGCGAGCGGACCTGGAAGAAGCGCGCGGTGAGGTCCTGGCGGCCGGCGACACCGGCCAGGTCGGGGAGATCGACGAACTGATCGGCCAGGTCGACCAGGAACTGTCCGACCTCGGCGTCCGCGGGCGGATCGCACCGGAAGACCGGGACCGGCCGCGTCGGGTCCGCTCGACGAAGCGTCGCCAGGATGCCCCCGACCTGCCCCGGCTTCCGGTGGAGCGGCGCACGGTCGGGCGGACGTTCACCGCGCCGGACGGGACGGTGTGGCGGCCGTCGATGTTCCTGACCCTGACCTGCGACTCGTACGGGCGGGTGCGCGCCGACGGAACCCCGGTGGACCCGGCCTCGTACGACTACCGGCGGGCGGCGCGGGATGCGATCCACTTCCCGAAGCTGCTGGACCGGTTCTGGCAGAACCTGCGCCGCGCGGTCGGCTGGGATGTGCAGTACTTCGCCGCACTCGAACCCCAACGCCGGTTGGCCCCGCACCTGCACGCCGCGATCCGCGGCACCGTGCCCCGGGTGATGCTGCGCCTGGTCGCGGCTGCCACCTACCACCAGGTCTGGTGGCCCTCCGCGGACCGGCCGGTCTACGACGATCATCATCTGCCCGTCTGGGACGACACCACCGGCGGCTACCTCGACCCGACCACCGGTGTCCCGCTGCCGTCCTGGGATGCGGCGCTCGACGCGATCGGCGAGGACGACGAACCCGCCCATGTGGTGCGGTTCGGCGCACAGCTCCGCGCCGACGGGGTGACCGCGAACTCGGCGACCACCGGCCGAATGATCGGCTACCTGACCAAGTACCTGACCAAGAGCCTCGACGCCTGCCATGAGATCGACAGCGACCGGCAGCGGGCGCACGTCGACCGGCTCGCCGACGCCCTGCGCTACGAACCCTGCGCGCCGACGTGCGCGAACTGGCTGCGCTACGGCATCCAACCCCGCAACCCCCGCCGGGACCTCACCCCCGGCCGGTGCACCGGCAAAGCACACCGGCGCGAAACCCTCGGCTTCGGCGGCCGGCGCGTCCTGGTCTCCCGCCGCTGGTCCGGCAAGACCCTCACCGACCACCGCCACGACCGGGTCGACTTCATCCGCCAGCAACTCGCGGCACTCGGCGCCACCGGCACCGGCCCGGCTGCACCCGAGGACGATCCGGCCCGTCTCGCCTGGACCCTGCTACGGCCCGGGGATCCGGCCGCGCCCCGACGCGAACATCTGATCCTGCACGCCATCGCGCAACGCCACGCCTGGCGCGCACAGCTCGGACAGGACACCGGAGCAGGGGCCAGCGGGGGTTCGGCAACCGGGCCGCCGCTGGCGGAAGCGGCCTGATCACCCCTGTCCCGGCAAGCCTGGAGAGCCCGCGTGACCAAGCTCCTGCTCACCCCGACCGAGGCCGCTGACCTGCTCGGCGTGAGCCGCAGCACCATCTACGACCTGCTGAACAGCGGGGACCTCGAATCCGTCCACATCGGACGCGCCCGACGCATCCCGTCGGCCTCGCTGCACGCCTTCGTCAACCGGCTCCGCGGCCTCGACGACGGACAGGCGGCATGACCGCGCTCACCGCCTGCCGGACGGCGGGGGGTCGGGCCGGTGTTCGGCAATCCACGCTTCGACGTCGTCGGTCCGCCAGATGTGACCGGCGGCCAGGGAGGCGTACGGCGCGGGGAACGTCGGGTCTTCCTTCAGAAGCTGGTTCACCCGCGTTCGCCCGACCCCAAGCCGGCGGGCGATCTCCGCCGCTCCCATGAGCGGTTGCGTCATACCCGCAATCTACTGGACGACCGTCCAGCGCCGCGTGTACCGTAGGCGCCACTGGACGGTCGTCCAGTCACGTTGAGGCGGTTCCGGCCGCGTGCGGCAACACCCGACCGGAACCTTGATCCCTTCCTGCGCGAACAGGAGAGAGACCCATGCCTATCTTCCCGTCCGACACCCCGGACCCCCGCCCGACCCCCGGCGGAGATGTGCCGCTGATCGTGGCCAGCATCGTCCGGCCCGGCGTGTACGCACTGACGGTTCGCCCCGGCGCCGACGCCCGCGACCTCGGTGAGGCGATGTCCCGCCTGCCGGTCGATGCCTTCCTGACCGAGCACTTCGGCGACATCGACCTGACCATGGTCTTTCGCGCGGTGCCCGACGGCCCGAACTCCGAGCCCACCGGGGGCATCACCCCGACGGCACCGGCGGCGGCAAGCGGAACCCGCCCGTAGCGGATCCCCTGCCCCACCCATTTTTCTTCCGTTCTCTGGTAGCGCCTGAAGCTGTCGGGGCGGTGGACGGGTCCAGGGTCGGCCGAAGGCCGATCGCGTAGCGACGCGCAGCGCCCTGGACGCGGCCGGCGACCCGACAGACCATCCCAGCGCCAGAGAACGGAAACCCCACCCGCGCCGGACCACGCCACCCGCGACCCGCGCGCCCGTTCTTTCGGCAAGGAGCCAAACCCGCCATGCCCACGAACACCCCACCCCCAACCCGGGTAAGCCTCGTACAGGCGCTGAACGACCACCTCGACCGCGCCGACCGCGGCCAGGGACTCGCCTACCCGCAGGCCGACGGAGAGACCAAGTTCGCCTGCGACATGGAAGACAGCCCCTACGGCTGCCCCTGGTGCGACGCCGTCGAATGGCCCGACGGCAACCCCCTGGACGTGGCCTGATGGCCGCGCGCAAGGGCCGGCGCGGAGCCGGTGAAGGAGCCATCTACAAAGACGCTTCCGGCCGGTGGCGGGCCACTGTGGATCTCGGCTGGAAAGACGGAAAGCGGCAACGCAAGTACCTCTCCGGCAAGACCCGGACGGAGGTCGCCGAGAAGCTGCGCACGCTCCACCGGCAGCAGGAGGACGGCGTCAAGGTCGTCACCGGTAACAAGCCGCTGACGGTCGACCAGTGGCTGACGTTCTGGCTCGACACGATCGCCAGCCGCAAGGTGCGACCGTCCACCCTTGCGACCTACCGCGGGTACGTCCGGAACCGGATCGTTCCGGCTCTCGGTGGATATCGGCTCGACCGGCTCGAACCCGAACATCTCGAAGTCTTCTACACCGCGTGCGAATCGGAGGGCCTGGCACCGGCGACCGTTCTTCAGATGCACCGGATCATCTCTCGCGCCCTGAAGATTGCGCACCGACGCGGGAAGGCCGCGCGGAACGTGGCGACGCTCGTGGACGCTCCATCCGTCCAGCGGGACGAAGTGAACCCGCTGACGGCGAAGGAGGCGCGAGCCGTGCTCGACACCGCCAAGGGCGGACGTAATCCGGCCCGGTGGTCCGTGGCGCTCGCGCTCGGCCTTCGACAGGGAGAGGCGCTCGGCCTGCCCTGGGACGCGGTGGACCTCGACAGCACGCCCGCGACACTCACCGTTCGGCAGGCGCTCCAGCGCCGCGCCTGGGCTCACGGCTGCGACGATCCGAAGTCCTGCGGCCTGGCGCGCCGATGCCCGCAGCGCACCGGCGGCGGGCTCGTCATCGTCCACCCGAAGTCGCGGGCGGGCCGGCGAACCATCGTTCTACCGCCCAGCCTGGCGGCCGACCTGCGGGCACACCGCATAGCCCAGCAGCAGGAAGCAGACGCGGCCGGCAACGTCTGGAGCAACGAACACGGGCTGGTCTTCACCCAGCCCATCGGCCATCCGCTCGACCCCAGCGCCGATCACCGGGCCTGGAAGAACCTCCTGAAGGCTGCGGGAGTCCGCTCCGCCCGCCTGCACGACGCCCGCCACACCATGGCAAGCCTCCTGCTCGCGCAGAACGTCCACCCCCGGGTCGTCATGGAGATCATGGGCCATTCGCAGATCAGCCTGACCCTCGGCACCTACAGCCACGTAGCCCCGGAACTGTCCACCGACGCCGCCGACCGCATGGGCCAGACCCTGTGGAACACCGAGAACGACGATGGCAGCCAGAACGACGACCCAGACGAGGAAGACGACGCGCAATAGACCGACGTGTGCACTCTGGCTGCCACCGTGGCTGCCACCAAAGATCCTCGATCTAGAAAAACGCCGGCCGCCGGGGGTCCGGGGGTCGTCCCCCGGGCAGACATAACGGCAGGTGGCGAAGCTGATCGAAGATCAGCGAGCAGGAGAAGGGAGCGTGTGGGGCGGGTGGGGCTCGAACCCACGACCGACGGATTATGAGTCCGCTGCTCTAACCGGCTGAGCTACCGCCCCCTGAGCCTGGTCCCCGGGCGTCCGGCAGTGCTGGAGCGTCGAGTGCCTACAGCGTAGCGGGTGGGTTCGGGCGCGGCGCGGGTGCTTGGGCAGGGCCGCCTCTGGGCCCGAGGCCGGCGCCTGGGCGGCCTCGGGCCCAGGCGCCTGCAGCTCCTGAGGGCACGCCGGCGTGGGCGTAGGCGGAGAGGGATGATTCGACCTATGGCTTGCGGGCCACCGCGCCGTAGCCGTCCACCGCCGCGGCGCCCCCGGCGTCCGGTCGCCACTGCGAGATCGACACCACGCCCGGCTCGAGGAGTTCCAGGCCTTCGAAGAAGCGGGCGACCTGGTCCGGGCTGCGCAGGATGTAGGGGACGGCGCCGGTGTCGTCGTAGCCCTGCTGGGCCTCGTCGAATCCCTCGCTGGTGTTGGTGCTGTCCCACAGCAGCAGATAGCTGCCGGAAGGGACGGCGTCCACCACCCGCGCCACGACCGCGCGCGCCTCGTCGAAGTCGGCGAGGTGGCCGAGGATTCCCATGAACATGACGACGATCGGCCGGGAGAAGTTCAGCACGTTCCTGGCGCCGGCGATGATCTGGTCCGGTTCGTGGAGGTCGCCGTCGACGTAGGTGGTCACGCCCTCCGGCGTGGTGTTGACCAGCAGGGCGCGGGCGTGCGCCAGCACGAGCGGGTCGTTGTCGACGTACACGATCCGGGAGGCGGGGGCGAGGCGCTGGGCGACCTCGTGGGTGTTCTGCATGGTCGGCAGGCCGGTGCCGATGTCGAGGAACTGGTGGACGCCCGCCTCACCGGCGAGGTGGCCGACGGCCCGGATGAGGAAGCGTCGGGATTCCATGGCCAGGGTGACGATTCCCGGGAACGCCTTGATGTAGGCGTCGCCGGCCTCGCGGTCCACCGGGTAGTTGTCCTTGCCGCCCATCCAGTAGTTCCAGATCCGAGCCGAATGCGGCGTCGTCACGTCGATCTTCGGATGGTCCACCGGGTCCGCGGTGCCATCGTGCTGCTCAGCCACGTCTCTCCTCGCGCTAGCTGGGCCGGGCGAACCCGGCGAAGCCGGAAGATCCAGCCAAGTACGCGGCCCGCGGGCCGGATCGGCACGTAGGGCAGTCTCGGCTACCGACACGAGACTAGATCGGCACGGATGGCAGCGGATCAACTACCTAAACATGAGCTTCTGATGCTTCTGAATGTCAGGTGTCGACGACCCGGTCCGGCCGCTCCTTCCCCGGCTAGGGACCGTTAACCTGGCACGAGGCTGCGTCGTCGGGTGTCTCGGTCGTCGGGCGTCGCGGTCGTCGGGTGCCGCGGTCATCGGGCGTCGCGGTCATCGGGCGTCGCACTGCGCGAGGAACGGGGGAGGATGCGGGTGGGTAAAGCCGGCGCGGTGCGCCCGAGCGCCCAGCGGACGCGCGAGCGGCTGCTGCTCGAGGCCGCCCGCATGTTCGCCACCCGCGGATTCCACGGGACGTCCATCGACGACCTCGGCGCCGCCGCCGGCATCAGCGGGCCGTCCGTGTACAAGCACTTCGGCAGCAAGGACGAGGTGCTTGCCGAGCTGCTGATCGACATCGGTCAGCGGATGCTCGACAGCGGGCAGGCCGTCGTCGCGGCCGCGAGCGATGACGCGGACGCGCTGCGCCAGCTCATCGCGTGTCATGCCGGCTTCGCGACCAGCGAGCCCGATCTGATCAGGGTGCACGACCGGGACATGGCGAACCTGTCCGCCGAGGCGGACCACCAGGTCAGGTCCCGGCAGCTCGCCTACACCAGGCTGTGGGTGACGCCCCTGCGCGCCCTGCGGCCCGGTCTCACCGAACGTCAGGCCCAGATCGAGGTGCATGCGATCTTCGGGCTGCTGAACTCGACGAAGTACAGCGACATCGGCACCGCGGCGCGCACCCGGCTGATCGGGATGGCCGAGCGCGCGCTCTCGCTGGCTGCCTGACGGTTCACGGGCGACGGCTCACGGGCAACGGCTCACGGGCAACGGCTCACGGGCAACGGTTCACGGGTAACGGGTAACGGGTAACAGGTAGCCGTCGCTAGCCCGAGGGTCGACGGCCGGTGGCCGGGCCTGGGACGGTGACCCCGACGTTGTCGAACAGGTGGGTGCCGGTGAAGTCGGCGGACACCAGCAGCCGCAGCTCGCCGGCCAGCGGGTCGACCCGGGCGAGCGTGGCGGCGTCGACCACCTCGGCGTAGTCGACCGGCGCCACCGCGGCGATCCGTCGCCGCAGCAGGGAGCGGATCGCCCCCGCGTCCCGTTCGCCCGCCTCGACGGCGGCGACGGCCTCCCTCAGCGCCGCATAGAGCGTGGGTGCGGCGGCTCGGTCCGCGGCGGACAGCCTCCTGTTACGGCTGGAGGCGCACAGGCCGTCGGCGAGTCGGACGACGGGACACGCGACGATCTCGGCCCGGATCGACAGGTCCACGACCATCCGGCGCAGCACCGTCAGCGGCACCCAGTCCTTCTCGCCCGTGTACGCCCGGCACGGGCCGACGATGTTGTAGTACTTCGCCAGCGCCGTGGCCGCCATCCGCAGGAACGACGGGTCCTCGGCGTTCTCCCACGGCGCGGCCAGCTCGTCGGCCGGCACGACGGCCGTGCGTACCGGGAGATCGGGGTACATCTCCGCCACGGCCGGGCGGAACACCAGGTTCACCCCGGCGTCGAACGCGAGGGCCGCGTCCGCGTCGAAGTCCCGGTCGTAGGCGGGGACCGCGTCGGAGGTCACGCCGGGGACCGGGGCCAGGAACAGCGGCATGATCGACAGTTCGCACTCGGCCGCCATGCGCCGGNTCACCGTCAGGTGCCCCTCGTGCAGGGCGCCGCTCGTCCCGAAGAAGCCCACCCGTCCACCGGCGGCGCGCACCGCGTCCGCCGCCGCCCGCACTCCGGCGATCGTCGTGACCGTCCGGGCGGAACCCGCGAGGAGCCCGTTCCCGCTCATGGCGTGGCCTCGCCCAGGACGGTGTCACTCGACGTGATCATGGGCAGGTCCAGCACGGAGACGCAGCCGGGCGGCGCGGCGACCAGGGCGGCAAGCACGTTGATCGCCCGGGCCGAGTTGAGCTGGGCGTTGGCCGCCGCCGCCGCGGTCCCCTCCGGCCAGGTCAGGGTGGCGACCAACGGCGGTGACGCGTCGAGTTCCACGGTCCACGCCGGCTCCCGCTCGGTCTCGCGCC
Source organism: Frankia torreyi (assembly GCF_000948395.1). Classification (GTDB taxonomy): domain Bacteria; phylum Actinomycetota; class Actinomycetes; order Frankiales; family Frankiaceae; genus Frankia; species Frankia torreyi. Next base: position 7,848 of record NZ_JYFN01000073.1, on the reverse strand, counting down.
AGCCCGCGCCGAGCCCGAGCACGGCGGTCTGCTCGTTGGTGATTGTCAGGTAGGCGGTCGGCCCGCTGTAGGCGGTCCAGGTCCAGCGGACCCCGCCGACCGTGCCCGCCTCGATGGTGAGGCCGCTGCCGGGGAGCGTCACGGTCTCGGCGGCCAGCGCGGTCCGCTTGTCCGTCTGCTCGATCCGGGTGAACGGGACGCTCAGCGCCGCGGCCACCATCCTGGCCGAGGACGTCATCAGCCACAGCCAGCCGGCGTCCAGCGCCGTGGCGCTCTCGGTCTCGCCGGGTGGGAGCCCGAGGCCCAGTCCGTCGCGCAGTTGCGCGGCGGACGGGTAGTGCGCCACGTGGTTGCGCTGAACGGCGTCGATGTGCCGGACGGAGCCGGTGTAGCCGGTCAGGAAGATCGGCAGGACGTCGCTGATCAGGCCCGGGATGTTGCCGCCGGCGGCGAAGGTGGAGCCGCCCGTGCGGCAGGCGTCGGCCAGCAGGGCCTGTTCCGGCTCGCCGTCGAGGAAGTAGCCGCCGAGCCCGGTGTAGACGTTGACGCCGGCGGCGAGCAGTCGGGCGATCGACTCCGGGTCGTAGCCCTGCGCGCTCCAGATCGCCGCGTCGGGGGCCAGCGCGATGATCTCGTCGAGGCTGCGGGTGGTGGTGATGCCGAGCGGGGGGAGGCCCACCACGTCACCCGCGTCGCGACCGGCCTTCTCCGCGCTGTGGACCAGGACGCCGACCAGCTTCATCCGGGGATGGCGGGCCAGCCGGCGGACGTTCTCCGCACCGACCCCGCCGGTGAAGCACTGCACGACCCGGATCATCGCAGCGCCACCACCTGGGCGTTGGTGGCCTTGCCGCCGTCGAACCGCTCGAAGATGTTGCTGCTCGAGCACACCGAGATCAGCGGCGGGAGCGCCGTGCCGTCGCAGGTGAAGGTGATCCCGTGCCCGATCGGCAGCGGCACGTTCTTCGCGCTCTTCACCGCCGCGGTGACGGCGGCGGGGCTGATGTCGCCCCGGATGCCCTGGGCCGCCCGGATGAACGACATCATGCCCTGGTAGCCGATGCCGGCGTAGCCGCCCGTCGGGGTGTCCGGCGCGTACCTGGCCATGATCGCGTCGTAGCGCCGCACCTCGGGATCGTCCTTGCTGATCACGTCGTACGGGGTGGCGACCTGGGTGCCGTCGATGGCGGACCCGACCGCGTCCAGGACGCTGCGCTCCACGCAGGGCTGGGTGATCAGCGTGTCGGCGCTGTTGCCGACGGTCTCCAGGGCCTTGATGACGCTGATGCACACCGTCGACTCGCCGATGACGGCGACCGCGTCGGGCTTGCGCCGCAGCGCCGCACTGACGATCGGGGTGGCGTCCGGGGTGCCGGCCGGGACGGTGGCGACGGTGAAGTCCACCCCGGCGGCCTTGAACGCCGGCGCCCCCAACTGCTGGGCGGCGCCGATGGCGGACGGGGAGTCGATGACGAACGCGGTGAACGATCGGTAGCCCTTGTCCTTGGCGTACTTTGCCCACGCCCGCAGGATCGAGGGGAAGCCGCCCGTCCAGACGAACGAGGCGGGGGAGGTCAGCTCGGGGGCCGTCGCGCCGTTGGCGGTGATGTACGGGATACCGGCCCCGGTCACGATCGGCGCGATCGTCGCGCCCAGGCCCGTCGAGGTCACGACCAGCGCGTCCGCCTTCGCCTCGACCACCTTGTTGGCGCAGGTCCGGGCGGTCGCGACGTCCTCCCTCGTCGGGCAGGTCAGCACGATGTCGATCCGATGGCCGCCGATGCCGCCGAGGTTGTCGTTCGCGTAGCTGACCGCCGCCTTGGCCGCCGCGGTCGTCTCGGGCTGGCTGATCGCCGCCCCGCCCTCGTTCGTGATGATCGCGACGCGCACCGGCGCCGACGCCGACGGCCTCGTGCCGGGAAAGAGGCTCGGGTCCGCCGACGCGGCCGCTCCACCCGCCGCGGAACCGCTTGATCCACAGGCGGCCGTCGTCAGGACGAGCGCAGAGAGCACCGTGCCGGCCAGCGCGCGCGGGGCGATGCCCGCGCGCCGTAACGGGATGATCGACATCGTCGGTCCTTTGCCTGGGAGCCGGGGTCCTCCGCCGAGCGGCCGGCCTGTGCCGGACGTCACAGCGGTGATGCAGGAAGGTAGAGCTCCCACGCCGGGAAAGTCAACGTTCGTTAGCCAGCCACCTTGCGAACCATCGCATCGACCCTGCCAACTCGGGCCTGAAACTCGCCAGTTGACCACTGAAGCGAACGAACGTTAGCCTCTGCGACGACAGGGTCGTATGACCTGCCGCACATTCCGAGTTCGACTCCACCTCGTCGCACCGCCCGCACGCACCGGTCCCGCCTCGCATCGGTCCCGCCTCGCATCGGAGCAGATCAGCAGATGAGCGTCGGCATCGCCAGTGCCGTGGACAGCTTCGCGACAGCGGAGTTGGAGACCTTCCCCCCTGGGCCGCACGACGTCGTCGTCGCGGTCGGCGCAAGCGGGATCTGCGCCAGCGACCACAGCGTGCTCGCCGGCCACCTGCCCTTCGGGCTGCCGTTGGCGCTCGGGCACGAGTTGGCCGGACGGGTGGTCGAGGTCGGCACGGACGTCAGCCGCGTCCGCGTCGGCGACCGCGTGGTCGGGGCGTCGATTCCCGCCTGCGGGCGGTGCTGGTGGTGCCGCCGGCACCTGAAGTACCTGTGCTCCCAGACGCCGGCGATCTGGGCGACGCCTCGCTACCGGACCGACGACGGGCGTGCCGTCAGCGCGTTCTGCGGGCTCGGTTCCTTCGCCGAGACGGCCACCGTGCACGAGCTGTCCGTCGTCCCGGTCGGCACCGACCTTCCCGACGAGCAGCTCGCGCTGATCGGGTGCGGCGTCGTCACCGGGGCGGGAGCGGTCTTCAACACCGCGCGGGTCTCCCCGGGTGACGAGATCGCCGTCGTGGGCGCAGGCGCCGTCGGCCTCGCCGTGATCCAGGCCGCCGCCGTCGCCGGGGCGAGCCGCATCGTCGCGATCGAACCCGTCCCGGCCAAGCGTCGGCTGGCGGCGGACCTCGGCGCGACGGACGTGCTGGACCCGGCGGTCACCGACGACCTCGTCGCAACCGTCCGGGACCTCACCGCCGGCCGGGGCGTCGACGCGGCGTTCGAGGCGGCCGGGCGCGTCGACACGACGCTGGCCGCCTACCGGATGACCCGTGCGGCGGGAACCGTCGTCGCCGTCGGAGCGGCGGAGGCGACCGCGGTCCTCGACCTGGGCGCCTGGGAGCACGTCAGCAGCGGCCGGAACTTCACCAGCGCGGTGTACGGGTCCGCCGACATCGACGTGGACTTCCCGCTGCTGGTGCGCCTGGCGGAGGCCGGCCGCCTGAACCTCGAACGGCTCGTCTCCACACGCATCGGCCTGTCGGCCGCCGACATCACCGCCGCCTTCGCCGACACCGAGTCCGTCCGCACCGTGATCCTCCCCTGACCGTCCGCGGGAACGGCACCGCCGACCGCCGCCCACCCACCGCCGCCCACCCACCGCCGACAGAACGCGCCGGACCCGGACGTGCCGGGTCGGGCCGTGTCCCCCGCGAGCACCCGAAAGGTCGACATGACCCTCTCCGATAGGACCGCGCTCGTCACCGGCGCCGGCCGCGGTATCGGCCGAGCCATCGCCCGTCGGCTCGCCCGCGACGGCGCGGCCGTCATCGTGAACTACGCGACCAGTGCCGAGCAGGCCGCCAGCCTGGTCAAGGAGATCGAGGCGGACGGCGGCGACGCCTGGACGGAGCAGGCCGACGTCGCCAATCTGGCCCAGGTCGACGATCTGTTCACGCGGATCCGGGCCCGCACCGATCGCGTCGACGTGCTCGTCAACAACGCCGGGCGCGGGGCCGGCGGCATGCCGACGCTGGCCGCGACGACGCCGGCGATCTACGACTCCACGTTCGGCCTCAACGCCCGTGGCCTGTTCTTCGTGACGCAGCGGGCGGTCGAGCTCATGCCCGACGGTGGGCGCGTCATCAGCATCAGCAGCGGCAGCTCGTCGACCCGCCAGCCCGGACTGTCCGCGTACGCGGGCAGCAAGGCGGCGATCGAGGCCTTCACCCGCGTCTGGGCCACCGAGCTGGCCCCCCGCAAGGTGACGGTGAACGCGGTGGTCCCCGGCATCGTGGACACCGACCTGATCCGCAACGGGATGACCCCGCAGCTCGCCGAGCACTACGGCAGCCTGGTCCCGCTCGGCCGGCTCGGGCAGCCGGAGGACATCGCGGACGTGGTGGCCTTCCTCGCCGGCGACGATGCCCGATGGATCACCGGCCAGTGCGTGACGGCCAGCGGCGGTGCCTGACCAGCAGCCCTGATCCAGCAGCCCACCCGTCCGCCGTCCGCCGCGGCCGTCCGCCGTCCGCCGCGGCCGTCCGCCGTCCGCCGCGGCCGTTCGCTTCCCGCCGCGGCCGTCCGCCGTCCGCCACCCGCCACCCGCCACCGCAGTCAGGAGCGCCGTCGTGCACGTCACCGTCGAGTTCCCCGTGTCGGACCCGCACTACAGCCCCGAGCTGGTGACCGCGGCGGGGGTCACCCGAGTGGTCCAGGCGGCCGAGAGGCTGGGCTACGCGGCGGTCGCCTTCACCGAACACCCGGCGCCGTCGCTGAAGTGGCTCAGGTCGGGCGGGCACGAGGCGCTCGACGTCGTCCCGGCGCTGGCGTTCTGCGCCGCGGCAACGACCCGGCTTCGCCTCATGACGTACCTGCTGGTGCTGCCGTACCGCAATCCCCTGCTCACGGCCCGGGCGGCGGCGACCGTGGACATCCTGTCCGAGGGCAGGTTGACCGTCGTCGTCGGAACCGGCTATCTGCGCTCGGAGTTCCGGGCCCTGGGCGTGGACTTCGACGAGCGCAACCTGCTGTTCGACGAGGCGCTCGAAGTCCTGCGGGGCGTGTGGAGCAGATCCCCCTTCGACTACGAGGGCAGGCACTTCACCGCCGCCTCGATCGCCGCTCTGCCGATGCCCGTCACGCCGGACGGACCGCCGATCTGGGTCGGCGGCAACAGCGCCGTGGCCCGGCGCCGGGCGGCCCGGGTGCAGGGCTGGAGCCCCCTGATGATCCCCGACTCGATCGCCAGCACGACGCGCACGCCCGCCCTGACGTCGTTCGCCCAGCTCAGGTCGGCGGTGACGGAAGTCAACGAGCTTGCCTCTCGGGAGCGCGGACGGGACGTCACCGTCGACGTCCAGCTCCAGTCCCTGCAGAGCACGTGGCTCCAGGACCCGAACGGCTCCCCCGACGAGCATCTGGACTTCCTGGGCCAGGCCCGGGACGCGGGCGCGACCTGGTTCGTCGTGCAGCCCCCCGGGCACAGCGTGGCAGCCTGCATCGACGCTCTCGAGCGCTACGCCGACGTCGTCCGCCTCAGCTCGTCGACGCCGACAGGTCGACCGTGAACTCCTCGCAGACGCCGTGCAGTCGGAGGGTCGCCGGGGCGGTGGACGCGTCGATGTGCCGCAGCGGGCGACGGCAGAGGACCAGGGGATGGTCTGACCAGAGCTGTGGGACTGCGCTCGTCGCCGAGGTCCGGGCGGCACGGCACCCGCTCACCTATCTACCGACGGCGAGCTTCATCCGAGTCTCTCCCCGTGATCATAGAATCACCGCACCGAAGCCTTCGACGCTGGGCGGCTCATGCCGACAACCGAGACATCCGGTGTCTTGTCACAGTGCGCGCGCTAGGATACGGCTGCGTGACCAGTCAGGTACGCAGGGCCCTGCGTGGAATCGCATACGGCACGTCGGTTGCCGCTGTCACTGTCGCGGCGCTTGTGACGCTGCCCGAGGTCGGACCCCTCATCGGCTTCTCCGCGGTAGTCGCGGTCGCAGCCGCGCTTCTGCCCACTCTGTGGCTGGCGGACCGGATTCGACTGGTGCCACCGGCCTCGCTTGTCGCCTGCGGCGTCTCCCTGGCCGTGACGTTCCTCTATCCCGGACCAGCCGTGAATGCCACGGCGAACTGGTGGCTGCTGGAAACAGTCGCGCTGTTGGTCCTCATCGTCCCGGCGGTGCGCCGCCCGAGTCCCCGGACATCCCTGACCCTGGGGACGCCGTTGATCATCACCGTCACCTTGCTGCCGCTGCGGCTGATCCTGCGCGTCGACCCGCATGCGACCTTCGGGCAGGCGAGCAGACTCTGCCTGGCCTGGGCCCTTCTGTCGGCCGCTTCGGTCGGCGGTGGATGCTACCTGCGCTCGCTGGACTCCAGGAGCCGCGCTGCGGTGGTCGCCGAACGCCGGACGCAACGCGTCGACCTGGCCCGTGATCTGCACGATTTCGCCGCTCACGATGTCACCGGCGTCGTCGTGTTGGCTCAGGCCGCGCAGGTCCTTGCCAGGGAGGATCCACGCCGCGCTATCGAACTGCTGCCCCGTATCGAAGCCGCCGGCGCCCAGGCGTTGGCCGCAATGGACCGTACAGTCCAGGTATTTGCCGAGACGGCCAGGGTGGAACGCGGCGAGGTAGTCGGACAGCCGGGCGGCGCGGAGGTCACCCCCCGCTTGCCCCGGGATCTGGGCGAGCTTCCCTCCTTGGTCTCCAGGTTCACCCGAACCGGATCGATCGAGGCATCCCTCGATCTCGCGTCCGGCGCGCTGGAGGAACTGCCGAACCATGTGAGCAGCCTGGGTTACCGAGTGGTGGTCGAGGCGCTCACCAACGTACGGCGGCACGCCGCCGGTGCGACGAAGGTGCGAATCGCCGTGTTCCGCGCGCCCCACGACGTCGTCGCCGAAGCTCTCCATGTCCTGGTCACCGACGACGGACGGCAGTGTCAGTCGCCGCCGGACCTGGCCGATCCCGACCGCCAGGGAGGTGGCTTCGGCCTCACCAGTCTCACCGAGCGGGTCGAGGCGCAGAGCGGCACTCTGGCGGCGGGCCCGCGCATGCAGGGATGGCAGGTCAGCGCCGTGCTGCCCATCACTGCATCGCCCCGGGCGCGACACCAGATGGCCGACGTGGACGGTCCGGCCGAGGTCCGTTCCCCTCCCGCCACGTCACAGATTCGGTGACCGGGACTGCGGTGGCCGACGGGGTACCAGACAAGAGCGTCGGCGATCCGTGGAACGACCTCCCCGAAAATCTGCCGAACGGCCTATGGCCGCGATCACTCCCGGCGGGGGAGCATGGGATTCGTGCCGGAGGTGACCCCAGCCTGTGCCGCGCCGATCACGGCGACAGCGGGCGCGATTTCGGTAACGGATCACGAGAAGTCACTCGGCCAGGAATTCCCGAACTCGACTTCTCCTAGCCTTCCAGCGAGATCACCATTCTACGGGCGGCGGCCCCGTCCAGATCATGCGCTCACGAGCTGTCGGGATGCATGGATCTCAGCACATCGCCGAAAGATGGGTCGCGAAGTCCGCTCTCCGGGACCGGTCGTCGATGTTTTTCGATTCCCTCGAGTTCGACATCGTCACCGCCGAATTTCTTCCTAGTACTACAGCACCAGTGATCTTTATGTGGCTGCTGCCTGCCGGGCGATGCTTTGGGCAGCGTAGATCCGGGTCTGGTAGTGGTAGTAGCGGGCGCGGGCCTGGTGGCCGCGGCGCCAGTCCGACCACCAGGTGATCATGGCGGGNGGGAGAACGGCTTCGGTGAACAGGGCGAAGACATGGCGNATCTCGTTGAGGGTGAANGGTGTCATCATGCGCCTGTCCGGTTCCGGCTGTTCGGCGACCGGCAGGCCACCGGGGAGANGCTTGTATCCCACGGCGGTCATCGTCGGCGGGACGGCCGGCGGGTTCTGGTCGCGGTGTTTCCTCGCGGTGACGGCGAGCCAGGCGTGGGTGAGCATCGCCAGCGTGAT
>NZ_JYFN01000072.1 GCF_000948395.1 Frankia torreyi | reverse complement strand
CCCTCACACCGGACGTGATCTTCCACAGCGACCGCGGCGCGCAATACACGTCCGATGCCTATCATCGAACCCTGAGCAAGCACGGCGCGCGACCCTCCGTCGGCGCCACCGGAGTGTGCTGGGACAACGCCGCCGCCGAATCCTTCTTCGGCACACTCAAAAATGAACTCGTCTACCGAGAAATCTNCCCCNCCCGCCGCGCCGCCCGCAGTGCGATCGCCGAGTACATCGAAGTCTTCTACAACCGGCAGCGACTCCACTCCACCCTCGGCTACCACACTCCGGAACACGTCGAACATCTCTACCTGACGAGTCAGACATCAATACCGGAGGCGGCGTAAAGCTGATATAGTCCAACTATCGCGTGTCCGTGAAACGGGCAGCACCTCAGTGGTCTCCGCGCTCTCCGGTGGTGACACGGCGAAGCCCTTCCAGGCCGCGGGTATCCCGGCGGTGGTCATGGTCTTTCCCAAGTACGCGCAGCTGACGCAGTCGATCACCGTCGCCGGGGAGACCTACGGCGGCGCCGCGGTGGCCAAGGCGAAGGCCTACAACGCCTACTTCGACAAGGTTGACAGCACCCTGACGTCGAAGCTGGCGAAGTCGACGACCAAGCCGACCGTGGTGTACATCGAGGCGTACGCCGGCAACAACATCGTGGTCCAGGGCGGGTCGTCGCTGCCGGACCAGTGGATCACGAAGGCCGGCGGGACGGACGTCGCGAAGGGAATCAGCGGCAGTCGCGTGAATGTGACCATGGAGCAGCTGCTGCAGTGGAACCCGGACAATGTGATCATCCAGGCGCCGGGCGGTGACCAGGGCCTGGCCGCCAACACCGGCGCCTCGGTGCTGGCGGGCCTGTCGAAGATCAGCGGCTGGAGCGATCTGAAGGCGGTCAAGTCGGACAAGGTGTTCATCGACCCGCGCGGGCTGTACGCGTGGGGTCAGTACACCGTCGAGCAGGCGGTGCAGCTCCAGTGGGTCGCGAAGGTCCTCAACCCGTCGCTGTTCGCCGACGTCGACCTCCGGTCGGTCACCCGCGACTTCTACAAGACCTACTTCGGCTACACGCCGTCGGACACACAGCTCAACGACATCCTGCAGACCACCTCGGCGGACGGCATCGCCACCGCGAAGAACGCCATCTCCTGANCGGGTCCCGACGCCTCGCACCGGGTCCCGACGCCTCGCATCAGAACAGCGGCCCGAGGGGCGCTGGTGAGGTGAGGGACGGCAGGACCGGACCGGGGCAGCAGTGATGGGCTGAAGACGCGTCCCCACGCGGTCGCTGGGATGCCGGTTCAGGAGAGCAGTGATCGGATGTCGTCGGCGTCCAACGTGGTGTCGACGAACTCGCCGCTGTCCAGGACGCCGGCGAAAAGCTCGGCCTTGCGCGTCTTCAGCGCCATCACCTTTTCCTCGATGGTGTCCTTGGCCACCAGCCGGTACACCATGACGTTGCGGGACTGCCCGATGCGGTGGGTACGGTCCACCGCCTGCGCCTCGGTGGCGGGGTTCCACCACGGGTCGAGCAGGAAGCAGTAGTCCGCCTCGGTCAGGTTCAGGCCCGATCCGCCGGCCTTCAGACTGATGAGAAAGACCGGCGCCTTTCCTTCCTTGAAGCGCCGCACGACCGCGGCTCGGTTGCGGGTCGTGCCATCGAGATAGCAGTGTTCGATGCCGTCGGCGTCGAGCGATTCCCGCACCCGGCCGAGGAACCGGGTGAACTGGCTGAACACGAGCGCCCGGTGCCCGCCGTCGGCGACGTCCCGTAGCTGCTCGAGCAGGATGTCTATCTTGGCGCTGGGCAGCTCGTCGTGGGTGTCGTCGACGAGCCCGGCGTGCAGGCTGAGCTGTCGCAACGCCGTCAACGATCGCAGGATGGTGAAGCGGTTGCGGTTCATGTCGTCGATCAGGCCGAGCACCTTCTGCCGTTCGCGCTGCAGGTGGGTCTGGTAGATCCTGCGGTGGCGGGGGTGTAGCTCGACCTCCAGGATCTGCTCCTGCTTGGCGGGGAGCTCGGGGGCGACCTGCTCCTTGGTCCGCCGGACCATCAGCGGCCGGATCCGGCGCCGAAGCTGCGCGAGACGCTCGGCGTCACCCTGCTTCTCGATCGGGCGGGCGTAGTAGCCGTCGAACCGCGCGCGGTTCGGGAACAACCCTGGCGCGGTGATCGACAATAGCGACCACAGCTCCATCACATTGTTCTCCAGCGGCGTTCCGGTGACCGCCAGCTTGAACGGCGCGGGCAGCAGCCGCGCGCACTGGTACGCCTTCGACTGGTGGTTCTTGACGGTCTGCGCCTCATCGAGAACCAGACCGGCCCAGGAGGCCGCGCAATACGCCTCGGTGTCGAGTCGGAACAGCGTGTAGGACGTCACGACCACGTCGGCGGCGTCGATGATGTCGGCGAGGGCCTGACCACGGCGCTTCAGGGTGTCGGTGACGACGGCGACCCGCAGCGACGGCGCGAACCGGGCTGCCTCCGCGGCCCAGTTCGACACGACGCTCGTCGGTGCGACGATGAGAAACGGCGGCAGCGCCGGGTCGGCCCCCCGGGCGTGGCAGATGAGCGCGAGCGACTGCAGAGTCTTGCCCAGGCCCATGTCGTCCGCGAGGATCCCGCCGAGCTGGCAGTCCCACAGGAAGCTCAGCCACCGGAACCCGTCCGCCTGATAGGGCCGCAGGCTGGCCTGGAGAGTCCGCGGTGGCTCCTTCGCGCCGGCGGAGTCGAGGGCCAGCAGGCCGGCTACCTGCCGGCGCCAGGTCTGCGCCTGGCGGACGACCACGCCGATGCTGGTGAGCTCCTCCCACAGCCCGGCCTGGAAGCGGCTGATGCGCAGCGCCCCGCCGGGGGCATCCTGCAGCGCCTTCGCCTCCTCGATCAGCCCGCGCAGCGTCCGCAGGTCCGGCCGGTCCAGGCTGAAATAGGTGCCGTCGTCGAGCAGCAGGTGCGACTCCTGCCTACTCAGGGCCACCAGGAGCGGCGCGAACGGGATCTCGTGCCCGTCCAGGGTGACGGCGACACCGAGATCGAACCAGTCGCGCTCGCCCGGGACCTCGTCGGTCGAGACCTCGATCCGTAGCAGATCTCCGGCCTCGCGGTAGTCCGCGGGACGGCCACCGATCTCGACGGTGATCCCGTCGTGGGCCGTGAGGAGCGGGAGCAGCTCCGTCGCGAACCGCATCGTCTCGATCCCGCTGAGCCGGACGGACGCCGTCGGGAGGACGCCGGGCGGCAGCTCCAGATTGGCCAGAATATCGGCCTCGCTGCGCCTGTCCCGATATCCCGGGTCGCTACCGTCGTCAGGCCCGTCGCTACCGCCGTGATCGTGTATTGGCGCACGCAGCCGCGTGCCCCCGACTGCGTAATCCCACTCCCAGGTGATCTCGACGGTGTGGGCCGGCCCGAAGTCGGCCCGCGCGACGAGCTCCGGCGGCACAATCACCGGGGGCTCGAAGGACTCATCGCTGGAGACGATCCGGGCCACCCTGCGCAGCCCCGGGTAGAACTCGCTGATGAAACGCGGCCGCTCGGCGGCCGGAATCCGCAGGCTTCTGTTCTCCACGGCCATCTGGATCAGCTTCGGCGGCGCGGGGGTGCTCAACCGGGCCAGCCGGATGTGCCAGTGCTCGTGACGATCCGTGGCCTGAATCTCCGCCCGATCGATACCGACGACACCGTGACCGCCGATGAACGCGAACGGCGCCACGGACTGATCCGGGTCGGTCATGCGCAGCAGGGGACTCACGGTGNGCGCCGTTGACGTCGCACCGCGAGTCACATCAAGGCACAGCTCCGCCGAACCGTAGCGCTCGACATCGCCAAGCCGTTTGCGCCCATGCACCAACCGCACACCGGCCGCGGCGGCCTCGTCGAGCAGCGGCCACAACCGAGGGCTCGCGAACGCGCCGAGATCGAGGTACTTGTCGTCGCCGTAGGAATAGGCGCCGTACGCCGTGTCCTCCTGCCCGGCAAGGTAGACGGCGTACAGTTCCCGCAGAATCCGCAGGTGCGCCGGCACGTAGCTGTCGCGCTGGTAGTGCCCGTAGGGCGAACTCAGCTTCGACCAGGAGAGCGCGTTGATCCAGGTGGTCTTCCCGGGTTTCACCAGCCGCGCGCGCACGCCCAACGACGGTCTGCCGGACCCGCGTTTCGGCCGGCCCGCCGACATCTCGGCGGACAGCGTCAGCTCGATGGCGAGCGGCGTCGTACCCCGAGACTCGTCCTCGACCGACCGGTCGCCGAGCAACGCCGACAGGGACGAGGCCCAGCCTTTCGGCCCGGCGGCAGGCTGGCGAGCCGGGCCGCCACCGGCGGCCCTTGTTGCCGCCGCCAGCACGAGCGCGACTGCGTGCTTGCAACCGACGCCCACCGGGCAGGTGCACTGGGCATCGTCGAACCACCACGGCTCCGCGGAGCCCGGGCCGGTGAAATACACGGTGGTCACATAACGCTCTCCGTGGCTTCCCGCCACCGTGCCGTAAAGCGCGTTTCCGGCCGGCCGCCACGACATCTCGGCCACGGCGCCCTGCCTGGCGTACTGCGCCCCCCGCTGAAAGGTGGTATCACCCACAGCAGTGCGTAGATGGCCCCGATCGACGCTCCGTAGCTCCGCGGGCAGCATGGAGAAAACGTTAGCAGGGCCCACACCAGGGCTCTTACCCCGCGCCGGCAGAGACCACGCGGGTCCACGCCCGGCGGTGGACGACCACCGTGCGTGTGCGCACGTCGCTCAGGTACCCGAGTAGACATGGGCCGTGGGCGCGCATCGAGACGGTGCCCTCGCTCGGGCGGGCCCGCGTCGCCGGTCGGCGGCGTGGCCGACCGGCGACGACGGATCGAGGAGGACCGCATGGGTGTGTTAGACGGCAAGATCGCCATAGTGACCGGCGCCGGACGGGGTATCGGCCGGGCGATCGCGGAGGAGTACGCGTTGGAAGGCGCTCGCGTCGTCGTCGCCTCCCGGACCGCGGGTACGGTCAGCGAGGTTGTCGACGGGATTCGTTCCCGGGGCGGCGACGCGCTGGGCATCACCTGCGACGTCGGCGTGGCGCAGAACATCCGCGAGATGGTCGACCGCACCGTGGCCGAATACGGTGGCGTGGACATCCTCGTCAACAACGCGCAGAGCTTCGGCACCCGCGACAAGCCGCGTGCCTCCAGCGAGCCGACGAACCTGGAGGACGTCGACGAAGCCGAGTGGGACTGGAATTTCGAGACGGGCGTCAAGGCGACGCTCAGGGCCATGCAGGCCGTCTTCCCGTACATGAAGGCCGCGGGCGGCGGGCGAATCCTGAACTTCGGGTCACGTCGCGGCATCATGTGCAACGCCGAGTCCGCCTCCTACAACTGCAACAAGGAGGCGATCCGCGCCCTGAGCCGGACTGCGTCCAACGGCTGGGGGCAGCACGGGATCACGGTGAACGTCCTCAACCCGGTCATCCTCACCGACGCCGCCGAGGGCGTCTTCGCCGATCACCCCGGCGCGCGGGAGGCGGCCGAGGCGCAGATCCCGCTGCGGCGCTGGGGAGTTCCTCGGGACTGCGCGCGGGTGGCGGTGTTCCTCGCCGGGCCCGACGCGAGCTACCTTACCGGCATGACATTCATGGTCGAGGGTGGCCTGACGACGCTTCCCTAGCGTCCCGCGTCCGCGGCGTCGGGAACCGCGGTGGCGGCGGTCGCGGCCAGACGGGCTCCGGCACCGGACTGACCCGGTGTCTGTCCGCGATTACGGACGAATACCAGCCGTTCACCGGGGATGTCGATGTTCCGGGCGGACCACCCGGCATCGTGGATGGCGCGTGTCATGATGCTTCCGGCATAGCTGTTCCCATGGGCGGGATGCCTCCTGGCCGAGGGTGGTAGCGGCAACGCGACGATACGTTCGATCTATTCCGTCGTCGCGTATGCCGACCGCAAGTAGTTGTTGGACACGATGGCCAGAGTGTGGGCCGAGTTTTCCATGCCGAGACGCATGTCGGCGATGGACAGGGGCTGCGCGAACCTGTCGATGACCTGGTAGTCGCAGCCGACGCCCCAGCCCTCGGCGGCCGCCGACTCGTCATCGGCCAGCGAGTATGCGGCCGACTTCGCCTCGATGAGATAAGCGCGGTCCTTCTTGAGCTGTGAACGGTAGAGGAGGGTGAGATCTCCCGGCTGGGTCTCCGCGTGGCAGGTCCACCACTCTCCTGGTTCCGTCACGCGGTCTGGGTCACGTTCCCGGTGGTCGGAGCCGTCTTCGTCCAGAGAGACCTCGGGCCTGGCGACCCAGACCCAGTAACGCCGCCTGGCCCTCGAGTTCGCTGGCTGGGACGCTCCCGCGCTCATGCTGGACACGGTCCGTCGAGATACAGCACGGTTCAGCCCGACTTCGGAGCATGGTGGCTCGCGGCGACGTCGCGTCCGCCAGGACCGCCATCCCATCGATCGAAAGCCTGTGCCGTGGGCCGACCATGGCCGGGCGGATGCCCGGCGTCGCCGCCTTTCGGGATCGGTCCGCTCGCCGCGGTGCCCCCCGATGGCCGCGTCGAATCACTGGCTACCGCCCTGACAGGTACTGGCGGTCGGCTTTCCATAGGCAGACGCAGACGCTTGGTCTCGCGTTGGTCTCGTCGGAGGCGTTCTACCGGAGTGGTTCGATAGCCGGCGTTGCCAGCCTTCGTCCGAGGTGGATTGAGGGGCGTCGAATCTCCGGGGAATAGCTCCTGTCCGGAACGCGCGAACCATTGGCCTAGCGTCTTTTCCGGTCATGGTAAATGGCTCTGATTGGCAGGTTTGACGACACCTAGACGGGACAACGGAATGCAAGCGGAAGAAAAATCGGACGAGACGGACTTCCCGTCGGGAGCGCGTCCCGGTGGCGTTGACGTACGGACTGGTCCGCGGCGCCCGCGCAGTGTCCGATCGGTGCTGGGATGGCGGGTACGAAGACGGTTCGCCGGATCCGATGGCACATGGACCGAACGTCGGCGCGGCCGGCGTGGGCGGCACTCCCGGCGGCGCGCGATCCTCGCCCGCCTGGTCGGCCGACCGACCTGCGCGGCACTGGGTCTCATCGTGGTCATGACGACCCTGGCGACGCTGGCGACACCGGCGAGCGCCGCCACGATCACCATCGAGGACACGGCCGTCGGTACCGGGAACAACCAGGTCTCCTACTCCGGGACCTGGACCCCGTGCACCGGATGCGCGCCCAGCACGCCCAACAACAGCTACCGGTACTCCACCGGCTACGGGGCCATCGCCACGATCCGGTTCACCGGAACCCAGATCAACGTGTTCGGCATCAAGGGGCCGACGGGCGGCCAGGCCGCCTTCAGCATCGACGGCGGCGTACCGGTCACCGTGGACACCTTCGCCCTGCCGCTGGCTGTGAGTCTGATCTACACTTCGGGAGCGCTCACGTCGGGTGCCCACGTGCTGCAGATCGCGAACCTGCGCGTCCGAAACGCGGCCTCCACCGGCTTCAACGTCGGCTTCGACCGCGCCGAGGTCGTCGCCGATCCGGTGCCGCCGCCGCCACCACCGCCGGTGCAGACGGCGCTCACGATCGAGGACACCGCGATCGGCACCGGAAACAACCAGGTGTCGTACACCGCGGGCTGGATGCCGTGCACCGGCTGCGTGACCTCACCCAACAACAGCCTGTACTACACCAGCAACCCCGGCGCCGTTGCCACGGTCAGGTTCAACGGAACCCAGATCGACGTCTACGGACTCAAGGGGCCGGCCAACGGGTTTGGGACGTTCCGTATCGACGGTGCGCAACCGATTACCATTGACGCCTACGCGCCGGTATCGTCGATCACCCTGCTGTACTCGTCGCCCATCCTGGCGGTCGGCGCGCACACCCTGACGTTCACGAACGAGGGCCGTCGAAACGTCACGTCCACCGGGAACAACATCGGTTTCGACCGCGCCGAGATCACCNCCGGGCTGANCCCGCCGCCGGCCCCGCCGCTGTGGTCGGGCCTGCGCTCGGGCAAGGGATGGGAGTCCGGCACCTACCCCGACCCGGCCATGAACCAGGCGAACCTCGAGGCGTTCTGCACCTGGCGCGGCACCCCCTGCGACTTCACCCTGCTCTACGTGACGCGCAACAGTTGGGCGAACGTCACCCAGCCCACGAATCTGCTGCAGACCTTCGCCACCTGGCCGGGCCGGTTGATCATCGCGGTCCCGCCCTACCCGGAGAACATCGGCGCGAGCAACGCGACCTGCGCCACCGGCGCCTACGACTCCTACTGGCAGAACTTCGGCCGGATGCTGAACGCCTATGGCCGCCAGGACTCCATCATCCGCATCGCGTGGGAGGGGAACGGTGACTGGTACCAGTGGTCGGCGACCAATCCCACGGATTACATCAACTGCTGGCGGCACGTCGCGGACTCCATCAACGCCACCGCCGAGCCGGACCCCACGTTGTCCTGGGGCCTGAACNCCCACTNCNCGCAGAACCCGCCGAGCCACAACGCGATGGACATGTACCCGGGGGACGCCTGGGTGGACTCCGTCGGTCTCGACGCCTACGACTTCTACCCCGCCTCGCCGACCAAGGCGGCGTTCGACGCCCAGTCGAACGCGGTCGGTGGGCTGAACTACTGGTACAACTTCGCCCAGTCTCGAAACAAGCTCTTCGGAGTCGGTGAATGGGGGGTGGTCGACGGCAGCGGCTCCGCCGGCGGGGGCGACAACGCGAACTACGTCCAGTGGATGTACGACTGGTTCACGGCCCACGCCGGCAAGGGGTTCGCGTACGAGTTCTACTTCAACAACTGTGATCCGGGGAACGTCGGATCCAACCTGTATCGCCCGCTTAGCAGTAACTGCGTCTATCGAAATCCCAACGCCGCCGCGCGCTATAGACAGTTGTATACGAGAACGTAGACCGCGGCGACACCTGTAGCACGGGCCGGCTCACGGACTTCTGTCCATGGGCCGGCCCGACCTGCGTTCGGGCGAGTACCGCGGAGAGAAGACCTCGCGGCTGCCGCTCGGCGGCTGCCTGAACGTCGAGTGGGGCCGGCCCAGGCGGTGGGGCGGTATCGGGAGCGCGACGGTATCGGGAGCGCGACGGTGCCGGGAGGCACGGCAATCGCTACAGTTGCACAGCGTCCCCGTGGGCGTTGTGGATCTCTGACCAGGCGAAAGCCGCACGAAGTTGGTGGTGGATGTTCTCGACAATCGCTAGGCCGACCGCTCGGACCACGAGGTACGCGGCGGCTGTGATCGCGTTGCTGCTCTCGGTCACGCTGCTCAGCGCGTGTGGCGGCTCGTCGGGCGGCTCCGGGAAGAACGGCGTCCGCACGTCGAGCTCGGCGGGCACCGACACCGACTCCGAGTACTCCGGTTCCTGCCCGACCTCGGGTAACACCAAGGCCTTCGCGAAGACGCGGTTCGCGCTGCATTCCGGTCTCGCCCTGGGCGCCTTCCATCGCTACATTTACAAGCCGGCGAGGAACGGCGGCTTCGCCAAGGGCGCGCCGAAGCGGACGCGGAGCTTCGCCAAGGCCGCGGTGGCCGGGGCGTTCACGGTCCACGAGCTCAAGGTGGCCAAGCGGTTCGCGCTGGCCAATCCGACGTTGTGCAACTCGGTGCAGTCGATCAGCGACAAGTTCAGCAGCCTGACCGGCAAGCTGAAGAACGGTACCGCGACGCAGGCCGACATCGACGCCGACGAGAACGCCTTCACCGCATTCCAGCAGGGCGCGTCCAGCGACGGCTTCGGCTTCAAGGAGAGGAAGGCCACCGTTCCCGGCGCGGCCTGATCCCTCCCCGGATCATCCGCCGGTCCCGCCGTCCGACCTGGACGGCGGGACCGGCATCCACGGCCGGGCAGGCCGATCAGCCTGCCCGACCGCCACCGAGACCGCCCGCCCGGCCACCGCCCAGGCCGCCCGCATTGAGGCCGCCTGCACCGAGGCCGCCGCCTCCGAACGCACCCCCGAGGCCGCCGCCGCGGCCGTTCGTGGTGCCGCCGGCGCTGGGCAGCGGGGTCGACAGGTCGGCGAGCACCACCCGGTCGCCGACCTTCAACCCCGACGTGATCTGCGTCAGGGTGGTTCCGGCCGCCCCGACGCCGACGATCGTGGCCGTCGCCTTGCCGCTGCGCACCACCGTCACGGTGTGTAGCTGACCCAGCGATCGCAGGGCCGAGCTCGGCACTGCGATCGCGTTCGCCGCCTGGGCGATCACGATGGAGACGTCGGCGTCCGAACCGGAGAAGATCCGCTGGCTTGCCCGGTTGAGCGAGATCGTCACCGGATAGCTCACCGAACTCGACGCCCCCGAGCCGCCGCTGCTCGAGCCGCTCGACAGCGATGACGTCGGCAGCAGCCCGATGCCGACGACCTTGCCGGTCAGGGCCGTGGTCGAACCGTCGACGATCGCCGATGCGGCCTGACCGACCCGCACCTTCGCCAGGTCGGAGTCGGTCACGGACGTCTCGACCTCGTAGGAGGTCCCGGCGCCGATCACCGTGATCCCGGAGCCCCCCGAGGCCGTCGAGGCGGCCTGGACAGACTCGCCGACGGTCAGGCCGACCGCCCCGACCGTGCCCGCCAGTGGACTGACCAGAGTGGTCTGGATCAGTTCGTCCTTGGCCTGGGTCAGCGCGGCCTGCGCCGCGTCCACCGTGGCCTGGTCGGCGGCGATCTGTGCGGGAGAGGCCGGCACGCCCTGGGCGCCGCCGCGTGCCGAGGACGCCGCCCCGCCGGAGCGCGCCGATCCGGACGAACCGGATGCGCCGCCGGAGCCGCCGGAACGAGCAGACCGAGCACCGCCTGCACCGCCGGCACCGCCGGCACTACCCGCGGTCGCCGTCCCCGCGGCCGGCCGGCCCGGGGCCGCGTCCGTCGAGGTCGATCCCCCTGTGGACGGGGTCGACTCGGAGAAGTCGAAGGTGGGCGCGAGGGCCACGAGGGTCTCGATCGCGTTACCGAGCGTGGCCTCGTCCTGGGTCACCACTCCCTGGGCGGTCGACACGAGCTGCTGGTCGGTGAGCACGGTGCTCAGCAGCGCCGAGCAGGCGGACGCGGCCGCCGTCCCAGCCGCCGTCCCGGTGGCCGCCGGGACGGCCGAGGTCACGGACTGCGCGTCCCACCGCTGCACGGACTCGATCACCCGCAGCCCCGACGCGAACGAGGCCGGCGCGGCGCTCACCGAGGCGGACGCGCCCGTGGTGGTGGGGGCCTGGCCCACGGTCGGTGTCGATGATGCCGGTGTCGAGGTGGCCGGTCCTGAGGTGGCCGGTACCGGGGTGGCCGGTACCGGGGTGGCCGGAGCTGAGGTGGCCGGTGCCGACGCGGCCGGTGCCGACGCGGCCGGCACAGGGGAGTTCGGCGTCAGCGGGTCGGTATGGACCGGCGGGGTGGTGTGCGCCGGCGGGGCGGCATGGGCCGATGGGGCTGTGTGCACCGGTGGGGTGGCTTGCGCCGGTGGGGCGGCGTGGACTGTGCCACCCGACCGGCCCGCGCCCGCCGGGGAGGGCCCGGCCGCCGTCGCGGGCGATCCGTCCGTCGCGGGCGGTGCGGCCGTGCCGGCCGTCGCCGTTGCGTCGATGAACGCCGCGCAGGTCGTTTTCTCCTGCCCGAGGTCCGTCGTGGCGACGGCGAGGTCGGCGTCGGCGGTGCGCTGCGCGGTGATCAGGGACTTCTGCGCCTTGGTGATGGCGGCGCGGGCGGCGGCAACGGCGCCGCCGTTCCTTGACGCCGTCGAGCCTGACGCCGTCGAGCCCGACGATGCCGGGCCGGAGTCCGTCGGGCCGGGCGTTGTCGAAGTGGATGCCGTCCGGTCGGCGGGTCGGGCGCCGCCGGTCGCCAGGGCGATCGGCTCGATCGTCGCCGGGCCACCCGCGTAGGAGGCAGTGGAGCCCGCCGCCGTGCTGGCGCCAAGACCGCCTTCGCCGGCCTCGTCGGAGATCAGTTTCGCCTGGTTGGTGGCAAGCGTGGCCGCGGCCGAGTCGACCGCGGCCGACAGCGTGGCGGCGTCGAGGGTCGCCAGCGTCTGTCCGGCCTCGACATGATCACCAGGGGTGACGGCGACGCTCGCGACTGTCCCGGAGACGGGGAAGGTCACGCTGGCCTGGCTTGCCGGCGAGACGACGCCGGTCGAGTCGAGCGTCTGCGCGACGGTGGCCCGCACCGCCGTGGCGGTGCGGTAGTCCGGGCCGGAGGACCCTGTCGCCGCGAGCGTCGCCGAGCCGGCGGCGACGACGATCACGGCGACGACGCCGATCACGATCCAGGTTCGGGTGCCACGCCGACTGGTCCGGGCCAGCGCCCGGCCGAATCGTTCACCCATTGGCCATGCCGCCACCCGAGCCCTGGCCGCCGAAGGGCCGGCCGCCGAACCCGCCGGTGCATCCCTGCCTGGCGGCCGGGCGGACGCTGATGGAGGTGGCGGACACCGCGCCGGTGTCGTCAGCCTTGCCGATGGCGGTCAGGCATTCACCGACGGTCAGGGCCGCCGAGGTGGCGCTGCTCGTCTCCTCGACGGTGGTCGACGAGCCGAGGGTCACCGTCGAGGTGACGGTCGCGCCGGGCGACGGGGTGGCGGCGGGTGCCGCCGAGGCCGACGCGCCGGCACGGGGCCGCTGCGGACCGGTAACGGTGATGGTCGTGCCCGCCACCTTGGTCACCGACCCGGTGACCACTGCGAGCCGACCGCCGTTCGGGCGGCCCTGCCCGTTCGGGCGGGCAGTCGAACGGTCACCCGGGCGGGCGGTCGGCGCGCCGGACGGCCGGGCACCGCCCGGGAACCCGCCGGCCCCACCGAAGGCGCGGCCAAAGCCCGCCGTGCAGCCGCCGGACACCGGTTGGCTCACGGTCACGGTCTGGGCGGTGAACGTGCTGCCCGGGCTGCCACCGGTGACCGTCACGCAGTCGCCGACCGCGACGGCGGACGCGCTGGCAGTGGTGGTCTTGACGAACCTGGTGTTCGGCGTCCAGGTGACGGTGACCTGACCGCTCGCGGGATTCTGGACCTCGACGTTCGTCGCGGTGACCGCGGCGATGGTGCCGCTGGTGCCCGGCCGGGCCGCCTGGCCCTGCCCCTGGGCGGAGCCGGCGGCCTGGCTCGGCGCACTCGCCGCGGTGGCCGTGGCTCCGTCGGAACCGCCGCCGCCGCATGCGCTGACGGTGACGATCATTGCGAGCGCGACGCTGACGATCGGCCCCGCGGCCAGGGCACGGCGATGCCGGCGGGGCTCACCCGATCGAACCGGGCCAATCGGATTCGCAGTGGTCATGGGACTGTCGCTCCTGATGGACGGCCCGGGAATGCCCACCCGGGCTGGGACGAGGCGCGCGGACGGGTGCTCCGTGGACGGGTGTCCCGCGCAAGGTTGTCGGCCGGTGTCAGTCACTGCGCAGCGCCTCGATCGGCGCGAGCCGGGCCGCCCTGGTCGCGGGGTAGACGCCGAACGCCACCCCGATCGCGATCGCGATGGCGATCGAGCCGACGGTGGCGGTCGGGGAGATCGAGATCGGATCGGAGATCAGGCTCGGCAGGATGGCGGCCCCGGCGAGGCCGAGGGCGGTGCCGAGCAGGCCGCCGGCGAGACCCAGCACGGACGCCTCGACGAGGAACTGCCGCCGGATCACCCGCGGGGAGGCGCCGAGCGCCTTGCGCAGGCCGATCTCACGGATCCGTTCGGTCACCGAGACGAGCATGATGTTCATGACTCCGATGCCCCCGACCAGCAGGGAGATCCCGGCGACGCCGGCGAGCAGCACCGTCAGGGTCCGGTCGACCGAGGTCGCGGTGGACAGGATCGACTGCTGGCTGGTGATGGAGAAGTCGGCCGCCGTGGGCGTCGTGATCCGGTGCCGAGCCAGCAGCTCGTAGTCGGCCTCCTGGTAGGCGGCCGACAGGGTGTGGCCGGAGGTCGCCTCCAGGTAGATGTTCTGGACGGAGTTCCGGCTCACGCCACCGGTGATCCGGTCGGCGGCGGTCGTGATCGGCACGATGGCCTGGTCGTCCTCGTTGGTGTTCGCGGACGAGCCGGCGGCGGTCAACGTGCCGATGACCGTCATCGGCACCCCCGAGACGGTGACGGACTGCCCGACCGGGTCGCGCGCGCCGAACAGCTCCTCGGCGGTGGTCGCGGCCAGCACCGTCACGGCCGCGTGGTCGGCCACGTCCTGGCCGCTGATGAACCGTCCCGCGCCGATCGCGCGGGCGCGCACCGACAGCCAGTCGGGCGTGGTGCCGACGACCGAGGCCGTCCACGAGGAGCTGCCGGCGGCCAGCGCCGCGGACCGGGAGGTCGTCGGTGCGACTGCCCGGATGTCGGGGGCCACGACCGTGGATCGCAGCGCGTCGGCGTCGGCCCGGGTGAGGGTCGACGCGCTGCCGAAGCCGCCGCGTACCCCGTTCGTCGTCGTGCTGCCTGGGGCGACGATCAGCAGGTTGCTGCCGAGCGCGTTGATCTGGCCCCGCACCTTGTCCTGCGCTCCCTCGCCGAGCCCGACGGTGAGGATGACCGCGGCGACGCCGATGAGGATGCCGAGCATCGTCAGCCCGGACCGCAGCCGGTGCGAGCGGACCGCCTCGAGCCCGGTCCGAATGATCTCCGCCCAGCTCACGCGCGCACCTTCCGCGGCGCCCGGGCGCCCGGACCCGAATCGGCCGTGACCACGCCGTCACGAACCTGCAGGACCCGGTCCGCCGCGGCGGCGACCTCGGCCTCGTGGGTGATCAGGACGATCGTGCGGCCGAGGTCGTGCAGGCGCCGGAACAGCCCCAGGACGTCCTCGGTGGACGCCGAGTCGAGGTTGCCCGTCGGCTCGTCGGCGAGGATCAACGACGGGTTGGTGACCAGCGCCCGGGCCACCGCGACCCGCTGCTGCTGGCCGCCGGAGAGTTCCGCCGGGCGGTGCTCGACCCGGTCGGCGAGCCCCACGTCGGCCAGCGCGTCGACGGCCCGTTGCCGGCGCTCGGAGCGCGGACCCCCGGCGTAGCAGAGGGGAAGCTCCACGTTGCGCCAGGCGGTCATGGAGGGGAGCAGGTTGAACTGCTGGAAAACGAACCCGATCCGCCGGTTGCGGACCTCGGCGAGCTGGTCCTCCGACATGCCGCCGACATCCTCGCCGGCCAGCCGGTACAGGCCCGACGTCGGAACGTCGAGGCAGCCGAGAATGTGCATCAGCGTCGACTTCCCGGACCCGGACGGGCCCGTGATCGCCACATATTCACCTTCCTGGATGGACAGGCTGACCCCGCGCAGGGCTGCCACCTCGAACAGCCCCGACCGGTAGGTCTTGCGGACGTCCGTCAGCTCGATGACGGCGGTGCTCGCCCCGGACTTGTTCGCCCCGGATTCGTTTCGCCCGGGTCCGATCGGGCCGGGTTCGTTTGCCCCGGATTCGTTTCGCCCGGGTCCGATCGGGCCGGGTTCGTTTGCCCCGGATTCGTTCGCCCCGGGTTCATCCGGTCCGGATGCGATCGGTGTGGATTCGGTGGGTGGAGAGTCGGTCGGTGTCATCCGGCGGCCCGTCCACCAAAGCCGGTGCCGCCACCAAAGCCGGTGCCGCCGCCAAACCCGCCGCCCCCGCCGAACCCGCCGCCCCGGAACCCGCCACCCCCGCCGCCGGCGCCGGCGCCGAACCCACTGCCGGTACCGCCCGTCCGGGCCCGGGTGGTCGAGCCGCCGACGACCGGGACGACGACCTGGTCACCGGCCACGAGCCCGGAGGTGATCTGGGTCTGCGCCCCCGAGGTGACGCCGGTGGTCACCACCGTGGAGACCTGATGGCCGCCGCGCACCCGGTAGACGACGGTCTGCGACCCCGAGGTGTGCAGCGCCTGACTGGGGACGGTGAGGACGTCGGAGAGCTGCCGGACGATGATCGAGACGTCGGCGCCGACGCCCGGGTGCAACCCGGCAGGGGTGCCCGTGACGTTGATGGTCACCGGGTAGCTGGCGACACCGGAGGTGCTGGTCGCGATGAGGCCGATCGTGCCCACGGTGCCGTAGATCGTCGCCGAGCCGCCGGCGCCCGACAGACCCGCACCCGTGCCACCCGTGCCACCCGCCCCACCCGAGCCGGTGACCCCGCCCGAGCGACCCGCCCGCGCGGCGACGGTCGTGGCGCCGGTCGAGCCGGTCGGGGTGATGACGGCCTGGTCGCCGGTCTTGAGCTGGCCGATCGCCGTGTCGTCGACGGTCGCGTTGACCAGGTAGGAGTCCGTGCCGACCACGACGATCTGGGCACCGGACGCCGAGGAGGACGACGACGTCAGCGAGGACGACGCGCCCGAGCCGGACCCGCCGCCGTTCCCGCCCAGGCCGCCCGAACCCGAGCCGCCGCCCGAACCGGAGCCCGAAGCGCCACCCGTACCCGAGCCGGAGCCGGACCCGCCGGCGGATCCGCTGCCCGACCCGCCGGCGAGCTGCTGGCCGACGGTGAGGTTGACCACGGCGACGGTCCCGGCGATCGGCGACGTCATCGCGCTCGCGGCGAGATTGCGCTGCGCGGTGGCCGCCGCGTCCTGCGCCGAGGTCAGCGTGGCTTCGTCGGCCGTGAGCTGGGCGCCCGTCACCCCCGACGCCTGGTCGGAGGCGACCTTCGCCTGGTCGTTCGCCACTGTCGCCTGTGCCTGGGCGGCCGCGGTGGCGAGAGCCGCCGAGTCGATGGTGGCGAGGGTCTGCCCGGCCTGGACCTTGTCGCCGACGGCGACCTTGACCGCGGTGATCTCGCCGGACACGGCGAACGAGAGGTTGGCCTGCTGGGTCGGTTCGAGGGTGCCGGTCGCACTCACGGTCTGGCGGATCTGCCCGACGCTCGCCGCGACGAGCCTGGACGAGACCGGCGTGCCCGAATCCCCGCTCAGGGCCCAACCGAGCAGCCCACCGCCGACGGCGGCGACGACCACGGCGGCAATCACGACGACGCGTGCGCGGCCCCGGGGAAGCCGAACCCGGCGCCCGGCGGATGACGGGGGGCGGGCACCCCGTCGGGTTCTACGATGGGACGGCTCCGGCGGCTCGATGATCTGCTGCGGCGCCGTTTCGTCTGCCGACAAGGACGACAAGAACCCTCCAGGATGACCCGCGATCCGGGGTGCGGCCGCCGGAAGGCACGTAGAGGTTGAATTTCCGTTGTCTTTTTGGGTTACCGGCGGGCAACGCCCGCGAGAGTTCCGTTGGGGCGGTCCGTACTCTGATGCAAGATCCTAAAGGTTCGCTGGTGGGTTCCTGTGAAAATTCTTAGCGAATCGTTTGGATATCGGGCTGCGGCGGCACAGCACAGTCAAGCTGTGAATAGGCTGTGAACTTCGGGGTTGGCGGCACGGTCGCCTGCCGCGTCCGGTCCGTTCGCCGAGCCCCGCCTCTCGGCCATGCCGACCATGCCCGTTCGACGCCAAGGGAAAGAAAACCGCGAAAGTCAACGCCTACCGGTGGCGGCGTCTGTTCTTCTCGTCGACTATGAACCGCTCGCCCTCTGTGCAGGCCCGCCAGCCCGGCCCTGACCGACCGCGCTCACTCCGGCCGCGGGCTGGGCGCTGGACCTGTTCCGCGGCACGCAGACACGCGAGCACGGAGACATCGAGATCGCGGTCCCCGCCGCGCACTTCCCCGAGATCCGCGACCGCTTCCCCGGCTACGCCTTCGACGCGGTCAGCAGCGGCCGGATCTGGGAGAACGCCACACCGGACGTGCTAGCCGCCACACACCAGACCTGGCTGCGCGACCATGCCACCGGCAATTACCTCCTTGATGTGTTCCGAGAACCCCACGACGGCGAGACCTGGATCTGCCGGCACGACCAGACGATCCGCCTTGCCTACGGCGAGATCATCCATCACACCCCGGACGGCATCCCGTACCTGGCGCCCGAACTGGTCCTGCTGTTCAAGGCCAAGCACGCCCGCCCCAAGGATCAGGCAGACTTCGACGAAACCATCCCTCACCTGACCCCAGCCCAGCGCCGGACCCTGGCCAGGCTTCTCGCCCGCGCGTACCCAGGCCACCACTGGCAAGCTAACCTGTAGCCGTTGGATTTGGCTCCGTTTCACGGTGCAGGCACGCTGGGTGCTGTTGCGCTGGCCCGATGAAACCTTGGGCTCGACCAGTCCTCGCGCCTGCGGGACCGGTCGGCGTGCGACGCCCCGTCGGTTGGCGGAGGCATCGCTATCCCGGGCGCGGTACGTTTACGGCATTCCGCGCAATCAGGATGGTCTGACCGGGCGAGAGGGGCGTGTCGTGGCGGATCCCGATGGTTGGGAGCCGAGTAGCCATCTGCGGTGGTCTGAGTCACCGACGGCTCCCAGGGTGGACCTGAAGACCGAACAGCCGCACTCGGCTCGCATCTACGACTACCTGCTGGGCGGCAAGGACAACTTCCCCGCCGACCGGGAGGCCGCCGAGCAGGTGATCGTCGGGTTCCCGCAGATACGGACGACGGCTCGGCAGAACCGGTACTTCATGGCGCGGGCGGTTCGGTATCTCGCCGGCGAGGCGGGGATCACCCAGTTCCTCGACATCGGCACCGGCATTCCGACGTCGCCGAACCTGCACGAGATCGCGCAGGAGATCGTCCCGGCGGCCCGGGTGGTCTACGCCGACAACGATCCGATCGTGCTCGTCCACGCCCGTGCGCTGCTGACCAGCAGCCCGGCCGGCCGGACCACCTACCTCGATGTCGACCTGCGCGACGTCGAGACGATCCTGACCTCGGCCGAGCTGCACGACACCCTCGATCTGACCCGCCCGGTCGCCCTGTCACTGATCGGGATCCTGCACTTCTTCCCCGACGAGGTCGACCCGTACGCGATCGTCGCCCGGCTGCTCGACGCCCTGCCCGCCGGCAGCTTCCTCGCGCTCACCCACGGCACGCCCGACTTCGCCCCGGCCGAGAGCGAGCAGGGGGCGCAGGCCTACCGGGCCCACGGGGTTGCCGTGCAGTTGCGCCGCCGCGAGGAGGTCGCTCGGTCCTTCGACGGCCTCGACCTGGTCGACCCCGGCCTGCGGGTCGTGCACCGCTGGCGGCCCGACGGCGACGTCGACGTCGACGTCGACGTCGACGAGAGCCTGACCCACACGCAGGTCGGCGTCTACGGGGCCATCGGCCGCAAGAGCTGACGCCCTGCGCGGGAGGCGGCCGCGCAGGGCGCTCGATCGATCGGGCGGCGGAGGTCAGCGGAGGTCAGCGGAGATCAGAAGCCCGGAAACGCCGCGCGCAGGAGGTTGAGATCCACGCCGTCGGCCTCGACGGGCGGGGTGTGGGCGGCGTCGAGACGGCCGTAGACCAGCCGAACGAACGCCTCGGCCGGCAACCGAAGCCGGGCGGGCCGCGGCGTGCCGTCCCAGGGCCCCAGGGCCACGGCATCGCCGAGATCGAGGGCGATCTCGCGGTCCGGGTCGGTGGTGGTGACGTGGATCCGGGCGGGGCTGGTGGGCTTGCCGGCGAACCCGGCGATCATGCCGAGACCGTCGATGAGCAGGTCGACGGCGCCCGCCTCCACGGTGGCGGCGGGGTCGAGCATGACCGCGACGTCCCAGGTGTGTACGGCGTGCTCGCTCAGCCGGAGCCGGACGACCCCGGCGGCATCCAGGCTCATCGGCCCGAGCGCGATCCGCAGGCCCGCGAGCTGGGCATCGTCGAGGGCCTCGTACGCCTCGACCAGGGCCAGATCCGCGGGCAGCGCGTCGGCGGCCTGCGCGTCCGGGGTCCTGGCGTTCCAGGTGTCCCAGACGGCGACGAACGCGTCCTGGCCGGGGGCGTCCTGCCCGGCGACGGCGGCGTCGAGGACGAGCCGGCCGATCTCGGCGCCGGACCCGAGGTGGGACAGCACCTGGGCGATCGTCCACTCGTCGTCGTAGGAGGGCCCGCGCACCGCCTGGGCGTCGAGCGGCTCGGCGAGGGCGCGCAGCCGCTCGTGCGAGCGGCGCAGGCTGGCGATGACGGTGCGGGCGTCGGTCAAGGGGACGACTCCTTCGGACGGGGGCCTCGGCGGCGGGGCCGGTGAAGCCGGCCGTGACGACCGCCCACGGAGGTGGACCTCATCGTTCCAGGTCACGACGATCCGCGCCGCTCCGGCCTCCTCGGCCGGCTGCTCGCACTGCACCGGAGATGTGCTCGGCCGCCCGACGCGGGGCGCCACCAGCGTCAGGCGGCCGAGGTTGGGGCAGGCGTCAGGCGCACTGACCGGATCGCGGTCCGATCACGACGTTGCCTGTCTGCGTCAGGGTCGGCTGGTTGCCGGTGCAGCTCAGCGGGCCGGTGACGTGGTTGTCGCGGAACTCGGGCACCGCGTCGTCGGGCAGTGGGCCGCTGCCGCTGTTGCCGGTGATCCGGGCCGGGCCGGTGATCGTGTTCGCGGAGGCCTCGAGGCCCCCGGTGTTCGCGTCCACGGTCAGCGGGCCTTGCAGCGTGTTGCCCGCGCAGGGCGTGACGTCGGCGGCGTCGGCACCAAGCAGGACGTAGCCAGAGGCGGCGTGGACCGTCACCGGGCCGGTGATCGTCGACCGGCAGGCGGTGAGGGCGAGCGCCCCCTCGACGGACACCGGGCCGGTGACCATGGCGCCGGTGAGCGCGAGGGCCCCGCCGGAGCGGACGGTGACCGGGCCGACCTGCCGGCCGCCCGGTCCGACGCACAGCGCCTGGCCGGCGGCGACCGTCAGGGGTCCGGTGCGCGTCGTCGTGACGCACGGCTGGCTGAACCCGACGGTGACGTCGGTGGATCCGGCCGTGGTGCCCGGCGCGAAGGCCGGGTCGCCGCCGTAGCTGGCCGTGATCGCGTGGGTGCCGGGCTGGAGGCCGCTGACGCTGACGCCGGCCTGCCCGCCGCTGAGCGACGCCGTCGCCAGGGTCGTGGGACCGTCCAGGAAGGTGACCGTCCCGCCGGGGGTGCCGGCGGCCGGGTCCGCGCCGGTGACGGACGCGGTGAGGGTGACGGTCTGGCCGAACAGCGGTGTGGTCGTGCTGGCGGCGACCGAGACCGAGGCGCCGTAGCGGAACGAAACCGTCGCGTGACCGTTGCCGTGGTTGACGCCGCCGACGAGCACGGCGTCGGTCACCGTCGGCGCCGCGAAGCCGCTGCCGCCGCCACCGCCCGCGCCGTAGAAGTTGCCCGGGTCGCCGCCGCCGGAGCCGCTGCCGCCGCCGTAGTAGCCGCCGCCGCCTCCGCCGCCGCCGTTGCCGCCGCCGCCGCCGTTGCCACCGGAGCCGCCGCTGCCCGGATTGGGCTCGCCGGTCCAGGGATCGGTGTCGCCGCCCGGGATCCCCGGACCGCCCCGGGCCGAGTTCGGGCTGCCCGTGCCGGGCGCGGTCTGCGTCGCGCCGCCGCCGGCGACCCCGGAACCCTCCGGGCCGCCGCCCTGGCCGCCGGCCGCCCCGGCGAGCCCGCCGCCGTCGCCGCCGTGCAGTAGCGGGCCGCCGTTGCCGGCACCGCCGCCGGCGCCGGCCACCAGGACCCGGTCGGCCGCGCCGAAGGCGCCGACCCGCACGTCCGAGCCACCGCCGCCCGCACCGCCGCCGCCGTGCGCACCGCCGCCGCCGGCCCCGTGGCCGATGCCGCCGCGCCGGGCGAACTCGCCATGCCGCGACGTCCCCGGAACGCCCGCGGCGCCGACGGTGAGCTGGAGAACCTGCCCGGGGCTGACGGCCAGGGTGCCGCTGGTCTCGCCGCCGAGGCCGCCGGGCGCGCCGGTGTTCGGCGGGTTGGGGGCCACGAAGCCGGCCGCGCTGCCGCCCTCGCCGCCGAACAGGTCGATGCGCACGCTGGTCACGCCGGCGGGCACGGTGAAGGTGTCCGTGCCCGCCGTGGTGTAGGCGCAGGTGGGCGGGGAGGTGGTGAGGACGCCGGTCGCCCCGCAGGTGGCCGTCCCGCCCGCGGCGTCCGCGATGGCGGGCAGGGGTACTGCGACGGCGACGGCCAGGACACCGGCCGCGCCGGCGATCGCGGCCAGCCTGCCTCTGGGCATGGTGATACGACGGTTCAAGGGAATCGACATCGCCTTTCGGATCAGACGCCGTCGTCGGCGCACAGCGCCCAGGCGTCGGTGTAGGTGCTCGGCGAGCTGGCGCCGCCGGTGTGGCTGAAGGCCGTCCAGTAGGCGGCGGTGGTGGTCCCGTCGCTGACGGGGCTGCCGCCGGAGGTGCTGGGGAAGCTGCCGTTGAGGTGGTCGCCGCCCGAACCCGGGCCGGTGAAGTCGGTGGTCGTCACGCTGCCGCCGCTGATGGCGGCGCCGCCGCTGATCAGCTTCCCGTCCCCGCCGCCGCAGCCGACCGTGGCCGTCTGGCCGGTGGTCGCCGAGGTCGGCCCGCTCACCTCGCTGTAGCGGACCTTCACGGTGGCTCCGCTGACGTTGATGCCGCTGCCGCTGCAGATCGCGTAGGCGTAGGTCACGTTGCTGGTGCCGCCCCCGCCGCCGTTCCACCCGACGGACGCCCAGGAGTTCGGGTTGGTCGCCCCGTCGGCCGCCGCCTTCTGGCCGTAGTCATGGGCGGCGTCGTTGAAGGTGGGGAAGCTGGCGATCGGCTTGAGGCTGCCGATGCTCGCCGGGGTGGTGCGCGCGCCACCGCCGAGCAGGATCGTGTTCGCCGGGCAGGTCGCCACCACCAGGTTGACCGTCGACGCCGCCGAGGGCCCGCTGGCCTTGTTCATCACCACCTGGGTGTGGTTGACGAGGTTGCTGGTCAGGCAGGTCGCGTAGGGGGTGGTGGAGAAGGAGGCGTCGGTCGCGCCCCCGGTGCCGCCGATGCCGAGCCAGTGCGTCACGTCGGTGCCGACGACGCCGGTGGTGCCGGTGTACTCGGTGCTGCCGTCGGAGCTGGGCTCGCTGCCCATCACGTGGTTGCCGTTCGAGACCGAGCCGGTGCCGATGGCCTGGTTGATGCCGCCGCCGGCGATGAGGCCGCTGGAACAGTCGGCGTGGGTCGAGATCTCGGCAAAGGTCGAACCGGGCCCGCTGGTGGCGCCGGGTGTCTTCACGGTGACGCCCACGGTGTTGGCGTGCGCGGTTCCCGGTACCGCCACGGCCAGCAGGGCGCTCAGCCCCAGCACGGCGACACCGCCCATCGTGCGACTACGCAGGGTTACTTTCGGCATCAGATCCTCCTCTGGTGCGAGGCGGCTCCCGACCCCGAAGTGACCGGCACGGGGTGGCCGGCGCCCGGCGGCGGCCCACGCGCGCAGGCGCGCAGGCGCGGCCGTCTCCCGAGGTCAGGAGCCAGGCCGCAGCCGGCATGGCTTCGCGGATACGGACGTTAGCACCGCGAAAGTCCGTATACACGGCACGTTGGGCGAACTTTGTGCGCGAATGAGGATCTGTTACTTGCTGTAACCGATTCGGGGGAGAGCTGCCACTACCTGCGGCGCAGCGCGGCGAGGCAGAGGGTCAGGCCCGGACCGAACGCCATCGCGACGGCGGTCGCTCCGGCGGTGAGGTCCCCGCGGATCTGGTCGAGGACGAGCAGGACGGTGCCCGACGAGCAGTTCCCCCGGGTCTCGAGGACACGGCGAGCCCCGGCGGTCTGCGCGGGCGCCAGGGACAGGCGCTCCTCGACGACGTCGACGATGCGCGATCCGCCGGGGTGCACGGCCCAGCCGCGGACGTCGCCCGGGTCCGCGGCGATCGGGCCCAGCAGCGCGGCGGTCGCCTCCTCGACGTGCTTCGCGAGGACGTCGGGCACCTGGCGGGACAGCCCCATGCGGAAGCCATGGTCGGTGACGTGCCAGGTCATCAGGTCCTCGCTGTCCGGGACGGTGGCGGCGGTGGTGTCGAGCACCTCCAGGCCGTGGGCGGCATCGGGGACGAGCACGATCGCCGCGGCGGCGTCGCCGAACAGGGCGTGCGCGACGACCTGTTCCAGATCCCGGTACGGCTGCTCGGGCTGGCTGTGCAGAGAGGTCAGTTCCACGCAGAGCATGAGCGCGGGCAGCCGGTGGGACCGGACGAAGTCCGCCGCCGCGCCCATCCCCGGGATGGCGCCGTAGCAGCCCATGTGCCCGATCAGCAGGCGGCGCACCGACGCCGGCATGCCGAGTTCGCGGGCGAGCTGGATGTCCAGACCCGGCGTCGCGTAGCCGGTGCAGGAGACGACGACGAACAGCCCGACCTCGGCGGCGCTCAGTCCGGCGTCCGCCAGCGCGCCCCGCACGGCCCGGCGGCCCAGCGGGGGTGCCTCGGCCATGTAACGGCGCATCCGCGCGGCCGTCGACCAGGCGCTGACATCCTCCCGCCGCGGATCCACCACCCCGTGGCGGGTCCGCACCCCGGCGCCGAGGAACAGCCGACGGGCCAGCTGGTCACCCCGGTACCGCCGCTCGAAGACCTCGTCCCACAGGCTCTGCTGGTCGAGGGAGCCGGGAAACGCCGCACCCATGCCCGTGATGACGGCGGCGCTGGGCGTTCCGGCGCTGGGCGTTCCGGTGCTGGGCGTCCCGACGCTCACCACCGGGCCGCGTCCGCGTCCGCCTCCGGGTCGCCACCCAGCGCCGCGAGCCCCAACCAGTCGGCGCAGACGTCGGTCGTCGCGGGCTGCAGGGACCCGCAGCGGGCGTCGCGGTAGAGCCGTTCGAGCGGGTGCCCGCGGCGGGTGACTGCGGTTCCGCACGCCTCGACGACCGAGGCGGCGACGTCCTGTGCGGTCCGTCCGGCGAGCAGCTTGGCCCGCCACACCCACCGGTTCGTCGACGCCGAGCCCGGGTCGGCGTCGACCCGGCGCGCGCACTCGTCGACCACCGCGTCCAGCGCGGCCAGCGCCGCGTCGGCATGGCCGAACCGGGCCCGCACGGCGGGCAGTTCCGCGAGGCCGCCCGGCATCCCGGCCGTGCGCCTGGCGCGGGCGTACGCGACCCCCGCGTCGAACGCGGCCCGGCCGACCCCGGCGTAGACGGCGGCGTAGGAGGCGACCAGCCACTGCGGCATGACCTGCGCCACCAGCATGCTGAGCCCCTCCACGCCACCGACGAGCGCTTCCGCCGGCACGAGGACGTCGAGGCGCACATCGTGGCTGCCGGTGCCCCGCATGCCGAGGGTGTCCCAGGTCGGTTCGACGCGCACCCCGGCCCCACGCGGGACGAGAAAGTGACTGACCCGCGCGGCGTCCGGCGTGGAGTCGTCGGCGCGGGCGGCGACGAAGTAGACGTCCGCGTGGGACGCCCCCGAACAGAACGACTTCACTCCGGTGATGCGGTAGCCGCCGTCCTCGCGCCGGTAGCGGGTCCGCAGCTCGGACAGCCGGGACCCCGCGCCCCGCTCGCTCATCGCGACGGCGATGAACTCCCCGGCCGCGGCGCGGGCGAGCATCCGGTCGCGGGCGGCGAAGAACGACTCCGGTGCCCCCATCGCGCGGGCGAGCCCGTCGGGCGTCCCGGCCAACGCCCCCACGACGGAGGTGTGCATGTTCAGGACCAGGGCGGTCGCGCCGCTGCCCGCGGCGAGCACCCGCGCCGCATCGGCCCAGTCGGCGAAGCCGCCGCCGGACCCGCCGAGGCGGGCGGGCACCAGCAGGCCGAGCAGCCCCGCGGCGCGCAGATCGTCGAGGTCGGCGACGGGCAGCTCCCCGTCCCGGTCGGCGGCGCCGGCACGGGCGGCGATCGCGTCGACGACCTCCCCGGCGAGCCGCGCGCCGTCGACGGCCGGGCCGCGAGGTGCCGGGATCGTGGCGTTCAACGGTCGTCCCTCCCGGTCTCGATCCTGGTCCCGACCGCCTGGTAGACGCCGGCGGTGGAGCCGGTCGGCAGCATCCGCACCGAGTCGGCCCGGCGGGCCAGCCAGCGGGCGTAGTCGACGAGCGAGGGGCGAAGGCCGCCCACGACCGTCATCTCGATGCCGCAGGCGCCCAGCGCGCGGGCCAACCGGTCGGGCGCGACGAGCAGTCGGGGATCGTGGATGCGCGGCGGTGGCCCACCGGGAAGGCGTTCGGCGAGGCCCACCAGAGCCACCCGGCAGAACAGCGTGTCGGCGAGCGTGTCGATGACGAGCGTCCCGCCCGGGGCGAGTACCCGCGCGATCGCCGCGCAGGCCGCGTCCAGATCCTCGAGGTGCTCGAACAGCTCGCCGGCGACGACGCAGGGGAACTGCCCGTCCCGGAACGGCAGGCACCGCACGTCGGCCTGGATCGCCGCGACGCCGTGCCCGGCGGCCTGCCGCAACGCCGGCGAGGACAGGTCGACGCCGACGTGTCGCCAGCCGGCGAGCCGGCCCGTCAGCGTCAGGGAGAGCAGCCCGGCGCCGCAGGCGAGGTCGAGCAGCGCGGCGCCGGGTTCCGGCGGATCCGGGATGAGCCGGCCACGGGCCTCGGCGAGCCAGCGCAACGCGGCGAACCGTCCGTGCGTCGGCCACCACTCGGCGGCGAGATCGTCGTACTGGGCGGGATCGTTGCGCGCCCGCCGCGGCCCACGCCGTGGCCTACGCCGTGCCGCGACCATGGCGCCGGTCGGGATCGATGCCGGTCGGCCCGTCGACCTGTCCACATGTCTCCCGGTTGGTCTGGAGAATCCGTTGTCCGCGGCTGACGTGGCGACCGGTCCGACGCAGTCTGTGCTTAGATTTTTGCTCAGAGTAACCGTCGGCCCGCTCCGATCCAATGACCTGCGCAGATGTCGGCTGGCCTGCGCGGTGTCGGCTGCGCTGGGCGGTGTCGGGGTCAGGCCGGGCGGGTGCCGGCGGCGACGACGAGCGCGACGTCGATCGCGGCGACGGCCATCGCGGCGCGGAACGCGTGCCGGTCGCCGAGGCGCAGGCCGAGCCCGGTCAACCCGGCCACCGCGGCCAGCGCGCCCACCTGCCAGCCCCGCGGGTGCCCCGGGCCGAGCACCGCGACGACGGAGCCCGCCGCGAGCAGCAGCGCCGCCGACGCTCGCACACCGACCGGGCCGAGGCGCTGCGGCAGCCCGCGTACCCCCGTGCGGGCGTCGGCATCGAGGTCCGGCAGGACGTTGGCGAAGTGGGCGCCCGAGCCGAGCAGCGCCCCCGCCAGCGGCAGCCACCACGGTGGCGTGGGATGGCCGGGCAGTCCGAGGACGACGGAGGCGGGCAGCAGCGCGAACGAGACGGCATAGGGGACGACGGACAGCGGGGTCGCCTTCAGCCCAAAGTTGTACGCCCACCCGCCCGCGACCGCGGCGAGATGGGCCGACCCCGCCCGCCCGCCGGAGAGGAAGGACAACGGCACGCACGCGACCAGCGCCGTCGCAGCGGCCCCGGCGACCATCGCCGGCGCCAGGCCGTCGACGACGATCGGCTTGTCGGTCCGGCCCCCGGCGGCGTCCCGGCCACGGTCGACGAGGTCATTGCTCCAGCCGACCGAGAGCTGGCCGGTCCCGACCGCCGCCGCGACCGCGACGACCCCGGCCCTCGTGCGACCGCCGGCGGCCGCGAGCGCCGTCGCGAACAGCGTCACCGCGACCGTCGGCTCCACATGGCAGGCCCGCATCAGCGCGACAGNCCCCCTANCCGCTGGCCTGGCCGCTCCCGCCACTGCTCCTGTGGCCACTCGTCTTGCCGGTTCTGGCACGGGTCCGACCGTCTCAGAACTGCAGACCCGGCACAACGCCGCCCCGCCGTCTGCCGCCCCGCCGTCTGCCGCCCCGCCGTCTGCCGCGCCGCCGCCGCCCGCCAGCTCGGATCGTGGCCAGATTGCGGCCAAATCGTGCCGAGGCTTCGGTACGGTTTTTCGGCCTGAAACCGTACCGAAGCCTCGGCACGTTTCCGTGTATGACTGGTGACCCGATTGTCCGGGCATCGCTGGTTGCTCAGGCTCGGTGGTCGCGGCGCTGGATGACGATGAGGCAGGTGTCGTCGTCGGTGTCGGGCCTGGTGTGCGCGAGGACGTGGTCGGCCTGCCGGGCGACGTCGGGCTGGCGCTGGGCGGCGATCTCCAGCAGGGCCCCCAGGGAGGTGTCCAGTCCGGTGCCGCGGCGTTCGATGAGACCGTCGGTGAACAGCAGGAGAAGGTCCTCGGGGGCCAGGTGGTGGATGGCCTCCTCATAGGCCGCGTCGGGCTCGACGCCGAGCAGCAGGCCGTCGGGCTGCGGCAGCGTGCTGGCCTTGCCGCCGTGGACGAGGACCGGGGGCAGATGTCCCGCGCGGGCCCACCGCAGCGTGTGGTCCGACGGTCGGTACAGGCCGCAGACGACGGTCGCGGTGATGTCGTCCGTCAGGTGGTAGGTGACCCGGTTGAGCCAGCGCAGCAGGTGCGCGGGGCCCGCGCCGGTGACGGCGAGGCCGCGAAGGCTGTTGCGCAGGGTCACCATGCCGGCCACGGTTCGGATGCTGTGGCCCGCGACGTCACCCACGACGAGCAGGACGTCGCCGCCGGGGAGGGTGACCGCGTCGTACCAGTCGCCGCCGACGAGGTGTTCCTGTTCGGCCGGGCGGTAGCGGACGGCGACCGCGAGTCCGCTGGCCTCGACGGCCTCGTCCGAGCCGGGCAGGAGTGCCCGCTGCAGGGTGAGCGCGAGGCGGTGCTGGCCGGCGGCCCGCGCCTCGGAGTCGGCGAGCTGGTGGCGGGTGGCGTCGAGGACGACCTGCGTGCGGTAGTGGCTCGTCAGGTCCTGATAGACGCCGCGGACCGCGACCAGCGTCCCGGCGGTGTCGGTCACGGGTTCGGCGAGCGCGCGGAGCTGGCGCATCGTCCCGTCGGGGAGCAGGACCCGGAAGGAGACCGTGACCGAGCGCTTCAGCCGTAGCAGCGCGTCGCGGAGCTGGTCGACGGCCGCCCGGTCCTGGGGATGAACGTGCGTGTGGAGATCGTCGAGGGGGATGGGCGGGGCGTGGCGGGCCCGGCCGAACAGCTCGTAGGTGTGCCGGGTCCAGCGGACCGCGCCGGTACGGATCTCCTCCTGCCAGGCGCCGAACCGGCCGAGGCGTTCCACGGCGCGCAGCAGGGAGTACTCGCCCGCGCTCGCCTCGCCGACGGTCCAGCCGATGGCGACGCCGTCGAAGAGGCGGGCGATGCGCACGTCCACCTCCTCGCCGACGACCACGTCGTCGACCAGGGTGAGCAGGACGGTGCCGTCGGCGCGGTACGGCTCGCCGGTGCGCAGGACCTCGACCGCGCGCCCGAACAGGCCCGCGTCGGCACCGAGGAGGGGGTAGAGCTCCAGCAGGCCGCGCCCGCGCAGCTCGGCGGGNGGGCGCCCCCCCGGATCCTGGAAGCCCTCGCCGACGTGATCGATACGGAAGTCGAGCACCTCGCCGTCGTCGGCGCGCACCGCCTGCGCCAGCAACACCGACCCGCCCACGGCGTCGAGCAACGCCGGCAGCCAGGCGACCCTGGCCGCCAGGGTCGCGAAGCCCTCGGGGGTCTGCGCTGCCGCGGCGCCGGGCGTGCCGCCGGGTCCGCTCGTCGGCCGCAGGCTGTGCAGGCAGAGATCGGCGAGTGCGGTGAGTTCGCGCCGTAGCCCCTCGCCGAACTGCGCGCGCGACGCCGGCCAGCAGATCTCCATGGCGCCCACGACAGCGCCGGCCCGCCGGAACGGCAACGCCGCACGTGCGCCCCGCCAGGGGCCCAGCCGGGCCGGCCCGTCAGTGCCTCCCGTGCTGTCTGTGCCCCCCGCGCCGATCCCGCCGGCCGCAGGTCCCGGCGGGGATCCGGTCGGCCACCACTGGGGTGCGCCGAGGCGGGCGGCGCGCTGGGCGGCGCAGTCCAACTGCGGCGGGATCCGCTGCCAGCGGCTCGCGTCGAGCGGACCCAGACCGGCCTCCCCGACCAGGGCGAGCGCGCCGTCCGGCTCCAGCATCCAGAAGGCCACCGCCACCGCCCCCAGCGGGGCCAGGACCTCGTCGTGGACGGCCTGCGCGACCGGGCAGCCGTCGGCGGCGTGGCCGACGGCGGCCTGCGCCAGCCAGGATCGGCGGCGAGCATCGGAGTCGAGCGCCGGCCGGGGGGACGCGCCCGGGGCCTGGCCGAGCACCTCGGCCGCGAAGTCGGCCGGGGCCACCCCGGCCGCGGCGGCGAGGCCGCGAAGCTGCTCGCCCGCCTCGGCCACCGAACAGTGCAACCGCTCGACGAGCACCCCGATGGCGACGTCGATCAAGGCGTCGGATGCGGTGCGTGACCGGGCTTCTGCGAGCTGCCGCTGCTGGCGGGCGATCACGCTCAGCATCCCTGCAGCGGGGCCGGACCGGCCAGCGCTGCCTTGCGCGGAGCCCACGACCGTGTCTCCTTGTCCACCCCGAGCGCTGGCCGTTCACCAAGACAAGGGTGTATGGCCGGGACGCCGGTCTTGTCGCCCTTACCCTACTGCAGAAGCTTCCAACGGATCTGGACATCGACCGCGACGGCTCCCGGAGGGGCGGCCACCGTAGGCGACAGGCTGGAGGGCAACGGTGACCGAGGTCACGGATCGTGAAGCAGTACGCGCGAGGCTGGATGATCCGGCCCTGCGGCAGCTCCTGGCCGGGCTCACCGCCGTGCGGGGCGGCGACTTCGGCACCCGCCTGCCCCGGGTCGGTGACGATCTGCTGGACGAGATCGCCACGGTCTTCAACGGGATGATCGACCAGCTCGCCCTGTTCACCTCCGAGGTGACGCGGGTGGCGCGCGAGGTGGGCACCGAGGGCAAGCTTGGCGGCCAGGCCGAGGTGCCCGGCGTCTCGGGCTCGTGGAAGGACCTGACGGACAACGTCAACGCCATGGCCGGCAACCTGACCNGTCAGGTCCGNNNCATCGCGCAGGTCGCGACGGCGGTGGCGAAGGGTGACCTGTCGCAGAAGATCACCGTGGACGCCCGGGGTGAGATCCTGGAGCTCAAGAGCACGATCAACACGATGGTCGATCAGCTCTCGGGGTTCGCCGACGAGGTGACCCGGGTGGCCCGGGAGGTCGGTACCGACGGGCGGCTCGGTGGGCAGGCGGACGTCAAGGGCGTCTCGGGTACGTGGCGTGACCTCACCGAGTCGGTGAACGTCATGGCCGGCAACCT
>NZ_JYFN01000071.1 GCF_000948395.1 Frankia torreyi | reverse complement strand
GGCCGCCTTCCGGTTGGCCGTTCTGTTGGCCGAGGCCGGGGACCGCCAGGGCGCGATCGACGGGCTGCGGGCCCGTGTCGACGCCGGCGACGGGCTGGCCGCCGACCGGTTGGCCGCTCTGCTGGCCAGGGCAGGTGATGATCGGCTGCGCCGGTTCGGGTTCACGGTGGGCGGCGAGATCGCGTCGGGTCCGACCTGGTGAGCCGCGCGGCCGTGTGCCGGGTTCCCGCGAGGGGCACTGTTGCATCGGCGAAGTCCGCCATCACGGCCACCGATCAGTCATGATCGAAGGATGCGTCGACGTCGTGTCCGTCCACCGGCTCCGACGTCGGAGTTCGCCGGGTTCCGCTTCCCTCCTGAGGTGATCGTCCTGGCGGTCCGGTGGTACCTGCGGTTCGCCCTGTCGTACCGGGACGTCGAGGAGTTGCTCGCTGAACGCGGCCTCAAGGTTGATCACGTGACTGTGTACCGGTGGGTGCAGCGCTTCACGCCCTTGCTCGTCGACGCCGCGCGGCCCTGCTGGCACCGTCCTGGGGACAGGTGGCTCGTCGACGAGACGTACGTCAAGGTCGCCGGGCGCTGGACCTACCTGTACCGGGCGGTTGACCAGCACGGGCAGGTCATCGACGTCCTCGCCAGCACCCGCCGCGACCAGGCCGCGGCCCGAAAGTTCTTCACCGCGGCACTGACCCACGGCCGCCGGCCGGTCGAGATCACCACCGNCAAGGCCCCTGTCNACCCTCGAGNCCTCGACGAGCTNCTNCCCGAGGCCTGTCNCGTCGATGCCGCGCGGGAGAACAACCGGATCGAAGCCGATCACAGCCGCCTGAAAGCCCGGCTCCGGCCGATGCGCGGACTGAAACGGCTGCGCTCTGCCCAGACGATCAGCGCAGGGCATGCGCTCGTCCAGAACATCCGCCGCGGCCACTACGAACTCACCATCGACACCGACCCGCACCTGCGGCTGGCAGCCGCGTTCACCGAGCTCGCCACCGCGATCTGATCAACTGTTCGGCAGAGTCAGCCATGCCCCGCCATCCCGTAACGCAACAGACCCCGCGGAGTCGCGTGCCTTGCCCAGTCCGGCGAGCCCGCCGGTGAGGCAGGCGATCGCCTCCTCGTTGTATGCCGGATCATCGCGGCCAAGGTAATGGCAGGCCCATCCTCGTTCCAGCGCGTAGAACTCCGGCGTGTAGTAGTAGATCCACGCCGGAACGGCCTGCCCATCCTGCCCCGCGGCGGCGGCGAGATCAGCTCCGCGGGCCAGGGCCTCGACCGCCTCGCGGCGCCGGCCGGCCAGTGCGTGGGCACGGGCTTCCTGATGGGCGTCGTAGGCCCGCTGGCCTATCCAGACTCGTCCGTCCCGCGACGCGGCACGCGACAGGCCGACCGTCGCGTCGAGTTGCCCGACGTGGAACGCCAGGTGCCCCTTGAACGACGAAGAACTCGGGGAGCGTGTGTGCCGAATACAGCGCCTCCCGCGCACCGGCAACCAGTCCAGCCGAGACCTGGCTCGGATCGACACGTCGCCGACCTCACCAACGGACGGATCAAACGCCGATCCGTCCTCGGCGGCCTGATCAATGGCTATGTCGACGTGAACGGGCACCATCTGTCGCTGTCGATGGGCACCACCTGCCGCAGCGGCAAGGCCGTGTCGACGAAATTGGGCACCACACGGCCGGGACCTGGCAGGTGGACTCCCCGTCGCCTCCTTGCTGCTGTTTTTGCCTGTGGCACAGGCACTTCCGAGATCGGCACGACGTGCCGGTCTCGGCTGGAAGGACGAGCCGCGCGGCGCCTGGTGCTCGAAATCATCGACACTCGCGCCGAGGAGTGGTGCTCAAAGCGACCGACATTCGGTGCCCGTTCGCACGTTCGTAGCCAGATCAACCAATACGAACGAGCCGTTTAAAACGGTTGACACTTCACAGCCAGTGGGTGTCCCCGGTAGACGCGGCAGTGGTGTTGGCAAGCGCGACCGAGCGTCTGCCCTTGCGGTCTGGCGCATGCCGGGACCCGGTGCGATAAGCCGTTTCTGCCGCCGGAAGCCTGCCCTGGCGGCGATCATTGGCGGATGCAGGCCGATGACCGCGTCTTGTTGATCGACGTCGAGAACGCCGTTGGATCGGTGCGACCACGTCCCGAGCTTGTTCGAAGCCGGGTCCGCGCGCTCGTCGAGGCGGCCGGGGCAGTCCATCACGTCGTGGCCTGCTACGCCCAGGACGATCCGGCCGCTGATGGCGTCGTCTCCGTGCTTGCTGAACTCGGAGTCGCGCCCTGGCCGGTGCCGTCCAAGGCCGACGCCGCAGACCAGGCCCTGCTCCAGCACGCCCGATACGTGCACCGACGGGGCGGACGTATCTTCACCGTCGCGTCCGGCGATCGCCAGTTCGCGGTCCTCGCCGAGCTGGGCCAACTGGAAGTCCTCGTCTGGGAAAAGCAACCCGTGGCCCGCAACCTGGCGAAGGCCGCCGGTCCTCATCTACGGCGCCTACCCAACGTGTCCGCCAACGGCACCACGTCCAACAGGGCCAATGCCGCAGTCAGGCCGGCGATCGTCGAGAGCTCTGCGGAGTTCCTGCCCGAACGGGGCAAAGGACGAGGTGGGCGCTTACAGCCGACCGGGTGTTCGGTACCGGCTCGTGAAGCCGGTCGAGGGTTCCTGCCCGCAGTCCTGACCGGCATCGGAGTCGGCATCGGCCAACGACTCGCCGCCGTTGTCATGGACAGGCGGCGATGGTAGCCGGCGGTCAGCGGCGCCGGCGAGCGCTGCGAGGTCAGGAGGGTCGTGGCGGATCCGGAACAGCACGGCGTCCGTCGGTCCGTGGCCGAATGGCGGCCGGCCGGTTGCGGCGAAGGCGACGGTGCACGCCCAGGCGAACACGTCGGTGGGCGGGCCGACGGCAGCGACGTCCAGCAAGAGCGAGACGTGGGCGGGCCCGGCGAGCCATCGGCGGGGNCGTGGGCTGACTGGGCGCCACCAGCTACCCGCCGCGTTGAAGCAGTAACCGAGATCTCTCGCCAGGCGACGATCAGCTCGATGAGCGTCCACTCGTGGTGGCCGAAGCAGACCATCAGCGCCTCCACCACGTAGCTGGCGTCGTCGATCCAGCTGACCTGAACGCCGACCCGCCCGCCTTCGACTTCACCACGAGCGGCGGGCCGCGCCGGGCGACAATCCGCTCGGCTGCGGCAGCCTCACCGCGGTCGCCACCACGTCTTCCGTTCAGCGACGGCCGCCGCCGCGGTCGTCTCGCCGAACGCCACCCTGCAGGCCGCCAGCGACACTGCCGGCGGAGGCGGCACGGCGCCGCCGGCCGAGCAGAACTCCAGACACGCACCCTGCCTCAGAAGCGACGTCAACCGCTGTCCGACCTGCAGGCACGCCCTCGTAGTATCCATACGAGGAGAGGGAGGCGTTGTGGCTGGTTCGGGGATCGCTTTGCGTCTGCCTGCGCCCGTCGGGAAGCAAAAAGATGTCATCTATCTTGACGAAGGTGGTGAACATCTAGTTCTAGGAACTGCCGGCTCCGGAAAAACCCTCATGGCTATTTACCGCGCAGTGTATCTGGCGCAACATGCGCCGCGAAACGCCGGAAGCACTCTACTTTTGACGTTTCATCAGACTCTCGTGACTTACATCAAATCACTGGTGCCAGCCGATACAAAGCAATTGACGATCGAAACATTTCACGGCTTTGCCCGTGGATACCTGGCGTCGCAAGATATGCTGCGCGATAACGAGATTTTGACGCCCAGCAACCACGAGAGGTTCCTCGCTCACGCTGCGGCCCAGGTAGCGTCGCGGCTAGGAACTTCGACGATTTTTGATAAGAAACCGGCCTTCTTTGCGGACGAGTATCGATTCATCGTCGGGCATCGACAGCGGCGTGATCAGTATATAGCGGCAAATGACGGGCGCGGACACGCTCTCAATCAGCAGCAGCGCTCTCGGATCTACGATGTCATGGAACGATACTGGAGCTTGCGAAGGGAGCACGGTTTCCGCTACTGCTGGGACGACCTTGCGCCTATCGCTGCACGGCAGCTCCGAGGGGATACGACTGAGCGACGCTACAAGCATATCGTTGTTGACGAGAGTCAGGATCTGCCACCTGCCGCGGTGGACGCCTTGACTCAGGCCACCGGCGTGGGTGGATCGCTAACTCTTTTTGGGGATTATGCGCAACAAATCCACCTCGCCGGAACGGCTTCGGCTGACATAGGGCTAGAGAACGCAAAGCTGACGATTTTCCAAGACAACTACCGAAATACAGCGCAGATCTCCCGTCTCGCCTTGGCGCTATCACGCTTGCCAACTTTTCGCAGCAATGCCGATCTTGTAGAGCCTCGTGAACCCAGAGCAGACGGCGCCCCGCCGACAATCTGGAGACATGCAGATCAAACTCAGCAGATGACGGCTGCGGTCCAGCTCGCGCAGCAGGACTCCTCATCACGCCAAGTAGCGATTCTACTTCGCCGCCGTGAAGACGAAGCTGATCTACGAAGGCTACTGGGGAGAACTCCCGCTACTCGCCTGCATCGCAGCGTAAGAATATGGCCGATGGGTTCTGGTGTCTTCTACGGAACATATCATGCGGCCCGCGGCCTTGAGTTCGACACTGTGATCATGCCTTTGCTGGACGAGAATCTTGTGCCCAACCAGCGGGAGATCGAGGTTCTGGGACGAGAGGAAGCTGCGGCTCGTGAATCAAACCTTCTCTATGTTGGAATAACGAGGGCTAAAGCCAACCTCGTCCTAATGCACTCCTCTAGCTTGACATCACTTCTTCCGTCTCCAAGCTCAGGTCTATTCACGGAGGTCTCGGGTGCCGCACCATAGTCATCTAGATCGGGACTCTGAGGGAGACGACTCGCGAGACGCCGTATCATTCCTCCAAAAACGCCACGTCACACGACTCACCCACTTTACTCGATCGAGAAATCTCCCGCACATTTTGACGAGTGGCGCGATCAAGCCCACTTCTACTCTTCTGGGTGAAGTTGAGGGTTTCACTCCGACCGATATGCAGCGGTACGATGGAAAGCCGGACTACGTCTGCTGCTCCATCCAGTACCCAAACGTCTATTACCAGACACAAGTTGCACAGAGTGACAA
Organism: Frankia torreyi; assembly: GCF_000948395.1. Taxonomy (GTDB): domain Bacteria; phylum Actinomycetota; class Actinomycetes; order Frankiales; family Frankiaceae; genus Frankia; species Frankia torreyi. Next base: position 25,836 of record NZ_JYFN01000071.1, on the reverse strand, counting down.
GTCGTTTCCTGACTGGGTTGTTCTGTTTATTGATATTGTTGCCATACGCGGTGGGGATGTCATGTGGAGCCCGACCAATGCGGCAAGATCTGCGGGCGCGAGACTTGTGAGTGAGGCTCGGGCGGCGGAGACGTTGTATGCTCCCATCGTGGAGGGTAAATACCGTATCGTGCGGGGTGGTGACCACCTCGCTAGCTGTCCGACTGATCTACAAGCCGAGGTATTGCTCCGACGAGAAATCCCCCTCAACCTGATCACATCAATGGCCGTGTGTGATGAAGCGCAAGCGGAGCGCGAAGTTTCGCGTGCCGAGATGTTGGGCCAGCTTGATCTCCTGCCTGACATAGCGATTGCTCCGGTTTTGTTTGACCGCTCGAGACTGCCAACCGCTCTCAGGTCAGGCCAGATTCCCGTCGAAACGCACTGGGATATGGGGAGAGTAGGATGACCGGGTCTCTGACGTACATAGACCGAGTGATCGGGGCATTTCTTGGTGCTGCGGCCGGTGACGCGCTCGGCTGGCCGCAGGAGCGTCGTGAGCAGGTGCGTCTCCCTGGGGAGCGGGACCCGCTGCCGGGAGAATTTGCGCCTTGGACGAGGGTTGCGGGTGGCAGATTTCGGCCACGCCTGGAACCCGTGAACTCCGGCGAATATAGCGACGACACGCAACTACTCCTGTGCGTTGCTCGCGCGCGACTAAGTGGGGGCGCGAGATGGCTCGACCAGCTCAGAGATGTTGAACTGCCGACCTGGCTTCTATATGAGCGTGGTGGCGGAGCGGCAGTTAAGCGCGCCTCTCGATCCTGGGCCTCTGGCGTGGCACCATGGTCTAATAAAGACTCTGATAGATACTTCGACGCAGGCGCCAACGGAGTAGCCATGCGTGTAGCACCGCATGCACTCGACGCAAGGACGCAGAGTCGCCAAATCGCTCTTGACGATGCGTTCTCGGATGGTATTTTGACGCACGGGCATCCGCGCGCCCTAATTGGTGCTCGCCTACATGTGCAGGCAGTCTGGAATCTCACCCGCCTTGACCACTCTTTGGGCTATGGTGCGCTGATCGACGACCTTATCGACGACAAGCAATGGGCCGAGCTGCCATCGCATAGCGTAGTCCCCGAGGACTGGGTTCGAAACTTCGAGAGACGGGGGGAAGATTTCTCTGTATCTTGGAATAAGGTCACCTCGGAGGCAATAGACCTTCTTCGGCTTGGTCATGCCGCGGTCAGGCGCGGCGCGGTCGCTCTTATGCGACCGGTGCTGGCAGAGATGGGCTGTCTCGAACGTGCGACAAGCGGCTCTGGCACGGTGACCGCAGCCGCGGCGACATTCGTGGCATCTCGAACGGCGGCTGATCCGCTGACCGGCCTTAGGGAGACCGCTTATCTGGCAGGGGGAGATACCGATACTCTTGCTTCAATGACAGGTTCATTGCTTGGCGCGATTCATGGCAGCGACTGGCTGGGGCACCTCGCAAAAGATCTTCAGGATGCTAAATTGATACGTAATGTTGCGATTAGCCTAGGATCAGGCAACAGCATCGAGAGTCGCGCCATCCGCCAGGTTCGCACGCCAGAAATTCGACTCCTGCAGCGTCAACTGCGGAGATCCGGGACGGGAGAAAGGGCTATCCTACCCGACGGCCGAGCCGGTATCGTGAAGGAACGAAGTGTTCTTCGTAGTCCCACAGGAGGTACGGCCGGCGAGCTTGTGCGGCTCATGGCTGACGGCCAAAGCATCGCGATTCTCATGCCGGACCCAGAAAGGGATGAACGACAGCAAGCGCTGTTTTCCGCGGAGGAGATTGAGCCTGCGGCGCGAGCCCTCGCAATCGAGACCCGAATCTCGGTAGACAACCTGGAGCTCGCCAGAGTGGCATTGGAGCGAGTTCTAGGTCTTCTCCCTGTGCAGCGGGGCGTGCAATCTGTCCAGTATAAGGGAGGGGTCGTACTTGCCCGCAAGTCCGGAGTGCACTTCCCTGCCGAGGAAAGAGGCCCTATTCATCTACGCGTACGTGTGAGTAGTCTCAGAAGCGCCTACGGCGCTGCACTCGAACTCGGCCTAGCGCCCGGGAATATTACGCCGACGGCGAATGGTGCTTTTTTTGAGGTTACGCTAGTTCCAGGTGTGCAAGCTGAGGTCTTCGAATCGAGACGGCTCCGAGAAGGTGTTTGAGATCGTCGGTTAGCCCAGATCTTTCATGCTTCGGCAGGGTGTGATCGCGGGCTGTCCTCTCAGGCGCACCAAGCCGGCGAGTGGTGTTCTGGCTTAGGACGAGGCCAGGCGGGCGGGTGGTTCGCTGGCGGATCGAGCCGCGTCTTCTACGCCGGCACGTTCTGCGAGCGGCGGATGATGGTGTCGTAGGTGTCGGTGGTGCGGTGCAGCCCGCCCGCGAGGGTTCGGACGTAGGTGTCGAGGTGGTTCTGCACGTCGGCGGCGTGTTCGTCGGGTTCGGCGAGTTGTTCCAGTTCGAGGAACAGGCCGGCGCCGTCGACCTCGTCGAGGCAGAGGGTGATGTGCCCGTGGCGGGTGGTGCGGCGTCGTTTGACGATGCGGACGGTCGGGGTGAAGCCCATGGCGAGGATCGCCTGGTGCATCTGTTCACGGTCGGCGATCTCGGTTTCCTGTTCGTCGCAGGCCATGGTGTTGTCGATCGGGGTTTTCACCGTGAACAGGTGCCGGCCGTCCTGGCTGCGTAGGCGCGCGAAGGGAACTCCGATGCGGCCCATGCCGTATTGCCAGCCGGCGCGGGCATAGGCCTGGTCGTCCTGGACGACGGGCGGGGTGAGTGTCAGACCGCGGTGCTGCAGGGCGGCGTGGAGCTCGTCGGGGTCGTTGACGACGTACTTGACCTCGATCTCGCGGATGGGGCTCACAGGGCGGGGTCCTCCAAGGCGTCCGGGTGCGCGACCGAGGAAGCCTAGCGGGATCAGGTCGGGCGGAAGGGGCGCCGGGCCGGGGTCAGAAAAGTTTGTCGGTTTCGCCGGCGCCGCCGGAGACGGCGGTGATGGGGCGGCAGGGATGGTGAGGGTCAGGGTGAGCGCGGAGTGGTCGGACAACCGTGCCAGCCAGTGCCGGACACGGGTCACAGATACGAGCCGGCCTTGACCGATTATTGCGGCTGACCGGGCCGGTTTTCGGCGGTGGCCGGTGTGGTCGGCCAGTGGGCGGTCTCGTCTCGGCTGATGATGTCTTCGACGGCGAACCGGCCGCCGTCGACGTAGGTGATGTTGACTTCGACAGGGCGTCCAGTCGTGCCGCTGTGGGTGATCCGGGTCAGGACGAGCAGGGCGCCGCCGCGAGGGATACCGAGTTCCCGGGCTTGTTCCGGGGTGGCGGAGCGTGCGCTGGTGGTGCGGGTCCAGGTCAGGGGGCCGTGGCCGAGGTCGTGTTCGAGGCGGTCGTAGATGCCTCCGGGGCCGGTGGAGGCGTCCTCCAGGATCGTGTCGCGAGCGAGGTCGGGCAGGTAGGAGTCGGCGATCAGCACCGGTCGGCCGTCCGGGCCGATCACTCGGTGGCGTTCCAGGACGTCGGCGCCCTTGGGGACGTCGAGGAGGCGGGCGATGTGCGGGGGTGCGGGCAGCCAGCGGCGGGTCGGGGTGGTGATGGGCCGCCAGTGTCCGGCGGCGGCGTTGAAGATGTAGCCGAGGTCGTTGCGGCGGACGGTGGTGCCGACGTCGATGCGGCCGGGTGGCTCGGCGGGGTCGAGGACGACGGCGCCGGATCTGTCGGTGACCTTGATCCGGCCTTCCAGTGCGAGCAGGCCGAGGGCTTCGGTGAGGACTCCGCGGCCTACGCCGAACTCGTCGGTGAGGGGGCCGTAGCCGGGCAGGCGGCTGCCGATCGGGTAGCGCGGGGGGTCCGCGTCCATCCGGGCGCGCAGCTCGGCGGCGATCTCCTCATATCTGGTCAAAAGACACCTCTCGTCACTCAAACTGTACCGGTACTGTCGCCGATCTGTGTGGTGGAGCACACTGTCAGTACCGGTACAGGCGAGGTTACCAGCATGTAACGCCGGGCCGTTGCATGGTCGGATTCCTTGCCTTCGATGACGTGATGACCCAGGACCGCAGTCCGGGGTCTACGCCTGCCCTGGCAACGCGGCGCCGCGGGCAGGTGGCTTCGGTGCACCAGGACGCACCCTCAGGACGTTCTTCGCGGACGTCGAGCGGGTCCGGGTGTGCGCCGAGTTCCTGGGTGCGGCGCCCCGATCTGATCAGTGAGGTGATGTGCATGCTCGCAATCCCGACCTTCTCGACGTTCGAGGACGCCTATCTTGCGGTGCTCCGGCACGTCGGAGGCCAGACGGAGTTCGTCAACGCCCCGCGGGGCAATGCCTCCCGGGAATGTCTCAACATCAGCTTGCGGCTGGACGATCCGCTGGAGCGGATTCCGTACCTGCGCGCCCGCAAGGTGAACATCATCTTTCACTACGCGGAGGCGCTGTGGTACCTGTGGGGCCGCGACGACGTGGAGATGATCTCCTACTACGCGCCGCAGATGCGCTCCTACTCCGCCGACGGCCACACGCTGCGCGGCTCGGCCTACGGCCATCGCCTGTTCGCGGTTCCCGGCGACGGCGAGGTGAGCCGGTTCGACCGGCTGCTGACTCTTCTTCGAGGTGAGGATGCGACGAAGAGAGCGGTCTCGGTCGCGTTCGACGAATCCGAGCTGGATATCCCGCACAACATCGACGTCTCCTGCATGATCGCCCTGCAGTTCCTGATTCGGGACGGCGTACTGCACCTGATCTGCTACATGCGGGCCAACGACGCCGATCAGGGTCTGCTGTCCGACGTCTTCTCCTTCACCCTGCTGCAGGAGTTCACGGCGAACCTGCTCGGCGTCGGCGTCGGCACCTACGCCCACCACGTCGGCTCGATGCACATCGGTGACCGGGACGCCGGGCGGGTCGAGCGGGTGCTGGTCGAGGCGAGCACCCTCGGGCCGGGACGAGTCCGTTTCCCCTCGGCGCGGATGCCGGCGACGAGCTGGGCGGACCTGGCCGTCCTCGCGGCCTACGAGGAGGCGTTACGACGCGACCGTGACCGGATCATCCCGGCGAAGGTCGACGAGACCGGGCTGGCGCCGTACTGGCAGCAGGTGCTGCTGCTGTTCGAGGTCCAGCGGCAGATCGTCCACCAACCGGGCCGGCTCCTGGACCGCGCCGTCCTGGGGGCGTTGCATCCCCGCTACCAGTGGCTGCTCTCCCACCGATGGCCGGAGCGGATGCCGGCCCCCCTGGCGACCTCGAGGAGCTCGGCGTGAGGACGCATTCCCGGATTCCCGGCACCGTCCTGGACGGCATCGACTGGTCCCGCTTCAGCGTGCTGCTCCTCAAACCAGACTGCCTGCGCCGCCAGCTCGTCGACGACGTCATGGCCGCGATCCGCGGCGCCGCGGACGTCGTCGTTCAGGAGCGGGTGACCGTCGCCGACTGGCAGATCTTCGTCCACTACCAGGATCTGCTCGTCGACAAGGACTGGTTCACCGTCGACGTCGTCGACTACCTGCGCCGCACCTACATCGACGGCCAGGTAGTGATCGCGCTGCTGCGCGGCCCGGCCGGCGCCGACACCCCGGCAGCGATCCGGGAACTCCTCGGCCACTACGACCCGCCGCAGGCCGCACCGGGCACGATCCGCCGCACCTTCGGCGTGGACGATCTGGCGACCTCCCGCCGCGAAGGCCGGCTGATCGAGAACCTCATCCACAGCTCGGACGACGTCGGCGCCGTCTGCCGCGACTTCGGGACCTGGTTCGGCGCCGACCGCCACCAGCTCCTCGACCTGCCTGCCCCGACCGACCGTGTGAGGAGCGCGCCGTGAACCAGCCGAGGGCCGTGACCGCACAGATCGGCGGGGGACCACGCCAGCTGCGCGTGATGACCGCCGCCGCGCAGGCCGACCTTGACCCGTACATGGCGCAGATCGTGACCTACCGCAAAAGCGGCCTGTCCCTGAACCACATCATCGGCTGCCCGCTGGACTGCGGATACTGCGTGCGTCACTTCTGGGGCGACTTCGAGCACAAGACCCCGCACCTGCTCTGCCCCACCGACGACGCGGTCGAGCTGCTCCTCGGACATGAAGCGTTCCGCCCGTCGATCACCCCGCTGCAGATCTTCAACAAGGCCACCGATCCGTTCCTGCCCGGCGTCAAGCCGCACCTGTTCCAGGTGCTGCATGCCCTCGACGACCGCAGCCTGGACAACCTCGTCCTCATCATCACCCGGTTCACCGTGACCGCGGACGACATGGCCGAACTCGAACGGCTGCGCCACCTGCGGGTCACGCTGTTGTTCACCTACTCCGGGATCACCGACAGCCGCGTCGAGCCGATCTCCAAGAGCGCGATCACCACCATGTCGATCGCGACCGCGTGCGCGCACCGGAACCGGACCCGGGTCGTGCTCTACTGGCGGCCGATCGTGCCCGGCTGGAACGACCAGGCCGACACCATGAACCATGTGCTGTCCGTCGGAGCCGATGCGGACGCGATCGTGTTCACCGGCTACTACCACAAGCAGCAGAACGCGACCTACCTGCGCGACCTCGGCGTCGAGCTTCCCTACCGCGACGAGGAGTTCCACCGACGCAAGACCATGCCCGACGACCTCGACGCCCGGGTCGTCGCGGCCTGGCGCGCCTCCGGGATCGCCACCCCGCTGTTCCGCAAGACAAGCTGCGGCGTCTCCGCCGCGCACGCCGTGGCCGACTACAACGGCCACTGGGGCGTCCCCGAACTCTGCGACATCTGCCCCACCCGCCAGATCGACCTTTGCCGAGCCGGCCACCGCCAGCCCACACCGGCAGAGTTCGAGACGGTCCTGGCGGATCTCGGCTATACCTCGGACCACCTCATCGCCGACGGCCACGTCTGGACCCACGGCCTCGGCGAACAACGCCGCTACGCCATCCAACACACCCTCGGCTTCCAGATCTGGGAACTCGACCAGCCGCACTTCCTCCACGCCCACGGCCGATCCCTCACCGGCCACCAGCCCACCGCAGACCAGGAAACCGAACTCGCCGCAGTCCAACGCGACTTCGGCACCGCAGTACGGTTCGATACCGACGACTGACTTCGCCCCGACGATCGGATGGCCGGTGACCGGTACCTGGCAGGACGCCGCGCTCGTCGCGATCGACCTCGAAGGCACCGGCGGCCAAGACGGCGATCAGGAAGACATCCTCGAAATCGCCCTCGTGCCCCTGCACGCCGGCACGGTGCAGGTCGCAGAGTCTTACACCACGGTCATCAACCCCGGTCGGCATATCGCCGTCCGGCCATGGCTCTCACCCGGCCTGACGAACCAGGTCCTCGCCGACAGTCCACCACTCGACCGAGTCGAACCCGAACTCGCCACCCGACTGCACGGCCGAATCCTCGTCGGCCACAACGTAGGCGTCGACTGGCGACTACTCCACCGCCGCTGCCCCACCGTCAAACCTGCCGGACTGATCGACACCCTTCGACTCGCCCGCCACCTCGGCGGGCGGACAGGCAATTCGCTCACCGCACTTCTCGACCGCCACAACCTCACCCGGCAGGTCACCGATCTGGCAGCAGGCAGTCAACCCCACCGCGCGCTGTGGGACGCGATCGGCGCCGGGCTGCTCCTGGCCGCCCTCGCCCACCGACTCCACCAGACACCGCTGGTCACCCTCGAGGAGCTTTACAGCGTCGCCGGAATTCCGCTTAGCAGCCCTGCATCACCCCGGCCCCCAGCCGACCACCCGGGGCTATTCTGAGCGAAGTCGATCCGTTCTGCCCGCGCTGTAGATATGGCACCCCAGTCAACGGCCACGCCCCAGGAGGACCGGCAAGCGGGCGGCGATCAGAGACGCGCGTTGCCGCAGCGCCTACCGATCCCGAGCGGCCTTTCGACCTATCATTGTTATTTGATGATGATTATGCCGCTTTCGTTGCACCGAGATCTCAGCTCCTCACTTGGAAAAATAGTTTTCCTTCGTGTATCGCAAATCCGCACGCCTCGTAAAATCTTCGAGCGGCGATGTTGGTCATATCCGTCATCCATTCGACGCGGCTACAGTTCTGTGCGACGGCGATTTCGTGTAGCCGGTTCATCAGAAGTCGACCCACCCCCTTCCGTCGTGCTGCTTCCACGACATAAAGTTCCTTGAGAAAAAGGGAGTGGGTCACGCCGGCGGCGGGCCAGAGATAGGAGTAAGCTGCCATTCCGATAAGGTGGCCGTTGTTGTGGGCCAGGAGAACCTGTGCCGCCGGAGGTGTTCCAAAGACCAGCTTTTTGATCTGCGCGACCTGCGCATCGCGCGGCTGCGTCGGCGTCGCGCCGTAGAAGGTGTCCAGCTCTTCCATGAGGCCTGCCATCGCTTCGACATCGTCAGGGACAGCGGGATCAATACTGATGGTCATGGTGCAGAAGTCTAAGCCCCCCTTCCGGCGGCTCGGCGGGCAGCGCCAGCACCTCGCCCAAGTCTCGGACAGCCGGGAGGGCTTGGTGTCGAGGTGGGATCATCTGGGCCAGTTCACGGGCGCGTTGCGCTATGAGGCCGCTGCGGTGTTGGGGTGGCAGCTTCAGGAAGACGTCCGCGGCATGGGCGACGCCTTCAATTATATGGCCGTCGTGGATGAGGCAGTCGGCCCGGTCGAGATGGATGAGAGTGCGGTCCAGATAGTCGCCGGTCGGATACAGGTCGAGGGCGAGGTCTCCGGCCTCAATGGCAAGGCGAGTGTCGTGCAGATGGGTAAGGGCGTTTCCTTGGTGGAATCGGAGTTGGGCCTCGTTGTATCCGAAGGCGGAAGGGGTCACGTCGTCCGGGCCAAGGGCGGCGAGGATGACTTCGGCGCGGGTCATGGCGGCGTTCGCGTCGGCACTACGGCCAAGGGCGGCATGGGCGCGGGCTTCCAGTGCGGCGGCCAGAACCGCGCCGACGCAGGGCGTGCGCCTGGCGATGGTCTGGGCCTTCTTCGCTACGGTCACGGCCTCCTGGATCGCGCCCCCATAGAAGAGGGTGTAGGCGTCCTGGGCGCGGACCCAGGCCGAAAGGGCGACATCCCCGGCTTCGTCCGCGGCGAGGCGGGCAGTGCGTCCCCACGCTCGTGCTGCGGCCGGTTCGCTGAGTTTGATGAGGGTCAGGTTGATCAGCCCGGCTAGCTGGGCGGTCAGGCGGGTGAGGTGTCGCGCGGCTCGGAGCGATGGCCGCCGTTCCAGCAGCCCCTGCACGTCGGCAAAGTCGTGGGCGAGATCGGCCAAGAGCAAGCCAGGTGGGGAGAAACGGGTGGCGCGGCCGTGGGCCTCGACGACCTGATCCCAGTCATCGAGGCTGGCGGGACTTACATCGCTGGTGGTTAGTAGGTGGGTGGCCTGCGTCCGCAGAGCTTCCAGCCGGTGCATGGTGGTCGCGGCCCCCGAGGACGTAGCGTTGCCGTCGGATGGTCGCAGCCTGAACCACAGCAGCTCTTCGGGGATGCCGAGTACCTGGGCCCAGCGGATGAGCTTGGTCAGATCGGTGATGGGTTCGCCCGACTCGATGCGGGACAGCTGGGTTTGGGTGATGCCCATCCATCCGGCCACTGCCTCCTGGGACAACGGCGGGACGTGGTGCGGGTGGATGCGGTATGCCGCGATGACCCGGCCCATGTGCCAGGCGTCGAGGGCGTCGAGCAGGTCGCGGGAGCTCTGCCAGAACGCTAGAGGCAGCGCTGCTGGTTCGTTGGCACTGGTCGGAGCCTTACGTTGACAGGGACCACAAAGGCCAGTCGCGTTGTCCCGCGCCAAACGTGCGCCGCACTGACAGTGACGAATTCCGGCCTCATGGCCACGCATCGTAATGCCCCGCCTTCTCGGAACCTCCCGCGACCTCAGTGTATCCGTTGCAGCGGATTCTCATGTCCATAGTACATAGCCCCATACGTGGCACGTATGGCATGGATGGGCCAGGGATGCCAGAGTCTGAACCAGGCCCCGGTGCCAGGCCGATCGCCTACACCACTCTCCTCGGCGCTGGGCGCCAGCCAAGTGATTCTGGAAGGAGTGTTGAGCTGATCGGGTAGGGAGAGAATCTGTACCTCATCCGAGGCCTTCCTCAATTCCTCGACGAGACCCTAGCGCCCGAGACGCTGTTCGCTAGGCTAGCGTAGAACGCCGAACAGATCGGTAGCAATGCTAGCTTTTTGTAACACGATTCCTGCGGCGCTCGCTGTCTTGGTCGGGGCACTTCCGTACCTCGTGAGGTGGCTCCAGTCCATTTCTCGCTCGCGGCGCCTTCCCTGCCGAAAGCCATCTGTGTCCCCTGCGAGCGGGGAGGTTTCATTGTCAATGTAGACCCGGTGCATACCGATCGCTGTTCTCCTGCCAGCGGTCCTCGATCTGCCCTATCCGTGGCCCGTGGCATGCCAGACGGCGTGTTTTGCCCTTCACGTCCTGTGGGCGGCTGCGATTGAAATGCGGATAGGGCAGCTATACCTTCACTTTCCCTCTGGAGATCCACGTGCTTTCTCTTCCTGGCGCTGTCGCCACCTCGTTCGTGCCGACGGCGGGGTTGTTCATCGAGGAGCTTCACCATCTGCCGCTGGAGGCGGAGCAGCTCCCGAAGATTGCCGGTGCGTGCACGGCCTACACCGAGCAGGTCGAGAAGCTGGTGGAGCAGCGGGGCGGGGTCGCCGTCGCCCTCCACCAGGTGCTCAACCGGCCGCACCGGCTGTCGCCGGAGGAGGTCACCGCCGCGCTGGCCCAGGTCGACGCCTACGCCGACCTCGTCCGGGACGTCGGATACCTGTACGTCGAGTCGCTCACGGCGGGCCGGGCGCACCTGACCGACGAGCAGATCGTCGAGGCGGCCCGGCTCCGCACCGGCCAACTGGACAAGGTCAGGGCCCTGCTGCTCGGCGGCATCGGGGGAACCCGCTCCGCTGAGCCCGCGCCGGAGTCGGTCGCGGCCTGATCCCCGTCGTCTCCCTGCCCGCGCCGCGCCAGGATCCGCGGGGATCCCGTGGGTGGGGAGGCTCCATCTTCCTGGAAGGAGCAGCCATGGACAGTCCGCCCGTGGTCGCGGACTGTGCGCTCACCCGGACCGGCGACCAGATCGCGATCCGCTACGCCTCCGCCGGGGTGGAGCGTGAGCTGCGGCTGCCGTGCGCGGCCTGGGCGGGTCTGGCTGCCGCGGTCCGCGCGGGCACGCTCGACGCGCTAGATGACAGGTGGGTGCGTTGGACCGGCCGGAACGCGGTCGGCTTCGCGGCCCTGCGCGGCGGTCAGCTCCACCTCATCCACGGCGATCAGTACCCCCGCGAGTACCGCCTACCGGCTTCGGCGTGGGAGGCGGTCACGGCGGCGGCCCGCGGCACTGAAAGCGACCCTCTCATGGCAGCAGGAGTCCAGTGACGACCACAAATCACGAAGGGATCGAGTCTCAGCCTCGGGAATGGTGGCAGACAATGACTGATTCTTCGCTGTCCTCGGTGGACCTGAAGACCGGCCAGCCGCATTCGGCGCGGATGTACGACTATTACCTGGGTGGGAAGGACAACTTCCCGGCGGATCGGGACGCCGCGGAGCGCGCTCTCACCGTTTTTTCTGCGGCTCGGGTGATGGCGCAGCAGAACCGGGCGTTCATGGTCCGGGTGACGCGGTATCTGGCCGGTGAGGTCGGGGTTCGGCAGTTCCTCGACGTCGGGACGGGTATCCCGACCAGCCCGAATTTGCATGAAGTCGCCCAGGGGGTCGCCCCGGACGCCCGCGTCGTGTATGCGGACAACGATCCGATCGTGCTGACCCACGCCCGTGCGCTGCTGACCAGCACCCCGCAGGGCCGGACGGCCTACCTCGACGCCGATCTGCGCGACCCCGAGCGGATCCTGGCCGCGCCGGAGCTGCGGGACACCCTGGACCTGACCGAGCCGGTCGCGCTGTCCGTCATCGCGATCCTCCACTTCGTGCCCGACGACGCCGACCCGTACGGGATCGTCCGCCGGCTGCTGGAGGCGTTGCCCTCCGGGAGCTATCTGGCGCTGACCCACGCGACCGCCGATCTCGATCCGGCGGCGGGGCAGATGGCGGAGAAATACCGGGAGCAGGGGATCACCGCGGTCGAGCGCAGCCACGCGCAGATAACCAGCTTCTTCGCCGGCTTGGAGCTGGTCGACCCGGGTGTGCAGGTGGCCCACCGGTGGCATCCCGACGACCCGACGGCCGCGGATCTCACGGATGCGCAGGTGAGCATCTACGCCGGGCTCGGACGCAAACCATGAGCGCGTTCACCCCGGATGATCCCCTGCCCGCTATCGAGGTGGATGGGGCAGTGGATTCCGAGACCGTGCGGGAGTTGCTGCTGGAGGGGGCCGGTGCGGGCTCGGTCCTGACCCTGTCCAACCAGGACCTGCCGGGCCCGTGGGCCAGCGCGGGCCAGCCGGTGGAAACGCTGGAATCGGTGCCGGAGGACTGCATTGACGGTGTTCTCGCCGTTCAGGGGTTCACCACGGTGCCGGTGCGGCCCCGGATGGGCCAGATCGCCCGGGTGCTGCGGATCGGGGGCTGGTTCGGTTTGGCCCAGTCGGATCACACCTGTACGTTCGCGGGCCTGCAGCTGGGCGGGTGGACAGGCCGGGAACGCCGGGCCCTCGACGCGGCGCTGCTCGCTGCGTTTCCGCACCAGCGGGGCGCGGTGGTCGAGGAGCTGATCTGGGAGGCCCGGGAGCAGGGGCTGCGTCCAACCCGTCTGCATCTGGGATTCGCCCACCGGCAGGTGGGGGCCGGGGATCTGGATGACTACCTGCGTGAGGGGCCTGCGGCCGGGATACCCGGCCCGCTGGATCGGATCACCGCCGCGGCCGGGGTGACGCTGGCCGACCGGTACGCCGAAGCGTGGAAGGAGGCGACCGCGGCCGGTCCGGTGACGGTGTCCACGCCGATGGTCGTCCTGGCCGCGCGACGGGTGGCGCGAGATCCGCTGGCGCCCGTCGCCGGGCGCCCGCGCCGTCTCCCCTTGCTGGCCGAGCCGATCCGCAGCCCTCGCCCGGAAGCAGAGCGGGCGATCATGGATGCTCTGGGTAGACATCGGCGGCACTGGGACGACCTGGTCGCCGGGACGCGCAGCGAGTCCCGGCGGGAACGGCAGGGGTCGGCATGAGGCCCACCCGGCCGGCGACCACCGCCGCCGTCGGGCGCGGCGGTGAGCTGGGCCGCGGGCGATGAGCGGCGAGGCGGACCGCCGGGCGCGGTGGACGTTCGCAGAGGAGGATCCACTGCCGCTGCTGGTCGGCGGGGCAGGGCTGAGGGACCTGGTGTACGCACGAGCCGACCTGGGGTCCGGTGCACGGGTGCTGGATTTGGGCGGGGACCCGCATCTGTCCCGTGAGGTGGCCGAGCACGCCGGTGCCGGCACCGAGGTCGTGGTGCTCGTAGGCGACGACGTCCAGGTCTGGAACGGGCTGGCGCTGGACGACGGCGCGGTGGAGCTCGTCGTCGGCAACGACGCGCTGCGGGGCCCACTCGTTCCGGCATTGACCGAGATCGCCCGGGTGGTGCGCCGCGGCGGGTGGGTCAGCCTCATCCAGCCGGCGCATGGCCGGGTGTTCACGCCCGCGCTGGCCGAAGACGGGCCGGTCTCGCAGCAGGTACTGGAAGGCGAGGTGATCTGGGCGGCGCGCGCCGTCGGACTGCTGCCCGTCATGGTCGGCCTGGGATTCCAATACCGTGAGGCCCCGGTGGGCGCCGTCGACGGTGTGCGCAGCCCGGTTACGGCCCTGCCCGTCACGCTCGCGACCCCTGTCGTGCAGATCGACGCTGTCCGCGTCGATCCGCGTCCGGACCGTACCGTTCCACCGGGCAGCGGGCCCGAGTGGTACGAGGCCTACCGGCGGGCGCTCGACCAGGCCCTCGCCGCGGGGATTCCACCCGCCGCCTGGCAGATCGCGCAGGCGATCGGAAATCACCTTGCCCGCGAGAGCGACCCGCTCTGCCACTGGCCGAACAGGGTCGCCCCCATGTGGACCCCCTTTCACACTCCCGGCGACCCGCGATGACACCGACTTTTGGAGATGCGATGCCCCCCGACGGTGAGAGCGACGTGAACGCCAAGCTCCTGGCGGAGTTCCAGCGATTCGTCCGCTACTGCAGGCTGTGCCTCGGTGCCGGTGTGCTCGTCTCGATCGCGGTCATGCTGTCGAGGGTCCTGTGAGCGCCGACGACGATGCTGACCTGCACTCCCATTCCAGCGAGTCGGACGGCACCGTCCGCCCGAAGGTACTCGTCCGCCTGGCCTCCGAGGCGGGACTGAAATACCTCGGGTTGACCGATCACGACATCACCAGCGGCATCGACGAGGCCGCCGCCGCGCTGCCCAGCGGGCTGACGCTGGTGCCGGGCGCGGAGCTGTCGTGCTCGGTGACGGTGAACGACCGGCCGCGCACGGTGCACGTGCTGGCCTACCTGTTCAACCGCGAGGACCCGGCGCTGGGCGAGGTGATGGGCCGCGTCCGTGATGACCGGGAACGGCGGGCCCGGGAAATCGTGGCGCTGCTGGCAGCGGACGGCCACCGGGTGACCTGGGAGGCGGTGGAGGCGCTGGCCGGGACCGGGTCGATCGGGAAACCGGCCATCGCTCAGGCCCTGGTCAATGCCGGTGCCCTGCCCGACATTGAGGCGGCGTGGACCCCGGAGTGGCTCGAATCCCGTGGCCGCTACCACGTGCCGAAATGGCAGCCGGACGCCATCGACGCCATCGAACTGGTCCGGAAGGACCGCGGCGGGGTGCTCACCGACAGCCACCTGGCCACGTTGGCCGCGGCCGGTCTGTTCGGGATCGAGGTCTTCCATCCCGAGCACGACGCCGACCAACAGCTCCGGCTGCGCGGGCTCGCCGCCGACCTCGGCGTCGAGCCGATGGGGTCCAGCGACTATCACGGCGACCGCAAACCCCAGGGGCTTGGCGCGCACCGCACCTCCCGCGAGGTGGTGGAGCGGCTCATCGCTGCCGCCTCCGGTGCCACGCCGATCCGCGGCTGATGGGTTCTTCCCGATCGCGGCGGCCCCGGTCGCGGGGGTCGGATCTCGATGGCCTGCCCGAGCGGACCCGCCGGGACATCGAGGAGGCGACGCGGTCGGCGAACGTGTGCCTCGCGAGCGCCTTCACCTCCTGCTTTCTGATCATCGTCATGGCGCACGTCGTCTAGATCGTCCGTGCGGGCTGTCGCCGGTACGGGCGGAGAGTTCTGAGGAGTGCAGGTGGGGGAGATGACCGCGGGATCGGCGGTGTGGTTGGGGCGGTTTTTGGGCGTGCTCGATGCTGCGGGCAGGGCGGCGGCCCTCACCCTCGGCGTGGAGCAGGTCCTCGACGCCCACACGGTGATCGTCTGGCAGGACGCGCCGGCGGACGAGATGGTGCTGCTGGTGACCGGGTGGGCGCGCAGCACCAGCATCACGCCGTCCGGGCGGATCGCGATGCTCGACATCCACCATCCCGGCGACATCCTGGCCGACCGGCCAGGTGCGCCACGGGCCGCGACGGTAACCGCCGGCAGTACCGCACGGGTGCGCAGGATCCCGCACCGCGACATCGCCGCGTTCCTGACCACCCACCCGGGGGCCGGGGCTGCGTTCCGGCAGAGTCTGTGCGCCCAGCGGCGCGCCACCCGCCGGGCATGGTGGACAGACCCTCACGTCCCGGTCCAGAACCGGGTGGCCAGGCTCCTGCTCGATCAGGAGCAGGCATTCGGTCAGGACCCGACGCACACCGGCGGGATCCCGCTGGTTCAACGCGACCTCGCCGCCATGCTGGGCATGTCGATGTCCCTAGTCCAAACCGCGGTGAGCGGCCTGCGTAACGCCGGCTATCTCGAAGTCGTCTCCCGCCGCATCCACCTCATCAACCTGGCCGGACTGCACCTGCTGGCCGAGGAACCCCCGCCCACGCAGGGCCTGCGCTGCCCGCTGCGGGCGGAGAACTGCGTGGTCTGCGGGGAGGGCCGGTGACCCGCCCGCCCTCACGCGGGCGCCGCAGCCAGTTTCTGGTGCAGAACCGCGCGGCGCTGCTCCGGCTCTCCGCACGCCCACCGCAGGTGCCGGCCGGCCGCCTCACCGACGAGCAGGAACGTACGTTCCGCGCCCGCACCCGCCGGGTGGGCATGATCGGCGTCTGGTATGCCGCCGCAGCCGCGGAGCTGCACCGGTCGGATCGGCGTCCCGCCGGCATCGGCCTGCCCCCGGCGGCCGCCGGCGCCGACAGGTCCGAAACCGATGGGCCGACCGCGGCCTGGTGGGGGCGGTGTGTTGATGGATGAGGAAACGACCCCATCGCCAGAGCGGGACCTGTGGCGGGCTGCTGGGGACGCGCGGCCGCCAATGGGGGAGTGCGTCGTGGCAGTGGCCGCGCTGCTGGCTTTGATCCTGGTGGCGCTGACAACTCCGCATCTCCCATGACCGGTGATACGGCGCAGGTGCGGCACCTTCACGCCGGCTGCCGTGCCTCCGGCGTGTCTCGGAGCCGTCCGGAGTTGCAGCGGTGGGCAGGCCGGTTCCTCGGCGATCTGGACCCGCAGGCCCGCGCCGCCGTCCTGAGCCTGGGCCGCGGCGACGCGATCGCCGCGGGTGGGCCCGTTGTGAACGTCGCGGGTCAGGTTGTCGTGCTGCTCTCCGGCTGGGTGAAGGTCACCGCCAGTGCGGAGACCGGGAGGTCGTTCATGCTCGCGATCCATCACGCCGGTGAGGTGGTGGACGTGGACGCACTGGCAGCGCAGGGAGGGGCGCAGGTGACCGCAGGCGCACTCACGCTGACCCGGCGGATCTCGGCCGCCGGGTTCGCGGAGGTTCTTGCCGCGCATCCCAGCGCCCGGGAGGCGTACTGCCGCGCGCAGTGCGCCCTGCTCCGGGAAGCGACCCGGCAGTGGATCACGGGTCTCGCGCCGGTCGCCGTGCGCGTCGCGCGCACGCTGCTCAAGCTGTGCCGCGGCTTCGGGGGCCGGCGGGACACGGCGGGGCGAGTAGTGATCCCGCTGAGCCAGCCGGAGATCGCTCAACTCGCGGATGCCTCCCTTCCGGCGGTGCACCGTGCGCTGACCGGCCTGCAGGACACCGGTGTCCTCACGCTCCGCCGCCGCGCCATCGGCGTCGTCAACCTGCCCGCGTTGGTGGCCGCCGCCGGAACAGGCGCCCCGCTGGCCGCCCACGAGGCAGAACTGCCGGATGCCTGCCCTGGCTGCCCGCGGCCGCCGGTCTCATCCCAGTGGGGGGACAAGCCACGCCGGCCCACCCGGATCAATCGTCCAGAGGAGGCTCCGTGACTGACGAGGAGGATCGGCGGCTGCTGGTCGGCGACGACGAGCAGTCGGTCGATCGGCCGGCATGTCGACTCGTGACGTCGACGGGGAGTCGTGTGGCGTCACCAGACGGGTTGCACTGCGCCCAGGCCTGTCTGGTCATGGCGGTGGAGAGGCTGGGCCATCCGCAGCGGCTGACCCTCGCCGAGGCCGAACAGATCACCGGCTTCCGGGCGGGGGNGGAAACGTGGCCGTACGCGATGCTCGCCTGGCTCGCCGAGAACGGTTACGAGGTCCGGCACGAGGACGCACTCGACGCTGTCGCGTTGACGCGGGACCCAGAGGCGGAGCTGCGACGCTCGGGTCTGGACGAAGAATCCCTGACCTACCTGATGACGATCAGCGACTTCGAGCGGGAACGTGCGGCGATCACCCGCTGTTTGGCCAGCAGACAGGTGTCCTTCGCACCCGGCATCCCTGACCCGCGGCTGTTGCCGAGCCGGCTGCACGCCGGCTGGCTGCCACTGCTGTCCCTGGACGCCGCGGTTCTCGCCCGCCGGGACCGGGGCGGGTTCGAGGGACATATGGTCCTCGTGACCGCGACGATCGGTGACTACGCGCTGGTGCAGGACCCGGGGCCGCCGGCCCGCTGGGACTGGGCAGTCCCACTGCCGCACCTCGCGACGGCCCTGCGGTCCCCGGCCGAGACCTCGGGAACGATCACTTATGTCAGGTCGACGACGGGATATGCCGCGCCGGGCCCGGAACTGCGGTCCGAGGGGGCTCCGTGATTCCCGCGATCCGGCTGAGGGCCGCGACGGTCCAGGGCCTGGACGGTATGCAGGCTGGTCGGCTACGCGCGGCCCTGGCCTGGGCACACCGGCGCGCGAGCCGCACGGGGACGTTTCCTGCCACCTTGCTGGCGGACCGTCTGCAGGTGCCGGTCGACGAGGCGGCGACCCTGCTCAACAACCTCGCTCTACTCGGCATGGCCGAGCGGTACCGCGCGTCCAGTGATGCCTCGGTGTATGCGTGCGGGCCACTGCTCGCTGCGACGCCGGCCTCCGACCCCGGGGCACGCCCGCAGGAGGAGATCCTGCCGCGGGAGTTGTGGGCGGCGATCATCATCGCCCAGGCCGAGACTGGCTTGGCCTCGGGCGAGGCCATCGCCGAACTGCTGGACGCGGCCCGGCGCGTGGACCGGGTCGATGTGACGTTGCGCCTCGTGGTGCTGGCCGTGCGGGGACTGCTCCTGCTGGGCCCGGACCAGGGTGCAGCGCACCGCCAGTGGCAGGCGACCGCCCGCGGAACCTGCCGATCCCGCGACCTGCTGGCACGGGCGCTCACCGACCACGAGGTGTGGACGGTGCTCGGCGCCGACCCCTTGGACGTCGATGCTGACGTGGACCTCCTCACCGCCGCCCGCCGCCTCGGTGTCGCCGGGGAACGGTTGGAAGGGTGGGTGGACCGGCACACCCGCGCCGGTCATTTCGCCCGGGTCGGCCCGGGGCTGCGGCTCACCGACGTCGGGCGGGAGGCGATCAACGCCGTGCGGGAAGGCCCGGGCAGTGAGACCGCACCCCTGCCGCCACCAAGCTGGCCCCTTCCGCTGCCTAGGGACGGAGCCGGGGTGCGGCGCGCGGGGTGGTGCCCGCGCGCCGCACCCATACCCCGCGCCTGCGGCGGAGGTTCGGGATGCCGGGTGAGCCGTCGCCTGGGGCAGGGGATCGAGCGGGTGGCCGTCCGGGACCTGCGCGCGGCGGTGCTCTGGGCGCAGGTCCGCACCGCACACGCGGGCGTGTTCTCCGCCAGCCAGGTCGAGGTGCCAGCAACGGCCCAGGACGTGAGCCGCTGGTTGAACGTTCTTGCCACGATCCGACTCCTCTCCCGCTACCAGACGGTGAGCGGCCTATGGATGTACGCCTGCCGACCCCCGCTCGCCGTGCCCGCCCCGGACGGCGTACGTCCGCTCGACACGATCTCGCCGCCGGAGTGGTGGGCCGCGGTGGTCACGGCGCAGCTCCAGACCGGAAAGGCCTCCGCAGCGCAGATCGCCGCGCTCCTCGACACACAGACCGGTCGGGTGGACCGGATGGACCTCCTGCTGCGGCTCGCGGCGCTGGCCGCCGGCGGGCGGCTGCGCGCCTGCACCGACGGCACCACCAGGCTGCCTCCCACCGACATCGGATGGACGACCGTCACCACAACACCACCGCCACCATGACGCGCCGGGCCAGCGGCGGGCTTGCCGGGTTCCTGCGGGCGCAGACCACCGGCGGGCTGCTCCTCGTCGGTGCGACGGTGGCCGCCCTGGTCTGGGCGAACGTCGCNCCCGGCNNCTACCNCGCGGTGTGGTCCACGCCGGCCGGTCTCGGCCCGGCCTGGCTGCACCTGGCCGACCTGCACGTCACCGACTGGGTCGCCGACGCCCTGCTCGCCGTCTTCTTCTTCACCGTCGGCCTGGAACTGCGCCGCGAACTGACCGTCGGCGCCCTGGCCGACCGCGCCAGCGCGGCACTGCCCGTCGCCGCCGCGGCCGGCGGCATGCTCGCCCCCGCNCTGATCTGCCTGGCCCTCACCCACCACACCCCNGGCGCCGGNCGCGCCTGGGCCATCCCCGTGGCCACCGACATCGCCTTCGCCCTCGGGGTGCTGTCCCTGGCNGGCNNCCGGGCCCCGNCGGGGCTGCGCACCGTGCTGCTCGGCCTCGCCGTCGCCGACGACCTCGGCGGCATCCTGCTCATCGCCGTCGGCTTCAGCAACGGCATCAACCCCGGCTGGCTGGCCGCCGCCGCCGCCCTGCTCNCCGCCACCGCCCTCGCCCACCGCCGGCGCTGGGGCTCACCNCTGCTGCACNTCCCNCTCGCCGTGGCCACCTGGGTCTGCGTGCACGCCGCCGGCCTCCACGCCACCGTCGCCGGCGTCGCCCTCGGCCTGCTGGTGCGGGCCCGACCCGACCCCGGCGAACCCGAGGCGCCGGCCACCCGGCTCGAACGGCGTCTGAGCCCGCTCTGCGCGGCCGTGGTCCTCCCCGCGTTCGCACTGTCCGCCACGGGGGTGTCCCTCGCCCCGTCGGCCCTGCTGCACGTCGCCACCGACCCGATCAGCCGGGGGGTGGCCGTCGGGCTCGTCGCCGGCAAGCTCCTCGGCGTCCCCACCGGGGCGTGGCTGGCCGTACGCCTCGGGATCGCCCGCCTGCCCGACGGCGTCCGCTGGCGCCACCTCGTCCCCCTCGGCCTGCTCGCCGGCATCGGCTACACCGTCAGCCTGCTCCTCGCCCGCCTCGCCCTCCCCGACCCGGCCGCGGTCGAAGGCGCCTCCACCGCGATCCTCACCGCGTCCGCCGCGGCCAGCGCCCTCGCACTGGTTTGCCTACGTCGGCACCCGATCGATGGTGCGATCCTCATCGGGGCGCGGACGCCCGGCGTTGCGACATCGTCCCAGCCGGCGTCCCTCGGGAGGTCCGGCAGCGCGGGGGTTCCGTCTCCGGCGAGGACGCGATCTCAGAAGTAGGCCTGGCTGATCCAGCCGATCCAGGAGCCGGCAGCAAGACAGAAGATCATGACAAGTACGACGAGCGCGAGGACGAGGCGCGCGGAAATGCCTTCTTCGGATTGGTAGTGGGGAAGCCAGCCGGACTATGGGGGTCTCCTTGCGATGAGGCGGGACGTTCTCCGGTTCGGGGTGTGGAGGTGTTCCTTTTCGGGGCCTTGTCAGCCGAGGTGGGCTGGTGCATGTCGTAGCTCGTCGATGAGGTGCTGGTACTGGAGGGTGTGCGCGGCGGAGCTGAGGCGGAGGCGGACGAGGCTGCCCATCATGGCGAGTTCGAGATCGCCGTGGTGGACGCCGGTTTCGGCGACCATCCAGTGCGGGACGCACAGCGTTTCCCCGGGAGAGTGGAGAAAGACAGCGGTCTGCAGGTTGCTGATGAAGACGAGCCCTTGGCCGTGATCGAGGAGGGGGGATCCGTCCGTGTGGGGCCGGGTGGACCAGGCGTGGCAGGGGCTGGAGGCGTACACCTGCTCGCCCGGGTAGCACCAGCCGGGTGGGTGCGCCCATGTGGTGCGGGGCGGGCGACCGGGCGGGAGCGTCGCCTCGTCGTGGATCGCGAAGAGTCTTCGCAGGCCCCGTAGGCGTCGGGGGGTGTGGGTGGGCATGTCGGAGGGGTCGTGGTTCATGCGCGGGGCTCGCCGGGTCGGGTGCGCAGGAGGCGGGCGAGCAGGGCGGTGGTGGCGGGGCTGACCTGGGTGTCGAGCGCGGCGAGGCGGGTAGCGAGCCGATCGTGGACGCGACGGACTTCAGCGAGGCGTCCCGCGGCGCCGTGCAGGCGCATGAGATGGGTGTACAGCGGCTCGAAATGGGGGTCGGTGGTGCGTAGCGCCTGCTCGAGGACGGCTGCCGCGCCGGTGGGGTCGTCGTCGGCGATCAAGTCGGCGAGGTCCTGGTGGGCGGCGATGGCCTGCTGTTCCCAGGCGGTGGCGGGCCCGGCGGCCCAGGCCGCATCCAGCTCACCGCAGAACCGCCCCTGGTAGGCGGCGACGGCGCGGCGTAGCGCGGCGATGCGCGGCGGGTCGGAACTGGCGTGCTCGGCGTCGGCGAGCGCGGCCTGGAACTCCCACAGGTCGCAGCGGGCGCCGTCGCGTAGGAGGAGCCGGTAGCCCCTGGCCCTCGTCTCGATGGTGATCGAGCCGCTGGCGGCGTGCTGGCAGGCGTCCCGTAGCCGGCGGATCGCCTGATGGATCTGGTTTTTCGCGCGGATCGGGTCAGCGTCGGGCAGCAGGTCACGGACGAGGGCGGTGGTGGTGGCGCCATCGCGGTGGGCGGCGAGGTAGGCGGCGATTTCCATGCTCAGCAGGCCGTGGTACGCCTGCCCGGCCGCGTCGGCGAGGTGGGGCCGGCCGAACGTCACCAGCCGCACCATCGGCGTTGCAGTGGGCGGCGTCGCGGTGAACGGCGTTGCGGTGGACGAGGTGGCGGCTGGGGGTGTGGCCGGGCGCGGTGCGGCGCTGGTGGGCCGTGCCCGCGTCGGGGCGGGTGGTGGGATCGCCGGGGGCGCCGGAGGCCGGTAGCCGAGGAGGGGAACGGTCACCTCGGCGCCCGCGTCGAGGCGTGTCGCCTGGCGTAGTACCCGTAGCGTCGGCGCGGCGGCGAGGGTGAACGCGCGGCGCATCGGAGGTACGTGTCGGCTGGTGAGAACCGATCCGTCTGCGGCCACGGTGTAGCCGTGGGGGGAATTTGTGCTGCCGACCAGCAGCGCGCTGACCCCGAAGTGGTGCGCCTGCGCGAGCAGGCGGCGCACCGCGGGCGCGGCGTCGTCGCCGGCTTCGTCGGTGTCGACGACGGCCAGCAGAGCGGGCAGCGGTTCGTCGGGAAAGGCGGCGCGCAGGCCGGCGAGGCCGGTGACGGCCGGTCCGGCGGCGGCCAGCTCGGCGCGTAGGCGGATCTCCGCCGCGAGATGCCGCACGGCCACGGCGAGGGTGGGGGCGACTAGGAGACCGAGGCGCGCCGGGTCGGGCAGGCCGAGGCGCCGTGCGTGCCCGGCGGTCACCACTAGCCGGCAGGGGCCGTTGCCGGGGTCCGGGCATGCCAGCATCTGCGCGAGCAGCGCGCGGAGCACCCCGGCCTGTCCCGGGCCGCTGATCTCCCAGACCGGCCGGGATAGCAGGTCGACCGTCACCACTCCCGCTGGCCCGACGCCGGCAGCAAGCTGTGCACCGCCGTTGCGTGGCCGCCCGGCGGGTCCGGGCGCGTAGGAGGCCGGGGTGCGCAGCAGTGCGGCCAGCGCCTGCGGCACGAACCCGTCGCCGTCCCCGTCCACGGCGACGGGAACGGCGGGCAGCCGGCCGGGGTGGGCCCGCAGGCCCGGGTGACGGCCGGGATGGGTCACCGTGTCCCCGCCGCCGTTCACCGGCTGCGGGACGAACCGGGTGACGGGCGTTGGTGCGGCTGACCCACGGCCCGCTGGGGGCGCGCCGACGGGCAGCACGCGGGCGTCCGTCGGCGCGCGCGCGGACAGCGGCCGCGAGGTTACTGCGGCGGGAACGGAGAAGACGGTCAGCTCACGGCCGACGCGCGGCGCCCAGCGTGGCGCGTGGACTCGCAGCGCCGACAGACGATCCCCGGCGATCGCCCCTACCGAGGCGACAACGGCCGCCGCCCACACCCCCCAGCCCGCGACCACGGCAGGACTGTCTGTGCTGGTGACAAGGACGAGTCCGGCCAGCGCCGCAACCAGCAGTCCCCACGGCCACCACCACCGAACCATGATCGACACCCTTCGGGTCGGCCTTGACGCAGCACAGAGTAGTGCACGGAAGCTGTGTCAAACAGACCCAAACAGCCCTCAAAGCCGGTTGAAGATTGCGAAAACAGGATTCATCGTGGTAACTGCCTATAACGATCATTGCCGCGGCCGGTGCCGATCCCGCCCCAGGGCGAGAAGGAGGATGCCGGGGCGGTGCGCCGACTCGACGATCTCCGGGACTGCCGGAAGACAACCCCGCGGCGTCCCGGCATGCTTGGAAAGGTTCAGCGTGGGCTGTCACCATTACGCGCGGGGCACGGTCTCGCCGCGGTCCAGCGCAGGAGAGAACCCGATGGGGTGGACGCGAGGAGCACGGCGACAAGCCCGCGAGGTTGCCGCCGTGTCCCGGTTCCGATCGCGACCGGCACGCCGCGGCGCGGTCCTGGTCGCTGCCGCCGAGTGCGTGGTCTTCCTGCTGGGGGCCGTTCTCACGGCCGGAGTCGGCCGCCGGTATGTACCGCAGCCGGTTGGATCCTCCTCGCGGCGCAGATGCCGTCCATCGGTGCCGCGGGGCTCGCCGCCGTGCTGCGCTCCTGACCGCCGCACCCGTCGCGCGGCGGGTGCCACGCCGCGGGGTCCATCGGCAACCTGACGTGCGGGGCTCCCACTTCGGGCTGGTGGGCAGCGCCAGGGCGCCCGAGCAGGAGAAGGGGATGCTGCCCAGGCCGTGGCACTGGACAGCATCCCCCGTCGCATGCGTGGTCAGTGGTTCTGCTGTGCCCCGACAGTGGCCCGGACGGCGGCGTGGTGCAGCGCCGCGGCCAGCTCCAGAGCCTCGACCGGTGTCAGGTGGCTGACGGCCAGTTGATGGGTCCATCTGGCCTGCAGCCGCAGGACGATCATCGGAAGATGTTCGGCCTGCGGGCGGATGAGGATCTCGCTGTCGACCAGCGTGGTCGTGAGCAGGGCTGCGCCGTCCCCGCCGTCCCGCAGGGCCATCACGACACCCCCGCGGCCACGGGGGCGGTTTGGAAGCGGGCGGGCCGGGCGCCCGGGTTGACCGCGACCACCTGCCCGCTGTCCACGAGTTTGGGCAGGGCGGCGGCCACCGCCCCGCTGGACCGGCCGCCCAGTTCACGGGCGATCTCACCCGCGGTCAGCTGGGCCTCCGCGTTGGCCCGCAGGAACGCGGCGATCTGCCGGCCCAGCTCCCCCGGGGCCAGCCGTTGAGAACCATCACTGTTGGCCTTCGGCGTCGCCACCGTCGGACGGGCACGGCGCCGGGCGGGCGACACCGGCGCGTTGCCTGCCCGGACGGGGCAGGCCGCCAGCGGGCACGCCACCGCCGCGCACACCCCACCACCGCCACCCGCGCCGGCCGTGGAGCCGATCGGCTGACCGGACACGTCGGCGTTCCCGGCGGTGCCGTCGTCGTGCTCCTTACCGCCGACCTTCCCCTCGACGGTGGCCTCGCCACCCGCCGCACCGTCGCCGCTCTGCGCAGGGCCGGCATCGGCGACGTCGGGTTGGGTGCCAACGTCGACACCGGGGTCGGCGCTGGTCCGGCCGTCCAGATCGTGAGGGTCCGCGTCGGGCATCGCGTTCCCATCCCGGGCAGCGTCGGGCCCGGGGCTGGGGTCCACCGTCCCAGCCGGATCGGCGTCGTCGGGACCGAGAGCCTGGGCCCCGCCCGCCTCGGGAGGGTCCGGGACGCTGATCGGTCCGCCGATGTCCATACTCGGACCGGCGTCGTTCTCGTGAGGCGGGACGACCGTATCGACCCCAGCCGGGTCCGGGTCGATCAGTGCCTGCGGGCTGGTGCTGTCCGGGCCGGGGGCGTCGAGGGCGCCGGCCGGGTTGGCGTCCTCGAGAGGGGTCAGCTCCCACAGGACCGGCCGGCGTCCGGCACGACCCGGGACCGCACCGACGTCGCCTCTGCGGACCTTTCCGTCCGCCGCGAGTTCGTCCAGAATCCGGCCGAGACTCGTTTTCGCGATGCCCGTACGCTCAGTGATCTGGCTAGCGCCGAGCGGGCCGCCGGTCAGCGCGGCCAGGACCTGTGCTTTCTCGGGCGTGACCGCGGGTGGGATCGCACTGTCGGGTGTCATGAACCGTCCCCTCGTGAATGGGATTTCCGGGTGCAGATCAGGGGTAACTCCTGATCGATATCCGCAGCCAGCAAAACACCCAGTGACATGAATCACTACACCTGTTTTCATGGCTGTTTTCCGGTTCGGCTTGCTGCCACGGATTCGATCAAGTTACGGTCCCTGTGCCCGCCATCCACCGGCGCATCGGGGAAACCGTCGGCGACCGGCCGCACGGACAACCCCACCCACCTTTTCTTG
>NZ_JYFN01000008.1 GCF_000948395.1 Frankia torreyi | reverse complement strand
CGTTCCCCGCCAAGAAGCCGATCGACAAGCACCTCGCAGGACCGCCGCCCACCGTGGTCACAGTCCTGATCCGAACCTAAAGTTCCTGGTATTGCCCCGCGCCCTGACGACGGCGGTACTCCTCGCCATCGGGTCCTATGTGCTCGTGACGCGGGACTTCCTTGTCATCTCGATGGTTCTCGCAGAGATCGCTCGAGCGGTGCTGGCCGCGTCCGCCACCCGATCGCGTGGCGGACCTCGGCGAGACTCGTTCGACACACCGCCGCCCGTCGATGCGCCAGGGTCACCGGACACAGTCATCCGGATCACCAGCGCCCGCGACACGCTCTCGATCACCATCGAGCTGACTCGAACTGGTCGCTGACACGACATTGACCGGAGCGGCCCGGCTGTCGACGTAGTCCACAGCCGGGCCACCCCCGACGATCCGGCGGTCGCTACCGCATCCACGGCAGGGCAGCAGTGTGAGCTGACGCCGCCGCGCCCGCACACGCAGCCGATCGCACCCGGTTAGCGCTATCGCCTACCGACACCGGTTAGCGCTATCGCCTACCGACACCGGTTAGCGCTATCGCCTACCGACATCAGTCACGTCGGCCGCTCGAAGGTCATCTGCTGCGGCGATGACCACCGTGGCCTCGACCGGGCCAGAGGAACGCCCCTGGCCATCGGCGGCGGATTGCCCCGCCGTTCCCGTCACAGCCGGGCGCTCGACAGACTCGGCGCTGGTCGTGCTCGGCCCGTCGGCCGACGTGGCATCGATTGCGGCGTCGTCAGCGGCCGGAGGGACGGTGTCGACGGTGTGGCGCATGCGGATCTCCGGAAGCAGCCAGGTGAGGGCGAAGGCGACCAGGCCGATCGGCACCGCGACCAGGAAGACCGTCTGCATCGAGTCCGAGAAGGCCTGGACGAAGCCGGAGCGGATGTCCGGCGGCAGCGTCGCGAGCAGCTTCGGGCTGATGTTCGCCCCGGAGGCGGCGAGACCGGGCGGCAGCGGCAGGCCCGCCAGCCGGTCGTTGATGTTGCCGGCGAGCACGTTCGCGAAGATCGCGCCGAAGACGGCCGTACCGAACGAACCACCGATGGAGCGGAAGAAGGTCGCACCCGAGGTCGCCACGCCCATCTGCCGGTGGTCGACGGAGTTCTGCACGGCGATGACGAGCACCTGCATCACCGAGCCGATCCCCACGCCGAGCACGAACATCGACAGCGCGAGCTGCCAGGTGGCGATGTCGGGGCTGATGAACGACAGCAGGAACAGGCCGATCGACATCACCGCGGTGCCCACGATCGGGAAGACCTTGTAGCGGCCCCACTGGCTGATCAGCCGGCCGGAGGTGATCGAGCTGAGCAGCAGGCCACCCATGACCGGCAGCATCTGCAGGCCGGACTCGGTCGGATCGACGCCCTTGACCACCTGCAGGAACAGCGGCAGGAAGACGATCGCGCCGAACATCGCGAAGCCGACGACGAAGCCGATCGCACCGGCCGCCGAGAACACCCGGTTGCGGAACAACGACAGCGGCAGGACCGGCTCGACGGCCCGGCGCTCGGCGAACACGAACGCGACAAGCAGCACGGCGCCCGCGACCCCCATGCCGACGATCTCCGGAGAACCCCAGCCATAGGTGGTGCCGCCCAGGCTCGTCAGCAGCACCAGGCTGGTGGTCGCCCCGGCCAGCAGCACGGTGCCGAGATAGTCGATCACGTGCTTGATCCGGTTTGTCGTCGCCGGCAGAGCCAGCGCCGTGGCCACCAGGGCGACCGCGCCGACCGGCAGGTTCACGTAGAAGACCCACCGCCACGACAGGTGGTCCACGAACAGTCCGCCGAGCAGCGGGCCGACCACCGACGACACGCCGAACACGGCGCCGAACAGGCCCTGGTAGCGGCCACGGTCGCGGGGCGGCACCAGGTCGCTGATGATGGTCATCGCGCCGATCATCAGGCCGCCGCCGCCGAGGCCCTGCAGGGCACGGAAGCCGATGAGCTGGCCCATCGACGTGCAGGCGCCGGCGAGGACGGACCCCACCAGGAACAGCACGATCGACACCTGGAAAAGGATCTTTCGCCCGTACAGGTCACCGAGCTTGCCCCACACCGGCGTCGACACCGTCGAGGCGAGCAGGTAGGCGGTGACCACCCACGACAGGTGGGTCGCCCCGCCGAGATCACCGACGATCGTCGGCAGCGCCGTGGACACGATCGTCTGGTCCAGCGAGGCCAGCAGAATCCCCAGGAGCAGGGCTCCCATAATGATCCATAGCCGGCGCTTGTCGGCGACCTGCGCCGCGGACGCGTCGGCCGGGACCTCGACGCCGGGCGCGGACGCCTGAGCCTGGGTCATGATCAGCTCCCCTCGTGATCGTGGCTGTCGGTACAGAGTTCCGTCGTTTTCATCGGTGTCGGCTTCCTCGGGGAGGGTGCTGGTGCGGCGGACATGCTCGGGAACGTTTCGGGGGACGGGGCGGTGTCGGCGTCCGGGCCGCGCCGGTCAGGCCGATGCCGCACGTGGTGGGGGCGGTGGGGGCGGCAGGCCCCGCGCCAGGCTGTCGAAGGCCTGGCCGAGCAGGTCGGCCAGCGGCGCGCCCGGGGACTCCTGCCAGCGCACCGACAGGATGCGCACGATCGCCAGGACCGCGGCGACCAGCACGGCGGGATACGGATCCCGGGCCGGATCGAGGCCGCAGCGGCTGCCGACGGCCTCGGCGAGCGCGTTCTCGTAGGAGCTCCAGCTCGCCGCGCTGGCCGTCATCAGGTGCGGATGCCGGCGGATGATCGCAAGGCGGGTCCGCCAGAGGTCGGCCTGTTCGGGCGCGATGAGCGCGGCGCGTTGCAACATGACCGCCCGCACCGCGGCCAACGGCTCCTCGCCGGCGGGTCGGGCCGCGAGCGCCTCGGTGATCTCGCGGATGTCCTCCGGGTCGATGCCGACGATCGCGTCGTCCTTGGTGGGGAAGTAGTTGAAGAACGTCCGGGTGGAGACCTCCGCCGCGGCGGCGATCTCGTCGACCGAGACGCCGTCCAGCCCGCGCTCGGCGACGAGCCGGATGGCCGCCATCCGCAGGGCCCGGCGGGTCCGCAGCTTCTTGCGTTCCCGCAGGCCCAGCTCCGCCGGCCGGGCCTCGGCCGGTGGCTCCACAGGCGCCCGCTCCATGCCCGCCTGGGTCGTCATCGTCCCCTCCCCCGCCCGACGCCACACTGGTTGCAGCAGCTACAACCTTGTAGTCCCTAAAATTATTCTCGCTCTGCAAAATTCTTTACAGAGTGACGGACCGCACACAGACGAGCCTCATGGACGCACCGATCGGTCGTGGACGCACCGATCCGGTCACGCCGCCGGTGAGGGCAGCGTCCGTCACCGGTTCAGGACGCGGGCGGCGGCCCCACTCGGCAAGGCCCGCCCGAGAACGGGCGAGGGGCGAGGGGCGGACTCAGCCGCGCAGGTCCTCTCCGGCAAGGGCGAAGGCGGCCTGCAACGCCTGGTCCCAGGGACGCAGCGGGGTGAGACCCGCGTCCGCCCACGATCGCGTGGACAGCACGGAGTAGGCCGGCCGCGCGGCGGCCCGAGGGAAGGCGTCCGTGGTCGTCGCGCTGACCGTGGCCGGGTCCAGCCCGATCTCGGTCATGATCCGGCGGGCGAATCCGTACCAGGTCGTCTCGCCGGTGTTCGTGCAGTGGTAGACCCCGGGCGGCGCCGGCGAGGCGACGAGGTCGAGCAGGCCGGCGGCCAGATCGGCCGACCAGGTCGGCGAGCCGGTCTGGTCGGCGACGACCGAGACCGCCCCGCGCTCCCGGGCCAGCCGACTGATCGTCTTGACGAAGTTACGACCCGTCCGGCCGTACACCCAGGCGGTCCGGACGACGTAGGAGGACGCCGGCAGCAGCGCCCGCACAGCCTGTTCTCCCGCGAGCTTGGTGCGGCCGTATGCGCCGGCCGGGCCGGTCTCGTCCCCGGTCTCGTACGGCTTCGTCGCCTGGCCGTCGAAGACGTAGTCGGTCGAGAGCTGCACCAGCGTGGCGTCGACCTCGGCGCAGGCGGCGGCGAGGTGCGCGGGTCCGGTGGCGTTGACCGCGTAGGCCCCGGCCTCGTCGGCCTCCGCGCCGTCCACGTCCGTCCAGGCGGCGGTGTTGATCACAACCAGGCCGCCCTGGATCTTCGCCGGCCGGGCCTGGTCACGCAGGACGGCGCGGACCCGCGCGGGGTCGGTGATGTCCAGCTCGGCCCGGCCGAGACCCGCCCAGGCCCGCACGGGGGAGTCCGGTTCGGCCATCCGAGCCTCGAGCAGGTGGCACAGGTCGGCGCCGAGCTGTCCGGCGGCACCGGTCACGAGAACGCGCACGGCCCGAGTCTGGCAGATCAACCTGCGTCCATCGCGGCAGCCTCCGCCGTGCCGCACCAGCAGGCGATCAGGCCGGGCTAGTAGGTGCAGCCGGGCTAGTAGGTGCAACGCGAGGTGAGCTCCGCGGCGGTCGTGGCGGGGGCGGGGGTCGAAGCGGGGGCGGGGGTGGCCGGCGCGGTGGCCCCACCGGAGGCGGCGCCCACGGACGCGCCCGCCGGTGAGCCCGCGGTGGTCGGCCCCGCGGCCGCGCCCGCGGCCGCGCCCGCGGGCGTCGGCGCAGCGGTGATCGTGTCCACCTCGAAGGCGGTGCCGAGAACGAGGCTCACCCGGCCGGCGGGAACTGTGGCGTCCTGCTGCAGCGTGCTGCCGGGCACGGCGGCCTGGACCGTCCGCGCGGCCTGCACCGCACCCGGGTGGTACCGCACCTGCGTGGTGCGCTGGACGCCGGCGCGCCAGGTCCGCGCCGGCCCGACCTGGAAGCCGGCGCGGTCCAGCGCGGCGGCGGCCGAGGTGGCCAGACCGCTGACCCCGGCGCCGTTGTAGACGTCGACGGTCACCTTCGCCGGGGGCACCGTCGGCGACGGGCTCACCGCCGGCGCCGCCGCCCGGCTGGGCCGGCCGCGCAGCGGAGCGAGGAACTTCTCCAGCGTGATGGGCTCGTAGAGCTGCACGGAGCCGAAGCGGGGCAGCTCGCCGAGGGCGTTACCGCCCTCGGCGGGGGTGGGCGCGTGCACCGGGATCGTCTCGAACCGGATCTGGTCGGCGGACATGCCACGCAGCCGCGTCGCGAGCGCGCGCAGATCATTCATGCTCGTCCCGTCGTCGACGGTGAGCGCCTTCGTCGCCGCGTGCAGCAGGTTCTCCAGCCGCACCGGGTTGGTGAGCACGCCGGAGGAGGTCGCCTGCGTGAACACCGCGCCGATGAACTGCTGCTGACGGCGGATGCGATCGAAGTCGTTGTCCGGCAGGCCGTGGCGCTGGCGCACGAACGCCAGCGCCTGCTCCCCCGACAGCCGGTTCTCGCCGACCCGGCCACGCCACTGCGACCACGGGTCGTACAGGTTCGACCGGCCCCCGCCGGGCAACGGCCTGACGCAGACGGTGACCCCGCCGACGGCATCGGTCATCGCCTTGAAGCCGGCGAGATCGATCGAGACGTAATGATCGATCTTGATGTCGGTGAGGTTCTCGATCGTCCTGATCAACAGGCTGGGGCCGCCGATGGTGATCGCCGAGTTGATCTTGCCGCGGCCGTGCCCGGGGATGCGCACCAGGGTGTCGCGGGGAAACGAGACCATCGTCGTCGTCCCGTCAGCGTCGAGATGCGCCAGCATGGTGGTGTCCGACCGCTCGTCGGTCACCGCGCCCTGGCTTTCGTACTCGCCGCCGGTGCCGGCCCGGCTGTCCGAACCGACCAGCAGGAAGTTGCGGGTTCCGGAGGCGGCGTCCGCCGGCCGGTCGTCGCCGAGACCGAGCCGGATGCGGTGGATCTGCGCGCCGAAGTACTCGTAGGCGGTCCAGCCGCCCACCGTGGTCACCAGGATCAGTGCCGAAAGCACGGCGGCGAGCAGGATCACCAGCCGACCCAGCGGTGAGCGCTCACGCCGGGCGTCGTGCACGATGTGTCCCGCCAACGCGGCCCGGCGAGCCCCCGGGGGGCGGCGGGCGTGGGTCCGCCGACGAGAGGACCGCCCGGCACGACCCCTCGCCTGCGGATCGCCCGGTGGACGCGGCGGCGCCTCGGTCACCGTGTCCCCCTCCCAGGCGGCCGGAAATGTCTCGCGGTCGTGGCACGATCGGCCGGCCGGTCAGCGTCCCGGCCGGGCTGGCCGTAGCGAACCCTTCGACTACTCAACGTACCCGTATCGGGTGGCGCGCACCCGTCACCAACCCGATGCCGTAGGAAAGACGGGCCACCGAGGGGGACAGACAACCCGTCATCCCGGCAAAGGGGATCGGTCCAATCCGATAACAGCCGCCACACCTGTTGTTACTTTCGGTCAGTTCAAAGCGGCGCGATAGAGTTACGGATCATGAAGGCCCTCGTCCTCGCCGGTGGCTCAGGAACGCGTCTGCGGCCGATCACGCACACGTCCGCCAAGCAGTTGGTCCCCGTGGCGAACAAACCGGTGCTCTTCTACGGCCTCGAGGCCATCCGGGACGCCGGGATCGTCGACGTCGGAATCATCGTCGGTGAGACGGCTGCCGAGATCGAGACGGCGGTCGGCGACGGCTCGGCGTTCGGGCTCCGCGTGACCTACATCCACCAGGACGCGCCCCTCGGGCTCGCGCACGCGGTGCTCATCGCCCGCGACTTCCTCGCCGACGAACCGTTCGTCATGTACCTCGGGGACAACCTCATCATCGGCGGCATCGCCAGCCTGGTGACGGAGTTCCGGCGAACCACTCCGGACGCGCTGATTCTCCTCACGAAGGTGGACAACCCCTCCTCCTTCGGCGTCGCGGAACTCGGCGCGGAGGGCCGCATCGTCCGGCTCGTCGAGAAGCCGCTGATCCCGCCGAGCGATCTCGCGCTCGTCGGCGTCTACATGTTCGGCACCGCCGTGCACGAGGCGGTGCGGTCGATCAAACCGTCGACCCGAGGTGAGCTGGAGATCACCGAGGCCATCCAGTGGCTGGTCGACGGCGGCTACGAGGTCGCCTCCCACCTCGTCGAGGGCTACTGGAAGGACACCGGCCGGCTGGCCGACATGCTGGAGACCAACCGGCACCTGCTGGAGTCGATCGAGCCGGCGATCCACGGCACCGTGGACGCCGACAGCTCGATCGTGGGCCGGGTCGTGATCGAGGACGGCGCCTCGCTGGTCCGCTCCACCGTGCGCGGCCCGGCCATCATCGGGCGCGGAACCACCCTGGTCGACACCTACGTGGGCCCGTTCACCTCGATCTTCCATTCCTGCACGATCGAACGAACCGAGATCGAGTACTCGATCGTCCTGGAGCGGGCGACCATCCGCGGGATCGGGCGCATCGAGGACTCGCTGATCGGCCGGGACGTCGAGGTCGTGCCCTCGGCCGCCCTGCCCAAGGCGCACCGGCTCATGCTGGGCGACCACTCCCGCGTCTCGGTCGCCACGACGGGAGCCTGACCCCGTCAGCGGCCGAGCGGAGCCCCGGGACCAGGGGTCCTGACCGGGGGCCCTAGTCCTGCGCGCCCGAACGCGCCGTGACAGGACCACCCGGGGTCGCTGCGGCCGGGTCGACCGTGGCAGCCGACGACTGCGCGGGGGTGACCGGCACGGCACCGGCGGCCGGCTCGGCACCGGCGGCCGGCTCAGGGCCGGCGGCCGGCTCAGGGCCGGCGGCCGTGGCGGGGCCGGCGGCCACGGCCGGCTGACGCCGGGCCTGGACTCCGGCGGCAGCGATGGTCCCGGCGAACAGCAGCGCGGCCAGGACGAACACGATGATCGTCACCCCGACCGGGAACGGCGCCCAACGGCCGATCGCCGACACCACGTCCGGAATCCGCGCCGGGGTGAACGAGACCCGGCGCGGCAACCAGTAGTAGGAGCAGATCGCGAGCAGCGCCGCGCCCTGCATGAGCAGCGCACCGACCAGCAGGATCAGCGGAGCCAGCCGTTCGCGGCCGGGCAGCGCCCGGCGCAGGCCGAGGGCGACCACGACCCCCAGCCCGACCAGACCGAGGTAGAGGTAACGACCCTGGACGGCGATCCCGCGGGTGTACTGCTGGTACTCCGCCCAACTACGCTGGCCGACCTCGAGGTACGCGAACGCGACTGGCAGGAGCAGGACCATCACCCCGGCCGCGAGCGACCATCGCTCGGGCCGCCCGGCTCGGCGGCGGCCGACGATCGCCGTCACGCTCAGCCCGACGACGGCGACGGTGGCGAGCACGATCGCGATCGGGGAGAGCTGCGGCGGCTCGAACATCCCGAGGCCGCCCCAGAACCGCGAGATCATCGTGCGGAAGAAGTACCAGAACCAGGTCAGGAACGAGTCGGGGAGCAGCAGCGGCTCCCGCCGCGGTGGGTTGGTCGCCCAGCCGTTTGGCTGGACGGCGTCGTACAGCAGGTAGTTACGGACCCACCACCAGCCACCGAGGGCGAGACCGAGGCCGACCGCCAGCACCGCGGGAACCCACGGCAGGGAGGCGACGGCGGTCCGCAGTCGACGCCACCCGGGCACGCCGGGCGCCGTCGCGCCGAACGCACGACGGCGCCACCATCCGACCAGGTAAGCGGCGACGATCATGACTGGCAGGGTGAGCGCGAACGCCTTGGACAGCAGCGCGAGCCCCAGCCACAGCCCGGCCCACAGCGCGGTGCGCCGACGCAGGTCGCCCCGCAGCACCCCGGCCAGGACCACGGTGAGCCCACCGGTGGCGAGCATGAGGATGCCGTCGTTGTTGAAGGTGGCGCCGACCCGGGTGAACCCGGGGATCGCCAGCGGCAGGGCGGCCGCGGCGAACGCCGAGGGCTCGCCGAGACCGAAGCGGCGGGCGGCGAGCCAGGCCAGCAGCGGCAGCGGCGCGACGACCAGGATGTTCAGCAGACGCAGCACGAAGACCTGCTGGTCATAGGCCCAGTCGCCGGAGCCGGGCAGGGCGCGCAACAGCACCGCCCCAGCCGCGTAGATCAGGGGTGGGTGCTGCACCATCTGGTTGGACAGGCGCCCGTCGTCGACCGGCGTCGGGCCGCCGAGGGCGTTGAAGGACCTCCGCTGGTCGCGCGGTGTCGGGTCGATCTCCGCGAACGGCGCGGCCCCGCGCCGCTTTCCCCCGGCCTGGAACATGTCCTGATAGCGGCCGCGATCGAAGTCGTCCGAGGTCGCCGCCACCCCGGTGGCGATCATCTTCTCACCGGGGGCGGGCCAGCCGGCGCCGTGCTGCAGTCCATAGACCATGTCGACGTGCTGGGCCTCGTCGTAGCCCGTCCAGGTGGGGTACACGAAGGCGTAGCTGAGCAACATCGCCAGGTGGACCGCGGTGATGAGCACCAGCAGCAGCGGCCCCCGCCGCACCCGGCGGGCGAGGCGCCCGCCGCCGCCCACCGTTCCCGCCACCGCGGACTCGATCCCGGGTGCCGCGGACTTGATCCCGGGTGTCACGGGCCCGGTCCCGGCTGCCGGGGACGGGTGCTCGGGCAGCCGGGACTCGCGCGACGGGCGAGGCTGGGACGGGACGGGACGGATCTCCACCGGCGTCTGGCCGGCCGCGTCGACGGCCGGCTCGGCGGTGTCGGTGCTCTCGGTGGTCGTCGTCTCCGGCTCATCCATGATTGACGCCAGGATAACGACCTCGCCGGCCGGTCCCGACGGCCCCGGACATCGCCGCCCTGGTCCTCGGCTCGGCGGCCGACCGTCGGTCGCCGTGCGCGGGCCCGGACCACGTACGACCCGGAGTACGTGCGGCCCCGCACTCCTCCCCCTGTCGGGCCCACTGGTGTTCACCCTGGCAACGTCCCGCGCGCCGCGGACGTCTTAACAGATGGAAACGGCACCGATCCCCATCACCACACGCCATCACCACAACGACCACATGACCTGCAGCGACCACATGACCTGCAACGGCCGCATCACCTGCAACGGCCGCGGTGCGCATTCCGACGGCATCAACGACGAGGACCGCCTGACCGAGGAGGGTCCGCGACCCCGTGAGCCCCCACGCCCGTCCGGCGTCGACGCCACCTACCCCGAGTACTCCGCCCGACCTGTGGCACTGGCGCGAGAGAGCACCGGCGCCGGAACCACGCGCGGCGCCCGCTCGGCCGCGACGGCCAGCACCGCCGCGCACAGCACCGCCGCAGCCAGCACCGCCGCGCCCAGTCCGGCCGGACGGGCTGTACCGCCCGAACAGCCCACGCGGCCGGCCCACACGGCAGCGGCCGCTGCCGCTGCCGCCCGAGCTCGATCCCCGCCGGCCGCGCCGGCACCGCTCGTTCCTGCGTCGGCTGTCGCTCACCGCCACCGGGCTGCTGTCCGTGTTCGTCCTGGCGCTGAGCTCGTTGGGCTGGGCCGCCTACCGGCACTTCGACGGCGCCATCACCCGGGTGGACTGGAACATCGACGGTGCCCGGCCGGCGGGCGCGGCCGGCGAGCAGAACATCCTGCTGCTCGGCGACGACAGCCGGGAGGGCACCGGCGGGGAGTACGGCGTCGTCGACGGGGTGCGGTCGGACACGACGATCATCGCCCACTTCGCCCGGGACGGCTCCGCGACCCTGCTGTCCTTCCCCCGCGACATGCTCGTGCGCGTCGTGCCCCCCGAGCGGGCCGCGGCCCGGGACGGCCGCGCGAAGCTGACCGAGGTGCTCCAGCTCGCCGACGTGCCCGGCCTTGTCAGCACGCTGGAGTCGCTCACCGGCCTGAAGATCGATCACACGATCTCGATCAATCTCGCCGGTTTCCGCACGATGACGGACGCAGTGGGCGGCGTCACCGTCTGCGTGACGCCGTTGCCCGACGGGAGCACCCGCAACCTGCACGACACGATGTCCGGCTGGAACGGCCACCTCGGGGAGAACCGCCTGAACGGCGATCAGGCGCTTGCCTTCGTCCGCACCCGCTACGCCCTCGGTGACGAACGGCTGCGCGTCCTACGCCAGCAGCAGTTCCTCGCCAAGCTCCTGGCGACGGCGACCGGCGCGGGCGTGCTCACCAATCCGGCGAAGATCACCGCGCTGCTCGGCGCGGTCGGCGGAGCACTCAGGGTGGACCAGGGACTCGACCAGACCGCGCTACTCACCCTCGCGAAGCGGGCCAGCGGGCTGAGCTCGGGCGGAATCCGCTTCGTCACGGTCCCCACCAGGGTGGCCCTGCCCGTCGACGGCGCCGTCGACGGAATGGGGACGATCCCGCCGCACGGCGCCGTGCTGGTCGCCGACCAGGCCGGCCTCGCCCAGGTGCTGGCGCCGCTGCGGCCCGCGGGCACCGCCCGGCCGGCCGCGGCGCCCCCCGAGCCCGCCGGAACCACGGTCGGACGCGCCGATGTCAGCGTCGCCGCCGTCCGCAACGCCTCGGGGCGGACGGGGCTCGCCGCCGCCACGGTCGACGCGCTGCGGTCGCTCGGATTCACTGGAGCGATGACGACGGCGACGACGACCGGTCAGGAACTGACCGAGATCCACTATCCCCCGGGCCAGCAGGCCGCGGCACGTGCCCTGGCCGCCCGGCTGCCCGGCGGACTGCCCGTCGAGGACCCCGCCCGGACGGGGGACGGACTCGTCGTCGTCCTCGGCACCGCGTTCGCCGGCCTGGCGGCCGCCCCCGGTCCAGGCGCGGCGGCAGGTCCAGGCGCGGCGGCAGGTCCAGCCGGCGAACCGTCGACGGCCATCGCCACCACCGCGACGGGCGGCACGGCGGGCATCGCCACCTCGTCGGCCGTGGAGACGGGCACCACCACGACGGCGACGGGTGCCACGGCGACGGGCACCGGCGCGGTCGGTACGGCCACGCCGATGCCCGCTGACACCTCCTGCACGCCGTGACCGGGGTGCCGCCGCGGCTGGTACCCGCGGTCCGACTGCTGGGACCGGCGGGCGCGGGCGGCGCGCCGGACGGCGACGTTCCCGCGGGACTGCGGGGTATCGCCGGTCTGCTCGCCCGCCGGCTCGCCACCGACCCGGCCCGGCCGCTGGTGACCTTCTACGACGACGCGACCGGCGAGCGGGTGGAGTTCTCTGCCACCACGCTGAACAACTGGATCGCCAAGACCGCGAACATGCTCGTCGACACCCTCGGGCTCGGTGCCGGCGACCGCATCGGGGTCGACCTGCCGACCCACTGGCTGGGCCTGGTCATCCCGCTCGCCGGCTGGTTGGCGGGGCTGGAGGTCGTCCTCGCCGACGCCGGCGAGAACGGCGGTGCCGGCGCGCTCGCCGTGGCCGCGGGCTCGACGCTGCCACCGACGACCCGCCTCGGCGCGTTGTTCGTGGCTGAGGACCGGCTCGACGCGACCGCCGAGCTGGTTGTCGACGAGACGGTGGCCCTGTCGCTGCGCCCGCTGGGCGGCCGGATGCTGCGGCCCGTTCCCGGCGTGCTGGACTACTCCGCCGAGGTCCCCCCGCACGGCGACCGGTTCACCCCGCCGCCGCCCCCGCCCGAGCAGGTCGAGCTGCTGCGGGCCGGCGCGCGGGTCGCTGCGGCCTGGGGACTGGGGCCCGCGGACCGGGTCCTGTCCACCGCGCCGCCGGCGACGGCCGAGGGGCTCCTCGGTGGGCTGCTCGCCCCGCTGGTGGCCGGCGCGTCGATGGTGCTCTGCCGCCATCTCGACCCCGGGGCGCTCACCCGCCGGATCGAGGCCGAGCGGATCACCGCCATCGCCGCCGCGCCCGCTGCGGCCGGCGGACCGGGTGCGACGGGCAGTGACGACGCCGCCAACGACGCGGCCAACGACGCGGTCGACCCGCTCGCGCTCGCGGGCCCGGGCGTGCGGACGCTGCGCCTCCCCCGCCTCGGGTGATGCCCGATCGGGCCGACGTGGCAGCCGACGCCGGAGGGTAGTGACTACTCTCGCCAAGCCGGTGGCTCCCGGTGCGCGGCGACGGGGCGCAGGGGATCCACGCCGATCCCCTGCGCAGCGGAGGTGCCGATCGTGAGCAGGTCCACCGATCCGCGGATCAGCGTCATCGGCACGGGTTACCTCGGCGCGACCCACGCCGTGTGCATGGCCGAGCTGGGTTTCGACGTCACCGGCGTCGACATCGACGCCGGCCGGATCCGGCGGTTGTCCGCCGGGGAGGTGCCGTTCTACGAGCCTGGTCTCGAGGCACTGCTGCGTAAGAACCTCGAGGCCGGCCGGCTCACGTTCACCGGCTCGCTGGCCGAGGCGGTCGAGCGGGCCGACGTGCACTTCGTCTGTGTCGGCACGCCCCAGCAGCCCGACAGCGGCGCGGCGGACCTGCGCCACGTCGAGGCGGCGGTGAGCGGGCTGATCACGGCCGGGCTCGGCCCGGGCGACCTCGTGGTCGGCAAGTCGACGGTGCCCGCGGGCACGGCCACCCGCCTCGCGGCGAAGCTCGCCGCGGGCGTGCCCGGCGCGGAGCTCGCCTGGAACCCCGAGTTCCTCCGGGAGGGCTTCGCCGTCGACGACACCCTGCGGCCGGACCGGCTGGTCTTCGGGGTCGCCCCGGAGGGCACGGCGGAGCGGCGGCTGCGGGCGGTCTACGCCCAGATGATCGGCGACGGTGTCCCGGTCGTCGTCACCGACCACACCACCGCCGAGCTCGTCAAGGTCGCCGCGAACGCCTTCCTCGCCACCAAGATCTCCTTCATCAACGCCATGGCCGAGGTGTGCGAGGCGACCGGCGGCGATGTCGTCGAACTGGCCAGCGCACTGGCACATGATGCTCGGATCGGGCGCCGCTTCCTCCAGGCCGGCATCGGATTCGGCGGTGGTTGCCTGCCCAAGGACATCCGGGCGTTCCAGGCCCGCGCGGACGAGCTGGGGGTCGGCCGGGCCCTGACGTTCCTCGGCGAGGTCGACGCCGTCAACATCCGGGCGCGGGCGCGCGCGGTGGCGCTGGCCCGGGAGGCTCTGGGCGGCTCACCGGCGAACCGGACGGTGGGTGTGCTCGGGGCCGCGTTCAAACCCAACTCCGACGACATCCGCGACTCGCCCGCCCTGGAGGTGGCCGAGGCGCTGCGCCGGGCCGGGGCCCACGTGTCGGTCTACGATCCGGCCGCGGCGGAGAACGCGCGGGCCTGTCACCCGAACCTGTGCTTCGCCGACTCGGTGGTCGGCGCGGTGGCCGGCGCCGAGGTCGTGCTCGTGCTCACCGAGTGGCACGAGTTCCGGGAGCTCGATCCGGCCGTGCTGCGACCACACGTCGCGCGGCCCATCGTCATCGACGGCCGCGGCGCCCTCGATCCCCAGCGGTGGCGGACGGCCGGCTGGACCTACCGGGCCCTGGGCCGGCCGCGGCGATGACCGTGGCCGATCGCCTCGTACCGGCCGATCACTTCGCCCCGATCGATCGCCTCCAACGGTCGACCACACCGCACCGATCGACCACACCGCATCGATCGGTGCGGCCGCACCGATCGGTCAGGCCCGGACCTCCACCAGCCCACCCGTCTCGACCTGGTAGACAAAGCCGCGCACCGAGGTCGTGGCCTGCAGGAACGGCGAGGAGCGCAGGATGCGCAGCGACAGGCGCACGTCGTCCTCCACGTTGGCGAACGCCTGGACCGACCACTCGGGACGCACGCCGGTGTCCCGCTCCAACTGGTCGCGGAAGCCGTCGTCGGTGATCTGCTCCAGACCGCACGAGGTGTGGTGCAGGAGGATGATCTCCGTGGTGCCGAGCACATTCTGGCTGACCGCAAGCGAGCGCACGACGTCCGTGGTGATGACGCCGCCGGCGTTGCGCAGGATGTGCGCGTCCCCCTCGGTCAGGCCGAACAGCGACTCGACGTTGATCCGGGCATCCATGCATGCGACGACCGCGACACCCAGGCGCGGCCGCGCGGCCGGGGAGGCGGGCAGCCCGGCCTCCTGCCGTCGGGCCGGGTTACCGGCCGCATGGGTCAGCAGCAGCTCCGTCACGGTGGCCGTGCTGCCCACCGGCCCCGCCGGGCGGACCCGGTCGGCGTGCGCGTCGGCGGCCGCCTCGGCCGGGCTCTGGTACTCGGTCGACGTCGACATCAGCCGCCCGACCGACTGGTGAAGGAGATCATGGTGGTCCATCCTCCCGTTCGATGGTGACCGTGCTCCCGCGTTGTCGGCTCCCGTGTTGTCAGGATGCCGCCCCCCTACCCACCTTCGTCGATGTTCCCCACATTCGGCTAGGTTGCGCCACTCACGTTGCCGGCCGCAACGGAACGGTCGCATCACTCATCGTAGATCGGGGAACACCTCCCCGGTGACCCGACCACACCTCGGTAAGATTTACATTACTGCCCGCAGTCGAGGTCTCGGCCCCGGTTGCGGCAGCGATCGCACCGCCAGCCCCATCCGAGGGGGTGGCCCCGAGCCGGGGCGGAGGCAGCCGGTACTCTCCACGAGTGGTAAGAATCGAACGAGGTCGCGTGTGGTGAGGCACCGGCAGACACGCTCGCCGATGCAGGTACTCATCCACGAGATGGGTAAGTTCGGGCTGGTCGGCGGCGTCTGCTATGCCATCGACTTTCTGGTTTCGAACCTGTGTCACACGCTCCTCGGAATGGGTCCGCTCAGCGCGAAGACCGTCTCCACGGTGGTTGCGGCCACCTTTTCGTACATCGGAAACCGGCAGTGGTCTTTCAACCACCGCGCCCGGACCGGTCTGCGCCGCGAGTACACCCTCTTCGTGATCCTGAATACCGTCGGCCTGCTGATCGCGCTCGGCTGCCTCGGGTTCGCCCGCTACGTGCTGGACCTGCGAGGCGTGCTCGCCTTCAACCTGTTCGGCAACGTCATCGGCACCGGGCTGGGCACGGTGTTCCGCTTCTGGGCCTACAAGAAGTGGGTGTTCCTGCACCCCGACGACCCCAAGGCCGTCGTGAACACCGGTGCCAGCCAGGAGAACCACCGTCCGATCCCGGAGCACGCCGGCCGGATCTGACCGTCGTCCCGCCGCGACATCCAGCCTGCCCCCGGGGCGGCAGCCAGGCGTCACCGCCAGGACCGCGGCGCCCCACGGGCCGCCCGTGACCTGGCGCCGCCGGCCAGAGTTGATCACGGCGAGGATCTCCGCCGCCCGCCGGACGCGTCGCGGCGGGACAACCCCGGCTCGGCTCCGGGCCGCCGGCTCGGCCCAGGACGGCACACCGATGGGCACCCCAATCCGGACCCGCCTCATCAGCGCCGACGCAGCCCACCCGCGCGTCCGGTCGGCCCCATAAACGTATGAACGTCGCAGGCTGGCCGCCCGTGTGGTGGGCGCGTCTGGTCCCGTCCGGACACCGGGAAGCTCTATCCGCTCACATGCCAACCCGTACTCGAAGTATCCCCGGTGAGTTACGCTCTGCGGGCCCAACCGGTGCTACGCGTTCGCGGTCATCCACCGTGCGTCACTCCTCGACTCCCGGAACGCACGCGGCAGGCGCCGGCCGCCCCGCAGCCGTCGGGAGAATGCTTCGTGACCCAGCCCTCGCTCGCGTCGCCGCGCCCGGGCGGCCGGCCTCGCGACGAGAGCCGGGATCACGCGATCCGATCGGCCACCCTGGATCTGCTCGCCGAACTCGGCTACGACGGCGTGACGATGGACCGGGTGGCCGCCCGCGCCCGCGCCGGCAAGGCCACGATCTATCGGCGCTGGCCGTCGAAACTGGCGATGGTGATGGACGCGATCAACGCCTTCGCCGAGGAACGCATGCCGACTCCGGACACGGGCTCACTGCGCCTGGACATCATCGAGTTCCTGACTTCCTTTCACGAGGCCATCCGGGGCGGCCGCGGGCGGATCATCGCTGAGTTGATCTCGGAGATGCCCCGCAATCCTGATCTGCGGGACGCGCTGCGTGGCGGGCTCTGGACGCAACGCGAGACGAGTTCCCACGCCATCGTCGAGCACGCGATCGCTCGTGGGGAACTCCGCCCGGACGTCGATCACGCGATACTCATGGAGATCGGCACCGCCATCATCCTGCAGCGCGTACTGCTCACCGGCGAACCCATCGACCGGGTGTTCCTGGAATCGATCGTGGACGACATCGTCATCCGCTACGCCGCCTGATCCCCCCCCCCCCCCCCCCCCCCCCCCGCAACGCGCGATGGCTCCGCCGGCACCGCCGGTCCACACCGGCCGGCCGGTGTGGACCGGTGCGGAGCCCCGCGGCCGGGCGGACTGCCGCCGGCGGCAACCGCGGCCGCGGGGGTCGGACGCGATGATCCGACCCCGCAGGCGTGTCG
Source organism: Frankia torreyi (assembly GCF_000948395.1). Lineage (GTDB taxonomy): Bacteria > Actinomycetota > Actinomycetes > Frankiales > Frankiaceae > Frankia > Frankia torreyi. The sequence continues at coordinate 160,559 of NZ_JYFN01000008.1, read as the reverse complement.
AGAAGGCGACCCCCCCTTCCTTCCAGCAGCAAAGGCCCTACCATCAGCAGCGGGCCCGATCTGGGACGGAAGACGCGGTTTATCCAGTCCCGGGCGCGGGCGGAGCGGGGCGACCCGCCACCGCAAGGCCGTCCCGGCCACCGGGCGGGCAGGGACGGGGCGCGGCGGCAGGGGCGCCTTCGCGCGGCACAGGAGGACCTCATGCAGTCACCGGGCCCAGGCCCCCAGGACCCGGACGCCGAAACCCAACGGGTGCACGGCACACCGGCCGCTTCCCGCCCGGACCCGGTCGACCCGGGCAGCGCCGAGCCGTACGACAACGCGGAGCGAACCCGCCTGGTCGGCGACGATGCCGGCAACCGACGACCGGGCCAGGCCGGTGGTTGGCCAGCGGTCGGCCAGCCGCCCGCGGGCCCGGGATTCCCGCCCGTCGTGGCGAGCCGGCCGCTCAACGATCCCTACGGCCAGGCGGATCCCTATGGCCAGGCTGCCCCCTACAGCCAGACGGCTCCCTACAGCCAGGCAGATCCCCGCAGCCAGGCGGATCCCTACGGACGTGACGATTCCTACGGTGGCGCGGACCCCTACGGTCGCAGCGGTCCCTATGGCGGCGGGGACCAATACGGCGAGGAGGTGCAGACGCGGATACTTCCCGACGGTGCGGGCAGTGGATACCCGCCCGGAACGTCCGGCGGGCAGAGCCGGAACCCGGGTCCGGAGGAGTACCCGCCGACCGCCGCCTATCCGCCGGCGGGGGGATACGGCGCGGCGCCGGGGGCCGGCGGCCCGAGCGGTCCGGCCAGCAGCAGCTACGGTGGTTCACCGGACTACCCGCCCACCGGCTACCCGCCGCCAGGCGGCTACCCGCAACCGACTGCGGGCTACGACCAGGGCTACCAGCAGCAGGGCTACCCGGGGCCCGGCTACCAACAGCAGGGCTACCCGGGGCCCGGCAACCAACAGCAGGGCTACCAGCAACAGGGTTATCCGACGCCCGGTGGCTACCAGCAGGGCTACCCGCCGGCCGGGGCGTACGGGGCATACTCGCCTCCTGGTAGCGGACCCGCGGGTGGGCCTCGGCCCGGCGGCTCCGGTCGCCGACGGGCGATCATCATCGGCGCGGCCGTCGTCGCCGTGCTGCTCCTCATCGTCATCCCGGTCGTGCTGCTCACCGGCGGATCCGACGACGGGAAGCCGGCGGCGGCCGCCTCGGTCTCTCCCAGCGCCCGGCCGACCGCGCCGGCGAGCCCGTCCGCCACGTCCTCGGCGAGCCCGTCACCGAGCGCCTCCGCAGCGCTCACCCCGGCCGAGAACGAGCTGCTCGCCAAGCTCGACTCGTCGGCGATGACCGACTGCAAGCCCAACAGCGACGCGGAGAGCGACCGCATCGTGGCCGCGCTGTACTGCGACTCCGACGACGGCAAGGTCGTCGCCGCCTACGCCTACGCCACCGCCGGCGACCTCACCAGCGACGTCGATGTCCGCAAGGCGCTGGTCACCACGCCGAGCGGCACGTGCAAGGACGGTGGCAGCGAGGTCTTCACCTGGAACTTCGACCAGGGAAAGACCCAGGGCACCGCCGTCTGCACAGTCCGGCAGAGCAGCCACTTCATCTTCTGGTCCTACGACGACAAGCTGGTCTCGTTCATGGCGACCGGAACCGACGGCGTCGCTTTGTATGAATGGTGGAGCGGCTTCGACCCGGTGCCGCAGAGCTGATCCGGCCGGGACGTATACCCAGCTCAGACCGCCGGTGAGGGCGGCCGTGAACGGGGTGTCCGGAGCACGGCACGTGGCGTGGCCGGTTGACGGGATCCCCCGTCGCGCCGCAAGCCTGCTGCCGCGCGTCCGGGCGGGTAGCGATAGGGCCGCATTTGTTGCGCAGTAGCCCAATACCACCGGTATTCGCAGGGTGGTACGCCTACTCTGGGGACCGCACCCGTCACCCATCTCGGGAGGAACCGTGCCGAGCCCCGGCTTTGGCGACGACGAGACGCCGCGCTCACCCGAGCAGTCGCCGCCGGGGCCGCGCCTCGGCGACGGTCCGGACCCGGGCCCGGACCTCGACGACGCCGAACTCACCCTCCCTCCCGGGCAGCTTCCCCTGGCGGGACCCGGCGACCGCTTCGGGGCCGACCCGGCGAGCGGCGCGGGCCGGCCGGGCGCGGCCCCGGACCCGCTGCAGCAGGGCCCCGGGCCCGGGCATGTCTCATGGCCGCCGCCCTACACGGGGCCCGGCTCTCCGCTCGGCGGCCCAGCAGCCGACAGCGTCACGCGCGGGCCGGTCCAACCTCCCGGCCCGCCCATCCCGTCGGCACCGCCCCGGTTCGGTGGCCTGACCGGTCCGGGCGGTCCACCGGGTCCGCCGACCTCCGCAGCCTCCGCCTGGCCGTCGCCGCCGGGTCCGCCCGCCGCCCCACCCCGGACCGGTCCGGCCGGGCCGGTCGCCCCGACAGACTTCCCCCCGCCCGGGCCACCGGCTCCCCCGGGTCCGCCCGGCGGCCTGGCCGGACCACCCGGTCCGCTCTACTACGCTCCACCGATCAGGCCCGGTTCCATCCCACCCGGCACGGCAGGGGCGCCCGGGACGTCCACGCCCGGCCCCCCGCCGGTCGGCTTTCCCGGGAGCCCCACCTCGCCGGCCGATCCCGCCTTCACGGCACGGCCGTTCCCCGCCGGCCCCGGAGCCGCCCCCGCACCAGCCTCCGGCCCTGGCGGACCGGGCCCTGCCGGCGCTCCGCCAGGGCCCGGTCCCGGTGGCGCGGCCCCGCCCTGGGAGGGCGACAGCGACCTCGCCTACCGTCTGACCCCACCCGGCTCGACCTCCCCCGGACGCCCCGGCGTCCGGCCGCCCGCCGGCCCCCAGCCCGGGCCCGTCCCCCTGGTAAACGCTCCTGGGGGGCGCCCGGGCGGCGACGGCGACACGGCCTTTCTCGGGCCGTTCGGGGCTCGAGGTGGGGCCACCGAACCCACCGGCGGCGCCCACGACACGCCGGCCGGCCCAGGCCCCGCCCCGGGGGCGCCCAGCGCTGCCGGGACGGTGGTTCCTGAGGCGAGCGCGTTCGACGCTTCCAGGACCGCCGGCGCTGCCTGGGGCGGCGGCGGTCCCCCGGGCGGCTTTCCCCCGCCCGGGCCGATCAGCGGGTACCCGCCGCCGGCTGGCGGCGGGTACCGTCCGGTGCCAGGCCACCGTCCCGCGTCGTTCGGCCCGTTCCCGGCGGAAGCCGGTACGAACGGGTTTCCCCCGGTCGCGGCACCCGGCCGCGATGACGCCCTTCCCGTTCCCAACGCCCTCACCGCGCCGGCCCCGGACAGGGGTCGTTCGGCGTCCCTGCCGGGTCTGTTGCCCGGACTGCCGCCGCAGGGCGCCGACAGCTCCGAGCCTGCGACCAGCGGGGCCGGGGAGGGCGCCCTCCGGACCGGAGCCGACCGGACCGGAGCCGACCGGAACGCCGACCGGAACAAGGTGCTGGTCGACCGGCGTCTGCTGATCGGGGGCGGCGGGTTACTGCTGGCCCTGGTGATCGTGTTCGGAGTCCTCGCCTTCACCGGGGGCAAGGGCAGCGGCGGCGAGTCGGTCACCGCCGCCGCCCAGGGACGCCCCGCGGGCGCCGGGACGGCCACCGCCGCACCGGGCACGGCGGGCCGGGCCGGGGGCAATCCGCGGGACGTCCTGCGGTCGCTGCTCAATCCCGCCGTCATGACCGGTTGCGCCGATCCGGGGCGCAGCGACAGCGCCTACGCTGACGCCACCCTCCTCTGCAAGACGCCTTCGGGGATGGAGGTCACCGCATTCCACTTCCCGAACCGTTCCGCACTGGACCGACAGATCGGTGCCCGGGAGACGTTCTACACCGACGAGGGAAACTGCGACGACGGGCAGCAGAGCTCGGAACGGTGGAGCTCGCCGGCCGAGGCCACCGGCGGCAACCGCCTCTGCTACTTCTTCGCGAACCGGTTCTACGAGTTCTGGACGTACGACGACCACCTCATCGCCTTCTCCGCCGACGATCCGACGGCTGCCCGCATGAACGACTGGTGGCACTCGTTCGACCCGCTGCGCCGCTGATTGACAGCGTCGCCGAGTGACAGGGTTCGGGAGGGCGGGCCGCATGCAGGATTCCGACGAGAGCACCTCGCCGGAACCGGTCGACGACCCGGGGGGGGCGCCGGTCGAGGGCGGGGATCACCGCGCTGCGGGCACCGGTGGCGGCCGGCGGCGAGCCGTTGTGGGCGGCCTCGCCGGCGCGATCGTCATCGGTGCGGGCGTCGCCGTCGGGCTGCTGGTGAGCGGCGGCTCGGATCACGCCACGACCGTCCGGCCCGCCCCGAGCACCGCCGGTTCGAGTTCCGGCCGCTCCGGCGGCGGCACGGTCGGGAGCCCGGCGCCGAGCGTGACGCTCGATCCGGCGGACGCCCGGTTGCTGGCCTCGCTACGGCCGTTCGCGGTCACCGACTGCCGGGCCGCCTCCCGTGACGGCGACGGGGTGGCGGCGGCGCTGACCTGCGCACCCGGGGTCGCAACCGAGGCCCCGGCGCCGGCACGGCTGTCGGTCCTCCGGTACCGGGACGCCGCTGCGCTGCGGGGCGACGTCGCACGTCGGTCGGCGGAGCTCACCGACGCCGGGGACTGCGCCCGGGGTCAGACCAGCGTCGAACGCTGGGCCCACAGCGCGCGGCGCCGCGGCACCTTCCTCTGCTCGGCCGCAGCGGGCCGGTTCGCGGTGTTCTGGACCGTGGACGACGAGCTGATCGGCTTCGCCACCGAGGATCCCGATGCGGGCCGGCTCCTGGCCTGGTGGCGCGAGTACGACCCGATCTGAGGAACACCTGTGGCGAGGTGGTCGGCGAGGTGGTCTCAGTAGTCGGGGTAGCTCCGCGGCCGGTACGGCGCCGAGAGCTCCGCGAGGGTCTCCTGGACCCGCTCCGCGTGCGGCATGCACGCCAGAACGACCCGGCCGCGCTGACCGGCCGTCTCGACGATCAGACTGCCCGACCCCAGCATGCGGTCGATGACGTTCTGCTGCACCGTCGCACCGACCAGCCAGGCGAGCGGGATGTCCCGCCCGGCGCGGGTGATCAGGCCTTCCCGGATCACGAGCCGGTGGCTGGTGACGACGTAGTGGGTGGTGAGCTGGCGCAGCCAGGGCAGCGCCCCGAGGTAGGCGATCGCGCCGAGAGCGAGGAGCAGCACCAGGTACTGGACGGGTTTCTGCAGCACGCCACCGGGCGCGAAGAAGACGCCCAGCACCGCGAAGACGAGAGCCACCACCGTCCAGAGCGCCGGAACGATCAGGCTGACCCAGTGCGGGTGCAGATGCAGGACAACCTCTTCGTCCTGGGTGAGGATGTCGTCGGGGAACGCCACGGTGACGATCGTCGCATCCGGCACCGACAGGCCACACCCGGGTCCGTCACCGGCCGTCGGCAGGCGGTCGGAACACGCCCTCCTCGCCGGTCACCGCAGGTGGACGACGTCCCCGGCGCTGTAAGCACGACCGGCCACCACAAGCCGTCCCTCGAGATCGACATCCGTTGCCCTGCCGGTGTCGGCCGAGCCGTCCGGGAGCTCGACGCGGACCTCCCGGCCGATCGTCGCGCACACCGCCAGGTAGGCGGCGCGGGCCGCCTGGGGATCGGCCTCCCAGGCGGCGAGCGCGTTGACGAGCCCGTCGAGGATCCGCGCGAGTAGCTCGGTCCGGTCCAGGGCGGCCGGGTGTGCGCCGGTGAGCAGCAGGCTCGTGGACCGGTCGGGCAACTCGTCCGGTTCCGCGTTGACGTTGAGCCCGAATCCGATGACCACCGAGGGCGCGGACGCCGGCACCGGAACGACCTCCACCAGAATGCCGGCAAGCTTCCCGCCCTCGGCCAGGACGTCGTTGGGCCACTTGAGAACGGCGGGCACTCCGGCGACGGCTCGGACCGTGGAAACCAGCGACGTCCCGACGACCATCGGCAGCCAGCCGAGCCGGGAAACCGCGGTCCGCGGCCGGATGAGCAGGGAGACGGTCAGACCGGCGCCTGGTCGGGACACCCAGGAGCGGTCGAGACGCCCACGCCCGGCGGTCTGCCGTTCCGCGGCGAGGACCAGACCGCGACCGAGGGGGGCGCGACCGAGGGGGGCGAGGCCGGGCCCCGGGCTCTCGCGCCACTGCCGCGAGAGCCCGACCAGAGCCGGATCGCTGGTCTCCCCCCGCGCGATCCGGGCCAGGGCCGCGTTGGTCGAGTCGATCTCCTGGATCACGGTCAGGTCCAGCCCGGCCGCCGCCGCGGCGGCCGTCAGCCGCGCGGCATCGAGGGGACCCCGGTCGCCAGCCGCGCTCGGTGACCGGCCTCGGAAGGCATCGACGGCTGGCACGGCTGAATTCTGGGGCGGTTGCGCGGAAGCGGAGTCCGGCGTCGAGCTCACGCCAGACAGCCTGCCAGAGCGGTCCGCCCCGCTCGCGCAGGCGCCGGGCGCGCATCGGCACCACTGTGGTCCGGACGATGCGAGACGAAGCTCACTCCGTCCGATCTGCGCCGGATGCCACGAGTCGGCCAGTGCGACGACGTGCTGGGCGCTCCGACTACCCGACCGGGGGTACCAGAAGTGGGGTGCTGTGACCTTCGATACGGCCCACCGGAGGCGAGCCCCAGATTCCGGCGAATCGATGAGATCAACTCCACAACAGTCGCGCACGTGAGCCCACAGGGGTCGTACGCTGCGGCCTATGGCTCTTCCCGCGTCCGCCGAGGATTCTGCTCCCGACCCGCACACCACCGCAGGGCGACTTGCTCAACTGCGGCGCGTGAACGAAGACGCGGTCCATGCCGGGTCTCAGCGGGCGGTAGACGCCCAGCACGCCAAGGGCAAGATGACCGCGCGTGAGCGGATCGAGGCCTTCCTCGACCCGGGCTCGTTCGTGGAGACCGACGCGTTCGCGCGGCACCGGGCGCACGACTTCGGCGTCCAGGCCAACCGTCCGTACGGCGACGGCGTGGTGACCGGGTACGGCACGGTCGACGGCCGCCAGATCTGCGTGTTCAGCCAGGACTTCACGGTCTTCGGGGGGAGCCTCGGCGAGGTCTTCGGCGAGAAGATCGTCAAGATCATGGATCTGGCGCTGAAGACCGGCTGCCCGGTCGTCGGCATCAACGACTCCGGCGGGGCTCGCATCCAGGAGGGCGTCGTCTCGCTCGGCCTCTACGGCGAGATCTTCTATCGGAACGTCATGGCCTCGGGCGTCGTCCCACAGCTTTCTCTGATCATGGGCCCGTGCGCCGGCGGCGCCGTGTACTCCCCGGCGATCACGGACTTCACGCTGATGGTCGACCAGACCAGCCACATGTTCATCACCGGCCCGGACGTCATCAAAGAGGTCACCGGCGAGGACGTCGGGATGGAGGAGCTGGGTGGCGCCGCCACCCACAACTCACGCAGCGGAGTCGCGCACTTCCAGGCCGCCGACGAGACGGAGTGCCTGGAGCTCGCGCGGGCGCTGCTGTCGTTCCTGCCGTCGAACAACCTCGACGACGCCCCGAGCTACGACGAGGTGGACGATCCGGCCGCCGAGATCGATCCCGAGCTCGACACCTTCATCCCGGACTCTCCGAACACCCCGTACGACATGCACCAGATCATCGAGCGTCTGGTCGACGACGGGGACTTCCTCGAGGTCCACGCTCAGTTCGCCCAGAACCTGATCGTCGGCTTCGGGCGGGTGGACGGCCGATCGGTCGGGGTCGTGGCGAACCAGCCGATGCAGTTCGCCGGCACCCTCGACATCGACGCCAGCGAGAAGGCCGCCCGTTTCGTCCGGACCTGCGACGCCTTCAACATCCCGGTGCTGACCCTGGTCGACGTGCCCGGCTTCCTGCCCGGTACCTCCCAGGAATGGAACGGGATCATCCGTCGAGGCGCCAAGCTGATCTATGCCTACGCCGAGGCGACCGTTCCCAAGGTCACCGTCATTACCCGGAAGGCGTATGGCGGCGCGTACGACGTGATGGGGTCGAAGCATCTACGGGCCGACATCAACCTCGCCTGGCCGACCGCCGAGATCGCCGTCATGGGTGCCCGCGGGGCTGTGAACATCATCTACCGGCGCGACCTGGCCAAGGCCGAGTCCCCGGAAAGCCGCCGGGCGGAGCTCATCCAGGACTACAACGATCACTTCGCGACTCCGTACATCGCGGCGGAACGTGGGTACCTCGACGCGGTGATCAACCCGTCCGAGACTCGCCGAGAGATCATTCGGGCCCTGCGCCTGCTGCGTACCAAGCGCGAGTCCCTGCCGCCGAAGAAGCACGGCAACATCCCGCTGTAGTTCGGCCCCGGACTCTCGCCGGCACGCAGTCGGTCCGCTTCCCACGTGCGCACCCGCTGGACGAGCGACGCGACGAGCGACGAGGGACGACGATGGACGGCAGGCCGCGCACGGCGCGTGGCCGGAAGTCGAGTGAGGAGAGGACCGTGACCCAGGACGACGACGGACAGGCCAGCCCGCCCCGGCTGCGTTTGATCCGTGGGAACGCGACACCCGAAGAGATTGCCGCGGTGGTCGCGCTTCTGGCAGCCCGCGCGGTCCCGGTGGAAAGTCCGTCTCCCGTCCGCTCGGCCTGGGCGGATCCCACTCAGGCACTGCGTCGCCCACTCGCCACCGGAGCGGGTTCGTGGCGACGCTCCGGGATGAGCCCGGGTGTACGCACCCGGGCTGGCTGGTAACCGAACAGATAGATGACGCCGGGATGTCTGTGGCATCACATCCGGGCACAACGAGAGCGAACTGTGCGGCCCGACTCGCCTAGACTTCAGGCAGGCCGGACGAGGACGGGAGCAACGTGCGTAAGATCCTCATTGCTAACCGGGGAGAGATTGCGGTTCGGGTGGCCCGTGCATGCCGCGACGCCGGATACACGAGCGTCGCAGTATACGCCGAACCGGACATCGACGCACTGCACGTGCGCGTCGCCGACGAGGCATTCGCGCTGGGTGGTACGACCCCTGGCGACTCCTATCTACGCATCGACAAGATACTCGATGCCTGCAAGTCGTCCGGGGCCGATGCGGTTCATCCTGGTTATGGCTTCCTCTCGGAGAACGCGGATTTCGCCGAGGCTGTGATCGGTGCCGGCCTCACCTGGATCGGTCCGCCGCCCGAAGCCATTCGCCGCCTCGGGGACAAGACCGCGGCCCGCCACATCGCGCTGGCCGTCGGCGCGCCGCTCGCACCGGGCACCGCGGATCCCGTCGCCGGCGTCGATGAAGTCGTCGCCTTCGCCGAGCAGTACGGCCTGCCGGTCGCCATCAAGGCCGCGTTCGGCGGCGGTGGCCGCGGGCTCAAGGTCGCCTGGACCACGGAGGAACTGCCCGAACTGTTCGACAGCGCGGTCCGGGAGGCGGTCGCCGCCTTCGGCCGGGGCGAATGCTTCGTGGAGCGTTACCTCGACCAGCCCCGGCACGTGGAGACGCAGGTCCTCGCGGACAGCCACGGCAACGTCGTCGTCGTCGGCACCCGTGACTGCTCGCTGCAGCGGCGGTACCAGAAGCTCGTCGAGGAGGCGCCGGCGCCGTTCCTCTCCGCGGAGCAGCTCACCTCCCTCTACGAGGCGTCCAAGGCGATCTGCAAGAAGGCCGGCTACGTCGGCGCCGGGACCGTGGAATTCCTGGTCGCCCGCGACGGCATGATCAGCTTCCTCGAGGTGAACACCCGGCTCCAGGTCGAGCACCCGGTGACCGAAGAGGTGTCCGGCGTGGACCTCGTCCGCGCGCAGTTCCGGATCGCGGAGGGTGAGGCACTCGACTTCACCGACCCCGCTCCCCGCGGCCACGCCATCGAGTTCCGGATCAACGGTGAGGACCCGGGCCGCAACTTCCTTCCTGCTCCGGGAACGGTGACCACGTTCGTCTCACCGGCCGGTCCGGGCGTGCGTCTCGACTCCGGAGTCGAGAGCGGCAGCGTGATCGGGGGCGCCTTCGACTCCCTGCTCGCCAAGCTCATCGTCACCGGCGCCACCCGCCAGGAGGCGCTGGAGCGTGCCCGGCGCGCGCTGGACGAGATGGTTGTCGACGGCATGGCCACGGCGCTGCCGTTCCATCGTGCGGTCGTGCGGGACCCGGCCTTCGCTCCCGACGACGCCGCGGAGCCGTTCCGCATCCACAACCGTTGGATCGAGACCGAGTTCGACAACACCATCCCCGCCTTCAGCGGCGGCACGGACGTCGACACCACCCCCGAGCCGCGGGAGGCGGTCATCGTCGAGGTGGGCGGCAAGCGTCTCGAGGTCGTGCTGCCGGCCGGGCTCGGCGCCACTTCGACGTCGACCGCGTCGCGTGGCGCCGCGCCCAAACGGTCGGCCCGCGGCGCAGCGGCCGCCAAGGTGACCGGTGACGCCCTGACCAGTCCCATGCAGGGCACCATCGTGAAGGTTGCTGTCGCCGACGGCGACACGGTCGCCGCCGGCGACCTCATCATCGTGCTGGAAGCGATGAAGATGGAGCAGCCGATCAACGCTCACCGCGGCGGCACTGTCACCGGTCTGGCCGCTGCCGTAGGTGCGGTGGTCACAAGTGGTGCCGTCCTCTGTGAGATCAAGGACTGATCTGGCTCTCCGCCCGTCGGCTGTCTTCCTGCCGGCCGTCGACTTCGTAAGCTGCGGGTATGGACGGCGGTGAAGACAGCGCAACGGTGCGCGGACAGGACACGGGGACGGCAGCGCCGCCGGCGGTGGCGCAACAGCCACCGCTGACGGGCCGTGTCCACTATCTCCTCGGTGGGACGCTTCCTCCCACCTACAACGCGTGGATCTCCCGGGATCTGACCGGCCCTGGTTGGCGGATGCGGCAGGCGGCACGCCCCTTCGTTCTGATGCTGCCGTTTGCCGTGATCTTCGCCCTGCTTCCGGGCGGGGCGGTCGTCCGCGCGGCGACGGTCGCGTTCCTCCTGGTCGCCGGGGCGGGGCTGGGCTTCGCCACCAGCGGATTCTTCCGGAACCGGCGGCTGGAGCAACACGGCTTCCCACCGGTGTTTCCGCCGCACGATGAGGAAGATGACGAGTAGCCATCGACGCCGCTCGGTTCCCCGCCTGATCGGCGCCCGCAACTGATCATTCCTGGTCATGGCGCTCCGGGCCGACCTGATATGTGCGCCCTTCCGGGCTCGCCCGGATGACCAGCCGGGCGGCCTCCCAGCGCGCGATCTCCCGCGCGATCTGTACGTCGAGCCGTAGGCAGTCACTCGCGTCGAGATCCGCCACCCAGGGCACGAACGGCGATTCCAGTATGCCGGCCTCGGCACGCCCGCAGCCGCAGCCGCGGCAGCCGGATCCGGGGCATCAGCGTCCTTTGCCCCGCCGGATCCTCCGCCCGGATCATTCGCCTTCCAGAATTCAGCAAACGAATACACTGCGCCACCTGCCACGGGTAGCTCGCCGGAAGCACGGCTGACGCAGGCCGGTGACGCGCCGGCCGATGACGCGCCGGCCGGAGCCGCCGCGGCCATCACTCCACCGAAGGTCGACGCCGGCCGAGGTCGGTTTCACCCTGCGCTGTCGAAGCCCGCGAAGAAGTCCCGAGGACGCAGAACCCTGGCGGCCTCGGTGATCGAGCCGGACAACGAGGGGTAGATGGAGAAGGTATGTGCGATCTGGTCGACGGTGAGACCATGTTCGACCGCTAGCGAGACAGAAAGGATGAGCTCCGACGCGCGCGGGGCGACAATCACACCACCGAGGACACTGCCGCTACCCGGCCGGCAGAACAGTTTGACGAAACCGTCCTCGATCCCCATCATCTTCGCGCGAGGATTACGCGAGAGTGGCACAGTGGTCACCTCTGCCGCGACGGCACCCGTGTCCTTCATCACCTGGGTGACTCCGACCGTGGCGATCTCCGGCTCGGTGAAGATGTTGGAGGAGACGGTCCCGAGTCGCAGCGGGCTCACCGCCTCCCCGAGGGCATGCCACATTGCTATCCGGCCCTGCATCGCGGCTACCGACGCGAGCGGCAGAACGCCGGTGCAGTCGCCTGCCGCATACACGCCGGGCACGGAGGTGCGCGACATTCGATCGACGTTCACGTGCCCGCCGGGACCGAGGCGAACACCGACATCGGTCAGGCCGAGCCCCTTCGTGCGGGGAACGGACCCGACTGCCATCAGAGCGTGGCTTCCCGTGACGGTGCGGCCGTCGGTGAGCTCAACGATCACGCCGTCGCCGATGCGGCGGACCGAGGCGGCGCGCGAGCGGTTGAGCACCTCGATGCCGCGCCGCACGAACACATCCTCGATGACGCGCGCCGCGTCCGGGTCCTCGCCGGGCAGGACCCGTTCGCGGGACGAGACGAGGGTGACCTCGGCGCCCATCGCCCGGTAGGCGCTGGCGAACTCGGCGCCGGTGACGCCGGAGCCGACGACGACCAGATGCTCCGGAATCTCCTTGAGATCGTAGAGATGGCGCCAGGTGAGGATGCGTTCACCGTCCGGGCGGGCGGTCGGAAGATCCCGTGGGCTCGCCCCCGTTGCGATAAGAATCACGTCGCCCACGAAGGTCTCACCGGTGTTCGTCTCGATCGCATGCGGCCCGACCAGCCGGCCGGCCGCGTGCACCACTTCGACCTTTTCCCGCTCGAGGCGGCGTTCGATGTCCAGGGACTGCGCCTTGGCGAGTTCCCGGACCCTTTCGTACACCTGTTCCGGATCGACGCTGACGACCTCCGGCGGCGTGAGCGGGGGGACACCCGCGTCCAGGCCGCTTCGCATGCCCCACGCCACCGCGGGCAGCACCGGTTCGGTCCCCGCACCAAGTCCGTGCGGGCGGATACCGAGCCCCGGCGCCAGTGCGAGATTGGTCATAGTCTCCGACGTCGCGATCAGCGTCTTGGAAGGAACACAGTCGGTGAGCACACAGGCGCCGCCGATCCCATCCGAGTCGATGACCGTGACCGTCGCGCCCAGCGACGCTGCCACGAGCGCCGCTTCATAGCCGCCAGGCCCTCCACCGAGAATGACGATGCGCGTCACGTGCCCTCCCGATCCGACATCTTCTCCTTTCATCTTCCCCCGCCCCGACGGCTGCGCTCCTCCCGGTGCGGAGAGCTCCGTAGGATCACAGACGGATGCCGACAGGCGCGAAGTCCACGAGACACCCTTCTTCCGACTTTGAAACGGAAATAGCAGCTATAGCCACGCACCGTCACCCCGAGAGACGACGATGACCTTGTACGCGGCGTACGCCGGCAATCTCGACCCGGCGCAGATGAAGGAGCGGGCCCCCCACTCGCCCGTCACCGGCACTGGATGGATCAACGGTTGGCGCCTGACCTTCGGCGGTGAGAACGTGGGCTGGGACGGGGCGCTGGCCACGATCGTCGAGTCCCCCGGCAGCCATGCGTACGTGCTGCTGTACGACCTCGACCGCTATGACCTGGAGCGGCTCGACGTGTGGGAGGGCGCGGACACCGGCCTGTACACCCGCATCCGCGTCAGGGTGTCCACTCTGGACGGCGAGGCTCTCGCCTGGACCTATGTGCTGAACTCCTACGAGGGTGGCCTGCCCTCCCGGTGGTACCTCGACATGATCGCCGATTCCGCCGAGAAGGCAGGGGCTCCCGCCGACTACGTCAAGGAGCTCCGCTCCCGGCCGACGGCCTAGCCGGCAGAGCGCGGTCAGGAGGAGGCCGGTGGGCGGCGTAGCAGCTCCAGGGCGGCGCCGGCCAGCAGCCGCACCCCGATGCCGACAGCGCGCTCGTCGACGTCGAAGGCACCCTGGTGAAGATCGTAGGTGGGGCCCCCCGGAACGCGGGTACCCAACCGGGCCAGCGCGCCGGGCACGTGGTTGAGATACCAGCCGAAATCCTCCCCGCCCAGGGACTGGGCGACGGTGGTGGACGCGCCGTGGCCGAGGGTGCGGTCGACGACGCTCTGGAACACGTCGACGACGTCCGCGCTGTTGACGACGGGAGGCACACCGCGCCGGTAGTCGACCACGATCTGCGCGCCGTAGGGGGCGACGAGCTGCTCGGCGACCCGGGTCACGAGGGCGGGAACGGACTCCCAGGTCTCCCGGGACAGCGTGCGGATGGTCCCGCGTAGCTGCCCGGTACGGGGGATGGCGTTGGCGACGGTGCCGGCCTGCACCTGCCCCCAGACGAGGGACAACGCCGACCGTGGATCGACCAGCCGGCCGAGCGCGGCCGGCATGTCGGCAGCCAGCCGGGCGAGGGCATACACCAGGTCGACCGTGTTCTGCGGTCGCGAGGTGTGGCCACCCGGCCCCGCCATCGTGATCTCGATGGCGTCGGCCGCGGAGGTGATCGGCCCGGTTCGCAGCCCGATGGTGCCCACGTCCAGCGCGGGATCGCAGTGCACGGCGATCGCCGCCGAGGCGGGCTTCAGCACGCCGGCGTCGATCACGTCCAGGGCCCCGCCGGGCATGAGCTCCTCGGCCGGCTGGAAGACGAGACGCACGGTGCCCGGCAGCGCGGTCGTGCGCGTGTACTCGGCGAGGGCCAGACCGACGCCCAACACCACGGTGGTGTGCACGTCATGCCCGCAGGCGTGGGCCACGCCTGGCACCGTCGAGCGGTACGCGACGTCCTTGACGTCCGGCAGCGGAAGCGCGTCCAGGTCGGCCCGGACGACCACCACCGGGGCCGCCGGATCGCGGTCCGCCCCGACCCCGATGTCACACCACAGCCCGGGCACGTCCGGCAACCGCTGCGGGGACAACCCCGCGGCGCGCAGCCTCGCCTCCACCTGCCCGGCCGTACGCTGTTCCTGCCGGCCGAGCTCGGGATGGGCGTGCAGGTCACGGCGCAACGCGACCAGCTCGGATTCATGCGCGGTCACCCAGCGGGCGACCGCCGCGGTCTCGTTGGCCTCCATCTGCCGGCCGGGCTCCTCCCTGCGGGCGTCGCGCGGGCCCTGACGCGCGCCGTGTGCGGATACCGGGCCGTCGGGGCCGCGCCGACGCACCTAGCGGTCAACGACCGGACGGCCGGTATTCATCTCTTCCAGCAGGGTATCGACGACTCGGGTGAGATCTCCATCGGCCCGCCGGGCCACCGCCCGCTGCCGGGTGTAGCTCGCCCCGGTCTCGAGGATCACCAGGACGTCGGCGAGCTGCTGCGCGCAGCCCAGCCGGTGGGCGACCGGGAGCAGATCCTCCACGAGGTCCACGAGGTCGTCGCGGACCGACCGCACCCCGCCGCGACCGTCGATCAGGATCTGCGCGTCGAGGCCGTAACGGGCCGCCCGCCACTTGTTCTCCTGCACCAGCCACCGCTGCGGCGTGGGAAGCCGGTACCCGCGGTCGATCTGGGTGTTCATCCGGTCGACGAGGCACTGCGCGAGGGCGGCAACGGCCCCGACCTCCAGCAGCGTCGGCAGCCCGTCACAGATCCGCAGTTCGACGGTGCCGAAGTTGGGATGTGGCCGGATGTCCCACCAGACCTCCCGGATCGTCTCGATCGTCCCCGCCGCGATGAGCGTCTCCATGAAGGACTCGAACCGCGGCCAGTCCTCCAGCGGGTAGGGCAGGCCCGCGGTGGGCAGGCTGGCGAACACCTGGGATCGCGACGAGGCCAGGCCCGTGTCCCCGCCCAGCCAGAACGGCGACGACGCGGACAGGGCGAGGAAGTGCGGGATGTACACCATCAGGGCGTTCATGATCGGCATGGCCTTGTCCGGGGACCGGACCCCGACGTGGACGTGGACGCCGAAGATGAGCAGCCGGCGGGCCAGCCACTGCATCTGGCTGACCAGCCGCGAGTACCGGTTGTCGTCGGTGATGCGCTGCCCGGCGTAGTCACTGATGGGGTGGGTACCGCTGCACATCAGGCCGACCCCGCGCCGCTCCGCCAGGTCGCGCAGCAGCGACACCGTGCCGGCCAGGTCGGCGGTCGCCTCCCCCACCGATCCGCAGACTCCGGTGATGACCTCGACGGTCGACTCGAACAGCTCGTGCTTCGCCTTCGCCGCCTCCCGCTCGCCGGCCTTCGCCCGCAGCTCGTCGAGGATGACGGTGGCCTCCCCGCGCAGCTCGCGGGACTGTTGGTCGACGAGCTGCAGTTCCCACTCGATGCCGAGACTGGAGCTCGTCGAGGACGAGAAGGGAATCTGCACCTGGGCTCTTCGGATCGGGGCCGATGCCGGTGTCGGGCAGCCGTCACCGTTCCGCTCGGCTCACGGACAGCAGGAGCTGATTACCCATTCGAGCCGTTCCTACCCCCGATCACCGCCCGGGGTGGCCGGGGTGGCCGGGGTGGCCGGGGTGGCCGGGGCAATCACCCGTACGCCCAGCTCACGAAGCTGACGGTCGGTCACCTGGGTGGGAGCCCCGGTCAGGGGGTCGAGACCGGACTGGGTCTTCGGGAAGGCGATGACCTCACGGATGTTCTCCTCACCCGCCAGGATGGCGACCAACCGGTCGATGCCGACCGCGAAACCGCCGTGCGGCGGCGCGCCGTAGCCGAAGGGGGTGAGGAAGAAGCCGAACCGTGCGTTCGCCTCCTCGGGGGTGATCCCGAGCAGGCCGAAGATGCGCTGCTGCAGGGCGCTCTCGTGGATCCGGATCGAACCGGACCCGAGTTCCCAGCCGTTGAGCACCAGATCGTAGGCGCGGCTGCGCACCGCGAGCGGTTCGCTCTCGAGCTTCGCGATGTCGTCGGGATGCGGGCGGGTGAAGGGGTGGTGCCCGGGCTTCGGCCGCCCGGTGGCCGGGTCGATGCCGACGAACAGCGGGAAGTCCACCACCCACACGAACCGCAGCGGCCCCTGCCCGGCCGGCGGGCGGCCAAGGTCGTTGCGGAGCTGCCCGAGCACCTCGCAGGTGGTCGCCCACTCGTCGGCGACCAGCAGCAGCAGGTCGCCCTCGACGGCGTCGGTCGCGGCGACGATCCCGGCGAGTTCGTCCGCCGAGAGGAACTTCGCCACCGGCGACTCCAGCGCGCCACCGGCGCCCACCCGCATCCACACCAGGCCCTTGGCCCCCAGCGACTTGGCCCGCGTGGTGAGATCGTCCAATCGGCGCCGGTTGTGCGCGGCCGAGCCACCGGGCACCCGGATGCCCTTGATCGCCTCGGCGCCGGCGAACGCCTTGAAGCCGCTGCCGGCGAAGATCGCGGTGAGCTCGACGAGCTCCAGGTCGAACCGCAGGTCCGGCTTGTCGACACCGAAGCGGTTCATCGACTCGTGCCAGGTGATCCGTTCGATCGGCGGCACGGCGTCGGTCCGCACCGCCCGCGCCGCGGCCAGCACCGCGGCGGAGATCACGTCGAGCACGTCGTCCTGGTCGACGAAGCTCATCTCGAGGTCGAGCTGGGTGAACTCGTACTGCCGGTCGGCGCGCAGGTCCTCGTCCCGCAGGCAACGCGCGAACTGGAAGTAGCGGTCGGTCCCGCCCACCATGAGCAACTGCTTGAACAACTGCGGCGACTGCGGCAGGGCGTAGAAGCTCCCCGGGAACTGCCGGGACGGGACGATGAACTCCCGGGCGCCCTCCGGCGTCGACGGCATCAGCAGCGGCGTCTCCACCTCGACGAAGTCGAGTGGCGCCAGGACGGTGCGCATCGCGCCCAGCACCGCGGAGCGCGTCCGCAGGTTGCGCTGCATCCGCTCCCGGCGCAGGTCGAGGTAGCGGTAGGCCAGCCGGGTGGACTCGTCGACGGCGTCGGCCCGGTCGTCGAGGGGGAACGGCGGCGGGGTGGCGACCGACAGGACCTCGACCGCGCAGTCGCGCAGCTCGACCTCCCCGGTCGCCAGCGCCGGGTTCGCCGTGCCCTCCGGCCGGATGGCCACCGTGCCGGTGACGCGCAGCACGTACTCGGAGCGGACGTCGACGGATCCGTCGACGACGACCTGGAGGAGGCCGGAGTGGTCTCGCAGGTCGACGAAGGTCAGCGACTGCCCGTGCTGGCGGCGGTGCGCCACCCAGCCGCACACCGACACGGTCCGGCCGACGTGATCCGCCCGCAGGTCAGCGCACAGGTGGGTGCGCATGGCCGTACGCTGCCCACTGGCCGCGGAGACCCCCGGCTCCGGGATCGGTAGCTTGCCGGTGGCCGGCTGGGTTGTAGTCATCGGTCCGTTGTTCCCATCGCTGTCCGGTTCGGCCCACCGGGCGCGGTGTCACGCCTGTGCTGTGGCGATATCGTCACGCCCGCCGCGGGATCCCGTCCCGACCCTATCGGCCGCTGCGTCGCCACGGTCCGGTCAGGCCGCCGCGCCTCGCGTCAGGTCGCGCACCCACGCGAGAAGGTGGTCCCGGTCGTCCGGCACGCGCAACCACCGACTAGCGACGCAGCGCGCGGATGAAGCGGCCGGCCTCGGTCCGCAGCCGAGCCGGGACGCGCAGGACCTGGCGTCCGCGGGGCGTGCTGAGTTCCACCGTGATGACGTCGCCATGCTTGACCCCGCGGGAGGCGCTCACCTCGCGACGGTCGAACACGACGTCGAACCAGTCGCCCTCTCGCGGGAACGGCGCGACGACGAGGAGCCGCCTGTCGGTGAGCACGATCCACCGGGAGGCGCCGACCCGGTGGCCGACGAAGGTCTCCACCTTCGACGTCAGCCGCCCCGGCCCGCCGGGGTCGGTCAGCCGTCCACGCAACACGACCTCGGTGAACTCACCGGACTCCAGCGGCACGGACGGGAGCCGGCGGTGGGACGGCAACAGGGGCACGGAGGCCAGTCTCCCCCACGCACCCCGTACAGTCGCCGGGTGCGGGAGCAGGCGGAGGAACCGAACGCGGCGGCCTCGGCCGCGCGGCTGGCGGAGCTGACCGGGGCCGGGCGGCACGACGTGGCGATTCTGCTGGGCTCGGGGTGGCGCCCGGCCGCGGACGTGCTCGCGCGGCGGGCGGAGAAGGTCACCGAGGTCACCTTCGCCGAGCTCGGGGGCTTCCCCCCGGGCACCGAGGTGCCCGGTCATCGGGCGGTCGCCCACTCGCTGCGCCTCGACGGCCGCCGGCTGCTCGTCTACCTGGGCCGGGTACATGCGTACGAGGGCCACGGACTGTCGCGGGTGGTGCACGCAGTGCGGCTGGCCTGCGCCGCGGGCGCGTCGACGATCGTGCTGACGAACGCGGCCGGCGGGCTGCGCGCCGACATGACCATCGGCCAGCCGGTCCTCATCGCCGACCATCTCAACCTCACCGGGCGGTCACCGCTGGTGGGACCCGCCTTCACCGATCTGACCGACGCCTACTCGCCACGGCTGCGCGCCCTGGCCCGCGAGGTCGACCCGTCGCTGACCGAGGGCGTCTACGCCGGCCTGCCCGGACCACACTTCGAGACGCCCGCGGAGATCAGGATGCTGCGGGTGCTGGGCGCCGACCTGGTGGGCATGTCGACGGTGCACGAGACGATCGCCGCCCGGGCCGCCGGCGCCGAGGTGTTGGGCGTGTCACTGGTGACCAACCTCGCGGCGGGCATGACCGGGGAGCCGCTGAACCACCTGGAGGTGCTGGCCGCCGGGGCGGCTGCGGCGGAGCGCATGGGGGTCCTGCTCGCCGACGTCGCTGCCCGCCTCTAGGGACGGCGAGATCGTGACGGTGCCGGCCACCGCCCTGCCGCCGGAGTTGCCCGATCCGCTGGCCGGACGGGTCCGGGCCTGGCTCGCCGACGACCCGGACGCCGCGGACCGGGCCGAGTTGACCCGGCTGTGCGCCGAGGCCGTCCGCGACCCGGCGGCGCTCGACGAACTCGACGACCGGTTTCGGGCGCCATTGCGGTTCGGGACGGCGGGGCTGCGCGGGCCGCTGCGCGCCGGGCCCGGCGGAATGAACACGGCCGTGGTGCGCCGGGCCGCCGCAGGCCTGGCCGCCTGGCTGCGTGCCACGGCGGCGGGCTCAGGGGCGGCGACGGGCTCGGGGCCAGGGGCGGGGGGCGGCAACCCGGCCGCGGCTGCCCTGGTCGTCATCGGCTATGACGCCCGGCACCGCAGCGAGGCGTTCGCGTTGGACAGCGCGCGGGTCGTCGCCGGGGCCGGGTTGCGGGCCCTGGTCCTGCCCGGGCCGCTGCCCACACCGGTACTGGCCTTCGCCGTGCGTCACCTGCGGGCCGACGCCGGTGTGATGGTCACCGCCAGCCACAATCCGGCCGCCGACAACGGCTACAAGGTGTACCTGGGCGGCGCCGAACCGGACCCGGGACGCGGCGCGCAACTCGTCGCCCCTGCCGACGCCGACATCGAACGGCGCATCGCCGCCGCCGGTCCGGCCGCCGCGATCCCGCTGGCCGAGACCTGGCGCCGGCTCGACGGACGGATCGTCGAGGACTACGTCCACGCCGCCGTGGCGGCGGTCCTCGACCTGGCACCGACGGCCGACTCGGCGCCGACGGCCGACCCGGGTGAGCCCGAACCCGTGCAGGCGATCGTCGCGTACACCCCGCTGCACGGGGTCGGCGCCCAGACCCTCGCCGCCGTCTTCGCCGCCGCCGGGCTCGCGGCTGCCACACTCGTCGACGAGCAGGCCGCGCCCGATCCGGACTTCCCGACCGTCCCCTGGCCGAATCCGGAGGAGGCGGGCGCGATGGACCGGGCGCTGGCTCTCGGTGAACGCATCGGCGCGGATCTGGTGCTGGCGACCGACCCCGACGCGGACCGCTGCGCCGTCGCGGTGGGCGGACGGCTGCTCACCGGCGACGAGATCGGCCTGCTCCTCGCCGATCAGGTGCTCCGCCGCCGGCCCGGCCCGGTGGCGACCACCCTGGTCAGCTCGTCCGGCCTGCGCGCGCTGGCGCGGTGCGCCGGTGTCACCTACCGCGAGACGCTCACCGGCTTCAAGTGGATCATGCGAGCGGATCCGGAGCTCGTCTTCGGTTACGAGGAGGCGCTCGGCTACGCCCTCGTCCCGGATCTGGTGCGGGACAAGGATGGCATCACCGCGGCGCTGGCCGTCGCGCTGATCGCCACCGCCGCGAAGCGGCGCGGCCGGACCCTGCTGGATCTTCTCGACGAGCTGGCGGCGCGGATCGGCGTGCACGAGACCGGGCAGCGCTCGGTCCGCTTCACCGACGTCACCCGGATCGCCACGGCGATGCGGAGGCTGCGCTCGCAGCCCCCGCCGCGGCTCGCGGACCGCGCGGTGACGGGCCGGCGCGACCTGCTCAGCGACGGCGTCCTGCCGGCGGAGGGCGTCCTGCCGGCGGAGGGCGTCCTGCCGGCGGCCGATGTCTTCGTCCTGTTCCTCGGCGACGACCGGGTGACCTTCCGGCCGAGCGGGACCGAACCGAAGCTGAAGGTGTATCTCGAGGTTGTCGAGCCGGTGGCGGCCGGCGCGGCCACCGCCGTCGCGGCGGCCCGCGAGCGGGCCCGGTCCCGGCTGGCCGAGCTGACCGTTGCCATCGATGATCTGATCGCCCGCCTCGGATAACCGCCGGACCGCGCATCGCGCTCCCAGGCCGACCGCCGACAGCGCCTCACATCTCGCCGTAGATCCGGTCGCCGGCGTCGCCGAGCCCGGGGACGATGTAGGCGGTGTCGTTCAACCGCTCGTCGACGGCCGCGGTCACCACCGTCAGTTCCGCCGCCGCCGCGGCCGGCAGGCCGGACTCCAGCGCCGCCAGCCCCTCCGGCGCCGCGACGACCGCGACGACCGTGATGCCCCGCGCCCCGCGGTCGAGCAGCAGCCGCAGGCAGTGCAACGCCGAACCGCCGGTGGCGAGCATCGGGTCGAGCAGCAGCACGGGCCGGCCGGTCAGGTCGGCGGGCACCGCCTCCAGGTAGACGGCGGGTCGGTGCGTGGTCTCGTCCCGGGCCAGGCCGATGAAGGCGGTGTGGGCGTCGGGGAGCAGGTCGAGCGCCGCGGGCAGCATGCCGAGGCCGGCGCGCAGCACCGGGGCGAGGACCACCTCGGCGGCCAGCCGCACCCCGGTCGTCGTCGCCAGCGGCGTCGTCACCGTCACGGGCATGGTCGGCAGCGCCCGCGTCGCCTCGTAGACCAGCATCGTGGCGAGGTCGTGCAGGGTCGGCCGGAAACGGGAGCGCGGCGTGCGCTCGTCACGGAGCACGGTGAGCGACGAGGCCGCCAGGGGATGGTCCACGACGTGCAGATGCACGGACTGACTCCTCGAGCGCGGGACGGGATCGGCAATGATGCAACGTATGACAACCGATCCCGCCGGACCCGACCGTCCCGCCGAGGAACCGGGGGACGGCTCCCCCACCTCGGCCGAGGGCGCCCGGCCCACCCTGCGGCGGGCCGAGGTCGCCCGGCTGATCGACCACACGCTGCTGGCCCCGGCCGCGACCGACGAGGAGGTGCTCGCGCTGTGCGCCGAGGCCGCCAAGCTGGGCGTCGGCGCGGTCTGTGTGGCCCCGACCCACGTCTACCTCGCCGCGGCGAGCACGTACCGCGGCAGCCGCGAAGCCGAGCCCGCCTTCGCCGTCGCCTCGGTGATCGGTTTTCCGCACGGCACGCATCTCACCGTCATCAAGGCCGAGGAGGCCCGTCGGGCCGTCGCGGACGGCGCGACCGAGATCGACATGGTCATCGACATCGCCAACGCGATGGACGAGAACTGGCGGGCGATCGAGACCGAGATCTCCGAGGTCCGCCTGTCGGTGCCGCCGCACGTGATCCTCAAGGTGATCCTGGAGACGGCGCTGCTGCCCGATGCGAACATCATCGCGGCCTGCCGGGCGGCGGAGGCCGGCGGGGCCGAGTTCGTCAAGACGTCGACCGGATTCCACCCGGCCGGGGGAGCCAGCGTGCGGGCGGTGCGGGCGATGGCCGAAGCGGTGGGGGGACGCCTCGGGATCAAGGCCTCCGGTGGCATCCGGACGGCGGAGAAGGCGATGGCCATGATCGAGGCCGGCGCGACCCGCCTCGGGCTGTCCGCCTCCGCCGACGTCCTCGCCGGCTTCCCCACCTGATCCGACCCGGGCCGACCCCACCCCGAGATGTGGTTACTCGGGCACGTGCGGCACCCAGCAGTCCGCCAGGTGATCGTCGACGAGACCGCAGGCCTGCATGAGCGCGTAGGCGGTGGTCGGGCCGACGAACACGAAGCCGGCCGCGCGCAGCCCCTTCGCCAGCGCCACCGACTCGGCGGACTTCGCCGGGACGTCGGCGAGGGTGGCCGGCCTGGCTCGCCGCGGCGGCCGGTGCGACCAGATCAGCTCGGGCAGCGGCCGGTCGAGGGCGAGCACCGCCCGGGCGTTGACGATCGTGGCCTCGATCTTGCGGCGGTTACGCACGATGCCGGCGTCGCCGAGCAGCCGCTCGACGTCGGCGGCCCCGAACCCGGCGACCACCCCCGGGTCGAACCCGGCGAAGGCCGACCGGAACGCCGGCCGCTTGCGCAGGATCGTCAACCACGACAGCCCGGACTGGAACGCCTCGAGGGTGAGGCGTTCGAACAGGCCCACCGTGTCCCGGACCGGGCGGCCCCACTCCTGGTCGTGGTACTCGACGTACTCCGGCGCCGACAGGCCCCACGGGCAACGCGCCCGGCCGTCGGCTCCGGCCACGGCGGCCACGGGGGCGGCGGGGGCCGCGGGGGCCGCGGGGGCGGGCCGGTTCGGGATCGGGCCGGCCGGCGCCGCCTGGGTGCCGGGCGGCTCGGTTCCTGCCACGCTCGTGCTCATCGGGCGAGCTCCTCACGGACGTAGGGCGCGTAGCCGGGCTTGATGACATCGTTGATCAGGTCGAGACGTTCGTCGAAGGGCAGGAAGGCCGACTTCATCGCGTTCAGGGTGAGCCAGCGGATGTCCGACCAGTCGTAGCCGTGGACGTCGACGAGCGTCGCGAACTCGCTCGACAGCGACACGTCGCTCATGAGCCGGTTGTCCGTGTTCACCGTGACCCGGAAGTGCAGCCGACGCAGCAGGGCGATGGGATGGCGCTCGATGCTCGGCGCGGCGCCCGTGTGCACGTTCGAGGTGGGGCACATCTCCAGCGGTACCCGGACGTCGCGCACGTAGTTGGCGAGATCCCCGAGGATCGCCTTACCGTCCGGATCGACCGTGATGTCGTCGACGATGCGCACCCCGTGGCCGAGCCGGTCGGCGTTGCACCACTGGACCGCCTCCCAGATCGACGGCAGCCCGAACGCCTCGCCCGCATGGATGGTGTAGTGCCCGTTCGCCCGCTGGATGTACTGGAAGGCGTCAAGGTGCCGGGTCGGCGGGTTGCCCGCCTCGGCGCCGGCGATGTCGAAACCGACCACCCCGGCGTCCCGCCAGCGCACCGCAAGCTCGGCGATCTCCAGCGAACGGGCCTGGTGACGCATCGCGGTGAGCAGCGCGCGGATGCGCAGCGGCGTACCGGCGGCGCCCGCGCGGAAGCCGTCGAGGACGGCCTCGACGACCGCGTCCAGCGACAGGCCCCGCTCGACGTGCAGCTCGGGAGCGAACCGCACCTCGGCGTAGACGACACCGTCGGCCGCGAGGTCCTCGGCGCACTCGCGCGCCACCCGCCGGATCGCCTCCTGGGTCTGCATCACGCCGACGGTGTGACTGAAGGTCTCCAGGTAGCGCACCAGCGAGCCGCTGTGCGCCCCTCCCCGCAGCCAGGTGCTCAGCGCGTGCGCGTCCGTGGACGGCAGGTCCCGGTAGCCGGTCTCGTCGGCGAGCTCGACCACCGTGGCCGGCCGCAGCCCGCCGTCGAGGTGGTCGTGCAGCAGGACCTTCGGCACCCGGCGGATCTCGTCGACCGTGATCGGGCCGGGCGGTGCGTCGTTCGTCATCGGCTCCTCCGTCTCCTGCGCCGACCGTAGGCCACGGGTCCGACAGAACCGCGACGCCGCGTTGGCCGGGTCGCCTCCGCCTCCGCCGACGTGCTCAGGCGGGGAGGTGGTCGAGGACGAGCGGGGTGGGAGGCGGCGGCTGCGGGGTGACCGTCACCGCGCCGGCGAGTGCGGCCAGCGCGCGGCCGAGGGTCTTCGGATCGTCGGTGTGCAGCTCCAGCAGCGGCTCCCCGGCGGTGACCCGGTCGCCGATGCCCGCCCGCCAGCGCACGCCCGCCGCCGCGGACACCGCGTCCTCCTTGCGGGCCCGCCCCGCGCCCAGCCGCCAGGCCGCGATGCCGACCGCCCGGGCGTCCAGATTCGCCAGGTAGCCGGACGCGGGTGCGGGCACGGTCTCGACGTGGGTCGCCCGCGGCAGGACCGCGTCGGGATCGCCGCCCTGCGCCGCGACCATCGCCCGCCACACCGGGTAGGCGTCCCCGGCCGCCAGCACCTCGGCCGGATCGCGGGCCGCCCGCACCTCGGCCGGATCACGGGCCGTCGGCGCCCCGCCGGCTCCGTCCGCCCGCCTCGCGCCGGCCAGCTCGATCATCACCCGAGCCAGGGCGACGGTGACCTCCACCAGGTCCTTCGGCCCGCCGCCGCGCAGCGTGTCGACCGCCTCGGTGACCTCCAGCGCGTTGCCGGCGGTGCGCCCCAGCGGGTGGTCCATGCGGGTCAGCACCGCCTCGGTCCGGACGCCGGCGGCCGCGCCGAGCCCGACCATGGTCCGCGCCAGCTCCCGGGCGTCGTCCAGCGAGGTCATGAACGCACCCGAGCCGACCTTCACGTCGAGGACCAGCGCGGACGTTCCCTCGGCGATCTTCTTGCTCATGATCGACGAGGCGATGAGCGGGATCGACTCGACCGTCCCGGTGACGTCACGCAACGCGTAGAGCCGGCGATCGGCGGGAGCCAGCCCGGCCCCGGCGGCGCAGATCACCGCGCCCACCTCGGCAAGCTGGCGGCGCATCCGTTCGACCGGCAGGTCGGCACGCCAGCCCGGGATCGACTCCATCTTGTCCAGCGTCCCGCCGGTGTGCCCGAGGCCCCGTCCCGACAGTTGCGGGACGGCGACGCCGCACGCGGCGACCAGCGGAACCAGCACCAGCGAGACCTTGTCGCCGACCCCGCCGGTCGAGTGCTTGTCCACGGTGGGACGGCCGACCCCCGTCAGGTCCAGCCGCTCGCCGCTAGCGATCATCGCGGCGGTCCAGCGATCGAGCTCGGCCGGGGACATCCCGCGCCACACCACCGCCATCAGGTAGGCCGACATCTGCTCGTCCGCGACCCAGCCGTGGGTGTAGGCGTCGATGAGCCAGTCAACGGCCTCGAGCGGCAGCGAGCGGCCATCACGCTTGGCCCGGATGAGGTCGACGACGTCGAAGTCGGCGCTCACGACGCCCCCGATCCGCCGAACGGGGTGGCACCGGCGGGGGAGCCGGCCTGCGGTGGCGCGTCGGCCGCGGTCGCGGGCTCCGGCGGGTCGGGCAGGTCGGGCGGGTCGGGCAGATCGGGCGGGTCCGGCAGATCGGGCGGGTCCGGCAGGTCGAGCGGACCGAACGCGCCGGGAAGTAGTTCGGCCAGCCGGCGTATCCCGCCGGCGGTGGCCACCAGCAGATCCGGACCGCCGTGCTCGTAGAGGAGCTGACGGCAGCGACCGCAGGGCGCCAGCGGCCGCCCGTCCGCGTCGACGCACGCGAACGCCAACAGGCGGCCGCCGCCCCGAGCGTGCAACGCCGAGACGAGGCCGCACTCGGCGCACAGCGTGAGGCCGTACGAGGCGTTCTCGACGTTGCAGCCGACCACCATCCACGGCTCGTCCCCGGTGGTGCGGCCGTCGGCGTCCGGGCGGTCGACGACCAGCGCGGCGGCGCCGACCCGCAGGCCCGAATACGGAGCGTAGGCACTCTGCGCGACACGGACAGCGGCGTTCCGCAGCCGTTCCCAGCTTCTGTCGTCCACACTCCACCCCATGTCCCTGCACCCCTCGGTCTCGACACACCCCTCGGTCTCGCGACATCCCTCGGTCTCGCCGCACCCCTTGATCTCGCCACCTCGTGTTCTCGTCGGAGTCCGTGGTCCGATCGGGCGCTGACGCCAGCATGCCCGACCTTCGCGGGCCGGCACCTGTGTGATCCCATGGACGCGAGCCTCACTGGCGATCGGGAAGGGACGAAGGGATGGCAGGCGAGTCCCCGGACGACCCAGGTCCGGCCGAGGCGGTAGCCCTCGTCGGAGGGCGCTACCGGCTCGACGGCGTCCTCGGGCAGGGCGGCTTCGGCGTCGTGCACCGGGCCACTGACGAGCTGCTCCAGCGGGTTGTCGCGGTCAAGGAGGTCCGGCTACCGATCACCGAGAGTGGTCTGGAACGCGACCGAGCGCGGGAACGGGTGCTGCGCGAGGCGCGCGCCGCCGGACGGCTGCACCA
This sequence comes from Frankia torreyi, assembly GCF_000948395.1. Taxonomy (GTDB): domain Bacteria; phylum Actinomycetota; class Actinomycetes; order Frankiales; family Frankiaceae; genus Frankia; species Frankia torreyi. The sequence goes on along the minus strand of NZ_JYFN01000008.1, from coordinate 133,421 downwards.
CCCGGGGGCGGTTTCCGTGCTCGACGTCATCGACGACGGCGACCTGCCGTGGATCGTCATGGAATACGTAGAGGGTCAGTCCCTGTCGCGGATCATCGCGGACCACGGCCCGAGGCCGGTCGAAGAGGCCTGCCGAATCGGCATCAGTCTGGCCTACGCGCTGGAGGCGGCGCACCGACTCGGGATCGTCCACCGGGATGTCAAGCCCAGCAACGTGCTGGTCACCCCCGACGGTCGGGCCCGGCTGACGGACTTCGGGATCGCGGTCAGCCACGGTGATCCCCGGCTCACCAGCACCGGGATGGTGCTCGGCTCGCCGGCCTACCTGCCGCCCGAACGGGCCCGCGGGGACGCGGGCAACGCCGCCGGTGACCGGTGGGGGCTGGGCGCCACGCTGTTCACCACGGTCGAGGGCTGTCCACCCTTCGCCGGCGGCGACCCGATCTCGGTGCTCGCCGCGCTCATGCAGGGACGGCGCCAGCCCTTCCGCCTCGCCGGCCCGCTGGCGCCGGTGATCGACGATCTGATGGCGCCGCACGGGCTGAGCCGTCCCCCGCTGTCCATCGTGCGCAAGCGGCTGCGCGAAATCCTGGAGCGCGGCGGCGAGCGGCGCTCCTCCCGGACAGGCCGGCCGACGCGCCCCGCCCGGCCGCGCCCACCGGCCCGCACCGCCCCCACCACGCCGCTATTGCCCACGCCGCCCGACCCGGCCGACCGTCGCGAGTCCGTCGACACGGTCGACGGACTCCGCGAGGAGACCATCCCGCAGGGCACGGACGATCCGCACCGCCGAGCCGATCCCGATGATGCGGGTCATGCCCACGACGGGGACGATGCACGCGCCCTGGATGAGCCGGGTGACGGCGATGATTCACCCGGCCACGGCTCGCGGCCGCTGATCGACGAGGCTCCCGGCGACGACCCGCCCCACCCTCCCGGCAAGGACACCGGTCCCCCTCGCGAACGATCGAAAGCAACCAAAAAACACAGCACTGACGATGAAAGCATCGCAGTCGAGCAACACGGCGCGGCCGAAAGCCATCGGGACGAGATTGGCGAGACGCAGGCCACGAAACACCCCGATGTCGCGGAATCCATCGCGCCCGCCTCGACCGTGACGCCCGTGAGATCCTCGACCGGCGCCACCGTCCCCGGGTATTCCGAACTGACGGCCGCGGCATCGGCGCCCCCGGCATCGGTGATCGGCGTACCGACGGTCTCCTCCGCGGGAATCATCGAATCGGCCGCCGTGCCGCTCTCCGCGCCTGCGGGCGGCACCGCCGACCCGCCCGGCGCAGGCACGGACACCGTTCCGGCCGAGACCTTCGCGACCGAGGCCTTCGCGAGCGGGACCTTCGCGAGCGGGACCTTCGCGAGCGGGACCTTCGCGAGCGGGACCTTCGCGAGCGGGACCCACGGGCTGAAGCCCGTCGGAACCGGCTTCGCCGAGGTCTGGACAGCCGGGACTGAGACAACCCGGACCGGCGCAGCCCCGACCGAGGCGGGACGGACCGAGGCGGGACGGACCGAGGCGGGACGGACCGACACGGGACCACCGACCGACACGGCCGGAACCGGACCAGCCGAGACCGGACCGGCGGAGGTCCCGGCGACCCGGCCTGCGCTCGACGCCGACCCCTCGGGCTCAGCCGGGACGCTACCGCCCGGCGCCGCCGGGCAGGCGCCGACGCCCGGTCCGGCCGAGGATCCCCCACCAGCGGCGGCCCCGGTGCAGTCGGTGGGACCGCTGCCGGGACCTGTGGCGGCCGCCTCCCCCGCACCCGTGCGCGCGCAGCCGATGCGGACTCGCCTGACCAGCCCGCTCGAGCGCATGCGTTCGATGGACCGGATGCGGGCGCTCGGCGGGATCCCGGCGCGGGCGCGACTGGTCGGTCGCGGTGCCGGGGCCGGCACTGAGTCCGCTGGTGGGGCCGAGGCCGGACACGAGGAACCCTGGGACACCGCCGCTGCCGCCGGTGGTACGCCCGGCGCGAGTGATGATCCGCTCTCGACCTCCCCGGGCCTTGGCCTCGCGGCTGCGACGACGTCCGACGGCGCGGCCGCCGGGAACGCGGGCGCAGGCCGGGCGGCGACGGCTCCGACCGCACCCGTCGCCGCGACGCGCCGCGGACGGTTCGGCCAGCCGTGGACCCGACCGCGCACCGCGGCCGGCCCCGCCGCCCTCGCGACCGATTCCGCGCCCCCCGCGGCGGCGGCGCGGCGCGGCGCCCAGACGGCCCCGACGACCGCCCGGCCCGCTGCTCCGATCAGGCCGGTGGGGCCGGCCGGCGCCGCAGAGGGGGTCGGGACCCGCACGGCCGGCGGAGGCATCCCGCAGCGGATCAGGCCGGTCTCCCCCGCGGCGCCGGTCTCCCCCGCGGCGCCGGTCTCCCCCGCGGCGCCGGCCGTCCCCGCGGCGCCGTCGTCTCCCGGCAGCCCCGCGTCTCCCAGCAGCCCCGCGTCTCCCGGCAGCCCCGCGGCCGGCAGGGCGGGCGACCCGGGCGACGGGCAGTCCACGCCGGCAGGGCCGGCGGGTGGCAGTCGGACTGCGGGCCGCGAAGCCGATCCGCGCCGCCGCCTCGTCGCTGTGTCGGCGCTCGCCGTGCTGGCCGCGGCGATCATCATCGCGATCCTGGTCCTGATCAGCGGCGGGGGGAGCTCCGGGGCCACCGGTGTCGCCGCCGGGCGCGGCGGGGCCGGCGCACCCGTGGGGTCGACCGGTCCGGGCCCCGGCGCCACCGCCGGGACACCCGGAGGCCGGGGGACCGCGGCGGCGAGCGGCGCGGCCAGCGTCCGCCCGGCCGACCCGCCGGCCGGAGCCGCCGATCCGGTGGCCCGGGACACCACCCCGGCCACCGCACCCCCGGGCTGGGTCTCCTATGTGGATCCCGAGGGCGGCTGGTCGGTGGCCTACCCGTCGACCTGGCAGCGCCAGCAGGGCCCCGGCGGCCCCGGAAACGTCGATTTCGTGGACCCGGCTACCAGAGCGTTCCTGCGGGTCGGTAGCGTCAGTCGGGCAAACACCTCCGCGATCGGTGACTGGCAACACAACGAGGCCGGTTTCGTTCGGAGTGTGCAGGACTATCGGCGCGTACGGCTGGCTCCCAGCGACGGTGGGGACGGCACCGAGCAGGCCGACTGGGAGTTCGGGTATCGCAGGTCGGACGGGGTCATGGTGCATGTGCTCAACCGGGGCGCGATTCGCAACGGCCACGGATATGCCCTCTACTGGCATACCCGGGAGGATCTGTGGTTGCAGGATCAAGCATTGATGCACCAGCTCTTCGGCGCCTTCCGGCCCGGTCCGTGATGTCAGCATTCGTCGGGTTTCCGACTCTCCCGGCGGCCGGAAACACGCCGACCGTCGGGCGCGCGGATCCATCCGTCTGTCAGACTTGACACGATGGCCAAATCGGCAAGCGTGCCCCCGGACACCTCTCGGCACGGCACGCCTCGTTACGTAGCTCAGCGCTACCGTCTCGACACGCCCATTGGGCGTGGTGGAGCCGGCGTCGTCTGGCGCGGTGAGGACGAACTACTCCAGCGGCCGGTGGCCATCAAGGAGATCCTCGTCCCGATGGCCGGGGCGCAGAACGAGCGCGACGCGATCCGGGCGCGGGTGCTGCGGGAGGCCCGCGCGCTGGCCCGCCTGCACAGCCCCGCCATCGTCTCCGTGTACGACGTGGTCGAGGAGCACCAGCGGCACTGGATCATCATGGAGCTCGTCGACGCGGACAGCCTCGGCGACGTGATCCGTACCCACGGCCCGCTGCCCTTCGACCAGGTCGCGGCGATCGGGCTGGCGCTGACCGACGCACTCGCCGCGGCGCACTCCGCCGGCGTGCTGCACCGCGACGTCAAGCCCGGCAACGTCCTGCTCGGCCGGGATGGCCGGGTCCGGCTCACCGACTTCGGCATCGCCGCGACCGAGGGTGATGTGACCCTGACGGGGACCGGCGCGCTCGTCGGCTCCCCCGCCTACATCGCCCCCGAACGGGTCCGCGGCTCCTCGGGCAGCCCGGCGAGCGATCTGTGGGGCCTCGGCGCGACCCTGTACTCGGCGGTCGAGGGCCAGCCGCCGTTCGAGGGCCCGGAGACCTACGCGGTGCTGACCGCCGTGGTCGAGGGCCGCCGCCGCGCCTTCCGGCTGGCGGGTCCCCTGCGCAACCTGCTCAGCGACCTGATGGACCGTCCGGCGGAGGAACGCCCGGACGTCACGGAGATCCGCCGGCGGCTGATTCCCGTGGCCCGCAACGCCAACCCGGTGCCGGCCTCCGTCATGCACGCCCGGCCGCGCTCCGAGGACGACGACGCGGGTGCGAGCGCTGCCGACGTCGGTCTGGAGAACCTCGACGAACCGGCGGCCCCGCCGCCCTCGGCCTCGATCGACGGCGGCGGGTCGGCAGCGGGGCGTCCCGGCGGCCGGACCGGGCCCTCGACGTGGAGCGGGCCGTTGGCGGGCGCCGCCGCGTCCGGCCAGCCCAGCGGCACCGGCCCACGCACCACGGGTGGTCCGGTACCGCCCGTCGGCGGCCCCATCTCGTCCCGCGGGCCAGCCGAGTCCGCCGACGGCGAGATCACCGCGGATCCCGTCCTCGGGGCGCTGGACGAGACCGCCATCTCGCCCGCCACCGGTGGTGGCCCCCGACCNCCCCGGCACGAGCCGGTCCGACCCACTGCGCCGAACCGGACCCGACCCCAGGCCGATCACGATGCCCAGACCAGGATCGGGCCGCCTGCCCAGGCGACAGGGCCGACGCACGGTGGGGACGACGACGAGACCCGCATCGGCGTCGTGCCCGTCGTGGCGTCGACGGCCAGCCTCGGGCTGTTCGACGACGATCATGCCGCCGGACTCGTCCCGCTCGACGAGGCCCGCCGACGCTCCGAGGCGGCGCACCAGCGCGGTCCCGACGGCAACGGCCACGGCCGGGGAGCCGGCGGCGACGGGGAGCGGCGGCGACGGACCATCGCGATCGCGGCCGCTGCGGTCGTCGTCCTGGCCGGCGCGGCGATCGCCCTGACCCTGGGCCTGTCCGGGGGTAGCTCGCCGGCCAAGCCGACCGACGTGACGGCGCCGAAGACGACCGCCCCGCCCGCGACCGCCGTGCCCACCTCGCCACCGGCGACGACCCCGGAGTTCACCTCCCCCACGGTGGTGGCCCCGGGGACGCCGCACCGCTCCCCTCGCCCGCGGTCGACGACGCCCCCAGCGACCGAGGCCCCACCGAGCGCGCAGCCGAGCACCGCCGCGCCCACACCGACGCCGTCGCCGACCCAGCAGCAGCCGCCGCCGACGACGCCGCCCCCGACCAAGCCGGCGCCGACCACCCCCGCGACGACCCCGCCCGTCAGGACACCGCCGGCCACCGCACCGGCACCGCCGCCGTCGACCGGCCCGCCACCGGCGGCGTAGTGACGGCGGCGACCGGGCGCGCTGTGGCATAGTTCACCCGCCGGCGCCGGGCCCGGACCCGCCGCTGACCAGGCCCGGCACTAGCATCGGCCGAAGGCGCGCGGTGCCGTCCCGGCGACGCATCGCCGACCCCGAGGCGCCGCGGGCGTCGCTGACGTGATCTTTTCTGGCCGAGCGGCTGGGCCGATCCGGAGGAGCTTTCATTGCCGAAGGCACCAGCGGGCACGCTGTACCGCGGTCGAGAGGGAATGTGGTCCTGGGTCGCCCACCGGATCACGGGCGTCCTCGTCTTCTTCTTCCTGTTCGCGCACGTGCTTGACACGGCACTCGTCAGGGTCTCGCCCTCGTCGTACAACGAGGTGATCGAGGTCTACAAGAGCCCGATCGTGAACCTGCTCGAGGTCGGCCTGGTCGCCGCCGTGCTGTTCCACGCGCTCAACGGCATACGGATCATCCTGATCGACTTCTGGGAGTCCGGACCGAAGTACCAGAAGCAGATGCTGTACATCGAACTCGTGCTGTTCGTGGTGCTGCTCGTCCCCGCGGCCTACCGGATGCTGCTGCACACCGCCGAGACGCTGTTCGGGAGCGCGACCTGATGGCGACGACGGCGGTGCCGGCGGAGCGGGGCGCGCCGGAGCTGGCCACCCCGCGCTCGCCGCGGCGGCGGACGAAGCCGGGCGCCGCGAAGGCCCGCAGCAACTTCGAGCTCTACGCCTGGGTGTTCATGCGGATCAGCGGCCTGCTGCTGTTCTTCCTGGTGCTCGGCCACCTGTTCATCATGAACGTTCTCGACGGCGGCGTGCAGCGGGTGAACTTCGGTTTCGTCGCGGGCCGCTGGGCATCACCGTTCTGGCGCACGTGGGACCTGGTGATGCTGCTGCTCGCGGAGCTGCACGGCACCAACGGCCTGCGGACCGTCATCAACGACTACGCCGAACGGGCACAGACCCGATTCTGGCTGAAGATGCTGCTTTACACCTCGGCGTTCCTGGTCGTCACCCTCGGCACGCTGGTCATCTTCACCTTCGACCCCGATCTGTGACCCCGGACCTGTAAGGAGGTAGGCGTGCAGCTCCACAGGTACGACGTGGTCATCGTCGGCGCGGGCGGAGCCGGCATGCGCGCCGCCCTCGAGGCGGGGCAGCGCTGCCGGACGGCCGTGCTCACCAAGCTCTACCCGACCCGGTCGCACACCGGCGCGGCCCAGGGCGGCATGTGCGCCGCGCTGGCCAACGTCGAGGAGGACAACTGGGAGTGGCACACCTTCGACACGATCAAGGGCGGTGACTACCTGGTCGACCAGGACGCCGCCGAGATCATGGCGAAGGAGGCCATCGACGCCGTCCTCGACCTGGAGAAGATGGGGCTGCCGTTCAACCGCACCCCGGAGGGTCGCATCGACCAGCGCCGCTTCGGCGGCCACACCCGCGACCACGGCAAGGCGCCGGTCCGCCGGTCCTGCTACGCGGCCGACCGCACCGGCCACATGATCCTTCAGACGCTCTACCAACAGTGCGTCCGACACGACATCGAGTTCTACAACGAGTTCTACGTCCTCGACCTGCTGCTGCAGGATGGCGCGGCGGCCGGCGTGGTCGCCTACGAGCTGAAGACCGGCGAGATTCACGTCTTCCAGGCCAAGTCGGTGGTCTTCGCCACGGGCGGGTTCGGCAAGGTGTTCAAGGTCACGTCGAATGCGCACACACTGACCGGTGACGGCATGGGCCTGGCGTTTCGCCGCGGCATTCCGCTGGAGGACATGGAGTTCTTCCAGTTCCACCCGACGGGCATCTGGAAGATGGGCATCCTGCTCACCGAGGGCGCCCGCGGCGAGGGCGGAATCCTGCGCAACCGCGACGGCGAACGGTTCATGGAGCGCTACGCGCCGACCATCAAGGACCTCGCCCCCCGCGACATGGTGGCCCGGGCCATCTACACCGAGATCCGCGCCGGCCGGGGCTGTGGCCCCGACGCCGACCACGTGTACCTCGACCTCACCCACCTGCCGCCGGAGCAGCTCGACGCGAAGCTGCCGGACATCACCGAGTTCGCCCGCACCTACCTCGGCATCGAACCGTACGACGACCCGATTCCGATCCAGCCGACGGCGCACTACGCGATGGGCGGCATCCCGACGACCATCGACGCGCAGGTCCTCGCGGACAACGACACCGTCGTCCCCGGCCTGTACGCCGCCGGCGAAGTGGCTTGCGTGTCCGTGCACGGCGCGAACCGCCTGGGGACCAACTCGCTGCTCGACATCAACGTGTTCGGCCGGCGGGCGGGCATCGCCGCCGCCGAGTACGCAGGCGCCACCCCGCACCACGTCGACCTGCCGACGAACCCGGCGTCGTTCGTGGACGACATGCTGGGCCGGCTGCGCGCGGGTGCCGGCACCGAGAACGCCGCCGCGATCCGCGCCGAGCTGCAGGAGTCGATGGACGTCAACGCGTCGGTCTACCGCACCGAGGCGACGCTCAAGCAGGCGCTCAGCGACATTGCCGCGCTGAAGATCCGCTACCAGCAGGTCGGCGTGTCCGACCGGGGCCGCCGTTACAACACCGAGCTGTTGGAGGCGGTCGAGCTCGGCTTCCTGCTCGACCTCGCCGAGGTTCTGGTGGTGGGGGCGCTGGCGCGCAACGAGTCCCGCGGCGGCCACTCGCGGGAGGACTACCCGAACCGGGACGACGTCAACTTCCTGCGTCACACGATGGCCTACCGGTCGGGACCGCTGGCCGCCGCCTCGCCGGAGGCGGACATCCGGCTGGACTACAAGCCGGTCGTCGTCACCCGCTACGAGCCGATGGAGCGCAAGTACTGATGACCGTCGTCGACTCCCGGCCCGCCGCGGCCCCGGGTCCGGCCGCGACCGGACCGGCGCCCGTGACCGTCACGCTCAAGATCCGTCGCTTCGATCCGGAGTTCGCCGCGGAGGCACGCTGGGAGAGCTACCAGGTGCCGTTCGATCCCAGCGATCGCCTGCTCGACGCGATCATGTGGGTGAAGTGGAACGTCGACGGCTCGCTGGCGTTGCGCCGCTCCTGCGCCCACGGCGTGTGCGGGTCGGACGCGATGCGGGTGAACGGCGTGAACCGGCTCGCCTGCAAGGTGCTCGTGAAGGACCTCGGGCCCGAGATCACCATCGAACCGATCAAGGGCCTGCCGGTCGAGAAGGACCTGATCGTCGACATGGAACCGTTCTTCGACGCCTTCCGGGCGGTGAAGCCCTACCTGATCACGGATGACCACGAGCCGACCCGGGAACGGCTTCAGTCCCCCGAGGACCGGGCACGCTTCGACGACACCACCAAGTGCATCATGTGCGCGGCCTGCACGACGTCGTGCCCGGTGTTCTGGAACGACGGGGACTACTTCGGGCCGCAGGCGATCGTCGCCGCGCACCGCTTCATCTTCGACAGCCGCGACGCCGGCGCCGACGAGCGGCTGGAGATCCTCAACGAGCGTGAGGGCGTCTGGCGCTGCCGGACCACCTTCAACTGCACGGATGCCTGCCCGCGGGGTATCCAGGTCACCAAGGCGATCCAGGAGGTCAAGCGGGCCCTGCTGTTCCGCCGCCTCTGATCGACCGAGACCGGCGCGCGCGGGAAATCCGCGATCCACCGCCAGATTCCCGGGAGCCTTCACGTTTCCCCGTGTTCTGCCGGAGCTGGCAGGTACGGGTCAGACGGCGCGGCGCGGCATCAGGTCCTGGGCGCGTAGCACCCGGAGCAGATCGTCGGCATCGATCAGGAGTCGCCCTGTCGGCGGGCGGGTCGGCGAGGAATCGGCGTATTCCAGCCGGACGGGCAGGCTGTAGAAGTCGTCGAGGTGGCGGGCGAGCTCATTCAGCCGCCGCTCGGTCTCCCTGTCCCGCAGCCAGTTCCGCTCGCCGACGTCGGTGTCCTGCGCGCCCGCCCGCTCCAGGCGATGGGTCCGGCACAGCCCGTCCGGGTCCTTCCCGATCGCTCGTTTGCCACACCGGTGGGCGACGTAGCCCCGCCCGCCCCCCATCACCATCGCGGTGCAACGGTCGCCTTCCCACATTTTGATCAGTGCCCGCTCTCCGTCTCGTCCGCCCACCGATCGGCCGGTCCCGAAATCCCCGCGAGCCAAGGCTAGGACGAATACCGGGGATGTCCATGGTCAGCCGGCCGATTTCACCTCGATGTCACACCGTTTGCCGGCGTGATGTTCGGTGTGCGCACAGCGTGCCAAACCGGCTGCCGAAACGTCATTGGTGGGAACATTCCCTTTGCGCCGGTCTCCGACCCGATTGCCGCCCCGCGCGATGCTGCCCGCCGGGGGGCCAGGGCGTCGTCAGGTGGTGTCGACGGCGAGTGCGAACGGCAGCACCGCGGGCGCCCCCGCCTTGCGCAGCAGGCGGGCGGCCACCGTCATCGTCCAGCCGGTGACGATCCGGTCGTCGACGAGCAGGATCGGGCCGTCGACCGCGCCGAGCGCGCCGTGCAGGCCCGGCGGGACGGCGAACGCCTCCCACAGACCGGCAAGCCGGTGGGCGCTGTTGTGGACCTGGCCCGCGTGCGGGCCGCCGCCGACCCGGTCCAACTGGCCGAGCAGCGGCAGCCGGCCGATGGCGGCGATGCGTTCGGCGAGGCTGGCCACCAGCCGGGGCCGACTGCGCGAAGGGATCGCGATCACCGCGGCCGGCCGGCGCGTCCAGTCCCAGTGGGCGAGCGTGCCCACGACCGCCTCCACCAGCTCCGCGGGCAACGGGCCGTCGCCCCCGCTGTCGAGCCCGGCCCCGCTGTCGAGCCCGGCATCGCGCCCGGGGCCGCCGGTGGGCCCCGAGTCGGGGCCGGATGCCGGTCCGGCGGCGAACATCGGCCGCAGGCGGTTGCCCCAGCCGATGTCGCCGAGCCGCGCCACCACGCGTCCGGGTTCGGCGCCGGCCGTCGGCGGGATGCGGCCGGACAGGCTGATGCCCAGCCGGTTCATGCCGGTCGGCCACATCCGGCGCGGCTCGATGACCACCCCCGGGCGCATCAGCTCCTCACGGGCCCGCGTGCTGGCCGCCGTCGAGACGGCTGACGGCCACGTGCGGCCGGTGCATCGGTCGCACCGCCCGCAGGGGGCGGCGTGGGGATCGTCGAGCTGGCGGCGCAGGAACTCCATCCGGCAATCGGGGGTGGCGATGTAGTCGAGCATCGCCTGCTGCTCGGCGGCCCGCGCGGCAGCGACCCGCCGGTAGCGCGCCTCGTCGTAGAACCATGGCGCTCCGGTCGCCGTCCAGCCGCCCTTGACCCGGCGGACCGCGCCGTCGGTGTCGAGGACCTTCAGCATCTGGTCGAGTCGGCTGGGGCCGAGGTCGACGGCGGCCAGCAGCGCCTGGGTGGACATCGGCCGGCCGGCGTCGGCGAGCACCCCGAGAACCGCACGGACCACGCGCTCGGGCGGGAAGGAGGTGTCGGTGAAGTAGCGCCAGATGGCGCGGTCCTCCGCCGCCGGCAGGAGAACGACCTCGGCGGTCTCGACGGCCCGGCCGGCCCGGCCGATCTGCTGGTAGTAGGAGATCGGCGACGACGGCGCCCCGACGTGCGCGACGAAGCCCAGATCGGGCTTGTCGAAGCCCATCCCGAGCGCGCTGGTGGCGACGAGCGCCTTGACCCGGTTCGCGAGCAGGTCCTCCTCCGCGGCGATGCGTTCGGCGGCCTCGGTGCCCCCGTGGTAACAGGCGACCGGGTACCCCTCGCCGCGCAGGAAGGCGGTCAGCTCCTCCGCCGCCGCCTTGGTCAGCGTGTAGACGATCCCGGAGCCGGGCAACTCACCCAGCCGTTCGGCGAGCCAACCGAAGCGGTGCTCGGCCCGGGGCAGGTCGACGACGGCGAGCCGCAGGCTCTCGCGGTCGAGCGACCCGCGCAGTACCAGCGTGCCCGGGGTTGTCCCTGGCTCCGACTCCAACCCGGCCCCCGCCCCGGCACCGGCACCGGCACCGGCACCAAGCTGCTCGCTGACGTCCTCGACCACCCGCTGGTTGGCGGTCGCGGTGGTGGCGAGGACCGGGACCTGCGGGCGCAACCCGGCGATCAGGGTCCGCAGCCGACGGTAGTCCGGGCGGAAGTCGTGCCCCCAGTCGGAGATGCAGTGCGCCTCGTCGACCACGAGCAGGCCGGTGGTCGCGGCGAGCTCGGGCAGATAGTCGTCGCGGAACGTCGGGTTGTTCAGCCGTTCCGGCCCGACGAGCAGCACGTCGAGGTCGCCGGCGCGCAACGCCGCGTAGACCTCGTCCCACTCGGTGACATTGCCGGAATGGATCTCACCCGCACGGATCCCCAGCCGGGCGGCGGCCGCCGCCTGGTTGCGGATGAGGGCGAGCAGCGGCGAGACGATCACCGTCGGCCCGGTGCGCCGACCCAGGTCCACCGGACCGAGTCCGGCCTCGCCGCGCAGCAGGGCGGTGGCGAGGAAGTACACCGCCGACTTGCCCCAGCCGGTGCGCTGCACGAGCAGCACCCGACGCCGGTGGGTGACCAACGCGTCGATCGCCTGCCACTGGTCCTCCCGCAGCACCGCGGCCGGCCCGGCCAACGCGCGCAGCAGCTCCTCCGCCCGCGCCCGCAGCGCCCCGCCGCCCGCCGCCGGCGCGGACGCCGCCGCGGGAACCGCCCGGGGTGCGACGGCCACGTCGGCCGGCTGTGGGCCGGTCCCCGCCACGGACCCGTCGGCCACCGGATGTGCCGAGCTCGCTTCGTCTACCGCCATGGACAGGTGTCTACCCGATGCCACCGACAGAACCGGAACAGCCCAGGTCATCCCGGAAGGAGCGGAGGCCCCGTTCCTTCATCACATCAGGCGCTGACCCTGAGCAACGGGTCGGCAGGTCGGCAGGTCGGCGTGATCTCGCCGAAAGTCGTCGCCGGCCGATACCGAAGTACCTACGTCAGGGAAGAATCCGAGCCAACCAGCTGCTTGGGCGGGGCGACGTCTTCGGCGACGCTCGAACGACCGGCGCGGACCGCGCGGATGCCAAGCCACCCGACCGCAGTGCCCACCGCGAGGGAGACGACGGTCAGAACCAGGTGGACGGTGAAGAAGCCGGTCGGGCCGTCGTCCCAGGAACGATCATCCTTCCAGATGTTCCGCAGGAAGTTCGGCCAGATCGCCCACGTCCACACACCCACCGCGATCAGGAACCAGGACGCACGCTTCGACAGAGTCACCCACCCAGCTTGCACCCGGAACCACGCGCAGCTCAGGTGAGCAACGTCCTAAGCTCCTCCGCCTCGATGCCTGCCTGGCGCAGAACAGAGGCGAGAGTTCCTGTCGCCAGCTCCCGGTGAAGCGGGACGATCACGACCCGGGCGTTCTCCTTGTGCCGCAGCTTGCAGTGCGAGCCACGCGTGGCGACCTCCTCGAAGCCGGCACGCCCCAGCGCCTTCACCACCTTCGCCCCGGAGACCCGAGGCAGCGCGGGTGTCACGCCGACAGGCGGATGTCCAGCGGAGCGACGATGGGACCGTCCGCGGCGGTGACGGGGAACGGCTGATCCTCGAAGTACAGCTCCAGCGCCTCACGAAGATTCGCCAGCGACTCCTCGACGCTGGCTCCCTGGCTGGTTACCTCGACCTCCAGGGCCCGCGCCACGTACCAGTCGCCCTCGTGCGTGACGACAGCCGTCAGCCGCGCCGCTCGCTCCATGGAGATCAGCCTAGCCGTCCCCGCCATACCTGGCGAAGCGCTCACCGCCACCTCCTCGACGTGATCGACCAGACCTCCGTCGACCATACGAGCAGAAACGATCTCCAACGACCCGAGTACACACGAGAGACACAAGACCGCTCCCGGCTCCGGGGAGTACCCAGGTCATAACAGAGTCACCCCACCAGCCTTGCACCAGCCGCGAGCGGTGGTCTCCGTGTGGGGGCGCGAGTGCGGACACGTTGATCGCCATAGGGTGGGCGGACAGACAAAACCCCGGGGCTTGCCACCTGAGCGGTAGAGGCCATCCGGGGTCTACACCGCCACTGCGGAAGATCCGGTGCACCGATGTCCAGCCCCCTGCCTCCGCCCGACGCCGCTCGGCTCCGCCGGAGGCTGAGCGCCGAACGCCTCAGCCCCTACGAGCCAGGCATGCGACGGCGACGTCGCCCGCGCAATCGCGTTCTACGGGTGGAACAGTTCGGTCAGCGCCGCCTTCTACGAGGTTCTGGGGCTACTCGAAGTCGTGCTGCGTAACACGCTTCACGACCAGCTCACGGCGTGGCACGCCCGCCAGCATCGCCCCGGAGACTGGTGGGACGCCCCGACCGGGACTCTCGAAGCCCGCGCGCGTCAGGACGTAGCGGATGCCAGGGCCAGGCCCCTACTCATAGCAGCATTCTTTCCAATATTTGCCGTTGCACCAAGAACGACTCTTTGGGTAGCTCGCGGAACTACCTGGCCAGTCCGGTGCAAGTATTTCCATACGCAACAGGCACGCACAGACAAGCCCTGCAGGTCTCCAGTCGCCGGCGAACGATACTACTACCGTGCACATAACCGCGGAATAGTGTACGGCGACGGGCACCGCGTAGACCCCGGACTGCCGCACTGGCTGGCATTACAGCCAACCGTAGACCGACAGAATCGAGGGCGAAGGAGAGTCGAACGACACGATATTCGAGGGGTGGGGTTCATTATGCTCTTTTAAACCAGGGAGACTCTGCTCTTCTACAAGGGATTGACGAAGAGGCCCCGCGACGTTCTGTCGGCCCTACGTACTATCCCTGGAGATTTTCGGCGCCGCTTTCAAGATCTCCGCAGGCTACCGACAGCCGCGCCGCTCGTTCCATGGAGATCAGCCTAGCCACACCAGGCGCACCGCCGCGAGCCGCGCAGCCGATCGAGCAACGGGCGACGGTTCGTGCGTCGGCGGCGGATGCATGGGAGCGCGCCTCCATGGTTCCTCCACAGGGTTCGGCGTCCGATTTATCCCTGCGGAAGAGACGGACGGCGCCGCTACCCTGCACACCGCCTCCCGCGGATGCCCTGGTGTCGCCTGCGAGGCGCCCGGTTCGGCGCAGTGGGATCTTCTTGTCGTCGTCGTTCTCGCCGACCCATCAGGCGTTTGCGGAATGCCAAATTTCGGTCATTTCGCTCTTGCGGTACGCCCAGCGTCCCGGTTCACTGCCGATTTCTCGGTCCGGCCCGCCACGTTCTTCTCGGGCGAGCCCGTCGAACCAGCGCACCGCCCCGCATCGCGGTCGATGTCCGGGCGGTATAGTCCTCTCTGGCGAGTATCGCCATAAAGCAGTGATGATGTGCGTGCCGGGGGCTGCATGACGTCGCGAGAGTTTTTCACACAGCGTTACCGCCGCCTTCTGCTCATCGCGCTCTTTCCTCTGGCGGTGGCCGCATGTTCGGGGTCATCGTCCGGCCCTGCGGGGGCGCCGTCGGCATCCACTCACGTCGCACTGTCAGGGTCGTCAGAACCGGCGGACCATTCGTTGCCTGCGGACACCGTCACGCCGCGTCCGGAGCACCCCACGCCGACCGATGCCTCGCCCTCGGCCGGCTCCGCCTGGTCGCCGCTCGCCACGTCTCCCTCGCCGTCCGATCCCTCGCCGTCCGACTCCCCCTCCCGGTCCCCGCACGTTCCTCGGCAGGACGTCAGCTCACCGGGTCACGGCGGCCCGTGGGGGGCCAGCTCGGCGGGGGCCAGCTCGGTGAGTCACGCTGCGCCGACGCTTGGCCCGACCCGACCGGCGTCCCCCGACGCAGTACAGGCGCGTCCGGCAGCGGATGAGCCTTCCCCGACCGCGACATCGATGCCCGCGGCCGCCCGTGCCCCCTCCCAGGCGGCCGCTGACCAGCCCGTGGGGCAGGCGGTTGCCGGCGACCAGGCAGAACCGGCACGTAGCCGAGCCGAGCCCGCCAGGTCCTCCCCCGATGGCTCCAGCGTCCTCAACGCCCACGATCTTCCGCCCGCAGGAGTGGATCTCAGCCTTGGCGCAGCCATCGGCGGCGATCTTGCCACCTGCCGGGAAATCGCCCAGGAGTACAGCGGGCCGGGCCCGGTCATCCTCATCAATGGGCTGGACCGCAACGGTGCGGGCCTGGGCCTCCTGCGGAATTACCAGTTCTGCCCGGTTGGATTCGGTCCAGGCACGCGCTTGGCCATCACGTTGACCGCGCCCTCCAATGAGGTGGTACAAAGCATCGAGATCTGCATGATCTGCGACGACCCGGCAGCCGCCGGACTGCTGGACGCGCTGCACTGGACACCCTTTCTCGGCACCCCGACCGGCAGGTACACCGTCGCGGCGACCGACGGACGCCAGGTCTGGCAGACCGCGTTCACCCTGCTCCCGGGAGCCACCAGCCCGCTGCTGGTCATCCGCGACTACAACAACGATCTACATCCCGGCGACGAGGCCGTGGTGGAACTCGCCGGTTTCCGGCCGCGCGACCGGGTCGCGATCGACTTCTATTTCGCGGGCGATTCACCTACGAACAGCGAGTACCGGACGAGCGTCGTCCTGCAGACGGATGACCAGGGAAACGCGCGGTACCGACTGGTCACCGATGCGGATGATCCGCGAGGCGGATGGAACTTGCTGTCCCGACCCGCGGGGGGTTTCCCGCAAGAGCCCCCGAGCTACGACATCATGGTCCGTTTCCACCTTGGCTGACCGGCGGCGAGGACGGACGCGGGCCTGGCTTCGGGCGAAGGCCCTCGGCGGGACATGAGGATGGGTACGACACAGCACCGGCCCGCTGAGCCTGCCGGCACGAAGGACGTGGACGTCTTCGTGTCGCACGTGGTGGACGACGCGCCGTGGGCCACGTGGGTCGCGGCCGTCCTGGAGGACTGGGGACTGTCAGCGCGAGTGCTCGCCTGGGACCTGCCTCCCGGCGCCAACTACGTGCTGTGGACGGACGCCCAGATGACGGCCGCCCGGCTCACCATGGTGATCTCCTCCGCGGCCTACTTCGATACTCCGTGGAGTTCGCAGGTGTGGACGGGGGCACTCGTGTCCCGATCGGTGATCCCGCTGCGGGTGGAGGCCTGTCCGCTGCCCGGCGTGCTGGCGACAATCGCCCACGTCGACCTGTTCGACGCGGACGAGACCGAGGCACGACGCCGTGTTCTCGTCGCCGCCGGCGTCGAGGTGGTCGCGCGGGTCGCGACGAGCGGCTTTCCCACGGATCGGACGACCGCCGGGATCGATACCACGAAGTTCCCGGGCGCCCCGCCGCCGGCCGAGGTCGGGTCGTCGACTGCCGAGGTCGGGGCATCGCCCACCGACGCTCCGCCGGTATCGGCGGACGCGCCCACCAGCCGTTCGCCCGGCGCTGACGCCGCCCGGTCACGACGGTGGCTGCCGCGGGCCGGCCTGGCCCTGCTGACTACGCGGGCGCTCATCGTGACCGTCGGCGTCGCGATTGTCGTCGCCGGTGCCGTCGCGGGCCTGCTGATGATCCGGGGCAACTCCGACGGGCTGCCGTCCGCCCGGATGGTCGGCGATCTCCGGGTCGCCGTCACCGCGTTCGACGAGGTCGACGATGCCGGCAAGCGCCATCCGTCGGCATCGACGACCGACGCGGCGACGCTGGTCGCGGACCAGATGGTGCGCAGTCTCCAGCCCGTCCAGCAGTCACTCGCCGTCCAGGTCTGGGGTCCGTCGAAGATCGGACGGGCGCCCTCCGGCCGCGGTGACCAGGCCGGTTGGGCGGATCAGGTAGTCCGCAGGAGCAACGCGAACATCGTGGTGCGGGGCGTCCTGCGGGCGGCCGGGGCCGACCGCGTCGTGTTCACTCCGGAGTTCTTCATCGACCGGAGCCTCGTCCCCGGAGCCGAGGAACTGGCCGGCTACTACCAGTTCGGCGCGCCAGTGACGGCTCCCGCGGGACTGGCCGACAATCCGGTCTTCCAGCGCGAGGTGCGCACCGTTCTCGCCGCCCGCGCCGGTGCGCTGGCCTGGTTCGTCCTCGGCGTCGGGCACTACGCGCTGGGCCACTTCGACGATGCCACCGCCGATCTGCAGAAGGCCGCGGACTCACCCGGCTGGCAGGATTCCGACGGNAAGGAGATCCTTTATCTGTTTCTTGGCAACACCGCCAGCAAGACGGGTCGATACGGCGCTGCGATCGAATGGTTCGACCAGGCGATCCGCATCAATCCGCTGTTCGGCCGTGCCCACACCGGTTACGCCGAGGCCCGCTTTCTGCTGTCCCGCGGACACTGCACGACCGACACGGTGAAGGTCGACGATCTGCGCCAGTCGATCGGCGTCTACCAGCAGGCGGCCGGCGAGGTGGCCCCACCGTACGAAAGACTTCTGAAAAGCAAGATCGACCTTGGCCTCGGTCGGGTCTATGCGTGCCTGAGTCAGGCGGCCGTGAGCGCGGACTGGGACGCGGCCCGGCACCATTTCCATCTCGCCATCGAGGAAGGAACGGGGGATCCCGCCGGCCGGACCGTGCAGTCGGAGGCGTGGGCGGGCCTCGGACTCGTCGAGCTTCCACCGCGGGGTGTAGCCGATCCGGCGGCCTACCAGCGGGCCGTCGACGCCTACCGCAACGCCGTCGCCCTCGCGGACGGCTCGACGCGCAGCGCCCAACTGCTGACGCTGCTCGGCCACGTCCAGTACACCAGCGGTGACCGCACGGGTGCGCAGAAGTCGTTCGAACAGGCCGCGAAACTGGATCCGACCAACCGTGCCCGTTACCTGGCCGAACTCGCGAACCTGTCGAGCCCTACCCCGTCAGCGCCGGCGCCGCAGGCCTGACGCCACGTGTGCCCGACCGGCGAGCGGCCCGCCGACGGGCCCCCGGCCGGGCGGCCAGGTGTTCGAGGGCTCAGGTGCGTAGCTGCTGGCGGAGGCCGGCGAAGGTGTGGATGACCTCGCCCAGCGTGGTGTCGGGTGGGTAGGCCGAGGGCTGGACCGCGGCGGCGGAACCGTCGCCGGCCGGACCGAACCGGATGGCCCACAACATCGTCTCCGCGACCGGCAGGAGGGCGACGACGGCGTCGTTGTCGTCCTCCATCTGGGCGGTCAGCCAGCCGATCCGGTCGGACTGAAGGGCGCAGACGAAGGTGACCTCGCCCGCGCCGCTGACGGGATTGGAGCGCAACTGCGCCCGCTGGCTCGCGACGCCGAGGGCGGCACCGAGCCGCTCGGCGACCCGCTCGCGTTCGTAAAGCGAGGCGTCCTGCGCCAGCCGGACGATGACACCGTGCAGCTCACGCTCGCAGTGGATCTGGGGCTCGATCACGGCGTCCTCGCCGAAGTACCAGGCGAGGACCTCGGGCAGCACGGCCCGCAGGTCCGCCGCGGCCGGCTGCACCATGGCGAGCCCCGGGTACTGCGGGGACCAGGCCGACCACGAGGGGCCGTCCTGGCGCACGATGAGTGTGACGGGCCTACCCACGATGGATCATCTCCAGCGAACTCCTCCGCCGTCCCGCCGCTTTGATCAGTATCCGCGCTCGCGGGGGCGCCTGGGAGCCGTTTGAGCTAAAGGTCGTGCCGATTACGCCCAACACGGCTCTTTCCCCGCGCAACAATCACGCCGGCGGACACGCCGATCGCGGGATGTCGGGACGATCCGGCCGGCGCCGATCGTGCGCGAGACACCGCACGACACGAGACACCGCCACGACAGAGGAGTCGAACACCGTGACGGACGGCAGCCATGGTCGTCATATCCGGCCGGATGAGGGGCCGTTGCTGCGCCGGCTGCGGCTGGCCGCGCTCGCCGACTCGCCCGCCGCCTTCTGGCAGACCCTCGAGGCGGCGCGGGCGCAGCCGGCGGCCGAATGGGCGCGGCGTGCCGGCGCCGGGGCGGACTCCCCGACGGAGCTGGTGGCGATCGTGGAACGGGCCGCCGAGGCGGTCGGCATGGTGCAGGGGTTCACCCCGACCGGCCGGCCCTGGTTACGTGAGCTGGGTGCCATGTGGGTCGCACCCGCGGCCCGGGGGACCGGCGCCGCGGACGTCCTGCTGGCGACCGCGGTGACCTGGGCCGCCCGGGCCGGCGCCGAGGCGGTGAAGCTGTGGGTCGCTCCCGCGAACCTGCCGGCGCGACGGCTGTATATCCGCAACGGCTTCGTTGTCCTCGGCGGTCCGCGACCGGTCACGGACGATCCGGCGGTCAAGACGTTCGTCCCGATGCTGCGGCCGCTCCACCCTCCTCGGGCCGGGCGGCGGCGATGACGTCGTGGACGAAGGAGAGCTTCGCCTGGACCGCGGGCGTCAGGACGAACGGATAGAGGTCGTCGCGCCCCATGCTGCGGTTGATCGCGTTGAGGGCGTAGGTCAGCGGCAGCCACTGGGCGATGATCTCGGCAAGCTCCGGCGAGCTCCGGTCGAGCCCGTCCGTGCCTGGCCGCGGCAGNTCGGCGGGCTCGGCGGCGAGGCTGCGCGGCGCGACCCCGAACGAGTCGAGATCCGGGCCGGCCACCCGCAGACCGAACTCGGCGGCGGTTCGCAACGTGTCGCGGATGTGCAGGTAGTGGGCGAAGGTCTCGGCCCAGTCCTCCCACGGGTGCATCGTGGCGTAGGCGCTGACATGGGTCTCGCGCCAGTTCGGCGGGGGACCGTCGGCGTAGTGCCGGTCGAGGGCGGCGGAGTAGTCGAGGCCCGCGTCGCCGAACAGGTCCCGGAACCGGGCGGCGCGCCCGGGATCGGCGTCGACCAGCGAGGACCAGTAGTAGTGACCGGTCTCGTGCCGGAAGTGCCCGAGCAGCGTGCGGTAGGGCTCCCCGAGCTGGGTTCGGACCGTCTCGCGATGGGCGTCGTCGGATTCGGCCAGGTCCAGCGTGATGACGCCGTCGCTGTGCCCGGTCACCACCTTCTGCTCGGTGCTGCTCAGCAGGTCGAACGCGAGCCCGGTCGCCGGGTCGTCGGCATGGGAGACGACGGGCAGGCCGAGTTCGAGCAGTTGGGCCACGAGCCGGCGCTTGGCCGCCTCCGCCCGTTCGAACTGCTCCTTGCCCACCGGATCCGTGTCCGCCGGCCGCGTCCGCGTCAGCCGGCAGCAGACGCACAGCCCACCGGGCGAGGCGGGGTCCGCCGGGGGCGCGGATCCGCCCACGGCGGGGCGTCCGGCAGCAGCCTCGGCGGCCCTGGCGGCCTCGGCCAGCCGGTTCACGGGCGCCGGCACGGCGATGAGCCAGTTGCAGCCGGCCAGCCGCGCGTTGGCGCAGCGCCGGTAGCGGCGCCGACGCGACGCCGGAACGGCCTCGAGAAGATCTCGGGCGATCGGGTCCGTCCCGGCACCGGCGCGCGGTGCCGCGAAGGGCTGCGGGACCGCCGGGCCATCCGTCGCCGGCCCGGCGCCGAGCCCGGCCCCCACCTCCGCGACCGGTGGCAGCTCGAAGAACTCTGTCGCAGGTTCGTGGACGTCGTCACGGTCCGCGGCGCCTGCCGCCGGCGGCGAGTCGGGCACCAGCGTGAGAACCCGGCCACGGTCCGGCTCGAAACCGAGCGGCGCCCCACATCGCAGGCAGGCGGTGTTCTCGAAGAAGACGAGCTGCCCGCACCGAGCGCATCCGTTGACCTTCACCGGGTTCCCCTCGTCGCACGGCGCCGGCCCGCGGGCGGCAACGGGACAAAGTCCCCGGATCCGCGGTGTACCGGCGCCAATTGGCCACGGCATACCCCGCCGCACCCGCCGCACGCACCACATTTCCCGCCGCGCGCCCAGCCCGCACGGACCCGGGATCCACCGCCGACATCACGAGGTCCGGGGCGGGCACCGCACCGCCTCACCCCGAATGACCCCACCGCCGGTAACCGTCCAGAAACCCGATGGAGATTCGGCATCCCGGACCGGGTCGACCGGGCGCCGCAGGTGATGCCTTCGCGACGGACGTCACGGATACCCCGGTAGGTCCGGTCACGGATCGGGCAGTTATCCTTGACAAGCCCCCGAAAAATCCTCCACGGAGGACCAACGCGAGGAGGTGGCCGCTGTGAGTCCTGGCGGGTGCTCCAGTAACGGCCGCTTCCTGCTAGTGGACGCCAGCCGGCGTTGAGCTCCGGCCGGAGCGCCCCGCGCGCCCGGCCCGCGTCCACGAACCCGGGGTTGACGACTCCCGGGGCACTGCTCGGAAGTCGGCCGAGGTCCGGCCCCGGCCCCCACTCGGGGCGCCGCATGGTCGACCGCCGCTTCTTCGGCCCGGGGTGACGTTCACCTGTCCCGCCGCGGCCTGGCCGGCGCGTCTGCGCGCCGGTGCCGACTTCCGGATCCGTGTGGCCCTCGGCCACGGGATCTGATCGGGCAGTGCACGAGCAGGTGCGGTCGATTGATGTCGTGTCGACCTGAGGCCGCCGTGGCGACAGCGCGTGCGGCCTGCTCGAGGAGCGCGCGCGAACCGGCGCTGGCCGCCTGCGCGCGGGTGGGGAGCTTCCATGACCATCTCAGCAACGCGAACGACGGACCGTCGAGGTCTGGGCACCGATCGTCTCGATCTGCCGGTCTCCGGCCGGGTCGCGCTACTTCCCCGGGTGGATCGGGAGACGGTCAGCCGCTTCGCGGAGACCATCGCCCGTTTCCTGGGCACCGGGCGTTATCTCGCGATCCAGACGGGCATCGTCATCGTCTGGATCGCCCTGAACATCGCGGTGCCGCTGCTGCGCTGGGATCCCTACCCGTTCATCCTGCTGAACCTGGCCTTCTCGACCCAGGCGGCCTATGCGGCACCGCTCATCCTGCTCGCCCAGAACCGTCAGGACGACCGCGACCGGGCCTCCCTCACCGAGGACCGGGCCGTCGCCGGCCGCATGCGCGAGGACACGGAGTTCCTGACCCGCGAGGTCGCGGCCCTGCGGCTCGCTCAGAGCGAGGCGGCGACGCGCCAGTACGTCCGGGGGGAGCTGGCTGGCCAGCTCGAAGCACTGCGCGGAGATCTCGAAAGCCTGCTCCGGGAGGCCGTCGAGCTCCCCCGTCAGCCCCAGGCCGCCCGGCGATCCGGCGAGACCGCCCAGCCCGGCGCGATCACCCAGCCGGGTACGTCGGCTCATTCCGGCGCGGACGACCGTGAGTCGACCGGTTCGGCCGCCTCACCGCCCGCGGCCCGCGACAGCGGTGCGGATTCCGCCGAGGATGCCGACGGGCCCGCCCTCGCCCGCCCCAGGGCGCCGAAGCGCCCCAAGGGTGCCAAGCGCGCCCGAGCCGCAAAGATCGCGTTGACGAACACGCCCGTCGACGCCCCGACGGGCAGCGGCTCCCCGACCGAAGGATCGCCGGCAGACACGGCGAGCCGCGACGGCGCGAGCGAGATCTCCCCGTCACCCGTCGGAGTCAGCCAGGCCGGGCACGCCGGTGGTATCTCCCGGACCGATGAGACCGATGAGACCGAACCGGTCGACGCCGGCCCCGGGTCGACGCCGGCGCACCTCGTCGCGAACGCGGTCGACGGTTTCCGCCCCGCCGCCGCGGGGATCGCGGGCGCGCCGGTGGCGGCCGATCCGGTTGCGGCCGACCCGATGGCAGCCGACGCAGCCAGGGCGGACACGGACGCCGGCGGCTCCGCCACCCACCGGGCGGGCCGGGCGGTGCCCAGTCGCGGACATCATCGTTCCCCGCTGCACGCTGGATCGGCCCGCCGATCGGCGGAACGCCCGAAATCGGGCGATTCACCCACGGTGAACGCCACTTCGCGACACGTCTCGTGACCGCCCGCGCGGGAGCGGCCCGAGCCAGTAGCGTTCTGTAGGTGCGTGCCGGCCGGTCGTGTCGCTCCCGTCCAACCCTGCAAGCCGGTTCAACTCTGCCAGCCGGTTCAAGCCTGCCAGCCGGTTCAAGCCTGCCAGCCCGCCGCGCCCTGATCCTCACCCTCACGACCATGGGCCTGCTGTTCGCCCCTGTGGCGTGGCTTGCCCCGACCCTTGCCGCCGCCGCAGCCGCGACGCCGACGGCTCCCGGGGCGGGGGGTCAGGCCATCGGCGGTGCTCAGGCCGGAACNGGAGGCCATACGGAAGCGGGCGGCCNGGCGGGCGTCGGCGCCCCGGCGGATCCGACGGTCNCCCCCGAGCCGGCGCCCGAGGGCNCCCCCGCCCCGCCCGCACCGGCGGGGCTGACCGCGCAGGCCTGGCTGGTCGCGGACGCCGGCAGCGGCGCCGTCCTCGCCGCCTCCCGCCCGCACGCGACGGATCTGCCGGCCAGCACCATGAAGATCCTCACCGCGCTGACCGTGCTTCCCGGCCTGCCACCGGACCGGGTCATCACCGTCGACGAGAACGCCCCCCGGGTGGACGGCACCAAGGTCGGTCTGGTGCCCGGCGTCGGGTACACCGTCCGGGATCTGGCAACGGCGATGATGATCTCCAGCGGGAACGACGCGGCGGTGACCCTCGTCGAGGCCGCCGGCGGCACCGCGGCGGTCCTGGCCCGGATGAACGCGCTGGCCAGGTCTCTGGGCGCGCGCGAGACCGTCGCCGGCGATCCGACCGGGCTGGACAGTCCGGGGCAGGTCACCAGCGTCTACGACCTCGCCGTGCTCGGCCGCGCCGCGCTCAACGACCCGAGCGTGCGGGGGTATCTCACCATCCCGCGGGCGTCCCTCGCCGGGCGCGGCGACCAGCGCTTCGAGATCCAGAACCACAACTCGCTGCTCCGCACCTACGACGGCGCCGTCGGGGTGAAGAACGGTTACACGGTGGCGGCCGGCGCGACGTTCGTCGGGGCCGCCNCCCGCGGCGGTCGGACACTCATCGTCGCGTTGCTGCGCGCGGCCCCCGCCTACGGCACCGACGCCCGCGCCCTGCTCGACTGGGGATTCGCGCACGCCGGACAGGTGACGCCGGTCGGCTACCTGCCGAACCCCGCGGCGTCCGTGGCCGGCGACGCGACCCGGCCCGCGGCCGCCGCGCAGGCGGTCGCGCGGCCCGCGGCGGCGCCTGTCCACCGAGCGGACCACTCGGGCGGTCTCGTCGGCGACATCGGCCCGATGACCTGGATCGCGCTCACGCTCACGGCGGGCGCCTGCGTCGTGACGGCCCTCACCCGACGCGCGGCCCGCGGGCGTCGGCGGCACCGCGGGCCCGGCCCGCCGGTGGTGGGCACCTCGTCGGCTGTTCCACCGACCGGCGCCGCGCATCGGCTCGGCGCGCGGCCACGCCGAGCCGTGCCCCCTCAGCCAGAACCGCCGGAGGTCTCCGACGGGTGGCGTCGGCGCAGCAATGCGCGCAGCCTGGCGGCCAGCGTCGCGCCCGAGCCGGTGGTCACGGACCCGACGGAGGAGTACGGCGTCGTGGAGCTCGGCTCCGACCGGTTCGACGGCGACGGGTTCGACCCGGGCGGGTCCGGCGGGGCAGTGCCCCGGGCGGACGGAGAGTCGGCCCCGTGGGGCTCGGCGGGCCGCGAGGCGTCCCGGTTCGGCGACCCGTTCGGCCGGTAAGCCTCGGGGGGCACGGCCGTCCCCGAGGGGTACACGTCCGAGGCGTAGGGCGCGGTCACCGTCCAGGCGGCGACGAACAGCGTCCAGCGCATCACGATGTTGATCCAGATGAGCAGCCCGACGATGACCGCGAACGTGCCGTAGACCGGGTTGCCCGTGGTCTTGCCGATCAGCCAGGTCCCCGCGACCTTGAGGATCTCCAGCCCGACCGCGCCGAGGACTGCGCCGCGCACCGACCGGCTCCGGTCGGTCTGCCCGGGCAACCGCCAGAACAGGTAGAGGAACACCGCGGTGTCGATCGCGAGGGCGACGAGCAGGGCCAGGATGCCGGTGACCCACGCGGCGGCCGTGCTGCCGGACAGCCCGATCCAGTCCAGAAACGTCCCGGTTGCCGAGGTCGACAGGCTGGTGACCACGAGTGAGGCCAGCAGTGTCAGCCCCAGGCCGGCGAGGACGGTGATGTCCCGCAGCCGCCGCATGATGATGTTGCCGGCGTCGATGTCCTGGTGCCAGACCAACCGCAGGGCGTCGCGTAGCGCGTCGATCCAGGCGAGACCGGCGAGCAGCAACCCGAGCAGACCGATGATGCCGACACCGACCTTGGCGTTGCCGATCGACGTGACGTCGAGTCTGTCCGCCAACCCCGGCAGGTAGTCGTTGATCTGCCTGGTCAGGCTGTCCTGCACGTCGGGGTAGGCGTCGACCACGAACCCCGTGACCGCGAAGGCGAGCGCGACGATCGGAAAGAACGACAGGAAGGCGAAGTACGTCGCCGACGCCGCCAGCCGGTCCCCGCCGTCGGCCGTGTAGCGGGAGTACGCCCGAATGATGTGGTCAAGAAACGGACGTTTCGCCCTTACCGCCCCGGCGGTGTCGGAAACCGTGCCGACGCCGGCTCGAACCGCCTCACGAGGTTTTGTCACACCCGTCGATGTCCCCCCGACGACGCCTGGTCATTCTTGTGAACCGAGGCCGGCGCGTCGTCCTCCGTCGCCATTCGGTTCGGACTCGTCCCCCTGCTGACCGAACGGGTAGAAGCGTAGTTGCCGCCAGCGGAGGTCGGCCCCTCTTTCGTAGAGTCCGAACCCCCGCACCTCGAACTGTGCCTGATAGTCGGCCAGCGCCTCGTAGGCGCGGTCGAGGCCGTCCTCGGCGATGTCGTGAGCCACGGTGACATGCGGGTGGTAGGCGAAGTTCAGCGGCCGGTCCAGCGGGCCGGACCGCACCGCCGCCGCCAGCGTCGCGCAGCGGGCCGCACCGGCGACGAGAGCGACGAAGACAACGGGCGACAGTGGACGAAAGGTCCCCGAGCCCTGCAGACGAATCGTGAACGGAGCGTTCGGCGGGGCGATATGCGCGAGATGACGTTCTATCGCCGGCAGGTCGGCCAGTCTGACCGTCGTCGGCCCCAGCAGGGTGACATGCGGAACGATGAGAGCGGCATTGGGATCCCCGAGCCGCTCCCGCCAGTCCTGGAGCTCGGTCCGGTAGGGCTCCGGAATGCCGATCGCGACGCCGATGTCGGCCAGGTCCACCGCGTCGACCGGACGGGCCGGATCCGCCGCGCGCACGACGGCGCCTGGTTCGAGTGACCTTTCAGTCATGCGCGACCGGCACCGTGGCACGCGCGGCGCCCGCGGCATCCTAGCCGAAGATCGTAACTCTCGGTACTCACGGGCGCGCCATCACCGGGTCGGTGACCGGCCGTCGGGGTCGGTGTCGCCGAGGAAAGCATGCCGACATCATGGCCCACGGACCCCGCCTGTCTCCCGCGGACCAGAAGACCGCGACCCGCTCACCCGCAGATCCGGCCAAAACAGCGACAACCCGCCATATGGACAGGGACGATCGTGGGAGGATTCCGACAAGGGCAACCGGCGGACGCCGCCCGCCCGTCGCACCGCGGTCCGGTCACGCCGAGGGATTCACCATCTGGGGGCGGGCCTGCGCCAGCACGTCATCCGACAGGGGTGGCCACACCCGGCGCGCCCAGTCCCCGAAGTCTCGATCACACAACGTGACGCAGGCGAGCCGGGCGACCGGATCCACCCACAGGAACGTTCCGGCCTGGCCGAAATGGCCGAAGGTCGTCGGGGCGTTCGTGCGGCCGGTCCAGTGCGGGTTCTTGCTCCCGCGGATCTCGTAGCCCAGCCCCCAGTCGTTCGGGTCCTGGCGGCCAAAGCCAGGCAGGACGCCGGCCAGCCCCGGGAAGGCGACCGAGGTCGCGGCGGCCGACGTCGCGGCCGACAGGAGGGTGGGGGCGAGCAGCTCGGCGGCGAAGCTGCGCAGATCGGCCAGGGTCGCCGTCACCCCGGCGGCCGCCGAGCCGGTGAGGCTGGCCCGCCGCATCCCCAGCGGCTCGAACACGGCCTCGGCGAGGTAGTCGGCGAAGGCGATCCCCGTCGCCCGGGTTACCACCTCGGCCAGCCGGTCGAAGCCGGCATTGGAGTAGATCCGGCGGGTGCCCGGCGCGGCGAGGACCTTGTCGCCCTCGAACGCCAGCCCGGAGGCATGGGCGAGCAGGTGCGCCACGGTGGACGACTCGGGGCCGGCCGGGTCGGCCAGCCCGATCGCGCCCTCCTCCACGGCGATGAGCACCGCATAGGCGCTGAGCAACTTCGACACCGAGGCAAGCCGGAACGGATGATCGTCCGGCCCCGTCCGGCCGAGCTCTCGGACCGTCCCGGCGTCGGGAGCGTCGTCGAGGCCGAGGACCGTGACCGCCACCGTCCTGACCGGCCACTGCGAAACCTGAACCAGTGCGTCCACGCCACGCACTGTACGAACTCCTCCGCCGGGCCGTGGTCCCCGCCGGACCCGGACGGACCCGGACGACCCGGACCGGACGACGAACGGCCACGGCAGGCACCGGGGGCGCTGGCGCACCGTCCCATGGTCGGCTGCGAGACTGGCGGGCGTGCAGACCCCGTCCTCAGCGCCCACCCCGTCCGGCCCACGTCCGATCCCGGCGGGACCAGCGAAGGACATCGACACCATCACGACGGCGACCCCGATCGTGCGCGTCGACGAGTCGGCGGATCTGCCCGACCGCACGATCGACGTGCTCATCGTCGGTGGCGGTCCGGCCGGCTGCGCGGCGGCGCTGGCGGCGCTGCGGGAACGCCCCGAGGCCAGCGTCGTCATCGCGGACGCCGCCGCGTTCCCCCGGGACAAGACGTGCGGCGACGGCATCGCCCCGCACGGCCTGGACGTGCTGCGCGACCTCGGCGTCACCGACGCCGTCGCCGGCTACCAGCCGGTCGACCGGATGCGGCTGCGCACGCCGGGGGGCGCCGAGGTGGCCACCCCGTCGGCTCGGGCCAGCTACGTGGTCCCCCGGGAGGTCTTCGACGCCCGTCTCGTGGCCGCGGCCCGTGCCCGCGGCGCCCACCTGGTGCGACGCCGGGTGCGGACCCTGGAGTTCGCCGACCGGCCGCGGCCCGACGGGCGGGGGCGCGAACCGGTCGTCGTCGTCAACGGCGCGCTGACGGCCCGGGTCGTCATCGGCGCGGACGGCGCGAACTCGGTTGTGCGACGCGGGCTGAACCTGGCGGCGAACCCGCCGGAAGCCATGGCGATCGCGGTGCGGGCGTATGCCGACCTCCCCGCCGACGAGCGTCCGCCCGAGCAGTTCATCCACATGACCGACGACGGCTGGCCGGCCTACGCGTGGTCGTTCCCGATCGGCGACGGCCGGGCGAACATCGGCTACGGCATGCTGCGCTCCCGCCTGACCGGCGGCGACGACGGGACGAGCGCGAAGACGGTCCTGCACCGCACCCTGGCCCGGATGCTGCCACAGACGCCGGCGGACCCGACCACGCTGCGGGCCCACCACCTGCCGCTGTCGACCCATCGGCCGCGCCAGCCCAACGGTCCGGTTCTCCTCGCCGGCGACGCCGCCTCGCTGATCAATCCCCTGACCGGAGAGGGCATCTACTACGCCCTGCTGTCCGGCTCCCTGGCCGGGCAGGCGGCGGTCGGGGCGGCGAACCCCGCCGGCGCCGGACGGCGATACCGACGCTCGCTCGACGCTGAGCTCGGTCGGCACCTGCGGCACACCGCGCTGCTCGCCGGGCTCGTCGGCCGGCGCCGCACGATGATGGACGCCGCGGTGCGGGCCGCCCGCACCCGCACCGAGCTCTACGACACCCTCGTCGAGATCGGGCTCGGCCGGGGCACGATCCCGGCCAGTTCCCTCACCCGGCTCGCCGTTCGACGCACCATGTCCGGACGGCGCTGACCGCAGCCGGCCCCACCCGGACCAGCCCCACCCGGACCGGCCCGACGCCGTCCGCGCCACCGCGGGACCGCCTTCCAGGCGGGGGAGGACGTCAAGGTCCCAGGTAGGGCACCGCGGAGGTAAGCATGATCACCGATGCCCCGAGCAGCGCCAGGATCACGGTGTCGAACGCCCGCCCGCGCACGGCGAGCAGGCCGACCCGCCGCGTGGGCAGCGCAAGGCGGGCGAGTCCCGCCAGGGCCAGCACAGCCCCGACCACCAGCATTCCGCGGCGCCACCGGTCCTGGTAGACGAGCGTCAATCCGACCGCAACGCCAACCAGCACCGACGCGAACACCATCTCGCGCCGCAGCCAGCCGACGATGCCGGACCGGCCGGCTCCGGTCGCGCCGGCCACCGCAGGTGCGGTGGGCCCAGCAGTCGAACCGGGCTCCCCGAGTGCATCCGGCCCCAGGGGTGCACCGGGCCCAGCGAGAGCACCGGACCCCGCGAGGGCATCAGGCTCGACCGAAAAACCAGGCCCAGCGTGGGCATCAGGCCTCGAGGCCACGGGTGCCACGAGCGGTCCACGGTCCGCGGAGGCGTCGGGTGGCCAGGCAGATGCGGGCAGCTCCGTCGGATCCGGCCCGGCTGCTCCCGCCGCACGCCGGGCGGACGGTCGCCGGTCCACAGCAGGACCCCGCGCCCCGAGTCTCGGACGGGTATCGACCTCACGGGCCGCCCTGCGTTGCTCCCCGCCGCGGCGCGGCCCGCCGCGCGCGACACGAGTGGACGCAGGGTCGGCCGGCGGCACCGGCGGCACCGGCGGCACCGGCGGCACGGGTCGGTCGTCCCGGCGGCGCGGCTCGCGGTGGCGGTCAGCGTCGCCGCGGCTGCGATCGTCGGGGTACCACGGCTGCGGCCGGACGCGCGCCGATCGGTGCCCCGACACCGCACCCTGCCGACCGGGTCCCGCGCCGCCCCGCGCATCCCCCCGGCCCCCCTCCACGGGCCAGCCCCCCTCCACGGGCCAGCCCGCATCGCCGGGCCAATCCGCATCGCCGGGCAAGCGGGCGCCGACGGGACGGCTCCGAGCGTCGTACGGGCCATCGGCCCCGGCCGGATCCTGCTCGGGCCAGTGCGGCCGGGCGGTCACGTCATGCTCGCCCTGGCCGGCGTCGGGCCGGGGCAGGTCCTCGGGCCGGGGCGGGTCGGGCCGGCGTGGCGCGTCGGTCACCCCCACCTCCGGCGCCGGTCAGCTTCGTTTTCGGACGGGCCTGCCGTGCTGATCGTGGCGATGCGCCGCCGTCACCGGCGGTCCCACCGCGACAGGACGGTGCAGAGCACTCATCCAACCAGCACGACGGATCCTCAGGACACACGGTAGGCCGTGCCCCGGCCATCCACCCGCCACCCGCCGGATCTGAAGCGTCCAGATCGTCCAAAAGTCGCGTGTTACTGACCCCCAACCGGGGATCACTGGCCAAAGGATTGCCCCAGCGCCCCGGAGCCGGTCACCTGTGGTCGTGCGGGAGCCGGCGCGAGGGACGGGCGCGGGCAGGTCAGGGACGAGCGTGGATCGATGGAAGCGAGGTTGGACAGAAGTGGACGGGCCGAGTCTGCGGATCGAGATCACCGGCGAGGTCTTTTCTCTGCGCACCGAGGTCACGACGGTGGGGCGGGGGCCGGGCGTCGACGTGCCGCTCGCCGATTCCAGCGTCTCCCGGCTGCACGCCGAAATCGTGCGGCGGGGCCCGTATCTCTACGTCTGGGATCAGGGGCTGTCCCGCAACGGCACCCGGGTCAACGGTCAGCCCGTAGGCCGGCGGATCCTCCGCGACGGCGATGTCATCCGGTTCGGTGCGGCGGGCGTGCGCTTCCAGGATCGGCGTCCGCTGATCGAGTTCACCATCGAGGCGGGCAGCGGGGCGACGGCCCGGGACCGGACCGCCGAACTGCGCGTCCCCGACCCGCCCGATCTCACCCGCCGGGAATGGGACGTACTGCGCGCCCTGTCCCGCCCGGCCGGCGCGCCGGGTGCCTTCGTCATCCCGTCGTCGACTCGCGAGGTGGCCGAGGATCTCGTCGTCACCGAGGGAGCGGTCAAGCAACACCTGCTGCGGCTCTACCGCAAGTTCGACATCGCGCCGGGACCCAACCGGCGGGGACGGTTGGCGAACGAGGTGATGCGCCTCGGGATCGTTCGCCTGGACGTGGCGGAGCCGATGCAGCACTCCTGAGTTCCCCGAGCAGCAGGCGCCGGGGAGGCGGCCCTTATATCACATGCGGGTATGCAAGCAGGTCATCACCCCATTCGGCCACATCGGGAACACAATGCTCAACACCCCCACCTGTGGGCGTCCCACGCGCTTAGGGCAGACTTCCGGCCGCGGTGCCCACTTGGAGGGAGTTCGACGTGGCAGACGAATCGCCTCACAGCAAGAAGCTTCAGGAACTGATGTTCAGAGCCTGGGAAACCTTCGGTGACGCCCGGCACCTGGACAGCGACGACAGGGTGTTCGTCCAGGCGCTGGCGCGGCAGACGGCCGATCGGATCTCGGTGCTGTACGGCGCGAGCTGGCGCGACGCCCTGGACTGGGTCGCGCAGCGCTACGTGCCCAACGGTGACCAGCCGGGCGGGACGGCGGCGGCGAGCGCGCCGACGGCCACCACGGCGAACGGCAGCGCGAGCGGCCGGCGGGGCTCCGCCGCCGCGGAGGCGAACGCCGCGTCCTGAAGCGGTGGCACCGGGCGGCGCGACGCGCCGCTGGGCGGCGCCACCGACGAGTCATCCCGGGGCCCATCGGCGCCGGGATCTGATCCACGGCCGCCTGGTGCGCGGGTCCCCTCGGGGAGCGGGTGGTCCGCCGAGCACGGCACGGCGGCGGTCGCGTCCTCGAACCCGGCCGACGGCCGGCCAGGGCCGGACCCGCCGGGATCGCCTCACCCGACGGGCTCATTGCCTCCGCCGGCCGGACCGGACCCACCCGAGGCCGCGGACCCGGCGGTGGAGCGCGCCGGGCCGTCCCCGCACGGTGCTCCAGCCGCGCCCGAGCCGGCGCGCGCGGGTCCGGACGCCGCCCGACGCCCGGACCCGTCGTCCGGCGCGCCGGAGGGGCCGGACGGGCCGGGGCCGCCGCCGGATCCCCCACCCGAACGGCCCGCCGACGCCCACGAACCACGGCCGGCGTCGGCGCCGAACGCGCCGGCTCCCCAGCCCCCGGGTCAAGCGGTCATCGAACCGGAGCATCCGCGGCCGGCGCCACCGGCGCGGTGGGCCCCCCGGCGGTTCCGTTGAACCTGCCCGCCGGCTTCCCCGTCGCCCCGTCGAGGGGCCCGGCGTCAGTGCGCGAAGTGGCGTACCCCGCTGAAGTAGAGCGTCACGCCGGCCTCCCGGGCAGCCGCGATGACGAGTTCGTCGCGCACCGATCCGCCCGGCTCGACCACGGCCCGAACTCCGGCCTCGGCGAGCACCTCGAACCCGTCCGGGAACGGGAAGTAGGCGTCGCTGGCCGCTACCGCGCCCTTGGCGCGGTCCGCCGCCCGGGTCACCGCGAGTCGTGCCGCGTCGACCCGGTTGACCTGTCCCATCCCGACGCCCACGGTGGCGCCGTCGCCGGCGAGCAGGATCGCGTTGGACTTGACCGCACGCACCGCGCGCCAGGCGAAGCGCAGGTCCGCCAGCAGCGCCTCGTCCGCGGGGGATCCCGCCTCCAACGTCCAGCCCGACGGCTCGTCGCCCGGTTCCTCGACCGCGTCCCGCGACTGCAGCAGCAGTCCGCCGCTGACCTGACGCAGCTCGATCCCGCGCTGATGCGGGGGCGCGGGGCACTCCAGCAGGCGGATCGACGGCTTGCGGGCGAGGATCTCCACGGCACCATCCTCGTAGGACGGCGCCACGACGACCTCGGTGAAGATCTCCGCTATCTGCTCGGCGAGCTCCACCGAGACCGGCCGGTTGGTGGCGATCACCCCGCCGAATGCGGAGACCGGGTCGCAGGCGTGCGCCTTGCGGTGGGCCTCGGCGATCGTCGCGCCGATCGCGATGCCACACGGGTTGGCGTGCTTGATCACGGCGACCGCCGGCTCGGCGAAGTCGTACACCGCGCGGCGGGCCGCGTCGGTGTCGGTGTAGTTGTTGTACGACATCTGCTTGCCGTGCAACTGGCGAGCCGTGGCGAGGCCTGGCTGCCCCTGGCCACCCGCCTCGACGTAGAGGGCGGCGCGCTGGTGCGGGTTCTCGCCGTAGCGCAGCACGTCCGAACGGTGCCACTGCGCGGACAGCACGTCGGGCCAGCCGGTCTCCCGGGCGACCTCGTCGGGGGCGACGACCCCGGCGAACCACGAGGACACCGCGACGTCGTAGGCGGCGGTGTGGGCGAACGCCTTCGCCGCGAGGCGGCGGCGGGCCGGCAGATCGTAGCCCGAACCGCGGACCGCCCCGGCCAGCTCCGCGTACTCGTCCGGCGAGACGACCACGGCGACCGACGCATGGTTCTTCGCCGCCGCGCGGATCATCGCCGGGCCACCGATGTCGATCTGCTCGATCGCCTCGTCCTCGCTCGCGCCGCCGGCCACCGTCGCGGCGAACGGGTAGAGGTTGACCACGACCAGATCGAACGGGGCGATGTCGAGTTCGGCCAGGACGGCCGCGTGCTCGGCGTTGCGCAGGTCCGCGAGCAGACCGGCATGGACGTGCGGGTGCAGCGTCTTGACCCGCCCGCCGAGCACCTCCGGAAAGCCGGTGACGGTGCTGACCGGAATGACCGCCAGCCCGTGGCGAGCCAGCACGTCCGCGGTCGACCCGGTGGAGACGACCTCGACGCCCGCGGCCAGGAAGGCCTCGGCGAGGACGTCAAGCCCGCTCTTGTCGTACACGCTGACGAGCGCCCGGCGCAGCGGCCGTCGCCCGGTGGGGATCACCTCAGCGGACTCGGATCCCCGGGCGGCGCCGCTTGCGCCCGCCGTGCCTTCGCCCGATGACGTCATGATTCCTCCTGGACGTGAGCTGAGCCTCTGCCGGTACCTGAACCTCGCACCGACGCGCGCAGGTCGGGGGCGCGCCGGTCCCCGGCCGGAACCGCCTGCGCGCTCCCCGACCGCACGATCTCGCCGATCGTCGCGACGAACAGTCCCCGCTCGACGCCCTGGATCCGGGCGCGAAGGGTCTGCTCGCTGTCGTCCGGCTCGACCGGAACCGGACGCTGGGCGATGATCGGCCCGGTGTCGACCCCCTCGTCGACCCAGTGCACCGTCACCCCGCTCACCTTCACCCCGGCGGCGAGCGCGTCGCGGACCGCGGAGGCGCCCGGGAAGGCGGGCAGCAGCGAGGGATGGGTATTGATGGTCCGGAACCGGCCGATCACCTGCCGACTGAGAATCTTCATGTAGCCCGCCAGGACGAGCAGATCGGGCTCGAACCCGGCGATCCGCTCGGCGGTCGCCGCGTTGAAGGCCTCCCGGTCGGGATGATCCTCGAGCCGGACGGTGAACACCGCGACGCCACTGCCTCGGGCCCGCCGCTCTGCCCCGGTGTCGTGGCGATCGGTGCCGACCGCCACGACGGTCGCGCCGAACTCGGGATCCGCGGTCGCGTCGAGAACCGCCTGCAGGGTGGTTCCCGCACCCGAGGCGAGTACGACGAGGCGAGCAGACACTTCACCCTCCGTGACCAGAATGGGACGGCCCGATGGACCCGGGCCGGACGCCCCGAGCGACCGGAGCGTCGGCACGCCGCGGACGCCAGGGGGACGGGCCGCCACCGCGCGCTGACCGCCACCGCGCGACGCTCACGTCCCCGACCGCGGCGAAGGACGACGCGTCCGACTGTACTGACTGGACCACCTGCGCCGCACGGGACAGCCCAGGAGCACCCCGCCGCCGCGATCACGCCGCCGGTGCCCACCCCGTCACGAACTCGGCCAGCCGAGCCTCGATCGCCGTGGCGGACGGGATGTCGCGGCCCGCCGGGGCGGCCAGCGGCGCGGTCATGGACAGCAGCCCCGCCAGCCGGTCGTCGTCGTCCCCACCGGCGCCCGCCCCGCACGAGCAGCCAGCGACGGTCTGGTCGCCGGCGCTGTCCGCCCCCGGGTCGAGCTGGCCGAAGTCGGGCCCGTCGAGCAGGTCGCCGGGCCGGCACAGGTAAAGCTCGGCCAGCCGGGCCAGCACCGTGGCCGAGGGCGCCCGACCGCCCTTACCCGGCCAGCTCTCCCAGTACGACCAGGTCTTACCGGTCTTGGCCGGTCCCCGTTCCGGCCATCGTTCGTTCCACCGGCGCGCCGCCTCCTCCTGGGTCCAGCCATGGGCGAGACGGAACGCCACCAACGCACCGAGCCGATGACGAGCCTTGAGCCTGTGGGCGATGCGACGGTAGGACCAGCCGAGTGCCCGCAGGCGCCTGGCCTCGGCTCGGATGTGGGCGACCGCGACCGGCACGACGACCTCCGTAAGGATGATCCAACGCCGGCACACTAACCCACGCCACGGACATTTTCCGGCGACGATCCCGCCGGCCGACACCGGCCGACGCGGCTCACCGGGTGCGCCGCTTACCAGGTGCGCCGCTCACTGGGTGCGCCGCTCACTGGGTACGCCGCGACGGCCGCGCCGAGAGCCCGGACCCGGGCAGCGACATCCGGCGCCGCCAGAACGACGGCTCCGCGTCCTCGGCCAGGAACGGCCGCTCGGCGCGCCGGGCGGCCAGATCGATGCCGCCGAGCAGCAGCAGGCCGACGGCGGCGACCTCGCCCCCGGCGAGCAGCCCGCACACCCAGCCGGCGGTCGGCCCGTAGTGGCCGTCGACCCCGCCGACCCGCCCGATCGACGCCTGGATCGCCAGCCCGGTGAGCAGACCGCAGGTCACGCCCGCGAGCAGCACGGTCGCGAGCCGGTAGCGCGAGCGGCTCCCGGCGGTGGACCGGTGGACCATCGCCACGAGCACGATGCCCGCGACGATCGGCACCAGGGCCAGGACGACCCACCCGGGCCGCGGCAGCGCGTTCGGGGGCAGCGCCGCCAGCACCGGGAGGTCGGGCAGCTCGGCGGGATGGACCGCATCGACCCGGACCAGGCCGGGTCCGGTCCGGAAGCCGGGCCCCAGGGCGTAGGCCAGGCCCCACAGCACCAGGTTGGGGACGAGCGCGAGCTGCGTCGCCGCGAGCCCGATCCCACCGAGCACCCCGACGTCGAGCGCCCGCTCCGCCCCGGCCACCTCGGGCAGCGTAGCGGCGAGCACCAGGGCGACGCCGAAGGCGGCGATGGCGATGAGCGACGCGAACGCACCCGCCCCGCACAGCAGGGAACTGCGCAGCATCCCGGGCAGCGTGCGCCAGGCGGTCCGCAGCCGGTGGCGACCGGCGAGGGTGCCGAGCAGCGCGGCGGGCAGACCGAGCGCGATCGTGCCCAGCGCCGCGGACAGCAGGGTCGGCCGCGCCGGGCCGGAACGCACGACAAGCGCGACGAGTACGACGAACAACGTCTGCGCGCCGACAACGCCGACGATGTCGGCCATCACCGCCCCCCAGGGGACGCCAATGAGCGCGCCGCGCCGGCCCCGGTTGTCGGCCCCAACCGCCTCGCCGGAACCGCCCGTGCCGCCGGCACCGAAAGCCCGGCCCGTCGCCGGCGCCTGCCGGCCGGTCGGGTCACTGCCTGCGCCGGCCGCACCGCCGCCGGCGGCGTCCGGCGTCCGATCCGTCCCGTCCCAGGGGGATCCGGGCCCACCTGGCCGCCCCCAACCCGGTCGCCCCCAACCCGGTGGGCCCCAGCTCGACGGGCTCCAACCAGGGCGGCTCCGGCCCGCTCGACCTTCGCGGCCGCGGCCCTCGCCGCCCTCGCGCCCGCGGCCCTCGCCGCCCCGACCTGGGCGCAGCAGTGCGGAACCGCTTGGCGCGGGGGCGGCCGCCGCCCGCCGGTGCGCGGCGCTGAGCGCCGCGGCCAGGGGGAACAGCGCCAGCCCGAGCGGCCGGAAGGAGATGACCCCGTCCGGCAGCCGCAGCGTCGTGCCGTGGGCGACAAGCCACAGGTCGGCCCCGACGCGCAGGGCCGCGGCGGGCCCGGTCGACGAGCCGGTGTCCGCACCCCACACGACCAGGACGATGAACTCGATGAAGACCAGTCCGGCCGCCGACGCGGCGATCGCCGCCGCCGCCGGCCGGCCAACCCGCTGCCACAACCGGTCGAGAAGCTGGCCGGCGGGGCCGGGACGGTGGGGGAAGGCGGGCACGGTAGGACGCTCGCACGCGGCTGCACGCCATCCCGGACAACACGCCGTCCGGATCCCGGAAATGCCGGGAACATCCCGAACGTCCGCGCCGCCCGGCGTCAGGCGGCGGGACGCCAGGCGCAGCGGCTAACGGTCCGCCGGCGGCTGCTGACCGTAGGCGCCCGGAGGCTGCGCCTGGCCATAACCAGGCTGCTGCTGAGGCTGCGGCGCCTGGGGCTGGGACTCCTGGTGCTGGGGCGCCTGAGGCTGGGGCGCCTGCGGCTGGGATGGCTGGCCATAACCAGGCTGCGGCTGGCCGTAGGCAGGCGGCTGGCCATAACCCGCAGGCGGCTGGCCGTAGCCCGCGGGCGGCTGGCCATAGCCACCCTGAGGCGCCTGGCCGTAGTTGCTGGTGGGCGGCGCACCGTAGCCGCTCTGCTGCGGCTGGCCATAACCACCCTGAGGCGGCTGCCCATAACCGACAGGAGGCTGGCCGTAGCCCTGCTGGGGCTGGCCATAACCGGGCTGGCCATAGCCGGGCTGGCCATAGCCGGGCTGGCCGTAACCGCCCGTCGGGGCGCCGTAGCCGGGCGTCGGCTGCTGGCCATAGGGCTGGCCGTAGGGAGGCTGGCCAGGAGGCGGCCAGGCACCGGGCACGCCAGGGCCACCCGGTCGGCCGCGGCCGGGGATGGTTGCACCGTTCGACAGCGCCGACAGGACACCGAAGACCGTCTGGGCGATGGCGGCGACGAGGGCGAGATAGAAGCCGTAGCTCGGCCCGGCATCCAGACCTTTCGCCACATCGGGGAACCTGATCCACCGGATGAGCAGGAGCAGGGCGGCGAACGCCGAGGCAGCCGGCAGAATCCACAGCGCCGACACCGGGCCGACATCCGGGATGCGGAGGTCGGCGAACAGGCGCGCCACGAGCAGACCGGCTACCGCGAGCACCAGCAGCACCGGGAACCACGAGTTGAACCCGAGCCCCCAGCCGTTCTCGTGCAACTCCGTGCTGCGGCCGAAGAACGCGTAGCTCACCGAGTACCACGGCAGGAAGCTCACGATGAACATGACCAGCCCGGAGGCGATCACGCCGATGTCGTTGGTCGCGACGCTACGACCGCCGATCTGTGCCACGACGGGAACCCCACTTCGTCAGGTCGGTCGGCACGACGACGCCGGTTCGCCCACGCACCGATGCAGGAGTCTTGCAGTCGTGGGGAGGTGAGGGAAGACATCCGCGTCCCTCACCTCCCCACGACCCACGACCCCTGGACCGTCTGGATGACGAGCCGCCGCGGGGCGCGGAGGCTCATCATCTAAACAGATCTACAACGACCGCATGATGTCAGCCATCAGGCGGGCGGTCTCGGACGGGGTCTTGCCCACCCGCACACCGGCCTTCTCGAGGGCTTCCTTCTTGGCCTGCGCGGTTCCGGACGAGCCGGACACGATGGCGCCGGCGTGGCCCATCGTCTTGCCCTCCGGCGCGGTGAAGCCGGCGACGTAGCCGACGACCGGCTTCGTCACGTGCGCCTCGATGTGGGCCGCGGCCCGCTCCTCGGCGTCGCCGCCGATCTCACCGATCATCACGATCGCGTCGGTGCCCGGGTCTGCCTGGAAGGCGTCGAGGGCGTCGATGTGGGTGGTGCCGATGACCGGGTCGCCACCGATGCCGACGCAGGTGGAGAAGCCGAACTCGCGCAGCTCGTACATCATCTGGTAGGTCAGCGTGCCGCTCTTGCTGACGAGGCCGATGCGGCCGCCGGGGGTGATGTCCGCCGGGATGATGCCGGCGTTGGACAGGCCGGGGCTGGCGATGCCCGGGCAGTTCGGCCCGATGATCCGGGTGGTGCCCTTGGACTGGCAGTACGCCCAGAACTCGGTCGTGTCGTGGACCGGCACACCCTCGGTGATGACCACCGCGAGCGGGATGGCCGCGTCGATCGCCTCGATCGCCGCGTCCTTGGTGAACTTCGGCGGAACGAAGATCACCGATACGTTCGCGCCGGCCTGCTCGATCGCGTCCGCGACGGAGCCGAACACCGGCACGCCCTCGACCTGCTGGCCGACCTTGCGCGGGTTCACCCCGGCCACGACGTTCGTGCCCGCGGCGAGCATCCGCTTGGTGTGCTTGGTGCCCTCCGAGCCGGTGATGCCCTGCACCACGACCCGGCTGTTCTCGTCAAGCCAGATAGCCATCGGTTCGCAATCCCTTCGCCCTGGTCAGGCCGCGGCCGCGGCGAGCTCGGCGGCGAGCTTCGCCGCGCCGTCCATCGTGTCGACCGGCTTGACCACCGGGAGGTTCGCCTCGGAGAGGATGCGACGACCCTCCTCGGCGTTGTTGCCGTCGAGGCGCACCACCAGCGGGGTGGTGACGTCACCGACGATCTTCAGCGCCTGCACGATGCCGTTGGCCACGGCGTCGCACGAGGTGATGCCGCCGAAGATGTTGACGAAGACACTCTTGACCGACGGGTCGCCGAGGATGATCGACAGGCCGTTCGCCATCACCTCGGCCGAGGCGCCGCCGCCGAT
The DNA here is from genome assembly GCF_000948395.1 of Frankia torreyi. GTDB lineage: Bacteria > Actinomycetota > Actinomycetes > Frankiales > Frankiaceae > Frankia > Frankia torreyi. The sequence goes on along the minus strand of NZ_JYFN01000008.1, from coordinate 93,694 downwards.
GTCGAGGAAGTTCGCCGGGCGCTTGCCGCCGAACTCCTCGCCGGCGTAGGTCACCACGTCCAGCGTCGACATGACCAGGCCGGCACCGTTTCCGATGATCCCGACCTCGCCCTCGAGCTTGACGTAGTTGAGGCCCTTCTCCTTGGCCTTCTGCTCGAGCGGATCCACCGCGGAGACGTCGACGAACGCGGCGTTCTCCGGGTGCCGGAAATCAGCGTTCTCGTCGAGGCTGACCTTGCCGTCGAGTGCGACGACACGGCCGTCGGCGGTGAGGATGAGCGGGTTCACCTCGACCAGCGTCGCGTCGGACTTCACGAAGACGGTCCACAGCTTCGCCAGCAGCTCGGCGGCCCCGTCCAGCGCGGACTCGGGCAGCTTGGCGGCGACCGCGATCTCGCGAGCCTTCGCCGCGTCGACGCCGGTCAGCGGGTCGATCGCGATGCGGGCCAGCGCGTCCGGGTTGGTCGCGGCCACCTCCTCGATCTCCATGCCGCCCTCACGGGAGGCCATGGCAAGGAAGGTCCGGTTCGCCCGGTCCAGCAGGAAGGAGGCGTAGTACTCCTCCGCGATGTTGCTGGCCTCCTCGACGAGCACCGAATGGACCGTGTGGCCCTTGATGTCCATCCCGAGGATCGCCGTCGCCTTCGCGAAGGCGTCATCCGGCCCATCGGCCACCTTGACACCGCCGGCCTTGCCTCGGCCGCCGGCCTTGACCTGCGCCTTGACGACCACCTTGCCACCGAGTTCGGTGGCGATCGCGCGCGCCTCCTCAGGGGTGGTCGCCGTCTTCCCGGTGGGCACCGGAACGCCATGTTCGGCGAACAGCTTCTTCGCCTGGTATTCGAAGAGATCCACGGTCCGTCCAGTCGGATGCGGTCGTACGGGTTGGGTTACGTAGGGGGGCACAGAACGCCTGCGAGCCTACTGACGAGGCGGTTACGGCGCGCGTCACGCGGAGTGCCCCCGTGCGCAGCCGCCGGCGGCGACGAGCCGGGCGACACAGGGGCCGGCCGGTGCCGCCAATGGTGCCATCGCCCGGGCCCGGCCGGCCGGGTGCCCACGTCAGGCCCATCGATACAGGACAAATGAGGTGCACATCGCGCCCCGAGCGGCGCCGGCACGTCGCGCGGGGCCGGATCGCGCGTACGAGAAAAGACGCTGAGCGTGACCACCGCACGCGGCACCGCGAGCTGCCGTGGCCGAGGTCACGGAGTTGACCATCGGATATATGTCAGAAATCACACGGGAACAACACCGATCGTGGTCGACCTTCTGGCTGTTCCCGCCGGCTCGGCACGGAATTCACCGCACCGCGAGGACGATCAGCAGGCTGACGACCGTCAGCCCGATTCCGGTCCAACCCAGCGCGATCCCGAGGGCGGCGAGCCGCCGCCCCCGCTGGTTGTGCCGCCGAATCTGAGCCTGGGCCACCGAGCCGACCACGATCGCGGCGACGCTGCCCAGCCCGAAAAGCCAACCCAATGCCAGGACAACCGACAGCAGCGCCCGGCCGTTGAGGCCGTGTTCCACCGGGGTGGTGGGCGGGAACCGCCGAGCGTCCGAGCCCTCCCCGTCCCCGCCACCACCCACCGTCACGGGAAGGCGACGCCCGCGACCGCCCGGCGCCGCGACGGTCCCGCCCGGCGCGGCTGCGGCCGCCCGGCGCGGCGGCAGAGCGGGCAGCGGTGGGGCGGGCAGCGGCGCATATGCCGGGCGAGCCGACGACGCCCGGCTCGACGACGCCGGGGTCGACGGCGCCGGGGTTGAGGAGGGAGCCGAACTCGCGGGCCTGATCCACACCTGGAACTCCGACGGATCCGGCGGCCTCGCCGGCGGGGTCGGGTCCGGCGGCCGGATGGTGTCCTCCGCCTGGTCCGCCCGCGGCCGCGGGCGCGTCTCGCGAGACGCGGGCCAGGCGCCCCGATCCGGTGCCCGACTCTCCCCCGGGCCAGGACCGTCCGGGCGCGATCCGGGACGGATCTCGGGTGGCGCGGGACGGATCTCCTGGGGCGCGGGACGAGCCGGGAGTTCCCCGGGCCGCCCCGCACCCGCGGCGCGCGGGTCAGGCCGAGGTTCACGCCGGGGCCGGACGGGCGCCCGCGAGTCCGGTTCGTCGATGTCGTAGGTCCAGGGCGAGACGACCGGTTGGGATCCGGCGGGCGTCGAGGGCCCAGGGGGGACCCTGCCGGCCGGAGGGCTCGGGGTCGACGGCACAGAGGACGACGGCACAGAGGACGACGGCGCGGAGGACGAGGGCGCGGAGGACGACGGCGGCAGTGGCGAGGGCGGCAGCGGGGTCAGCCGGGAGGCCGGCAACGGCGGTGGCGGCGGGATCGTCGGCGGCGGCGAGACGGCGGGCCGGAACGCGGACGCGGGCGGCGGCGGGCCGACCGGCCAGGGACCTGAGGCGGGTGGCGGCCCCTGGACGGCGGGCGACCAACCACCCGCGGTGGACGGTCGGCCGTCGCCCGACACGGCGGGGTCGGACCGCCCGTCCCCCTCGGGCCCGTCGGCGGCACGCTCGCGGTCCCCGCCGGTCCACTCGCCGACGGGCAGGACGGTGAGACCCTCGCTCGCCGCCCGGGCCGTGCCGGTCCAGGTGCGTTCGAGGAAGTCACCCGCGACGGCATCGGCCTCGGTCACCCCCTGGACCTCCCGGCCGACCAGCGAGGCAAGCAGGGCGGAGGCGGTCGGCCGCTGCCGGGGGATCTTGGAAAGGGCCCCGGCCACCGACGTGAGCAGGTAGGCAGGCAGTGCGTCGAGGTCCGGGGTGTCCCGTTGTACGCGCAGGGCGAGCTTGTCCGGTGTCTCGGCGTGGAAGGGGTGGCGGCCGGTCGCCGCGTAGGTCACGCAGCTCGCCCACGCGAAGATGTCCGCCGAGGAGTCCGACGCATCCCCTCGCATCTGCTCGGGCGACATCCACGCCAGGGTCCCGATCACGTGCCCGGTGCGGGTCAGCGTGCTGCTGTCGCTGATGTGGGCGACACCGAAATCGATCACCTTCGGCCCGTCCCACGCCAGCAGGATGTTCGACGGCTTCAGATCACGGTGCACGACGCCCGCGGCATGGATGGCGACCAGCGCGTCGGCCAACCCGACCGCGAGGCCGCGGACGAGGTGGTTCTCCAGCCGGCCGCGGGCCCGGACCGCCTCGGCCAGGCTGATGCCCTCGACGTACTCGGTGACCATCCACGGTGCCGGGGCGTCGGTGTCTGCGTCGAGCACGGCGGCGACCGCGTTGCCCCGCACCCGCAGCGCCGCATGCACCTCGCGCTCGAACCTGCTGCGGAACTCGGCGTCCTCGGCGAGCTCCTCGGCGGCCACCTTCACCGCGACCGGATGTTGTTCCGGGGTGAAGCCGAGATAGACGGTCCCCATCCCCCCGGCGCCGATGCGGTTCTGCAGGCGGTACGGGCCGATCTGGCGGGGGTCGTCCTCCAGCAGCGGTGTGAGCATCCCTCTCCTCACTCCACTGATCTCGCGGGTACTGATCTCGCGGGTACTGATCTCGCGGGTACTGATCTCGCGGGTGTGGTGCGGGCACCCACCCGCTCAGGGGGCTGTGAACGAAAGGGTATGTCGCTGACTGCCGTGAAGCAGACTGCACGGTAGGTCACAGATGTCCCTTCCCTTCTGGCGTCGGGAGACATCCGAGCATCGCCCGGGGTGCGGCCAGTGAGCGTCCCGATGCGGCGTGTCCTGCAACACCGCCTCCGCCCGGGCCACCGCTCCGGCCGTTGCCGGCCCCAAGATGCGGAGATGGACAGTGACAGCCGACCGGGGCGGCAGACGTCCGCCGACTGGCGGGCAGACCTGCTCGCCGGCATCACGTTGAGGCCGGCGGCGGCCCCCGCGGTCAACCGTCTCGGCTGGCCGGACTACGACGGACGGCCGGCGCTTAGGTGGGGTGCCGGCCCGATCGCGGGAGTGCCGGCGGTCGCGGCGGTCTGGGACTTCGCCGTCCACGGCGGCAGCTTCGGCGAGGCGGACGCCGCCGGCTTCGCCGAGGCCGCGGCCGCGGCGGTCGCGAGCCGCCGGCCGCTGGTGTCGTTCCTGCGCAGCGGCGGTACCCGGTTGCAGGAGGGCGTCGCCGGGCTCGTCGGGCTGCCCCGCGCGGCCCTCGCGCTCGCGACGCTCGATGCGGCCGGGGTCGGCCACGTGGCCATCGCCGACCAGCCGACGACCGGCGGAGTCTGGGTCACCATCGGCTCGCGCTGTGACCTGCGCTGCGCGGTCGGCGGGGCGACGGTCGGCTTCGCCGGTCCCCGCGTGGTCGCGGCGACGACCGGGGCGCCGCCGCCCGCCGGCAGCCACACCGCGGCGTCCGCCTTCGCCGCCGGCCTCGTCGACGCCGCGCCCGCACCCGACGGCGTCACCGACTGGCTGCACCGGGCATTGATCGCGCTGACCCCACCGAGCCCGATCGAGCCGGCGGCACGGGCGAGTCCGCCGAGGCCGCCGAGGCCGTCGAGGCCGCTGGCGCCGCCGGTACGCACGGTGCGGGCCGATCTACCGGCGGGTTTCGAGAAGGTGGCCGCTCGCTCCGGCTGGGAACAGGTGGTGGCGGCCCGGACCGGCGAGCGTGCGGACGGTGCGACGGTGCTGCGCGCGCTGCTGCCCGACGGGGTCGATCTCGTCGGGCCCGATTCGCTGGTCGGTGCCCGCATCGGTGCCCTGCTCGGTGCCGGGACCGCGCCGCACGGCGGTGGCGGGACCGCCCCGCACGGCGGTGGCGGGATCCGCGCGGTGGTCGTTGCGGTCGGGGCCCGGCGCGGCAGCGCGCCGGGCCCGGCGGGGTACCGGCTGCTTGCCCGGGCCGCCCGGCTGGCGGGCAAGCTCGGGGTCGGGCTGGTGACGCTCGTCGACACCCCGGGCGCGGCCGGCGGCGCGCACGCCGAGTCCGCCGGGATCGCCGCGGCGATCGGGGACGCGATGGCGGCGGTCCTGGCCTGCCCCTCCCCGACCGTGTCTGTGGTGCTCGGCGAAGGCGGGTCGGGCGGCGCCCTCGCCGCAACAGTCACCGATATGGTCGCCATGACTCCGAACAGTTACTTCACGGCGCTCTCACCGGAAGGCGCCGCGACGACCCTGCGCATCCCGGTCGAGCAGGCGGCGGACCGGGCGGGGCTGCGCCCGACGGATCTGCACCGGCTCGGTTTCGCCGACTGCCTGCTGCCCGCGACCACCTCGGATCAGGTGGCGCAGGCGGCCGCGGGGCTGCTCGCCGAGCTCTCCTGGCAGGACCCGACACAGCGGCGGGAGTGGCGCCAGCAGCGATGGTCGACAGAACTACGTGACAGTCTGTAATCTTTTTGCGTTTCTCGATCCGGTCCCGGCGAGATCGGGCGAACGCGCACGGGTCCACCCCGCGACGGCGTGACGGCGCGACCAAGGAGGGTGATCGGCCATCGGCGAGCCGCTACCACCAGCACCCAGGCAGGCACCGACCCGCCGCGCGCTCGTCGCGGGTCTACGCGCCACCGGGGACAGCGCCCGCGGACTCGCCGTCGAGACCGCCTGGATCGCCGCTCATCTGGCCCTCTACCCGGCGAGCGCGCTGCGCCGCCAGCCGGACCGAGACGACGAACCGTACTCCCTCGACGGTCTGCCGCCGTTGCAGCGCGGCCTGCTGGTGCGCGCGCCCGATGCGGCCGGGACGCCGATCCTGCTGGTCCACGGGCTGGTCGACAATCGATCGGTCTTCGTCCGCCTGCACCATCAGCTACGCCGGCGGGGCTTTCGCCGGGTGCGGGCGGTCGAGCTGCCCCTGTGGACCACCACCGTCGAGGAGGGAGCCCGGGTGCTCGCCGATGCGGTGGCGGCCGCGGCGGGCGACGGCGGCCGCGTACACATCGTCGCCCACTCCCTGGGCGGCCTGGTGGCCCGCTACCACGTCCAGCGGATGGGCGGCGACCGGCAGGTCGACACGCTGATCACCCTCGCCACCCCGCACGGCGGCACCCGGCTGGCCGAGCTCGTACCCCGAGCGCTGCCCTATCCCCTGCTCGCCCAGTTACGGCCGGGCTCGCCGCTGCTGGTCGAGCTCGACCGCCCAGCGCCGGGGTGCCGGACGCGGTTCGTCGCGGTCGCCGCCGGGCGGGACACGGTGGTCCGCCCGGCCCAGGCCGCGCTTAACCATCCGGACCTGGACGCGGTGAACGTCACCGTCCCCGGGCTCGGTCATCACTCGCTGGCGTTCAACGGGGCGGTGACGCGCCGGGTTGCCGGGTGGCTGGCCGGGACGACGGCGCCGGAGCGGTCGGAGCTTCTCGACCGGGACTCAGAGCTTCTCGACCGGGGCGTAACGCAACAGCAGACGCTTGGTCCCGGCGTCCGCGCCGAAATCGATCGTCGCCTCGGCCGAANCCCCCNCCCCGCCGGTGGCGACGACGACGCCGAGGCCGAAGCTGTCGTGGGTCACCCGGTCGCCCTGGCGCAGCTCCAGCACGGGCCGCGCCGAGGGGCGGCCGCGGCCGGCGAACGGTGAGTTCGGCAGCGCCTTGCGGGCCGGTGTGCCCCCGCCGCCCGCACGGCCGCCGCCCTGCCCGGCCGTGCCCGACCCGAACCCGCCCGACCCGAACCCGCCGGTGCCGGAGCCGCCCCAGGGCCGGGCGGCCGGCTCCGGCGCCGCCTCGACGAGACGGCGCCAGTCGACCAGCGCGTCGGGCACCTCGCCGAGGAACCTCGACGGTGGGTTGTACGCCGGCTGCCCCCAGGCGCTACGGACGACCGAGCGGGTCAGGTACAGCCGGGAGCGGGCCCGGGTGACCCCCACGTAGGCCAGCCGGCGCTCCTCCTCCAACTGGGTGGGGTCGCCCAGGGTCCGCAGATGCGGGAAGACGCCGTCCTCCAGGCCGGTGAGGAAGACGACGGGGAACTCCAGGCCCTTGGCGCTGTGCAGGGTCATGAGGGTGACGACGCCGTCGGAGCCGTCGTCGGTGGGGACCTGGTCGGCGTCGGCGACCAGCGAGACCTGCTCGAGGAACTCGGCGAGGGTGCCCTCCGGATTGCGCTCGGTGAACTCCTGGACGACGCCGACCAGCTCCTGCAGGTTCTCCACCCGCCCCTGGGCCTCGACCGTGTCCTCCGCGAGAAGCTCGGACAGGTAGCCGGTGCGTTCGAGGACCGCCTCGACGACGGCCACCGGTCCGTCCGCCTCGATCGCGCGTAGCTCGGCGAGCAACGCCGCGAACTCGCGCACGGCCTTCGCCGAGCGGGTGGCGATCCCCGGCACCTCGCCGACGCGCTCCAGCGCCGCAGCGAACCCGATCCGCTCGACCTCGGCGAAGCCGGCGAGCGCCGCCTCGGCACGGTCCCCGATGCCGCGCCGCGGCACGTTGAGGATGCGGCGCAGGTTCACCGTGTCGTTCGGGTTGGCCAGCACCCGCAGGTAGGCGAGCAGGTCGCGGATCTCGCGACGCTCGTAGAAGCGCACCCCGCCGACGACCCGGTAGGGCAGCCCGACCCGGACGAAGATCTCCTCGAAGACCCGGCTCTGCGCGTTGGTCCGGTAGAACACCGCGACGTCCGCGGGCCGGGCCAGCCCCGCGTCGGTGAGCCGGTCGACCTCCTCGGCGACGAAGGCGGCCTCGTCGTGCTCGTTGTCGGCGACGAAGCCGACGATCTTCTCCCCGTCCCCCGCGTCGGACCACAGCCGCTTCGCCTTGCGCTGGTTGTTGCGCGCGATCACCGCGTTCGCAGCGGACAGGATGGTCTGGGTGGAGCGGTAGTTCTGCTCCAGCAGGATCACCGCGGCGTCGGGGAAGTCCTCCTCGAACTCCACGATGTTGCGGATGTTCGCCCCGCGGAAGGCGTAGATCGACTGATCGGCGTCACCGACGACGCAGAGCTCCGCGGGCGGCACGGCGCCCGACGCCCACGTGACGGTCGAGACCGGCGGGTCCGCCGACGCCCCCGACCCCGGCACGTCGGCCTCACCGTGCGCGGGCTGGCCGACGAGTTCCCGCACCAGGACGTACTGGGCGTGGTTGGTGTCCTGGTACTCGTCCACCAGCACGTGCCGGAACCGGCGCCGGTAGTGCTCGGCGACGTCGGGGAACGCCTGGAGCAGATTGACCGTCATCATGATCAGGTCGTCGAAGTCGAGCGCGTTGGCCTGGGCCAGCCGCTGCTGGTAGGCGGCGTAGACCTCGGCGACGGTGCGCTCCTGGTGGCTGCTCGCCCGGTCCCGGGCGGCCTCCCAGTCGATCAGCTCGTTCTTCAGGTTGCTGATCTGCGCGGCCAGCCCGCGTGCCGGGTGCCGCTTCGGGTCGAGGTCGAGATCCCGGGTGACCAGCGTAATCAGCCGCTGCGCGTCCGCGGCGTCGTAGATGGAGAAGGAGGACCCGTAGCCGAGCCGCTTCGCCTCTGACCGCAGGATGCGCACACAGGCCGAATGGAACGTGCTGACCCACATCGCCCGCGCCCGCGGGCCCACCAGCGCGCCGACCCGCTCCCGCATCTCGGCCGCGGCCTTGTTCGTGAACGTGATCGCCAGGATCTCCCCGGGCCGGACGCCCCGGGCCGCCAGCAGGTAGGCGATGCGATGAGCCAGCACCCGGGTCTTGCCGGAGCCCGCGCCCGCCACGACCAGCAACGGCGCGCCGATGTGCACCACGGCGGCCCGCTGCTGCGGGTTGAGCCCGTCGAGCAGGCCTTCGGCGTCGAGCCGGGGTGCCCCGCCGCCCGCGTCGCCACCCGCGGGCGAGGCGAGCACCGCCGGGCCGAACAGGTCGTAGGGCACGCCGCCGCCGACACCCGCGGCCGACTCGCCGAAGGCGCGGGGGGACTCACCGAACAGAGTGCTCATCAGACCTCGATCATACGTTCGACGCCGGACTGGTCGGAGCCGGGCTCGCCGGGGATGTGCCGCCTCCCGGACGGGCCGGGCGGCGGCCTGCCGCGGGGCGGCCCGTCGCGAAGTGCCACCCGGCCGCGACGTCACCGACCCACGTATCGCCACCTTATGGTCACCTCGGCCGCCCACCGCCCGGCGGGCCGGCTCAGGCCGTGGTCCGCAGCTCGCCGACGTCGTCGGTCGCGACCGCGGCCAGCGACTTGACTCGGCTGGCCACCCCGGGATCGATGTTGCCTCCCGACAGGATCGCCACGGTCGGCCCCTGGGCGAGGCCGCCGTGGCGCAGCAGCGCCGCGATCGGCGCGGCTCCGGCCGGCTCCACCGCGAGGCCGGCCCGCCGCAGCAGCACCATCGCCTCCCAGAAGGCGGCCTCGTCCACGGTCACCACCTCGTCGACCAGCCTGGTGGCGAGCGCGAAGGTCAGCGCGCCCGGTTCGCTCACCGCCATACCGTCGGCGATCGTGCGGGGCCTCGCCGCCGAGCGGGGCAGCATCGGCCGCCCTGACAGCCGGCTGCCGGGGATGACCGGGATGACCCGGCCGCGAGCCGCGGCGCCCGGCACATCGGTGACCGACAGATCGGTGACCGGCAGATCGGCAGTCAGCGGGACGGCGCCCGGCAGATCGGCGCCCACCACCGCGGTGAGCCGCCGACCGGCTCGCAGCGATATGGCGAAGGCGGGGGCCAGCACCGACTGCACCCCGATCACGCGCACCCCGGGTCGGCGGGCCCGCAGTGCCGCGGCAACCCCGCTGACGAGCCCGCCGCCGCCCACGCCGACCAGGACGGTGCCCAGGTCCGGCACCTGGTCCAGCAGCTCGAGGCCGATCGTGCCCTGCCCAGCCACCACAGCCGGGTCGTCGAAGGGATGCACGAGCAGGCGCCCGCCGCGAGCGGCGAAGTCGGCGGCCGCCGCGAGCGCGGCCTCCACGCCTCCAGGCACCTCCTCGACCCGCGCGCCCCACCGGCGGGTCCGGGCGACCTTGACGGGGTTCGCCCCCGCCGGCACGAAGATCGTCGCCGGGACGCCGAAGGCGGCCGCCGCGAACGCCACCCCCTGGGCGTGGTTGCCGGCACTGGCCGCGACGACCCCTCGGGCACGCGCCGCCGGGTCCGCGGTCGCCACTCGGTGGTAGGCGCCACGCAGTTTGAACGAGCCGGTGTGCTGCTCGTGCTCGCACTTGAACCACACGGGCGTGCCAAGCGCGGCCGACAGGCCGGGATCATGCACGACCCGGGTGCGCCGCGCCACGCCGTCGAGCACCCCGGCCGCCGCCTCGATGGCCGAGACACTCAGATCCGCCGCGGCACCCGGATCCGCCGCGGCACCCGGATCCGCCGCGGCACCTGGGTCCGCCTCAATGCTCAGGTCCGCCTCGCCAGGCCCGGGGTCACCGCCCCCGGGCGTGGGTTGGTCGTCTGCGGCTGGTGCGGTCATGATGCCTCTCCCGGCGGCTGTGCGGCCACCTCGCCGTGACCGCGGCAACAAAAAAGCCCCCCGCCGAGCAGGCGGAAGGCATGGCGCGCGGACCCGGAGCTCGGGTGCGCGCCTAAGTAATGGCCATCTTGTGCACGGTCACGATTCCCAGCGTGCTCCGGACTTGCCGGGACGTCAAACCGGGGGCGCCCGGCGGCGGTCAGGCCGCCGGGCCGGCCCCCTGCCGGCGAGCGGTCGGGCCTACTCCCACTCGATGGTGCCCGGGGGCTTCGAGGTGATGTCGTAGACGACCCGGTTGACCTGCCCCACCTCGTTGACGATCCGGTTGGAGATGCGTTCGAGCAGCCCGTAGGGCAGTCGCGCCCAGTCGGCGGTCATCGCGTCCTCGCTGGTGACCGCGCGCAGAACCACCGGGTGCCCGTAGGTGCGCTCGTCGCCCTGCACGCCGACCGACCGCACATCCGCGAGCAGCACCGCGAAGACCTGCCAGATCTCCCGGTCCAGCCCGGCCCGGCGGATCTCGTCGCGGACCACCTCGTCGGCAGCCCGGACCACGTCGAGCCGCTCGGGGGTGACCTCACCGATGATGCGAACGGCGAGTCCCGGGCCGGGGAACGGCTGGCGCCAGACGATCTCCTCGGGCAGGCCGAGCTCCTCGCCGAGGCGGCGGACCTCGTCCTTGAACAGGGTGCGCAACGGCTCGACCAGCCCGAACCGCAGATCCTCCGGCAGGCCACCGACGTTGTGGTGCGACTTGATCTTCGCGGCGGTCGGGGAACCGGACTCGATCACGTCGGGGTACAGCGTCCCCTGCACGAGGTGCTCGATCGTCGCACCCTCGGCCTCGGCGCGGGCCTCCAGCTCGCGGGCCGACTCCTCGAAGACCCGGATGAACTCCCGACCGATGATTTTCCGCTTGCGCTCCGGGTCGGTCACACCGGCCAGCGCCGCGGCGAACCGGTCGGCCGCCTTCACGTGAACGAGATCGACGCCGGTGGACGCGACGAAGTCCCGCTCGACCTGCTCGGCCTCGCCCGCCCGCAGCAGGCCGTGGTCCACGAAAACGCAGGTCAGGGCGTCACCAACGGCGCGGTGCACGAGCGCCGCGGCGACCGCGGAGTCCACCCCGCCGGACAGCCCGCAGATCAGCCGGCCCGAGCCGACCTGGGCGCGCACCGCCGCCACCGCCTCGTCGACGATGTTCACCATGGTCCAGGTCGNCCGGCAGCCCGCGCCCACCAGCAGGAAGTGCCGCAGCACGTCGAGTCCGCGCTCGCTGTGCACCACCTCCGGATGGAACTGGACGCCGTAGAGGCGGCGGGCCGGATCCTCGAAGGCGGCGACGGGGGTCGACGGGGTGGACGCCGTCACCCGGAAGCCGGGCGGCGCCGCGGTCACGGAATCACCGTGCGACATCCACACCTGCTGGGCGACCGGAAGGCCGTCGAACAGGACGCCTGGCTCGGTCACCGACAGGCGAGTCGCTCCGTACTCCGCTGTTCCGGTGCGGGCGACCGAGCCGGCCAGCGCCTGGGCCATCACCTGGTGGCCGTAGCAGATGCCGAGAATGGGCAGCCCGGTGTCGAACAACGCGGGGTCGACCCGAGGCGCTCCCGGCGAGTACACCGACTTCGGCCCACCGGAAAGGATCAGTGCGGACGGTCTGCGGGCGAGGATCTCGTCCACGGGCATGTCCCACGGCACGATCTCCGAGTACACATGGCATTCACGAACCCGCCGAGCGATCAGTTGGGCGTACTGCGCGCCAAAATCGATCACCAACACCGTGTCGTATCCGGGATGCCCCGGCGCACCGGCGCCCACGGGCGTGCCGGGCCTGGTCACCGGCGCCGTCGGGGCGCCCCCCGCCGGGCCCACGGCCCCCGGTCTCGCATCGTGACCAGCATCGCTGCGCTGCAACTCGCTCACCCCGCAAGCCTACGGACCCCGCGGCACCTGTGGGCCAGGCCTGCTCGGGCGGCCTTCCGGGCCCGGCCGCCGCCCGTGGGCGTCGTTCACGCGAGCGGGCGGCGCATCGCGGGCACCCCCCGAAGACCCGTAAGGACGGATGTCGCAGATGCCTGCTTTGCGCCTTCAGTGCCACTCACTGGGACAACCGCTACGTCACGATGGGCGTACGTTGTCGGGCTTCGCGAGGGTTACGCAGACGGTGACTCCGTGCGCCGTGACCACAACTGGCGTGCAGCCACCAACGCGCTTACGGTAGGCGCCTTTCGGATGCCGACTTCGTACCGCTATGGTGCCTGGCAAGGGACATCAGGGCCCGATACCGAGCCATCCTGGTACGACGTGTTCCGGGAGGCTGGCGGAGAGGTTGCGAAGGTACGTGCGCAGACAACCGATGGCCAGCAGCACGGGCATCGCCGCAGATCCGGAGCCGACCTCGGCGCCGGGTTTGCCCGTGGACACCGAAGACGGCGGGCAGCGCGACGATCGCCCCGCGGCGCCACCGGACCCCGCGGGGTCCGGTCTGGCGCGCCTTCGTCGCGCCGCCACCAACCCCACCAACTGGCGGGTCCGCACCAAGCTGATCGCGATTCTGGCCGTGCCGGTCGTCGCGATCCTGGTCTACTCCTCCATCGAGGCCAGCGCGGTGCTGACCAGCACCCGTGACGTGAACCGAATCTCGGATCTCACCGAGATCAGCCGGTCCGCGTCGACGCTCGCCCATGCCCTGCAGACGGAACGGACGTACAGCACCGGCTTCGTGGCGAGCGGCCCGGTCGGTTCTCGCGACGCCGCCGCCGTCCCGCCCAGCCAGGCGGCGGTGAACGATGCCTACCAGGCCTACAAGGCGGTGGCCAACGGACGGCGTGGTTCCTTCGGCAGCGAGGTTCGGCGAGCCCTCGACGACGTCCAGACCCGGATGGACTCGCTGCCCGCGAAGCGGCAGACGATCCAAAGAGTTGTCGACCCGAAAGCCGTCCAGACGACCTTTCAGCCGATCATCGACTCCCTGGTCAACCTGGTCCAGCTCATCCCACAGGGAAATGACGACCAGCAGCTCGACGACGGTGTCAATACGGCCTACTTCCTCATGTCGGGGACGGAACTCCTCGCGCAGCAGCAGGCCCTCGTCTACAGCCTGCTTCCGCGCGGCAGCAACCAGCTCTTCACTGAAGGTGACTATCGCGAGTTCCTCTCGGCCGAGACGCAGCGAGCACGGGAGCGGGACGACCTCGAAAACGTCGCCGGACCAGCCCAGCACGCCATCTACAACCCGACAATCGACACCGAAAACAATGGCGACATCCGCAACACCCAGATTTACGTCGAGGAGGTCCTGGACGCGCCCATCGGCCAGCCGCTGACCGTCATCGAGTCGGAGAAGTGGAACCGGGCGACCCAGGAGACCATCGACACCAGCACCGCCGCCACGGACAAGCTCCTGGCGCTCGTCGACGACCGGGTCGACACCCTGCGCGGCAACATCCAGCACCGGGCGCTGCTGTCCGGTCTGCTCATCGTGCTCATCCTCGCCGCCGCCCTGCTGTCCGCGCTCGTCGTGGCGCGGTCGCTGGTCCGACCGCTGCTGGCGCTACGGACCGCGGCGCTCGACATCGCCGACCGCCGGCTGCCGGAGGCCGTCCGCCGCCTGCGTGACTCCACCGACCAGGACATCGACGACTCGATCGAACCGGTCGGTATCAACACCGACGAGGAGGTCGGTGAAGTCGCCCGGGCCTTCGACGAGGTCCACCGTGAGGCGATCCGGCTGGCCTCCGAGCAGGCGTCGCTGCGAAACAACGTCAACGCGATGTTCGTGAACCTCTCCCGGCGCAGCCAGGGGCTGGTCGAACGCCAGCTCCGCCTGATCGACGACCTGGAGAACCGCGAGCAGGACCCCGACCAGCTCTCCAACCTGTTCAAGCTGGACCACCTCGCCACTCGAATGCGGCGGAACAACGAGAGCCTGCTGGTCCTCGCCGGCACGGACACCGCCCGCCGCTGGACGCACCCCGTGCCCCTCAACGAGGTGGTCCTGGCCGCCATCTCCGAGGTGGAGCAGTACACCCGGGTGAAGCAGACCTCGGCCGCGCCGGTGTCCATCGCCGGCAACGGTGTCAGCGACGTCGTCCACCTCGTCGCCGAGCTGCTGGAGAACGCCACCTCGTACTCGCCGCCGGTCACCGAGGTGCTCGTGACCAGCCATTCACTCGGCCCCGGCGCCGGCGCGATGATCGAGATCGAGGACCAGGGCATCGGCATGCCGGCCAAGGAGCTCGAGCGGGTCAACGAGCGGCTGGCCAATCCCCCGGTCGTCGACGTGTCGGTGTCGCGGACGATGGGCCTGTTCGCCGTCGGCCGGCTGGCCGGCCGGCACGGTATTCGCGTCCAGTTGCGCGAGTCGGCGTCGGGCGGCATCACCGCCGTCGTCCGGCTGCCCGCGAAGCTGGTCACCGGCGACAGTGCCGCCGGCACCGCGCCCGGCCGTCCCCCGGCCCTGAACCGGCCCTCGACCGCCCCGGCGATCGGCGGCCCCGGCCCCGGCGGACGGCCCGCGGAACGCGCCGAGCGACCGAGTGCCGAGCGACCGAGTAACGGCGTGGCGCCCGACCGCGCGAACGGGGCGGCGACCCCGGCGGGTACCGGCGCGAGCAACGGGATGAGCAACGGGCACCGGCCCGAGTCGGAACCCGCGACGCGGGAGAACGTCTTCGACGACTCCAGCGGTCCGCGGCGCTTCCCCAACACCGGCCCGTTTCCGCTGACCGGCCCGCTGGCCGCGCAGCTCGGCTCCGACCGAACCGGCCCGATGCCCACCACGGACCGGCGCAACTTCGGTCTGGAGGAGTTCTCCCCCGGCCTGGACGACCGCAACGACCGCAACGACGAGACCGGCGGCACGGCGCCGACCCCGTCGACCGCGCCACGCGAGGTCGACGGCGGCACCCCACGCCGGGCTGCCCAGTTCCCGGGTACTGCGCCGCAGGACCGGGCGCCAGACGGCCCCGACGACGACCGCGACCCGCGGGACTTCGACAGCCAGGAGATCGACCTCGGCGTCCGGCCCGGCCACGACACCGGGCCACGCGGCCGCGCGGCGACACCGCCCGGCGGTGCCGCCACCGGCGGCGCGGCTCCCCGCGGTGCGTCACCCGGTGGGGTCACCCCCGACACCGAGGCCATCGACCGGCGCGGGCCGGCGGCCCGGCGCGACCAGCCCGCACCGGACATCACGAGCCCCGTGTCGTTCGGGGACAACCGCTGGCCGACCCGCCCCCGGCCGGCGGACACCGAGCCCGCCACGGGCGAGCAGCCCGAGGCGGCGCCGAAGCTCCCCGTCCGGGAGCGCCCGAACCTCCGGGACCGCGCCGATCACGACGCACCCCGGCAGCCGGTCGAGCCGGTCATCACACGCCCGGGCGACGTGTTCGCCCGGGCTGAGGACCGGCCCGAACCACAGGCACGGCCGCGCCCCGAGCCCGCCACCGGATCGCAGGCACCGACCGGCCTGCGGCCGCCGATCCGCCCGCAGACGCCGGCCGGTCCCCAGCCACGGACCGGTCCCCAGCCACAGGCAGGACCGCAGACGCCGACCGCGCCCGGCCGCGTCGCGGAGCCGGCGCCTGCCGAGATCACCGGCGAGCAGGCCACGGCCGAGTCGGAGACCGACGACGTCGAAACCTCGCCGATCTTCGACTCCGTATCCGCGTGGTTCCAGCGCCGGACGCCGGCTGACGCGGCATCGGCCCAGCGCAAGACCCCCGCGGCCGCCGCGGCCGCCGCGCGTGCGGCCGGTGAGCCGCCGGCTGCGGTCCCGGCCCGGCCGGTCGGGCGTCCCGGCATCGGCGGGGCCTTCGGGCAGCGTGGTCCGGCCCGTCCGGCCGCCGAGCCCGGCACGGGTGCCCGCCCGGCGCCGGCGGCCGAGCCGGCCGCCCCGGCGCCGGTACCCGCGTTCGCGGCGCCGCACCAGTCCCCGCCTCCCGGCGGCCCGCTGCGGCCGGGGTCCGGCCCGCAGCCCCAGCCCGCGGCGGCCCAGTCCCACCAGCCGCCGGCACAGCACCAGTCGGTGCCACAGCACCAGTCGGCACAGCCGCCGGACCGGGGAGGCTGGAGCTCTCCCGGGGACGCCGGCTGGCAGGCAGCCGAGTCGTTGCGCCAGCCCAGCACCGGTGGCGTGACGCGATCGGGCCTGCCGGTGCGAGTTCCCATGACCCATCTCGTGCCCGGCAGCGCCGAACCCGCGCCAAGCCGGGGTCCCGCCGAAACCTCGACCAGGTCTCCCGAGGCCGTCGGTGGCCGGCTTGCCAGCTTCTACCAGGGCGTGCGGCAGGGACGTGATGTCGGAGTCGACACCACGAGGAATCCTCGACGTGACCCGCAGGAGGAACGGTGACACCCGTGAGTTCTGAGGCTCAGAACCTCAACTGGTTGATCAACAATTTTGTCGATCGCGTCCCGGGTGTCGCCCACACCGTGGTGGTGTCCGCGGACGGGCTGCTGTTGGCCGTCTCCGACGGCTTCCCCCGCGACCGGGCCGACCAGCTCGCCGCGGTGGCCTCCGGGCTGGTGAGCCTGACCCAGGGGGCGGCGCGCGTGTTCGAGGCGGGCGCCGTGACGCAGAGCGTCGTCGAGATGGAACACGGCTTCCTGTTCATCATGTCGATCAGCGACGGGGCGAGCATGGCCGTGCTGGCAGCGCCGTCGTGCGACATCGGCCTGGTCGGCTACGAGATGGCCCTGCTGGTCAGCCGGGCGAAGGATGTCCTCACCCCGGCGCTGCGCGCCGAGCTGCAGGGAACGCTTCCGCGGTGAACGAGCGGCAGCACAGGGAGTCAGGGTGAGTATCGATCCCGAGAACGCGCCCGGTCCGGTCGTCCGTCCCTACGCGATGACCGGCGGGCGTACTCGGTCACGCTACGAGCTCGCCATCGAGGCGCTCGTCTTCACGACGCCGCTCGGCGAGGAACGGGCCATCGGCCTCAACCTCGAGCAACAGACCATCGCCGCCATGTGCCGGCAGGTGCGATCCATCGCGGAGATCGCCGCCGGGCTCCGGGTGCCTCTGGGCGTCGCCCGTGTGCTGGTCGGCGACATGGCGGACGAAGGCTTCGTCCGCGTCCACCAGCAGCCTGACCGCGACGAGGCACCGGATCTCGCGTTGCTCGAAAGGGTTCTCAGTGGCCTTCGAAAGCTCTGACAACAGACGGGTCAACTCCTCCGTCGCCACGACCTCGGTGAAGATCGTGGTGGCGGGAGGATTCGGCGCCGGGAAGACCACCTTTGTGGGCTCGGTGTCAGAAATTGTCCCGTTGCGTACCGAGGCCGTCATGACCGAGGCGGGAGCCCACGTCGACGACCTCACCCACCTGTCCGACAAGACCACGACCACGGTCGCGATGGACTTCGGCCGCGTCTCTCTCGATGAGGACCTGATCCTGTACCTGTTCGGGACGCCTGGGCAGTACCGCTTCTGGTTCATGTGGGACGACATCGTCCGGGGCGCCATCGGCGCGATCGTCCTGGCCGACACCCGCCGGCTGGCGGACTGCTTCGCCGCCGTCGACTACTTCGAGCAGCGTCAACTGCCGTTCGTCATCGGCGTCAACTGCTTCGACGGAATCCTTCGGCACTCCATCGAGGATGTCCGCGAGGCGTTGCAGATCAGCCCGACCGTGCCGATCATCACCTGCGACGCCCGCAACCGGGACTCGACCAAGAGCGCGCTGATCGCCGTGGTCGAGCACACGATGTCGCGGGCAGCCGCTCGCGCCTGACCCGCTACAACGCCTGACCCGCTACAACGCGAGGGGCCCCGGGACGCGCGTCCCGGGGCCCCTCGCGTTGTGCGTCGGCGGGCCGCCGCTCAGACCGGCGTCGGGAGCGGGCTCAACTGCGCGTCCACCCCGACCTTGCTGTTGCCGCTGTTGTTCACGACCTTGAGCGCGAAGTCGTTGTCGACCTGGTCCCACTGCCCGCCGACCAGGGCGGTACGGGCCACGTTCTTCGGCACGTTCGACTGGGATCCGAACGCCACCGGGCCGACGATCGTCTGGGCGTCGACCTCCTTGACGGCCGCGGCGATCGCCTCCCGGTCCAGCGAGGCGGCGCCGCCGAGTGCCTTCACCGCCACCTCGAACAGCGCATAGGTGAAGCCCAGCGCCTGCGTCCAGCCACGACCGCGGGCGCTGGCGAAGTCACTGGCCAGATCCTGGGAGGTCTTGTTGGTCAGCGAGCTGCGGTAGGGATGTGACGGCGACCAGGCGACCTCGGTGGTCAGCCCGTTGCCGTTGGACCCGAGCGCCCGGACGTCCTCCTGGAAGATCAGCGCCTTCGACACGGTCAGCGCCTTCGGGGTGAAGTCCGCGGTCCGGGTCTGGCGCCGGAAGGCGGCGAAGTCCGCGGCCTGGGCGATCCCGACGACGGCCTGGACGCCGGCGGCCTTGAACGCGGTCAGGTACGACTCGAACGACGCCGCTCCCGGCTGGTAGCCCGAGCTCGCCGGCGAGATCAGCTGAAAATCGAAGTTGCGGATGGTGGGAATTCCGAAGTCTGGATTGGCGAATGCCTGACCGTCATCGTCCGCGGGATACATCAGCCCCACCTTGGTGATCCCGAGCTGGCGCCACATGGCCACATAGGTGGCGACGACGTCCTCCATCCCCCAGTAAAAGTGGTAGGTCCAGTGGAAGGGCATGTCGACGTTACCGCCGCGCCCGTTCCACCAGGACTGCCAGGGGGCGTTCGTCGAGATACAGGGAACCTGGTTGATCTCGCACTGATCGGCGACCGGAATGGCCGTGTCCGAGGTTCCACCGACCAGGACGATGTCGACCTTGTCCTTGAAGATCAGGTCGGTCGCGGCGATCCCGGCCCGGTGCCGGTCGGACTCCGAGTCGCGGACGAAAATCTCCACCGGGTAGCTGCGGCCGCCCACCTTGACCCCGTCGGCGAGGAGCGACTGCATCGTCTGGACGACGTACGAATCGACCACGCTGTAGGAGCTGAGCGGCCCGGTGCGGGAGGTCACGTACCCGAGGCGCACCTTGCGCGGGCCATCGGAGGACGACGACCCGCCGCAGGCGGCGAGCAGCCCGGCGGCCGGCGCGGCCACCGCGGCGGTTCCGGCCCAGCGGAGCAGACTGCGCCGGTCGACGGCCGGTCGACCGGTCCCGACAGCCGCCGGGACGCCGCCGCCCACCCCGCCAGCCACATCCTTCTCGTTGCCGGCGGCTGAACGCCGCCAGCCACCCATACCACGGTCAGACCTGAGCATGGCACCTGATCCTGCCGCACCGCCGTCTAAACCCGACAACCGGGGTAGGTAGCCGACCGGCCGGCATCGCCGACCCCCCGGTTAGAACAGACATTTCGCCGTTCCCGCTTACAGTCAGCATAGGGACGGATGTTCTCAGTTCACTCCGCAGATTCGATGCGGTGCAGTCCCGCCAGCCTTGAGATCCAGGGTGCCCTGCGCCTTGCCGCGGATTCCGTCCCCCGGCTTGGCGATGTGCATCGCCGAGAGATCCTTCAGCGGACCGCTGGTGAACCGCACGTCGCCGATCACATTCCCGCCGTCGTTGCCGGCCACGGGAGTGATCGTGTACTGGCCGGCAGTACCGTTCCAGGTGTAGTCACCGGCCGTGCGTGCGACCACCAGCACCCCCACCACGTCGTGGGACAGACTGATCGGGTCGGTGACGGTGACCAGGCGGCACTGCCAGCTACCGTCGATCATCGCCTTGCCGGTGAGGGCGTCCGGGTTGGTCGTCGCCGGGCCGGACGACGTGTCGGCCGTCGGGCTCGGAGCGGCCGTCCCGCCACCCCCGTTGCCGCCACCGCGCAGCAGGACATAGCCGCCGACCGCCAGCAGCGCCACGACCAGCGCGACCGCCAGCGGGCCGATCCAGCCCTGCCGGAGCCAGGCCAGCCGGTCCTCGAACGGCGGCTCGTCGTCGGGCGTCGCGTCCCGGTGGTCGGTCGGTTCCAGCAGACCCGAGGACGTCGCCGCGCGTGCGGACCGCCGCTGCGGACCCGCATGGCCGCCGGTGGTATCCGCTCGCCGACCCGTGGCGCGGCGGGCCCCCGGCCCGGTCGCACCGCCCCGGGCCGCCCGGTCAGCCGCCGTGCGCCGCCGCCGCTCGCCGGTGTCGGAGCGGCCGTCCGCGCGGCCGTCGGCGGTGGACCGTCCCGCAGACGGGGCGGAGACCGGTTGCAGGCTGTCGGTGTCGGTCACCGGATTCGGCGTGCGGCGGCGATCAGCGGGCACGCTGCGGCCGCTCGGCTTCCGCACGGTCCGGGACGGCTGCCAACCGCTGTCGTCCTCCCCCGCCGGGTCCGCCGCGCTGCCCCGCCCCCGGCCCGATGCTCGCCGAGTGACCAGGGAGGTCATCTCGGCCGGCGTCTCGGGTCGCCGCCCGGTCGGACCGGCCGTGCCGGCGCCGCGCCCGCCCGCCTTGCCGGGCTGCCCGGGACTGCCGGCGGGCTGCCCGCCGGTAGCCGGCGCATCCGGCCGGTACAGCGGCCGGGCCGTCGTCATCGTCTCCTCGATCCGCCGCGGGGGCGGGTCGGCGGCTCGCAGGCCGACCGGGGCCGCGTCCGGCGCAACCGGGGCGGCACCGGACCGGTCTGCGCCCGTCGAGGCCCCCTCCCGGGCGGGGGGGACGAGACGCTCCCCCGCTGGCGAGGCAGCGGGCGCGCGCCAGCCGGTGCCGGCTCCCCCAGCTCCAGGCGCCCCGGTTCCGGGCCCGCGGCGGCGGCGTGCCGTCGGCAACGGCCCGGACAGGGGATCGTCCCGATCGGCGAGCGACCCGGGGATGCCGGGCGGCGGCAGCGGGCGGACGAAGCTGCCGGTATCGGCCAACGGGTTGCGCCAGCCCGAAGCGCCGGGCGCGCCCTGCGGCGCATCCCGGGGGCGTTCCGGTCGAGCGGTGGGCGCCGCGGCGGCGCCGGACCGCCCGCGGCCGACCGCAGGCCTCTGCCCGTTCCCGGCGGCGGGTCCCGACAGGCTTGCCGGCTCCGCACCGGCGCTGAGAAGGGGGCCGGAACCCGCGCGGTCGTACAACCCTCCGCTCACGGGCGCCGCCGCCGCGCCGGCGGCGAACGCCTCGCCGGCAGTCTGGCCGCGCCCCCCGGGGTCCCCCGGTCTGCCGGCGCCCGCGGCTCCGGGGACGGACTCCCGCGCAGCCGGGTAGGCGCCCACCCCGCCGAAGCCGCGCGGCGGCACCGACGGGTAGTCGGGGGCCTGCCCGCCCGTCTCCCAGCCCGCCTGGGCCGGGTCGGCCGCGGGTGACGCCGGCAGCCGTAGCCGCGGCGAGCTGTGGCCATTCCACGGGTCCGTCTGCCGGGGGGCCTCCCGCCCGCTGCCCGCGGTGGCGGGCAGGTCCGCCCCGCCCGGCGGCCCGTAGCCGCCGGGGCCGGTCCAACCCGTGCCGCGACCGCCGGGCGCCGCCGGCCGAGCCGGCTGCGGGCCGGCGCCGGTCACGCCGAAGCCGTCCGGCCCCACTCGCTGCTGCGTCCCGGGCTGCGGCTGGCGTGCCGGCGTGAACGGCGAGCCGGTTGGCCGACCGGCCGTTCCCGGCGGCGTGGCTGCGGCTGCAGGCCCGGCTCCAGCCACGGGCAGGGCGGAGGCCGCGGAAAAGCCCGTGGACGCCGGCGAGCCGGCGGGTGCGGGCGGCGGGNACGCGGCCTGTCGCGGTGCCGCGGCCGGGTAGGGCGCCTGGGGCTGGGACGACAGCGGGATCGGACCGGTGCGGGGACCGGTGGCGGGGACCGGACGGGCGGAGATGGGGAAACCGCCGGTGAACGGGTCGGAGTAGCCGCCGGCGGACCGGTCCGCCGCGGGCGCGGCAGGCCGGGGTGAGTCACCGACGCGCACCGAGTCCGCGGACGGACCACCCCACGCCTGCTGGCCACCGGGCCCGGTCCGGCCACCGGCCACCGGCGATCCGACCCGGTCGCTGCCCGGGTCCAGTCGGGCGGACGGACCAGCCGGGGTGGTGCCGGCGGGTGCGGGCGGCGCCGGGGGCGACATCGACGGCAGGTTGGTCATCGGCCGGGAACCGGCCGGCGAGGCGGCCTCGACCGGAGGCGCCACGGAGATCGCCGAGGACCCGCCCCCGGGTCGCGGCGCCGGACCATCCCAGGTGCTGGTGACGTCGAAGGGATCGGCGCGGCGCGGCGGCCCGGCGGGCGGCACCGCGGCGGAGTTCTGCGGCCCGGAATTCGGCGGCCCGGAATTCGGCGGCCCGGAGTTCGGCGGGGCGGAGTTCGGCGGGGCGGCGAACTGCGGTGGCCAGGGGGTCGGCGCGAAGGAGACCTGGGCGGGCGCGGCGGACGGGCGGGACTCGGGCTCGCCGACCCGCTCGACGGCGAAGAAGTCGTCGTCGCGGCGGGGCGGAGCCGGCCGGGCCGGCCCGTTCACATCGGCATCGTGGGTCGTCACCGGGCTGCCCCCCGCCTTGGCGCGCGGGTGGACGGGACGGTCGACGCAGGACCCTCGAGCTCCGGGCTACGGTGCATGGTCATCGGGCGGCATCTCCTGCCCCCCAGATCAGCACGATGTGGGCAGCCATCGTGTGGACGTGCATTGTCTGAACCGTGTCGTCGCAACCCGCACCCAGCCAGATCAGTCGGTCGGGAGCAGCGCCGCTCGGAGACGTATGATCCCGGCCTGCGGCCCCGTGCACCGCCTCGCCGCGATCGTGTGGCTATGCGTGATGGACGTCCTACCGTACGGCCGACAAAAAAGCAATAGCTCTCTGGCGGGTCGCCCACAAGCCCGGAAGAATATGGGGTATTAGCTCCGACTGACCATTGTACACGGGTTGTGGTCATCGCTTGTCACGGCAGGCGGCGTACATCTCGCGCACGATCCGCCGCGATGACTCCGACTGGACGCTCGCGTTGAACCGCTTGTACTCCTCCTCCGTGTAGGTGGCCTCCAGTTTGTCCAGCGTGCAGGTGCAGTAGCCCTCGTTGCCGTTGCTGACATCCAGGCAGGAGCTCAGGTACGCCTCGCGGACGGCCTTGGTGTAGTGGCCCTTGCCGGCTGCCGCGGCGCCCACGGCCGACCCGCCGTCCGAGCCGCCGCCCCCGAAGGCGAGGAATCCCGCGACCCCAAGGCCCACGCAGACCAGCACGACGATGGCCGCGATCAGCAGTGGGGGACGCTCGCGGGCCTGCCGGAGGAACCCGCCGACGCGGCCGGCCAGACCTCCCGCGGCGACCGGGCGGCCCACCGCCGACGCCGGCCTGCGCGGTCCCGACGGTGCCCAGCCGGACTCGGGCTCGCCGTCGAATTCGGTGCCGCGACCGAACTCCGCGCCGCGGAAAGGCTCCCTGTCGCCGAACGACTCCCTGTCGCGGGAAGGGTCGTTGTCGGAGTCGGCCTCGTCGTCGAGGTCATCATCCCAGTGCGCCACGCCGGTGGCCCGCGCCGGCGGGGCGCCGGTGCCCGCCGGTGCGCCGGCGCGCCGGAACTCGCCGGTCGAGTCGCCGTCGTGCCAGCCCCCGGGAGTACCGGCGGGCCCGGCCGGGCCGGCGCCCGTGGTGCCGGCCAGGGTCGTCCCGGTAGCCGCGGTCGGTGCGGTGATGTGCGGCGAGGCGCTCGGCCTGGCTGCGTCGCCGTCCGGCGCGGCACCTGGCGACGCCCATCGCCCAAACTGCCCCGTGCCGCCGTAGGACGCCAGTTCCCCCGTCGCCGCACCGGAGCCGGCGGCCGCACCGGAGCCGGCGGCCGGGCCGCCAGCTCCGCTCTCGCCGAGGCCACCGGCCGAACCCGCGCCGCCCGCCGAGCGCACGCCGCCGGTCAGGCCGGAGTCACCGAACAGGCCACGGACACCCGGCGGGGTCGCACCGCCCGGCGGGGTCGCACCGCCCGGCGGTTCGGCCGCGACCGGGCCGCCGGGACGCGGCGCCCCGGGACGGACCTCGTGCCGCACCACGGCGGGCGATCCGAGCCCCGCACCGCGCGCCGGGGCGGCGGCGTCCCGCCCACCGTCCGGCGCGCCGTCCGGGCCGGACCCGAAGCCCGAACTTGGGTAAGCCGAGGGACTCGCCGCGGCGGCGTCGGGAAGGCCGCCCGTGCGCGCATCGCCGCCGTCGTGCGGCCCGGCGTCGAGGGTGCCGGCCGTCTGCGCCCGCGCTGGATCGCCGCCGGAGCTGGCCGGGGGCACGGCGGAAGACGGCTGCCAGGTCTGGGCGGCTTCGTCCCAGAGGTAGGCGCCGTCATCGCTGACCCAGCGGCCGTGCTCGTCGAGGCGCATCTGTCGTCCTTCGTGCCGGAGACGGACGCTCCCAGGGTGCCATGTCCACCACGGGTCCGGATCGGCCGGGTACCGCCGCCACCGTCGGGGCGTGGACTGTTCTGCCGGAGTCGGGTATCGGCCCACCGCGCGGCCGATCGCCCGCCGGGACGGCCGCGGCCAGCTCCGGCGGCAACGGCCCCCGGGCCGGTCAGGAGGCGGCGGTCACCATGATCTCGGCCTTCTGGAACTCCTTGAGGGTCGCGTACCCGGTCGTCGCCATGGCGGTCCGCAGACCGCCGGCGAGGTTGAGCAGGCCCGTTCCGGTGGCCGCGCCGGGCCCTGTGACGATCTGCGCCAGGGTGCCCGTCGGGGTGACCGGCGCCCACCTGCCCCGCGGCAGGTCGGAGTGCAGCACGTCCATCGGCCACATCCCGCCCTGGCCCGGCGCGTCCTGCGCCGCCGCCAGCGCCGCGTCCACCATGACCGCGTCGGCGCCGCAGGCGATCGCCTTCGCCAGGTCGCCGCCGGTCTGCAGGTCGCCGTGCGCGACGACGTGGACGTAGCGGCCGCCCGACTCGTCGAGGTAGCGCATGCGGGCTCCGGCGGCGTCCGCGATGGCGGTGGCGAGCGGGACTCCCACGCCGAGCACGTCGTGGGTCCGGTCGCCCAGGCCCGAACCGACGCCGACGATGACCCCGGCGGCGCCGGTCCGCATCAGGTGCAGCGCGGTCGAGAACGACGCGCACCCGCCGACCAGCACCGGGACGTCCAGCTCGCCGATGAACCGCTTGAGGTTGAGGGGCTCGCTGCGCCGGGACTGGTGTTCGGCGGAGACCGCCGTGCCGTGGATGACCAACAGGTCGACGCCGGCCGCCAGCACGTGCTGGCTCAGCGCGCGGACCTTCTGCGGGCGCAGCGCCGCGGCGACGACCACCCCGGCGTCGCGCAGCTCGCCGAGACGCCGCGCGATGAGCTCCGGGCGCACCGGCGACTCGTACAGCGCGCGCAGCCGTTCGGTCGCCGCCTGCTGGCCCTCCTTGTCACCGATCTCGCTGAGTTCGGCGATGTGGTTCTCGGGCTGCTCGTATCGGGTCCACAGCCCCTCGACGTGCAGGACGCCGAGCCCGCCGAGCCGGCCGAGTGCGATCGCCGAGGCCGGCGAGGTGACGGCGTCGGCGGCGGCCGCCACCAGCGGCAGGTCGAAGCGGTAGGCGTCGATCTCCCAGGCCAGCGAGACGTCCTGCGGATCACGGGTCCGACGCGACGGGACGATGCCGACGGCGTCGAGACCGTACGCGACCCGCGCGCTCTTGCCGATACCGATCTCGACCTCTGCCACTGCTGGCGCCTCCTGGTTGGGCCGGCGGGCTCACGCCGGCCGGATACTGACGTACCTGCTCCACGTCGCCCGCGCGCGCCGACCCGTCCCGGGCACCTGATCGCCGGTGTCGGGACGGCCGGCAGTGACGACGGACGTAACCGCGGCGGCGGCTCAGCGCGAGGAGTTGTAGTTCGGCGCCTCGACGGTCATCTGGATGTCGTGCGGGTGGCTCTCGGTGAGGCCCGCGGAGGTGATCCGGATCAACTGCGCATCGTCCTGCAGCCGCCGGATGGTCGGCGAGCCGGTGTACCCCATCGCGGCCCGCAGCCCGCCGACGAGCTGGTGCGCCACGGCCGCGAGCGGGCCGCGGTAGGGCACCTGCCCCTCGACGCCCTCCGGGACGAGCTTGTCGTCGGAGAGCACGTCGTCCTGGAAGTAGCGGTCCTTCGAGTAGGAACGGGCCCCACCCCGGCTGCGCATCGCGGCGAGCGACCCCATGCCGCGGTAGGCCTTGTACTGCTTGCCGTTGATGAAGATCAGCTCGCCCGGGCTCTCGTCGACGCCGGCGAGCAGGCTGCCCAGCATGACCGTGTCCGCCCCGACCGCGATGGCCTTCGCGATGTCACCGGAGTACTGCAGGCCGCCGTCCCCGATCACCGGCACCCCGTGCTCCCGGGCGACCCGGGACGCCTCGTAGATCGCCGTCACCTGGGGGACACCGACCCCGGAGACCACCCGGGTGGTGCAGATCGAGCCGGGACCCACGCCGACCTTGATCGCGTCCGCGCCCGCGGCGATGAGCGCCGCGGCGCCCGCGCCGGTCGCGACGTTGCCGCCGATCACGTCCAGCGGCCGACCGTCGGCCCCGGTCGGGATGTCGGTCTTGATCCGGCGCACCATGTCCGGCACCGCCCGCTGGTGACCGTGTGCGGTGTCCACGATGAGGAAGTCGACGCCCGCCGCGACGAGGACCTGCGCCCGCTTGTAGGCGTCCTCGCCCACCCCGATCGCGGCACCGACCATCAGCCGGCCGTCGGCGTCCTTGGTGGCGTGCGGGTACTGCTCACGCTTGGTGAAGTCCTTGACCGTGATCAGCCCCCGCAGCCGGCCCTGGTCATCGACGATCGGCAACTTCTCGATCTTGTGTCGGCGCAGCAGATCCAGTGCGTCCTCGGGCGACACGCCGACCGGCGCGGTGATCAGCGGCATCGGCGTCATGACGTCCTGCACCCGGCGGGAGTAGTCCCTCTCGAAGCGGATGTCGCGGTTGGTCACGATGCCGACGAGCCGGCCACCCGGCTCGGTCACCGGAACACCCGAGATGCGGTAACGCGCCATGAGCACGTTCGCGTCCTCGAGGGTGGCCTCGGGCCCGCAGGTCACCGGCGCGGTGATCATCCCGGACTCGGACCGCTTCACCATGTCGACCTGCTGCGCCTGGTCCTCGATCGAGAGGTTGCGATGCAGCACCCCGACGCCGCCCTGGCGCGCCATCGCGATCGCCATCCGCGCCTCGGTCACTGTGTCCATGGCGGAGGACACCAGGGGCACGGCGAGGGAGATGGACCGCGACAGCCGGGTCGTGGTGTCGGCCTCGGCGGGCACGAGATCGGAGGCCGCCGGCAGCAGCAGGACGTCGTCGAAGGTCAGGCCCAGCATCGCCAGCTTCGGCGGCACCGGTGCGTCGGCTCCCAGGAGGTCCACCTGGGAGTCGGCGGAGCCGCCCGCCGACGCCGCGCGAGCCGACGTGCGGGGAGCCGACGTGGAGTGATCGGTGGCGACGGGAGCGTTCATGGCACCTTCCGTTCCGCGATGACCGGTGCCGCGGCGCTGGGGATACCCGCCCGGCGGCCACGGCCCCGCCGGGTTCCCGTGGGCGGCCGGCCCGGCCGCCCACCAGGCGGAACGGAGCATCAACCCGTTACCGGCGAGCCGGTCGCCGGGCGGCGGCATGTACCCCATCGTAGAGGTCGGCGGCGCTTATGGGCGGTTGCGGCGTGACGGAGATCGCGCCGCAGCCGACGGGAGCGGGCCTTTCCGGCGGCCGACCAGCGCCACGCGGGTTACGCAACAGGAGACGGACCTACACGGACCTGTCCACAAGCACCGCACAACGGTGCCGATACTCCTGATCGGGACCACTTAGCAGTCCGGGCAAGCGTAGCGTGGTCGACGTGAGCGACGAGCCTGTCGACCCCTTCGCGGGTGACCCCGAGGATCCGGCCGCCGAGCTCGCGCGCCTCGACTCCGTCGACGACCTCGACCTGCTCGAACCGCTGTCCTTGCACGAGCGGGAGGAGGTCCTCGCCGAGCTGGGAGACC
This sequence comes from Frankia torreyi, assembly GCF_000948395.1. GTDB lineage: Bacteria > Actinomycetota > Actinomycetes > Frankiales > Frankiaceae > Frankia > Frankia torreyi. The sequence goes on along the minus strand of NZ_JYFN01000008.1, from coordinate 65,543 downwards.
TCGACGTCTTCCGCACGCTGCTCGAGCCGCGCGGCTACCGCGGCCTCGTCGTCGACTGCGAGGGCTGCGCCGAGCCTCATTACTTCGACTGGGAGCTGTTGGCCGGCAACCTGCGCAACCTCCTCAACGAGGGGCGGACTCGCGTCCATGAGCCGGCCTTCTCTCCCGACCCGTCGTGCTACGTGAGCTGGGAGTACGCCCGCGGCTTCGCCGACGGCGTGTACGAGGCGTCAGCCGCCTCGGAGGCCGACTCCCGCTGAGCGCCGGGCCCGTCCCGGGCTAGGCTGGAGCCCCGCGGGCGGAGGTGGACGGCGCCCGCGGCCGGATGGCGCCTGCGGGCTGGACGGCATCCTTCGGGCCGCCTGGGCACACCCGTGCCGCCATGATCACTTCCGCGGACTCGCAGCGGCCATCGCGGTCGCGAGCGAGGTCGGCGGCGCCCACCCGGCCGATCACTGAGGCACGCCTGCGCCGCACGACCCTCCTCCAGCACGATCGTCTTGGGCCGCCCGAGCCCGGGTCTCGTCGACCTCGGCGGTCGGGTTTGGCCCCGGGCGGCGTCCCAGCGCCGCCGCGCGTCTTCCGCCGGCCCGCCGCCGATACGACTTTCGGGCTAGCCCGAACAGTCCGTTCCCGGACAGTCCGAGCCGGCCGACCGACGCCGCCCGCCATCCGTTGGCAGATCCCTGCCAGCCGGGGCCGACCCGGGGCGCTCCCGGCCATCGCCTGTCGGCCATCCCGATCGTTCGTCCCGTTCGTCCTGTTCGTCCTGTTCGTCCGTTTTGGCGACCCTGTCGGCGACCCGCCGGGCGGCGAAGGCCGCCCCGGCGGCCCCGAGTGGAAGCATTCGCTGGCGACGTTCCCGGCCTGGCCGTGTGACCAGGCGATCGCCGGGGTAGGCGAATCACCGTCCACGAAGTTGTCCGCCGGACCCGCGGACTGGACGTCCCTCCCGATCCCGGGTCCGTCCGGGCAGCCGGTGGCACCGAACGGGAGGGGTCGGCCCGGTCACGGAGCGATCGGACAAACCCGTGGATCCGCGCCGCGTCCGGGCGGGGGCTGTGCCGGCGCGGCACACCAGACCTGACGGCAGGCGACGCGGGGTCGCCCGGGTGAATTTTTCAAGATCACCGGGTGGGTGACCGGTACTACGGTGAGCCCGCGGCGCTTGCCGCTCAGGTCGAAAGGGGGGCTCAGGCCGATGACCGACGTCCGACGACTTCCCGGCCCCGGCGCGGAGAAGTGGGAGTGGCAACTACATGGCGCGTGCCGCGGGGAGAGCACCGAGCTGTTCTTCCACCCGGAGGGCGAACGCGGGCCGGCCCGGGCCGCCCGCGAGGCCGCGGCCAAGGCGATCTGCGCCCGATGCCCGGTCATCCGCGCCTGCGGGGAGTACGCACTGACCGCCCGGGAGCCGTACGGCGTCTGGGGAGGGCTCAGCGAATCGGAACGGGAGGCGATCCTCACCGGCCGCTCGCGGCGGGGGGCGGCTCGCCGCGTCCCCGCCCGGCCGGGGCTCGCGCCGGCCTGCTGACCGGCCCGGCGGTAGGTGGCGACATGGCCGGACATCCGATCCCGACCACGGCGATCACCCGCGACGGGTGAGCAGGCCCACCGGCCGGTCTCGCCCAGCCGTTCGGGTGGCGCCCGCCGGCCGGCCGGCCACCATCGAACGGCCGGTCGTCAGAGGAACACCCGGGAACGAAAGCGGCCCGCTCGAACCCCTGACCGGGGACCGAGCGGGCCGCTTCGCTGCCGCGGGCGGGGCGCCGGCCGGAGTCGCCCGGCCGGGCCTCTCGGGACGGCTCGGCGATCAGAAACCGGGGCCCTGCGGGTGGCTGTGCCCGTGGGAGTGCCCGTGGGAGTGCCCGTGGTCGCCCTCCGGATCCGCCGGCTTCTCGACGACGAGGCTCTCCGTGGTGATGAGCAGCGCCGCGATCGAGGCGGCGTTCGCCACCGCCGAACGGGTGACCTTGACCGGGTCGACGACTCCGGCCGCGATCAGGTCGGTGTACTCGCCGGTCGCGGCGTTGTAGCCGTGACCCGGCTCGAGGTCCTTGACCCTGGCGACGATGACCGCGCCCTCCAGGCCCGCGTTGCGCGCGATCCAGTTCAGCGGGGCGTCGAGGGCGGTACGCACGATCCGGACACCGGCGAGCTCGTCCCCGGTGCGCCCGAGGCCGTCGTCGAGGACGGAGGCAACGTGCGCCAGGGCGGCGCCGCCGCCGGCGACGATGCCCTCCTCGATCGCCGCACGGGTCGCCGAGACGGCGTCCTCGAGGCGGTGCTTCTTCTCCTTGAGCTCCACCTCGGTGTGGGCACCCACCCGGATGACCGCGACCCCGCCGGCGAGCTTGGCAAGCCGCTCCTGGAGCTTCTCGCGGTCCCAGTCCGAGTCGCTGCCCTCGATCTCCGCCTTGATCTGGCGCACCCGGTCGGCGACCGCGCCGGCCTCGCCGCCGCCGTCGATGATGGTGGTGTTGTCCTTGTCCACCACGATGCGCCGGGCCCGGCCGAGGTCCGCCAGGGTCACCGCGTCGAGCGAGAGCCCGACCTCGCCGGCCACCACCTGGCCGCCGGTGAGCACGGCGATGTCCTGCAGCTGCGCCTTGCGGCGGTCCCCGAAGCCGGGCGCCTTCACCGCGACGACCTGGAAGGTCTTGCGGATCGAGTTCACGACCAGGGTGGACAGCGCCTCGCCCTCGACATCCTCGGCGATGATCAGCAGCGGCTTACGCTCCTGCACGACCTGCTCGAGGATGGGCAGGATCTCGTTCAGCGCCGCGATCTTGCCCGGGTAGAGCAGAACGTACGCGTCCTCGAGGACTGCCTCCTGCGAGTCGGCGTCCGTGACGAAGTACGGCGAGATGTAGCCCTTGTCGAACTGCAGACCCTCGGTCAGCTCGAGGTCCAGACCGATGGTCTGGCTCTCCTCGACCGTGATGACGCCGTCCTTGCCGATCTTGTCGATCGCCTCGGCGATCAGCTCCCCGACCCGGGTGTCCTGGGCGGAGATGGCGGCGACCTGGGCGATCGTCTGCTTGGAGCTGACCTCGAGGGCCTGCTCCAGCAGGGCGGCGGAGACGGCCTCGACGGCGGCCTCGATGCCCAGCTTCAGCGACAGCGGCGCCGCCCCGGCGGTGACCTGCTTCAGACCGAAGCGGACCATTGCCTGGGCGAGCACCGTCGCCGTGGTGGTGCCGTCGCCGGCGACGTCGTTGGTCTTGGTGGCGACTTCCTTGGCGAGCTGGGCGCCCAGGTTCTGGTACGGGTCCTCCAGCTCGATCTCCCGGGCGATCGTCACCCCGTCGTTGGTGATCGTCGCCGCGCCGTAGGACTTGTCGATGACGACGTTGCGCCCGCGCGGGCCGATCGTCACCTTGACCGCGTCGGCCAGCGCGTTCACGCCGCGCTCGAGCGCGTGGCGGGCGTCCTCGTTGAACGTGAGAATCTTCGGCATACCTGCTTGTCCTCCCGACACCGATGACCGGTGGGAAACCGCAAGAGCGCGCCCCGCTGGCGGGCCCGGCGCAAACCGGACGGCCGCCAGCGGGGCGCGCCCCTTGCGTTGCTAACCGGCGAGCGGTCTACTTCTCGATGATCGCGAGGACGTCGCGAGCGGAGAGCACGAGGTACTCCTCGCCCGAGTACTTGACCTCGGTGCCGCCGTACTTGCTGTAGAGCACCACGTCGCCGACCTTGACGTCGAGCGGGACGCGCTTGCCGTCCTCGAACCGACCCGGGCCGACCGCGAGGACGGTGCCCTCCTGGGGCTTCTCCTTCGCCGTGTCCGGGATCACGATGCCGGATGCGGTGGTCTGCTCGGCGTCGGAGGGCTGCACAACGATGCGGTCCTCGAGAGGCTTGATAGCAACCTTGGTGGCGGTCGTCACGATCGACCTCCCCCTTCCTGCGCTGGATGAGAGAGCGACCCTGGCGGCCTGCCGTCGCGGGTGAACAGGCGCCTGTTGTCGCTGGCACTCTCACGTGCCGAGTGCCAACCTAGCACCCGCACCACACACGTCAACCAACAAGGTCGGATCTGTCAAGACGGCCGGGATTCGGGCACCGCCCGCCCGACCGCGCCGGCCGCGCCGACTCGCCCCGGCCCCTTCCCGGCGGGCGGCCGCGCAACCGCCCCCGACCGCCTTCGGCCACGCAGGATGGGACCCGGACATGATCTGGATGTGGGAGGCCAGGGCGACCCCCGGCCGCCTGGCGGACCTACGGGACTGGGCGATCGACGCGCTCGACGGCCGCGAAGGTGAGGTATATCTCAGTCACCAGCCGGGGGGTGACCTCGTCGTGGTGATCCTCCGGCTGCCCGACCCGCCGCCGACCGACGTGGACGCCGACGCGGCGACCGCCGCTCCCGCCGACCCGGACAGCACCACCAAGGGGCCCGCCACGGCCCCGCTGCCCGCGCCACCCGAGGGACTGGTCGCCGGCGCCCCCCACGCCTGGCCCTTCCGCCAGGTCCACCCCGCCCCGCCGAGTCCACCCACCCGGCCCAGTCCGTCACGCCCGGCTGAGCCCAACCCCGCCGGCTAGGCCCAACCCGGCCGGCGAGCCCAACCCGGCCCGGCTCACCGAGCCCAGCGCGCCCCGGTGAGCCGGGCCCGCCCGGGTCCCACTTCCGACCGTCCAGGTGTCTGCCTCGGCGGCCGCCGCCTGGTCCGCGGTCAGCCGGCAGCAGCCGCCCGTTGCCCGCGGTCGCCGCCCGGCGCGGGTTCGCCGCCCGTGGGGCAGTCGTCCTGCGGCGGGCACCCGGCGGCCTCGTGGGCCTCGATCTCCCGCCGAGCCGCGTCGCAGGCGGCCGCGCCGTGCGTGGGATCGACGGCCAGCAGCCGCGCGGCGATCCGGCGCAGCAGCGCGACGAACCGCTCCCGCTCCTCCGGCTCCAGCCCGGCGAGCACATGCTGGTCGACGAGGCGGCGGTCCTCCTGGGTCGACGCGTAGAGCCGTGCCCCCTGGTCGGTCGCGGTGATGATGCGGGCCCGCCGGTCGGCCGGGTCGGGGTGGCGCTCGACCAGGCCCGCCCGTTCGAGCTCGTCGACGAGGCGCACCATCACCGTCCGGTCGATGCCGAACCGGCGGGCCACCTCGATCTGGTTTCGCGCCTCGCCGCCGACGGCGGCTCCGAGGACGTGCAGCGCGCGCAGGCCGCCCGGCAGCTCGCCGACCGCGGCGGCCGAGGCCGCGAGGTAGCCGTACTGCACCTGGCCCAGCAGCCAGCCCAGATCCTGCCCGAGGTCCTCGGGCAGGCCGTCGGGCCCGAACTCGGGCTCCGCGGCCGCTGCGGCGTCGCTCACCGCCTCAGGGTACCCGTCCCGGTCAGAGTAATCTCCCCCCAGATGAGTGCTTGCAGAGACGATTTATCCATCAGATAGTCTCTCTGCAGATCTTCGCGACAGCAGAAGATCTCGATTCCCGACGACCTGTGGAACAAACGGAGGCGCCGCAATGCCCAACCTGCTGCACGTGGACGCGAGCCTGGCTCAGGAGGGCTCGACCTCCCGATCGCTGGCCGCCACCTACATCGACGCCTGGCGCGCCGCCCATCCCGAGGGCGCCGTCACCTACCGCGATCTCGCCCTCACGCCCCCGCCGCACCTCGACTGGGCCACCCTGTCGGCCGGCTTCACCCCGCCCGAGCAGCACACCCCGGAGCAGACCGAGGGCGTCAAGCTGCGCGAGGAGCTGATCGGCGAGCTCGAGGCGGCGGACGAGCTCCTGCTGTCGCTGCCGATGTACAACTACTCGGTGCCGTCCACGTTCAAGGCGTGGGTGGACCAGGTGATCCTGGTCGGACGCACCTTGCGGCAGCCGCCGGAGGAGTCGGCGCTCACCGGGAAGCGCGTCACGGTCATCGCCACCCAGGGCGGTTCGTACGGGGTGGGCACGCCCAAGGAGGGCTGGGACCACCAGCTCCCCTTCATCGCCCACGTTCTCGAGTCGCTCGGGGCGACCGACGTCGAGCTGGTCCGGGTGGAGATGACGCTCGCCCCGGTCAACCCGGCGCTGGCCGACTTCACCGACGTGTACGAGCGCAGCCGGGCCGCGGGCGAGAGTGCCCTGCGGGCGCGGGCGGCGGCCTGAGTCAGCGCGACCGGCCGGGGCGCCCCGGCGAGCCGGTCACGGCTCCAGGCGCACCCGGCCGGGCAGCGCGCGTTCGACCTCGTCGAGCAGCGCGGCGTACCCGACCGTGTCGATCGGCCGGGCCCGCATGACGTAGGCGTCGCCGCCGGAGGGCTGGTAATAGCCGCGGCGCACGCCGATGTCGACGAAACCAAGCCGGCTGTACAGCGCCCGCGCGGCATGGTTGTCGGTGCGGACCTCCAGCCCGCAGGAACGGGCCCCGGCCCGACGCGCGTGGCGCAGCAGGGCGATCATCAGCCGGGCGCCGACGCCGCGGCCCCGGACCCGGGGCACGACGCCGACGGTCTGGATGTAGGCGCCGTCGTCGGCGAGCGCCAGCCCCGCGTAACCGATGATCGCCGCCAGGTCGTGGGCGGCCACCCCTCGGGGCTGCCACAGCGCGGTCAGGTAGCGCCGCTGGTCGCCCTGGGCCAGTTCGGACCAGAACAGCTCCGCGGTCCAGGGGTCGGTGGCGAAGACGGTCGGTTCCAGCTCGGCAACGGTGGCGACGTGCCACCAGCGCATCGGGATGAGCACCAGGTCCCAGTCCTGCCCCAGATCCCGGTCCTGCCCCAGATCCTGCCCCAGCTCCTGTTCCTGCCCCAGCTCCTGTTCGCGGTTCCGGATCTGTTCGCGGTCCCGGACCTGCTCCTCGGCCCGGTCCTGCACACGGTTCCAGTCCGGTTCGATCGGCGTGGCGGCGCTCGGCGCCACGCCGTCGGGATGCGGTGGCCGCCGCGTCACACCCTGACCGGCTTCGGCGCGTGCGGTTCGGTCGCGTCCGGCCGCCGCAGGTAGAGCGGAGCCAGGACGCTCGGGTCGCGACCGGCCAGCAGGTCCGCCCCGGCGAGACCGACGAGCAGCTCCGGGCGTGGGTACCCGCCCGCCGGCGTGTCCGCGCCCGCCCCGTCAGCCCCGGCCGCGTCGTCGGTGGTGGCGAACCCGGCGAACGGCTCCGGGTACAGCGCCCGGCCGGGGCCGGTGACGGCGTCGACGCCGAGCTCCCGCAACATCTGAGCGACCTGCGCCGGACGCCCCACGGCGGGATCGCCCACCCGCACCCCGCCGACGTAGCGGGCCCAGTAGACCTCGCGGCGCCGCGCGTCGGTGACCACGCCGACCGAGCCGGCCGTGGCCGCGCCGATGCCATCGAGTGAGCAGACGCCGTGCACGGGGATGTCCAGCGCGTCCGCGAAGGCCGCGGCGGTCACCATGCCGACCCGCAGGCTGGTGAAGGGCCCGGGACCGGCTCCCACGACGACGGCCGCGAGGTCCGTCGGGCGCGCGCCCGCCTCGTCGAGGACCGCCCGCATCGACGGCGCGAGCAGCTCCCCGTGGCGGCGAGCGTCGACGGTGACCACGCTCCCCCGGGGCCAGACGTGCACGCCGGGGCCGGCGGGATCACCGGCCGCCGCGCTCACCTGCCGCGCGGGATCGGATGCGGTCAGCTCGGCGAGCGCCACCGCGCACGCGGCCGTGGATGTGTCGAGGGCCAGCACCAGCACTCGTCCAGACTACGGACCGCCGCATCAGCCACGACGAGTACCCACCCCACCGCGGCCCGGCGCAGGCGATGCGCTCAGTCCGGGGCGAGATCGCGCAGCCGCCGCGCCCAGCTCGGACCGGTGGCGACGAGGCGGACCGTCCTGGTCTCGCCGGCCTCGTCGGCGGTGGGCCGGGTGAGCACGAGCTCGAGATGGTCCTGGGCGAGCCCCTCGACCAGCCCCGCGCCCCACTCGACGACGGTCACCGAGGTGTCGGCGTCGGCGTCGAGGTCGAGGTCGTCGNCCTCGGTCNCCCCGCCGAGCCGGTAGGCATCGACGTGCACGAGCGGGATCCGGCCGTCCGGATAGATCCGCGCGAGCACGAACGTCGGCGAGGTGACCGTCTCCCGCACGCCGAGCCCCGCGGCGATGCCCTGGGTGAGGACCGTCTTGCCCGCGCCGAGCGGGCCGGAGAGCACGAGCAGGTCGCCGGGGCGCAGCAACGCGCTCAGCCGGGCGCCGAAGTCCCGCATCCGGTCCGCCGTGGGCACGACGACCACGTCACGTTGCCGTGCGGCGTTCACGCCCATCACCTCCTCATCTCCTCGCCTGCCTGGGCCCGCCGGGACCGGTCAGGCGGCCGTCCCGCCGGCGTCGCGGTCCGCGACCGCCGCCCGTTCGGCCGACGGGGCACCGTCCGCGGCGGCGCCGACCGGGGCGGGCGGGAGTCCCGTCCGCGACCGCGGCAGCGGCAGCGAGACCTCGGCGAGTGACCGCTGCACCAGCCTGCGGATCGCGGCGTTCACCGCCTCGGGCCGCTCCAACATGATGGCGTGGCCGGCGTCCTCCTCGACGACCAGCTCCGCGTCGGGCAGGATCTCGGCGATCGTCCGGCTGTGGGCCACCGGGGTGATCAGGTCGGCGTCGCCGACGACGAGCACGGTGGGGATCCCCGCCAGGCGGGCGGCGGCGGCCAGCCGATCGTTGTCGAGCAGGGTGGGCAGGAACGCGGCGATCACCGCGACCGAGGTGTCCGAGACCATCGTCTCGAGGAACGTGACCACCACCGGCGGCAGATCGGTGGCGCCGAACCCGATCCGGCGGGTCACCTCCCACGACAGGTCGCTGCCCCGCCCGCGAACCCGCTCCAGCAGGCCCGAGGTGTGCCGCATGCCGACGGCGATGCCGGGCAGCACCCGACGCACCACCGCCGTCGCCAGGGCGGGCAGCCCGAGGGTCACCTGGGCCAGCTCCGACGCGCTGGTCGACAGCAGCGCCACCCCGATGATCTGGTCGCCGAAGAGCTCGGGATGGGCATCGGCCAGCCCCAGGACCGCCATACCCCCCATCGAGTGGCCGACGAGGATGATCGGCCCGCTGGGCACCCGGTCGCGGATCACCTGGTAGAGGTCGTCGGCGAGCACGTCGATGGTGCAGCTGCCGACCTCGGACGGCCCGGAGCGCCCGTGCGCGCGCTGGTCGAAGAAGACCATTCGCCCGAGGTCCGCGAGGGCCCGGTGCTGCAGCGTCCAGCACTCGGCGGACACGCAGAACCCGTGGACGAACACCAGTGTCAGCGGCGCGTCCGGCGGACCGGTCTCCTCGACGTGCAGCGGCACGCCGTCGGCCGCGATCACCGTGGCGACCCGGCCGCCGATCGGCCTCAGCTCCGGCTCCGGCGGCGCGTCCGGCCGGTTGCGGCGGCGGTGGATCGCCCGCCGCTGCGCGACCAGGCCGGCCGCGACGGCCGCGCCGACCACACCGACCGATCCCGTGGCGGCGCGCGCCGCCCGGGAACCCGCGAACGGGCTCACGGTCCTCACCATCGGTGCTCCCTCCTCCGGGCTGCCCTGAACCGATGATGCACCGCGGGGGCGCCAGGAGCAGGCGTCACGTGACGCACGCGTAACCACGCTCCGGCCCCGGCGGGTCGGGGCGTGGTCGCGCGTGGGGCGTCGCGACGATCAGGCGAAACCGGGCATCGGGAAGCCGCTGACCAGCTCGGTGACCTGCTCCCGGACCCGACCGATCGTCGCGGTGTCGCCGGCGCCGGCGGCCTTGACGACGTCGTCGATCCAGCCGGCGAGCACCGGCATGTGCGCCGGAGTCAGGCCGCGGGTGGTGATCGCGGCGGTGCCGAGCCGGATGCCGGACGGGTCGAACGGCTTGCGCTTGTCGAAGGGCACCGCGTTGTAGTTCAGCTCGATCCCCGCCGCGTCGAGCGCCTTCGCCGCCGGCTTTCCGCCGATGTCCTTGCCGGTGAGGTCGATCAGGATGAGGTGGTTGTCGGTGCCGCCGGTGACGAGGTCGAACCCGCGCTCCACCAGCGCCTCGGCGAGGGCGCGGGCGTTCGCCACGACCGCGTGGGCGTAGTCGCGGAACGCAGGCGTCGAGGCCTCCCGCAGGGCGACCGCGATGGCCGCCGTGGTGTGGTTGTGCGGGCCGCCCTGCAGGCCGGGGAACACCGCCTTGTCGATCGCCGTGGCGTGCTCGGCGTCGGTGAGCAGCATGGCCCCGCGCGGGCCGCGCAGCGTCTTGTGCGTGGTGGTCGAGATCACCGGAGCGTGGCCGACCGGGGAGGGGTGGGCACCGCCGGCGATCAGCCCGGCGATGTGCGCGATGTCGGCGACGAGCACCGCCCCCACCTCGCGCGCGATCTCGGCGAAGGCCGGGAAGTCGATCGTCCGCGGGATCGCCGTCCCACCACAGAAGATGATCTTCGGTCGCTCGGCGCGGGCGAGGTCCCGCACCTCGTCCAGATCGATCCGGCCGGTGTCCGCACGCAGGCCGTAGCGGACGCTGCGGAACCACTTGCCGGTCGCCGACACGCTCCAACCGTGCGTCAGGTGGCCGCCCATCGGCAGCGACAGCCCCATGACCGTGTCCCCGGGCTGGGCGAAGGCGAGGTAGACGGCCAGGTTCGCCGGCGAGCCGGAATACGGCTGGACGTTGGCGTGCTCGACGCCGAACAGCGCCTTGGCCCGGTCGACGGCCAGCGTCTCGATCGGGTCGACGACCTGCTGACCCTCGTAGTACCGCCGGCCGACGTACCCCTCGGAGTACTTGTTGGTCAGGACGGATCCAGACGCCTCCAGCACCGCGGTGGAGACGTAGTTCTCCGAGGCGATCAGCCTGATCGACGCGTGCTGGCGGGCGGCCTCGGCCTCGACCAGCCCGGCGAGCTCGGGATCGGCGACGGTGAGTTCGGGAAGCGGGGGATTGTGCATGACGACCTCCGGCAGGTCTCGTCCGGCCGGAGGCACCCAGGCGCACGGCACCGACCCGCTCATCGCTCCCCGGTGGTCAGTTCCACCTCTGTGCGCCAGTCGCGACTCCCGTCCAAGTCTAGCCACCGGTCGGCCCGGACCCCGGCAAGGCCGACCTCACCGGCCGCCGACCGCCCCCCTTCACCGCGTATCCCGAGGGACGAATCGGACGCCGAACCCTCTGCCTACGCAGTAGAGCGCGCCGCGGGAGGACCGCCGGAGGCGATCTGACGCAGATCGGTACGGCGCCCGTCACGTCGTGCCCCGGGGTCCGGTCGGTCGGCTGGCCGACAGCACTGCCGGGTCACATCCGGGCCGCCAGGCCGGGCCGAGCCGGGCGGTGTCCCTTACCGTGGAACGAGGCCGGGACGCCCGGCCGGGGCGGTGGATGTTTCGTTGCGGAGGCGGGAATCGTGAAGCTGGCGTGGCGCAGGAGCAGGGACATCCCGGTGAACGCCGGTCGCGGCCTGACCGGCCCGGAGCGGGCCGCCGCGCTCGGGATGGTCGAGGAGTCCGAACCGGAGGCGGAGCTGGAGCTGGAGCCCGCCGCGGCGGCGCCGGCCGCCCCCGGCCCGGTCATGCTGACGCTGACGACCCGTTCCAGGATCGAGCAGGCCGAGCGGGAGGCCGCCGAGGCAGCCGCCCGTCCGGTGCGCCGCCGGATCGAGCGCGGCGCGCTCGGCGGCAGCGCCCCCAGCGGCGGCGGCTGCTCCTCCGGCGGCTGCGGCTGACCCCGCGGGGCCGGCACTGCGGTCGCGCGGGCCAGACGTAGAGGCGCGGGCCAGACGTAGAGGCGCGGGCTAGACGTAGACGCGCGGGACGCGCTGGCCGATCCGGGTGACGATCTCGTAGTTGATGGTGCCCAGCGCTGCGGCCCAGTCGTCCGCGGTCGGCTCGCCGCGGTCGCCCGGGCCGAACAGCCGCACCTCGTCGCCCGCGGCCACCTCGTCGTCCCCGACGTCGAGGACGAACTGGTCCATGCAGACGGTGCCGGCGATGCGCCGCCGGCGGCCACCGAACAGCACCTCTCCGATGTTCGTGGCGGCCCGGGGGATGCCGTCGGCGTAGCCCAGCGGTACCAGGGCGAGCGTCGTCTCCCGCGCCGTGGTGTAGCGGTGGGCGTAGGACACCCCCGTGCCGGCCGGCACCCGCTTGACCAGCGCGGCGTGGCTGACCAGCGACATCGCCGGCCGCAGGCCGAACTGCGCGGGCGGGCCGACCTCCGGGCCCGGGGAGAGCCCGTAGACGGACACCCCGGGCCGCACCAGGTCGAAATGGGCCTCGGGGCTGACCAGGGTCGCCGCGGAGTTCGCGAGGTGCCGCACGGTCGGCGCCAGCCCGGCCTTCTCGGCGATGTCGACAGCGTCCCGGAACGCACCGATCTGGGCCTGCACCGTCGCATGCCCGGGGGCGTCGGCGAACGCGAAGTGGCTCCACACCCCGAACGCCTCGATCAGGCCCTCGGCCTGCAGCGCCGCAGCCAGGTCGCACAACCCCGGCCAGTCGCCGGGCATCGCCCCCGCCCGGCCGAGGCCGGTGTCCGCCTTGAGGTGCACCCGGGCTGGCCGGCCTGCCTGCCGCGCCGCCGCGGCGATCTCCGCGAGGGTCCAGGCTGCGGACGCCGACACGTCGATGCCGGCCGCGATCGCCTCGGCGAAACGCTCACCGGGCGTGGCGAGCCAGCACAGCACCGGCGCGGTGATCCCGGCCGCGCGCAGCGCGAGCGCCTCCTCGAGGACGGCCGTGCCAAGCCAGCTCGCCCCGGCGTCCAGCGCGGCCCGAGCGCAGGGAATCATGCCGTGGCCGTACCCGTCGGCCTTCACGACGGCCATGGTGGCGGCGTCGCCCGCGCGGGCCGCGAGGGCGGCCACCGAGTCGCGGACCGCGTCGAGCTCGACGGCGGCATACGTCCGGGGTTCGCTGCTGGCCGATGCCTCGGTCCCCTGCNNGNNNNTNNNNGTCANNNNACCCGCCGTGACCACCACCCGGGAGCCCCCGACCCGGCGATGCCAGCAGGTCGGAGATGACCCGAGGCAGCAGGTCGGGCAGGTCGCCGGCGGCGAGCGGCACGGCGGCCCGCTCGGCGGCGCGCCCGTGCAGGTACGCGCCGACCGCCCCGGCACCGGCGGCGGGCAGCCCGGCGGCGAGCAGCGAGCCGATCAGCCCGGTCAGGACGTCCCCCGTGCCGGCGGTACCCAGCCACCCGGAACCGGTCGTGTTCACCCAGGCCGCCCCGGCCGGTTCGACGATCAGGGTGCGGGTGCCCTTGAGCAGGATCACCGCACCCGTCGCCGCGGCGGCCCGCCGGACGGTGGCGAGGCGGTCGGCGGCAAGGTCCTCCGTCGTGCGGTCGGGATCCCAGCCCAGGGCGGCGGCGGTGAGCCGGCCGAACTCGCCTTCGTGCGGGGTGAGGAGAACCGGTGCGTCCCGGGCGCGCAGCGCCGCGGGATCGGCGGTGAGGATCTCCGCCAGCGGGTCGAGGGCGCCCGCGTCGACCACGACCGGCAGGTCGGTGCCGAGCAGTCCGGCCACCAGCTCCCGGACCGCCGGCCCCGGGTCCAGGCCCGGGCCGATCGCCCAGGCCTGGACCCGGCCGACGGCGAGCATGGCCGCGCGGTCCCCGGCCCGGATGGCGGTCACCACCGCCTCGGGATGCGCCAGCCGGACGAAATCCCCCGCCCGACTGGCGACCGGCGTCCCGGAACCGCCGGCGGCCGCGCCGGCGTCGCCCTCCCGCACCGCGTCGCCCTCGTGCGGAGAGGCGCCCTCGTGCGGAGAGGCGCCCTCGCGCAGCGGGTCGCGCTCCGGCACGGCGTGGCCCTCGGTCACGACCCGCAGGTAGCCGGCGCCACCGCGCAGCGCGCCGCCGACGGCGAGCACGGCGGCACCCGGATAGGCGTCGCTGCCCGCGACGAGGCCGAGGACCCCTCGGCGGTACTTGGACGATTCCGGGCCCGGCACCGGGAACATCGCGGCGACGTCGGCGTCGTCGAGCGCCCGCAGGTCGGGTTCGGGCAGCGCCAGCCCGATGTCAACCAGCTCCACACGCCCGGTGTGGGCCGCGCCCGGCATCAGCCACAGGCCGCGCTTGTACGTGCCGAACGTGACGGTGGCACTGGCCCGCACGGCGGGTCCGGCGACGGCGCCGGTGTCCGCGTCGACGCCGCTGGGAACGTCGACGGCCACGGTGCGCTCGGGCGGCGCGAGGGCTGCCAGCCGGGCATGGTCCGCCCGCAGACCGCCGCGTCCACCGATGCCGAGCAACCCGTCCAGGACAAGCTCGGCCCGGCCGAACAGCCCGCGCAGCGTCTCGTCGTCGAGCTCCGGGGCGGGGCCGTGCAGTCTGCCGCCGGCAGCGAGCAGGGCGGCGCTGCCCTCCGGGTGGGTGCGGCCGGGTGCGATCGCGTCGACCCGGGCGCCTCGCGCGGCCAGACGTGCGCCGGCCCACAGGGCGTCACCGCCGTTGTCACCGCCCCCGGCGAGCACGACGATCCGGGCGCCGTGGACGCGGTCGAGGCGGCGGGCGACATGGGCGACCAAGCCGTACACCGCGCGTTGCATGAGGGCACCGGGCGGCAGGCAGGCGAGCAGCCCCGCCTCGGCGTCCCGGATCTGGCTGACCGTGTGCGCGTTCCGCATGCCGCCATGCTGCCCCGCGCCGAGCGGCCGATGCTGCAGGAGCCCCGTGACGCCGGGGTCGCCGCAGCGGCGGCGTTCGACCAGCGGACACCGGGTGGCCGGCGGGCGGCCGGCGATCAGCTCTCGGCGACGACCATCGCGACGGCTACGCCGCCGTCGTGGGTGAGAGACAGGTGCCAGGAGGCGATGTCGAGCCGCGCCGCCGCGGCGGCCACGGTGCCGCGGATCCGCAGCGACGGCCGCCCACCCGCGCCCAGGACGACCTCCGCGTCGTGCCATTCCAACCCGGGGGGTGCCCCGAGCACCTTCGCCACGGCCTCCTTCGCCGCGAACCGGGCGGCCAGCCGCTCCGGTCGGGCCAGACCGCGCTCCGCCGGGGTGAACAGGCGCATCGCGATCCCCGGCGTCCGGGACAGCGTCGCGGCGAAACGGTCGACGTCCACCACGTCGACGCCGACACCGACCACCGCCATCGGGCAAGCGTCCCATACCGGCGCTGCGGCCCACGGCGGACCATGCACCCGCCTCGTCCCGACGCGCCGATCGCGCCGCGGGCGGGCGCNCCCCCTCGGATCAGGGCCTCGCCCCGCCCGAAGGGGTGGCACGCCGGCGGATCCGGGCCCGCGGGCCCGGCGGGACCCGCCCCGGGGTCAGGACTTCGCATCCCAGCCCGGCGCGGAGCCGTCGGCCTTCCCGTCACCGTCCTTGCCGGTGGCGTCCTTCCCGGCGGTGTCGGTCTGCTCCGCGGTGTCGGCGCCCTCCGCGGTCGCCGGCTCGCCCTCGTCGCCGGCGAGGATGCGGTAGAGGCTGCGGCGGGTCTCGGTGAGCAGGGACCGGGCGGCGGCGATCTGCGCGTCGTCCCCGGCCTGGGCGACCTGGACCACCGCGGCACCCACCGCGAAGGCCAGGGAGCGCAGGCTGGCCAGCTCGTCGTCGGCGCTGGCCGCGGCGGTCTCCCACGGCTTGCGCTGCCCCACCCGGGACTCGACGTGGGCCCGCCCTGCGTCGGTGAGGTGGAAGACCCGCTTGCCCTCCGCCTCCTCCGCGCGCACGAGCCCCTCGTCGGCGAGCAGGGACAGCACCGGGTAGACCGAGCCGGGGCTCGGCCGCCAGGTGCCGCCGCTGCGCTCGGCCAGCTCGCGGATCATCTGGTAGCCGTGCATGGGCTGCTCGGCGAGCAGGGCCAGCAACGCCTCGCGGACGTCGCCGCGACCCACCCGCGGCCCACGGCCGAAGCCGCCCGGACCACCGAAGCCCGGGCCGAACCCCGGCCCGAACCCGGGACCGGGGAAGCCGCCGAAGGGCGGCCAGCCCGGACCACCGCCGCGGCGCCCGCGCGGCCGGCCCTCACCGGGCCCGCCGTGCTCATGCCGCCCGCCGCCGTGTCCGCCCCGCGCCGTGCGGCTGGTGCGGTCGTGAGCCGCCGACTCCCTCGGCCCGCAACCGCCGGCCTCGCGCTCCGCCCAACCGGCCACCGTCTCGAAGAACTCCGACAGCCGCGCGGGATCGAATCCCGCCGCGCGCCCCCACTTACCCCAGGGCCCCCAGGGGCCTGGAATCGCCTGTGATGTCACGATCTTTCCCTTCATCTCCATGGAAGACCAACGGAAGTCATCCATTCGCCATTGCGTACGCTCACGATATATCGCGATGCTACGTCCGACAAGACAGCCTTGGCGATGCCAGGGACCTGGCCGGTACGATCCGCGCTCGCATTCCGTAGGATTGAACAGTGATCATTTCTGTGTCCGGAGAGAACGGGCACGGCGGGGACGCCGTCACCCCGCTCGAAGCAGCCTTCGAGGAACGTGCCTGCGCACAGCGCGCGGGTACCGACGTGTTCATCGAAGGGGTGAACCTGGCCCTGCTCGGCCGTGTCGAGCAGCTCCGCATCCGGCCCACCAACGCGTCGGGCACGGTCGACGACGACGGGCCGCATGAGGTCCGCCTGGAGGCGGCCGACGACGGGCCGCGCACCGGCTGCACGTGCCCCGAGGGGGCGACCGGCTCGTTCTGCCGCCACGCGGTCGCCGTCGCCCTGGTCGCCACCGGCTCGGCGGGACTCGCCGACGACGACGAGGATGCCGACGACGAGGAGAACGGCGGGATCATCGGCGAAGGCTCGCTGTTCACCGACGACCCGGTGCACGCCGCGATGCGGGTGTTCCTCAGCCGCGTCCCCCGCGCCGAGCTCGTGGAAACCCTGCTCGACGCCGCAGACGACAACGAGGCGGTCGCCGACGCCCTCTGGGAGGCCACCGTCGCCTGGCACGGCCGCCAGCACGGCGCCGCCCCCTCCTCCTGACCCTGCCAGCTATCCCGAGGCCAGGGCTCCCCGTGAAGCGCCGAAGGCCCCGCCGCCGATCCCAGGAAGATCGCCGAAGGCGATCTGACGGAAACCCGGCAGCCACCCCGAGGCCAGGGCTCCCCGTGAAGCGCCGAAGGCCCCGCCGCCGATCCCAGGAAGATCGCCGAAGGCGATCTGACGGAAACCCGGCAGCCACCCCGAGGCCAGGGGTCCCCGTGAAGCGCCGAAGGCGCTTCACGGGGGTAGGCCCTATTCGACCGTGACGGACTTGGCGAGGTTGCGCGGCTGGTCGACGTCGAGGCCGCGGGCGAGGGCGAGTTCGCAGGCGAACACCTGTAGCGGCAGGGTCGTCACCAGGGGCGCGAACAAGGACGACGTCGCCGGCACGCGAATGAGATGGTCGGCGTAGGGCTCCACCGCGACGTCGCCGTCCTCGGCGATCACGATGGTCCGCGCGCCACGCGCCCGGACCTCCTGGATGTTCGAAACGATCTTGCCGTGCAGGTGCGCACGCCCGCGCGGTGAGGGCACGACGACGATCACCGGCAGGCCCGGTTCGATGAGCGCGATCGGCCCGTGCTTGAGCTCGCCGGCCGGGAACCCCTCGGCATGCATGTAGGCGAGTTCCTTGAGCTTGAGGGCCCCCTCCAGCGCCACCGGGTAGCCCACGTGGCGGCCGAGGAAGAGCACGGCCTTGGCGTCGGCCAGGCCACGGGCGAGCTCGCGGATCGGTTCGAGCCGGCCCAGCGTCCGCTCCACCAGGTCGGGCATCCGTTGCAGCCGTTCGACGTAGGCGGCGACCTCGTCGCCGTAGAGCACGCCGCGCACCTGCGCCAGGTACAGACCGACGAGCAGGCAGGCCGCGACCTGGCCGAGGAAGGTCTTGGTCGAGGCGACGCCCACCTCCGGCCCACAGCGGGTGTACAGCACCGCGTCGGACTCCCTGGGGATCGTCGACCCGTTCGTGTTGCAGATCGCCAACACCCGGGCCTTCTGCTCCCGGGCGTGCTTGACGGCCATGAGCGTGTCCAGCGTCTCGCCGCTCTGGCTGATCGCTATGACGAGGGTGGAGCGGTCCAGCACGGGATCCCGGTAGCGGAACTCCGAGGCCATCTCGACCTCGCAGGGCAGCCGCGTCCAGTGCTCGACGGCGTACTTCGCGATCAGGCCGGCGTGGTAGGCCGTCCCGCAGGCGACGATGAAGACCTTGTCGACGTCCCGGAAGTCCTGGGCGGACAGCCGCTCCTCGTCGAGGACGATCGCGCCGTCCGCGGACAGCCGACCCCGCAGGGTGTCGGCGAGCGCGGTCGGCTGCTCGTTGATCTCCTTGAGCATGAAGTACGGGTAGCCGCCCTTCTCCGCGGCGCCCGCGTCCCAGTCGACGTGGTACCGGCGCCCCTCGACGACCTCCCCGGCGAAGTCGGTCACGGTGACGCCGTCCCGGCGGGCCTCGACCACCTGGTCCTGGCCGATCTCCATCGCCTCGCGGGTGTGGGCGATGAACGCCGAGACATCGCTGGCGAGGAAGGCCTCCCCCGTCCCCAACCCGACGACCAGCGGGCTGTTGCGCCGGGCGCCGACGACCACCTCGGGAAAGTCGCGGTGCAGCACGACGAGGGTGAAGGCACCCTCCAGCCGGCGGCAGACACGCTGCAGCGCCACGGTCAGCGGGTGCGCTCCCGGCTCGGCGGTGCGGTCGGCCGGCACGCCGGGGCCGGGCGCGGGACCCGTGCCGGGGCGGGTCGGCCGGGGGGTGACGTCCTCCGGGACCGCCGCTGCCTGCGCGGCGGCGGCGTTGCCCAGTTCGACCTCCAGCAGGTGAGCGACGACCTCGGTGTCGGTCTCGCTCGCGAGCTCGTGCCCGATCGCCTCCAGCTCGGCGCGCAGCGCGGCGAAGTTCTCGATGATGCCGTTGTGGATGACGGCGATCGCGCCGGTGCAGTCGGTGTGGGGGTGGGCGTTGGCGTCGGTCGGGCCGCCGTGGGTGGCCCACCGGGTGTGCCCCATCCCGGTCGTCCCGGGCATCGGATCCGCCTCCGAGCCCTCGGACAGCAGCTTCTCCAGGTTGGCGAGCTTGCCGGCCCGCCGCGCCGTCCGCAGGGCCCCGGCACCGACGACCGCGACGCCGGAGGAGTCGTAGCCGCGGTACTCGAGGCGCCGCAGGCCGTTCAACGCGACGTCCAGGGCCGACTGGTCACCGACGTACCCGATGATCCCGCACATGCGACTCAGCGTACGCAGGTTCCCCGGGCGGGCGGACGTGGCCGGCCGTACACCTGGCGAGTTGTCCTGGCGTGGCCTCCCCGGCGGGTTCGGGCGGCCGGGCTCAGCGAGGGGCCGGCAACGCGGCGCGTACGACGGCCGCGAGGCGCTGGGCGGTGTCCCGCGCGACGGCGTCGGTCTCCGCCTCCACCATGACGCGGACCAGCGGCTCGGTGCCCGAGGGCCGCAGCAGCACCCGGCCGCCGTCGCCGAGCTCGGCCTCCGCCGCCGCGACGGCCGCCCGCAGCTCCGGTGAGGTGCCCACCCGGGTCCGATCGACACCGTGCACGTTGACGAGCACCTGCGGCAACCGGGTCATGGCCTTGGCGAGCTCACCGAGGGGCTGGCCGGTCTCGGCGACGCGGCCGAGCAGCCGCAGCGCCGTCAGCAGCCCGTCGCCGGTGGTGGCATGGTCGAGGAAGACGACGTGCCCGCTCTGCTCGCCGCCGAGCACGTAGCCGCCGGCACGCATCGCCTCCACCACGTACCGGTCGCCCACGGGCGTGGTCACGACGGTGATCCCGGCCTCGCGCATCGCGTGGTGGAAGCCCAGGTTCGACATCACGGTGACGACGACCGTGTCGTCGGCCAGTTCGCCGCGCTCGGCCAGGGCGAGCGCGCAGATGGCGAGGATCTGGTCGCCGTCGACGACGTCGCCGGCGGCGTCCACGGCGAGGCAGCGGTCCGCGTCGCCGTCGTGGGCGATGCCGACATCGGCGGCCTGTTCCACTACCGCCGCCCGCAGGCTGTCCAGATGGGTGACGCCGCTGCCATCGTTGATCGCCGCGCCGTCGCCGTCGGCGTGCAGCGCTACGACGTCCGCCCCGGCGGCGCGCAGCACCCGCGGTGCGAGCGCAGAAGCCGCGCCCTGGGCGCAGTCGACGACGACCCGCAGTCCGTCGAGCCGCACCGGAAGGGCGGCGAGCAGGTGGTCCGCGTAGCGGTCGAGAAGCCCTGGTTCGTCCCGGATCCGCCCGACGTCGGCGCCGACGGGTCGGGGGCCGGGTGGTTGTGCCATCCGCCCCTCGATGGCGTCCTCGACCTCGTCGGGGAGCTTCAGACCACCGGCGGCGAACACCTTGATGCCGTTGTCCGGCATGGGATTGTGGCTGGCGGAGAGCATCACGCCGAAGGTCGCGCCGCTGGCGGCGACCGCGTGTGCCACGGCCGGGGTCGGAGCGACACCGATGCGGGCAACGTCGGCACCCGAAGCGGCCAGACCGGCGACGACCGCGGCCTCGAGGAACTCCCCGGAAGGACGGGTGTCCCGGCCGACGACCACGAGCGGCCGGGGTCGCGCCGACCCGGCGGATCGGCCCGCCGCGCCCAGCAGTTCCACGGCCGCGGAGGCCAACGACAGCGCCTGCTCCGCGGTGAGGTCGACGTTCGCCACGCCCCGGACACCGTCGGTACCGAAGAGCCTCGTCACTGAGGTCCCCCATGAAGTCGAAGGTTCAGGCGGAGACCGAGGCGCGCACCGGCGGCACCCGTCCCCTCCGTGGAGGCGCCCACCGCGGGGACACGTCCACGGAGGAGACGCAAGGTTAGCGCTTGCTGTACTGCGGAGCCTTGCGGGCCTTCTTCAGCCCGTACTTCTTGCGCTCCTTGACCCGCGCGTCACGAGTCAGGAAGCCGGCCTTCTTGAGAGTAGGCCGTGACTCCTCCTCCGCTAGCGTCAGCGCGCGGGCGAGAGCGAGCCGAAGTGCGCCGGCCTGACCCGACACCCCGCCGCCGTGCAGCCGGGCGACGATGTCGTACGACTCGGCCTTGTCCAGCGCCTTCAGCGGCTCGTTGACGAGCTGCTGGTGCACCTTGTTCGGGAAGTACTCCTCCAGCGTCCGCCCGTTGAGCGTCCACTTCCCGTTGCCGGGGAGCAGGCGCACGCGGACGACCGCCTCCTTGCGCCGCCCGGTGGCGCGGGGGTTGCCCTGTACGTCGGTCACGACAGCCACGTCGCGTTCCTTCCTCGGTTGATGCGTGGTTCCCGTAGCCGGCGCCCGGGGCGGATCAACACCGCCCGCTGACCGGCTGGAGGAGGTCAGCGGTTACTGCGCGACCTGAATGATCTCGAACGGGGTGGGCTGCTGCGCGTCGTGCGGGTGCGTCGGCCCCGCGTAGACCTTCAGCTTGGTGCCCTGGGCGCGGCCGAGCTTGTTCTTCGGCAGCATGCCCTTGATGGCCTTCTCGATGATGATCTGCGGCCGCGTGTCGAGCAGCTCGCCGTACGAGGTGCTGCGCAGACCGCCCGGGAAGCCCGAGTGCCGGTGGTACTGGGCCTGCTGACGCTTGTTCCCGCTCAGCGCGACCTTGCCGGCGTTGACGACGATGACGAAGTCGCCGGTGTCGATGTGCGGGGCGAAGTACGGCTTGTGCTTGCCGCGCAGCAGCGCGGCGGCCTGGGTCGCCAGCCGACCGAGCACCACGTCGGTGGCATCGATGACGTGCCACACACGCTGGACATCCGCGGGCTTGGGCTGGTACGTGCGCACAGGTCTGCCTTCTCGTTCGGACGATCCCGCCTGGAACTCCGAGGGGCCTCGGGCGGATCTCGTCAAGAATGGTGAGCGCGCAGACGGGACGTGTCACGCGCAGCAGTCTTTGAGGTTACCAGGCGATCGGAGCGGACCGTCGAGCGGCCCGACCAGCCATCGCCGGCAGGATGCCAGCCGCACCACGCGTGCCCGACCCACCCGGCCCGTCGAAACCTCGCTGACTGGTCAGTGTATCGGGCGGACAGCGGGCGGGGCGCCCGCGCGGGGATGCCCGCAGACGGGCTGGCACCCTCTGGCGAGCTAGCTATTCTGGCCGAGATGACTGAATTGGGTGGCGAGGGACACGAGAGGCGTGCGGAGTCGGGCGCTCCGCGGCGCGACCGACCGGACCGCGCCGCCCGGTCGGACGACCCGACCGGTTCCGCCGGCAGGCCGTCCGGACCCGCGGGGGATGGCGCAGCGGCTCCCACCGGCGCGGCCGATCTGCCGAGTCCGGCGTCGGCCGGAAGTCAGGACCTGCGCGGTCGCTACGTCAGCTACGACGGTTGGACGCCCCCGAGCGACGATCCCCTGTTCGGCGGCCCACGCAGCTACGCGTTCTCGTTCGACCACCTCGCCGCCGCCGGCCCAGATCCGGACCCGGCCGGGTCGACCTCGTCCGAGGTCTCGACGCCCGAGTCGTCAGCGTCCGAGCAGCCTCGCACGAGCAGCCGTCGCACGAGCAGCCCTCGCACGAGCAGCCGTCGCACGAGCAGCCCTCGCACGAGCAGCCGTCGTACGGGTGGCCGTCGTCCGAGCGGCCGATGGCGGCTTACCCGGACCGGTCGGCCGCGCTACACAGCCCGACGGACGGCACCGGCGCGGCAGGGACGCGCCCGGGCGCTGCCACGGCGGCGTGGCCGGGCCGCCACGAACGTCCGGCGGCCCGGCCGGCCGCCGAGGCCGAGGACTTCGGGATACCGCGGCCAGGGACGGAGCACGCGCCGTCCGAACCGGCGAGCGGCTGGTCGATCCGGGGCTGGTCGGGCGCGCCCGGCCAGCTGACGGGCATCACTCCCCTCACCAACCCGAATCCCCTCATCAACCCGAATCCCCGGACCAACCCGAATCCCCGGACCGAGCCGAATCCCCGGACCGCCACCGGCTCCCCGACCGGCACGACCACCCCTTCCGCCTCGACCGACCTCGGCGACCTGGACGAGCAGGCAGCCGTCGACGGATACGCGGACGGGGACGGGTATCCCGACCGGGACGGGTATCCCGACGAGCCCGGCGGCGGGGAGCACACCGACGCCGGTCCTCCTTCCTCGGCCGAGAAGGGCGAGCGGCCTGGCCTGGCGGGCCGGGCCCGCGGTTCCCGGCGGCTGCTGGCCATCGTCGCCGGGGCCGTCCTGGTGCTCATCGCGGCCGTGGCGGCCGTCGCGTTGCGCGGCGGGGACGACAAGGGCGCCGCCGCGCCGCCCGCGACGGCCTCACTGCCGCCGATACCGGCGAACTTCCTCGACAGCGCCGCGGTCGACTCGGATCCGATAACCCCCGAGGAGTTCTTCCCCGAGCCGTCCGTCGCGGTCGACGGGCGGGGCTACCAGCGACTCGCCCGCAAGCTCGACTCCGGCTGCCCGAACCTCACCGGCGACCTGATCGGCCAGTTGAAGGCCCCGCACTGCCGGCAGGTGGTGCGCTCGCTGTTCCTCAGCCACCCCCAGCAGGGCGGACGGCAGGTACTCGCGGGAGCAACCGTGTTCTCCCTGGACACCAGCGCGACGGCCACCCAGGCCGCGCAGGTGCTCAACCAGGGCCGCGGCGGCATCGTGCCGCTGCCGATCCCGGCGGGCACGATCCAGAACGCGCAGATCACCGGGCCGGGCGGGAACAACTCCTGGCGCAGCGCGCTGAGCCGCGGGCACTACCTCGTCTACACCCAGATCGCGTACGTCGACGGCACCTCGGGCGCGGCCACCGACCCGGCGCTGCGCAACGCCCAGACCGACCTGGCCACGCTCGCCACCGAGCCGATGGGCGACCGGGCGGTGCTCGGGCACGGCCCGCGCCGCTGACGTTCCGGACCTTGCCGCCCACCACACCACCAGCCGGACGGCCGGGAGCGCCCGCCGGGAGACCGCCCTTCCCGGCGGACCTCAGCCGGACGGGGTGGTGGGCACGCGCACGGCCCGGGTGACCTCGGCCCGCGCCGCCAGCTCCGCGTCCGGGGGGTAACGCACCTCGACCAGCGTCAGTCCGTGCGCGGGGGCGACGGTGACAGCCGGATCCCGCAGTCCACGGTGCAGGACCGCGGCCGGCCACTGCGGCGGCCGGCGTCCCTCACCCACCGCCAGCAGCGCCCCGACGAGCGCCCGGACCATCGAGTGGCAGAAGGCGTCCGCCTCCACGTCGGCGACGATCACCCCGTCGGGGCGGCGCAACACATCGAGGCGAAGCAGGGTGCGCACGGTCGTCGCCCCCTCCCGCCGACGGCAGAAGGCCGCGAAGTCGTGCTCCCCGACCAGCAGCAGCGCCGCCGAGGCCATCGCCGGTACGTCCAGCGGCCGCGGCCAGGCGAGCGTGTCGAAACGCCGCAGCGGCTCGGCGCCGAACGGTGCGTCGGTGATGCGGTAGACGTAGCGCCGGGACAGCGCTGAGAACCGGGCGTCGAACCCGGCCGGGGCGGGGGCGAGGCCGGTGACCCGGACCGACCGGTCGAGGACACCGTTGAGCCGCCGGGCGAGCCCGCCGAGCGGCACGTCCGTGGGCAGGTCGACGTGGGCCACCTGCCCGGCGGCGTGCACCCCGGAGTCGGTGCGCCCGGCCACCGTCAGGCGCACGGCCGGCAGCCGGGCGACCCGGATGAGAGCGTCCTCCACGTCGCCCTGCACGGTCCGCTGGCCAGGCTGGCGGGCCCAGCCGGCGAACGGCGTGCCGTCGTAGGCGATGTCCAGGCGCAGCCGAACCAGGCCCGCCGCCCTCGCCGTCACGTCCGCCACGGCGCCGGGCACCGCGTGGGGCACGCACGGACCGGATCCCACGACATCGGACATCTGTCTCTCCCGGTACGGCGGCGCGCCGGTGGGGCACGACGCGGCGGACCCGACGGCACCCCGACGGGCACCCCGACGATGGAACGAACGCGGCGACATGAACGGCGAAGGCCCGCCGCCCATGATGGGCGGCGGGCCTTGCGGGAGCTACTGGCGGGACGCGGGCAGCGGCGGCAGTCCGCGTCCTCGACGAAGAATCGCCGTGGTCAGGACTTCGACTCGGCCGAATCGTCGTCGTCCGTCGCCTCGGCGGTGACCGCCGGCGACTCGGACGCCTGGGCAGTGGGGGTCTCCTCGGCGGCGGGGGCCTGCTCCTCGGCGGACTGCGCGGCCACGGCGGCGGCGGTCGGCGACTCGTTCGCCAGGTCCTCGGCGGCCTCGGCGGTGGCGCCGGTCGGCTTGCGCCGCTCGGCGAAGCGGGTACCGCGCGCGCGCTCGGCCTCGTCGACGGCCTGCTGGCCGACGGTCAGCGCCTCCACCAGCTCGATGCGGGCCAGCGGGGCGTTGTCACCCTTGCGGTTGCCGAGCTTGACGATCCGGGTGTAGCCACCGTTGCGGTTGGCGTACCGCGGGCCGATCTCGGTGAACAGGGTGTGCACCACCGAGTTGTCCCGCACGTGGCGCATGACGCGGCGCCGGGCGTGCAGGTCGCCGCGCTTGGCGAAGGTCACCAGCCGCTCGGCGTACGGGCGCAGCCGCTTGGCCTTGGCCTCGGTGGTGGTGATGCCGCCGTGCTCGAACAGCGCGGTGGCGAGGTTGGCCAGCAGCAGCCGCTCATGTGCGGGGCTGCCGCCGAGCCGGGCGCCCTTCGTTGGCGTGGGCATGATGAGTGCTCCTCGTTCCTTTCACTGTCCCGCCAGGCTGCCCGCCCGTAGGACGGCGGCATGCGCCACCGGAGGTCGTCGAGGGCCCCCGCCGGTGGGCGGGGGCCCTCGTGAAGGTCAGTACTGTTCGGTCTCGACGAACTCCGCGCCGTCGTCGGACGGGTCGGAGAACGCCGGGTTGTAGCCGTCGGTGCCGTAGGTGTCCACGGCCTGACGCGGGTCGAATCCGGGCGGGGAGTCCTTGAGCTGCAGGCCCATCGCGCCGAGCTTCGTCTTGACCTCGTCGATCGACTTCTGCCCGAAGTTGCGGATGTCGAGCAGGTCGGCCTCGCTGCGGGAGACCAGCTCGCCGATCGTGTGGATGCCCTCGCGCTTGAGGCAGTTGTAGGAGCGGACGGTCAGGTCCATCTCCTCGATCGGCAGCGCGAGGTCGGCCGCCAGCGCCGCGTCCGCGGCCGACGGGCCGATGTCCACGCCCTCCGCCTCGGCGTTGAGCTCCTGGGCCAGCCCGAACAGGCCAACCAGGGTCTTGCCGGCGCTCGCCATCGCGTCGCGCGGGGAGATCGACGGCTTCGTCTCCACATCGACGATGAGCCGGTCGAAGTCGGTGCGCTGCTCGACGCGGGTCGCCTCGACCTTGTAGGTCACCTTCAGCACCGGCGAGTAGATCGAGTCGATCGGAATCCGCCCGATCTCCTGGCCGGCCTGCTTGTTCTGGGCCGCGCTGACGTACCCGCGGCCCCGCTCGACGGTCAGCTCGATCTCGAGCTTGCCCTTGTCGTTGAGGGTGGCCAGGCGCAGCTCGGGGTTGTGCACCTCGACGCCGGCCGGCGGGGCGATGTCCGCCGCCGTGACCTCACCGGGGCCCTGCTTGCGCAGGTACATCACCGTCGGCTCGTCGTTGTCGGAGCTGACGACCAGTTCCTTGAGGTTCAGGATCAGGTCGGTCACGTCCTCCTTGACGCCGGGCACGGTGGAGAACTCGTGCAGCACCCCGTCGATGCGGATGCTGGTCACCGAGGCGCCGGGGATGGAGGACAGCAGGGTCCGACGCAGCGAGTTGCCGAGTGTGTAGCCGAAGCCCGGCTCCAGCGGCTCGATCACGAAACGTGACCGGAACTCGGAGATCGGGTCCTCGACGAGGGTGGGACGCTGAGCGATCAGCATGAGTACGTCCTTCCGACCACGGCGACCGCCATATGACGCCGTGTGGTGCGGGCTCCCGGGTCGGGAGCCGGCGGGTGGGACATCGGTCCGTTCCACCCGCGGGCCCGATGCCCGCCCGCCCACCCGCTGAACCACCCGGGCGGCGCACATGGCACCGGTTGTCGCTTCTCCAGTGTGCCTCGCCGCCACACGGCGGTGGCGGCGGGCACAGTGCCACCGACCCGGCGGCGGGAGGACGGCTCGCCCCGCCGCTGGCGAGCCGGCGGCCGAGCCACCTCCCGCCACCGGCGGGGGCGTCCGGAACTACTTGGAGTAGAGCTCGACGATCAACTGCTCCTGGACCTGGGTGTCGATGACCTGCCGGGCCGGCAGGGAGTGCACCAGGATCCGCATCTGGCTCGGGATGGACTCCAGCCACGCCGGGACGGCCCGGCCCTGGCCCGCGGTCTCCCGGGCGACGATGAACGGGGTGAGCTCCCGGGCCTTCGGCGCGATCTCGACGATGTCGTTCTCGCTGATCCGGTAGCTCGGGATGTCGACCTTGCGCCCGTTGACCTGGACGTGGCCGTGCCGGACGGCCTGGCGGGCGGCGTCGCGGGACGGCGCGAAGCCGCCCCGGTAGACGACGTTGTCGAGGCGCGACTCGAGGATCTTCAGCAGCTCGTCACCGGTCTTGCCGGCCCGCCGGTTCGCCTCGTCGTAGTAGCCCCGGAACTGCTTCTCCAGGATGCCGTAGATCCGCGCGCACTTCTGCTTCTCGCGCTTCTGCAGCAGGTACTCGGAATCCTTGGTGCGGCCCCGACCGTGCTCGCCCGGCGGGTAGGGCCGGATCTCGATCGGGCACTTCGGGGTGTCGCACTTGCTGCCCTTGAGGTACAGCTTCGTCTTCTCGCGGCGGCAACGCTTGCAGTCCGCGCCGGTGTAACGGGCCATCTAGTCCTTCTCTCTCGTCTCCTGGCGCGAACTCGAACGCGACGCCACGACTCCGGCCGGGACGCCGTCCCGGCCGCGATCGCCACGCCGCACGGTCACACCCTGCGCCGCTTCGGCGGGCGGCAACCGTTGTGGGGGGTCGGGGTGACGTCCTGGATCGCCCCGACCTCCAGGCCAGCGGCCTGCAGCGAGCGGATCGCGGTCTCCCGGCCGGAACCGGGGCCCTTCACGAACACGTCGACCTTGCGCATCCCGTGCTCCTGCGCCTTGCGGGCCGCGTTCTCGGCGGCCATCTGCGCGGCGAAGGGGGTGGACTTCCGGGAGCCCTTGAAGCCGACGTGGCCGGCGGAGGCCCAGGAGATCACGTTCCCGGTGGGATCGGTGATCGAGACGATCGTGTTGTTGAACGTGCTCTTGATGTGAGCGTGCCCGTGGGCGACGTTCTTCTTTTCCTTGCGCCGGACCTTCTTGGCGCCGGCGGCGCGAGTCTTGGGAGGCATCTTCGCGTGTGGTCTCCGTCTGCGAGGTCGTCGATCAGTGGTCGTCCGAGGCCGGGCCGAGCGGCCCGCCGGGCGCCCTGACTACTTCTTGCCGGCCTTCTTCTTACCGGCGATGGCACGGCGCGGGCCCTTGCGGGTGCGGGCGTTGGTGTGCGTCCGCTGACCGTGGACCGGCAGGTTCCGCCGGTGCCGGAGACCCTGGTAGCAGCCGATCTCCATCTTGCGGCGGATGTCCTGCTTGATCTCCCGGTTGAGGTCGCCCTCCACCCGGTAGTTCGCGTCGATCCACTCGCGCAGCCGGACGATCTCGTCCTCGCTCAGGTCGCGGACGCGGGTGTCCGGGTTGACCCCGGTGGCGGCGAGGGTCTCCCGGGAGCGGGTACGGCCGATCCCGAAGATGTAGGTCAGGGCGATCTCGACCCGCTTCTCGCGGGGGAGGTCGACGCCGGAGAGGCGTGCCATGTACGGATGTTTCCTTCCTGCAACCGGAGGTCTCGGGCGATGCCGCCCCGACCGGCGCAGTGCCGGCCGGGCCCCGGCCTCCGACCGGGGGTGAGACGTCCCGCGCGGGACGCCTGGCATCGCTTGGGTGCGGTGCTCCTCAGCCGGGCCGCGCGGCGCGCGTACGCGCGCCGCCGGCGGGGCGAGGCCCACCCGTCAGTGGCTTCAGCCCTGACGCTGCTTGTGACGCAGGTTGTCGCAGATGACCATGACACGCCCGTGGCGGCGGATCACCTTGCACNTGTCACAGATCTTCTTGACGCTGGGCTTGACCTTCACGGCTGTTGCGGACCTCCTGCGCAGCCGCGGGCCGCGCGTGGCGATGGGATGGTGGTACGGGCGATGTGGAGGAGATCGACTACTTGTAGCGGTAGACGATGCGGCCGCGAGACAGGTCGTAGGGCGAGAGCTCGACCACGACGCGGTCCTCCGGCAGGATCCGGATGTAGTGCTGACGCATCTTGCCGCTGATGTGGGCGAGAACGCGATGACCGTTCTGGAGCTCGACCCGGAACATTGCGTTCGGGAGCGGCTCCACCACACGGCCCTCGATCTCGATGGCCCCGTCCTTCTTCGGCATGTCCTCCGCTGTCCTGACGTCGACGACTGAATCGGCGGTTCGGCCGCGACCGGTCGAGCTGACCGGACATTCGTCCGGAAAGACCCAGGTCAGAGGCCCGGACCCCAGAAGGGACCACGGACCGCCAACCACACTGCCACCGACCGCAACTGCCACGTATCAGGACTGCTATCGACGCGGTGGAGCACACCGGCGTGAGGAGACCGCCAACTGAAGAGTGTACGTGGCCCATCCGTCAAGGGCCAACACAGGCTCAGCCGATGCCGGACGGGGCATCGGCGGGCTGCCCGCAGGCGACGCCGAGCGCGGCGAGTCGAGCGACCCCACCGTCGGGCTCGGTCAGCACCCAGGGGCCTCGCGAGGTGATCGCCACCGAGTGCTCGGTGTGCGCGGCGAGGCTGCCGTCCTGGGTCACGACGGTCCAGTCGTCGGAGAGCACGGTCGTGTCCGGCGAGCCCGTGGTGATCATCGGCTCGATCGCCAGCGCCAGTCCTTCGACCAGGCGGATGCCGCGGCCGGGCCGGCCGTAGTTGAGCACGTGGGGGGGCTGGTGCATCTCGGTGCCGATTCCGTGGCCGCCGTAGTGGTCGACGATGCCGTAGCCGTGCGGGCGGATGTGGCGCTCCACAGCGGCGCTGATGTCGGTGAGCTTGCCACCGAGCTGGGCGGCGGCCAGGCCGGCCCACAGCGAGCCCTCACAGGCCGCGATCAGGTCGAGGGCCTCGCGGGACACCTCACCGACCGGGACGGTGATCGCCGCGTCCCCGTGCCAGCCGTCCACGATCGCGCCGCAGTCGATCGAGATGATGTCGCCCTCGCGCAGCACCCGCCTGCGCGTCGGGATCGCGTGGACGACCTCGTTGTTGACCGAACTGCAGATCGACGCCGGGTACGGCGGCTGGGCATAGCCCTTGAACGAGGGGATTCCGCCGTCGCCGCGGATCGTCTTCTCCGCGAGCGCGTCGAGGTCCGCGGTCGTCACGCCGGGGGCGACCGCCTCGCGCAGCCGGGCGAGCGTCTTGGCGACGAGCAGGCCGGCCACCCGCATCTTGGCGATCTCCGCCGCGGTCTTGATCTGGACGTGCTCTCGTCGCGCCACGCTCTCGCCTCGGTCTGTGTCCGTGTCCTGATCCGATACCCGATGCTAACCGTCAACCCGATGGCGGCAGCACGGACGATCATCCGAACCGCCGACGCCCACCCCGAGGACCGACGCAAAACCGCCGCCCACCGCGAGAGCGGGCAGGCGCTGGGCGGCGGGCGTCTCAGTCCCCGTAGTGCCGCAGCGCGTCGAGCGCCCGATCGGTGACGTTGTCCACCGGGCCGGTGGCGTCGATGCCGATCAGGATGCCCTTCTCGGCGTAGTACGCCACCAGCGGCGACGTCTGGTCCGCGTACACCTCGAGCCGGTGGCGCACGGTCGCGGCCTGGTCATCGTCGCGCTGGAACAGGTCGCCGCCGCACCGGTCGCACAGGCCCTCGACCGACGGCGGGTCGAAGTCGAGATGCCAGATGTGCCCGCAGGCGCGACACGTCCGCCGGCCGGAGAGCCGCCGCACCACCTCGTCGTCGTCGACAACGAGCTCCAGGACCACGTCCAGGCGGGTTCCCATCCCGTCGAGCATCTGCCCGAGCACCTCGGCCTGGGGCACGTTGCGGGGGAACCCGTCAAGCAGGAAGCCCTTGACCGCGTCGTCCTCGGCGAGCCGGTTGCGAACCATCCCGATGGTGACCTCGTCGGGCACGAGGTCACCGGCATCCATGAAGGTCTTGGCCTTGACGCCCAGTTCGGTTCCCTGTCGCACGTTCGCTCGGAAGATGTCCCCAGTCGAGATCTTGGGGATGGACCGCGCCTGGGCAATGAACGCGGCCTGCGTACCCTTTCCGGCACCGGGCGGTCCCACCAGTACGAGGCGCACTACCGGAGGAAACCTTCGTAATTGCGGAGCATGAGCTGGCTTTCGATCTGCTTCACGGTTTCCAGCCCCACCCCCACCATGATCAGGACCGAGGTGCCCGCGAAGGGGAACGGCTGGTCCTTGGTCAGGTTCAACAGTGCCAACGGAAGGACGGTGATCACTCCGAGGAACAGCGAGCCGGGGAGAGTGATCCGGTCTAGTACGTGTTTGAGGTACTCCGCCGTCGGGTTACCCGGTCTGATCCCGGGGATGAACCCACCATACTTCTTCATGTTGTCCGCGACCTCCGTTGGGTTGAAGGTGATCGCAACATAGAAGTAGGTGAAGGCGATGATGAGTGCGAAGTACGTCACGAGGTAGAGCGGATGGTCCCCGCGAGAGAGATACCTCTGCTCGAAGTCCTGAAAGCCCTGGTTGCTCCACACCTGCCCGGCGAGCTGCGGGAGCTGGAGCAGGGAGGAGGCGAAGATAACGGGGATGATCCCGGCCTGGTTGACCTTGATGGGCAGGTAGGTGGAGGTGCCCCCGTACATCCGCCGGCCGATCAGCCGCTTCGCGTACTGGACCGGGATCCGTCGCTGGGACTGCTCGACGAACACCACGAAGACCATGATCGCGAGCCCCAGCAGAATCACCAGACTGAACACCACGCCGCCGGCGACCTGGAGGATCCGGCTGCCCTCGGAGGGAAGGCGCGCCGCGATCGAGGTAAAGATCAGCAGAGACATGCCGTTGCCGACGCCACGCGCCGTGATCAGCTCGCCCATCCACATGATGACCGAGGTACCGGCGGTCATCGTGATGACGATCGTCGCGACCCGGAACAGGCTCGTGTCCGGGATGATGGCGGCCGAGCAGCTCGGGAAGAGCCGTCCGCTGCGGGCCAGCGCCACGATGCCGGTCGCCTGCAGAACGCCGAGCGCGATCGTCAGGTAGCGGGTGTACTGGGTGAGCTTCTGCTCGCCCGAGCTGCCTTCCTTCTTGAGCTGCTCGAGGCGGGGGATCACGACGACGAGCAACTGGATGATGATGCTCGAGGTGATGTAGGGCATGATGCCCAGCGCGAAGATGGAGAGCTGGAGCAGTGCGCCACCGCTGAAGAGGTTGATCAGCGAGTAGACGTTGCTGCTGTCCGCGCTCGCGCTGTTGAGGCAGGTGTTGACCGCGCGGGTTGAGACGCCGGGCGACGGCATGACGCTGCCGAACCGGAACAGCACCACGATCCCGACGGTGAACAGCAGCTTCTTGCGCAGGTCAGGAGTGCGGAATGCCCGCGTGAAGGCGGTGAGCACGGCTCCTCCTGCTGGGATTGCGGACCGACGGGGAGTGGACATCCTGCCCTGTGCGGAGCGCCTACGGCGGCCGGCGGCCGACGTCGGTTAGGCGACTGTAACAGGACACCCGGTCCACTCGTCCGGACATCACGCCCAGTAAGCAGCGGTGGCCGGGAAGAACCAGTCTGATGCCGGTGCGCGCCGCCTGTTGCGCGGGCTGCCCGGACAAGCAGGGCGAGGGACGGCCGTGGGGCCGCCCCTCGCCCGGGGTCTCAACTCTGGGTGACGCTCCCGCCGGCAGCCGCGATCTTCTCCCGCGCGGATGCCGAGAACGCGTCGGCGCTGACGTGCAGCGCGACGTCGATGTCGCCGTTGCCCAGCACCTTCACCGGCAGCTTGGCGCGCACGGCCCCCTTGGCCACGAGGTCGGCCTTGGCCACCTCGCCGCCCGCAGGGAACAGCTCGGCCAGCGTGGACAGGTTCACCACCTGGTACTCCACCCGGGCCGGGTTGCTGAAGCCCTTGAGCTTGGGCAGCCGCATGTGCAGGGGCATCTGGCCACCCTCGAACCGGGCGGGCACCTGCTTGCGGGCCTTGGAGCCCTTGGTGCCACGACCGGCCGTCTTGCCCTTGGAGCCCTCACCGCGACCGACGCGGATCCGGCTGCGGTGGGCGCCGGGCGCCGGACGCAGGTGATGCACCTTCAGGCCACGGCCACGCTCGGTCTGCGCCGAGCCGGCGTCGCCCTTGGCGGTCTCACCGTTGGGGGTCTCGCCCTTGGGGGTCTCGCCCTTGTCGGTCTTGGTCAGTTCGGCCATGGCTAGGAGTCCACCTCCTCGACCCGGACAAGATGGGTCACAGTCCTGATCATCCCGCGAACCTCGGGACGGTCGTCACGGACGGTTGTGGCGTTGATCTTCCGCAGGCCGAGGGTCCGGAGCGTGGCCCGCTGGTTGTGGGTGCCGCCGATCCCCGAACGGATCTGCGTGATGCGCAGCTTGGCCATCACACACCGGCCCCGGCCGCGCGGGCGCGCAGCATGGCCGGCGGGGCGACGTCCTCGAGCGGCAGACCGCGTCGGGCCGCGATCTCCTCGGGCCGCATGAGGCCGCGCAGGGCGGCCACCGTCGCGTGCACGATGTTGATCGGGTTCGACGAGCCGAGCGACTTCGACAGTACGTCGTGCACACCGGCGCACTCCAGCACGGCGCGCACCGGACCGCCGGCGATCACACCGGTACCGGGCGAGGCCGGCTTGAGCAGGACGACGCCCGCCGCCTCCTCACCCTGCACCGGGTGCGGGATCGTCGAGCCGATCCGGGGCACCTTGAAGAAGTGCTTCTTGGCCTCCTCGACGCCCTTGGCGATGGCGGCGGGGACCTCCTTGGCCTTGCCGTAGCCGACGCCGACGGTCCCGTCGGCGTCACCGACCACGACGAGGGCCGTGAAGCTGAAGCGACGACCACCCTTGACGACCTTGGCGACGCGGTTGATCGCGACGACCCGCTCGACGTAGGCGTTCTTCTCCTGGGCCGGGCCGCCGCCCGACCGGTCCCGGCGTTCCCGACGGTCCGAGCCGCCGGACCCGCCGCCGCGGCGCTGCTGGCCTGGCATCTACAACATCTCCCTGTGCTGGCTGTACTGGGTGGCTTGGGGCTGAGCGGTCATCAGAAGTCCAGCCCGCTTTCCCGCGCCGCATCCGCGAGCGCGGCGATGCGACCGGCGTAGGTCCGGCCGCCGCGGTCGAACACGACCGCGTCGATCCCGGCCGCCTTCGCCCGCTGGGCGACCAGTTCGCCGACCTTGCGGGCCTGGGCCGACTTGTCGCCCTCGCCACCGCGCAGGGTGACGTCCAGGGTGGACGCCGAGGCGAGCGTGTGGCCGGCGGCGTCGTCGATGACCTGGGCGTAGATGTGCCGCGAGGACCGGGTGACGACGAGCCGGGGGCGGGACTGGGTGCCCGCCACCTTCTTGCGCACGCGGACATGCCGACGGAGCTTCGCGGTCCGCCGACGCGCGCTGGCGCCGAGGCTCACTGCCATGATCTATCTCCTACTTCCCGGTCTTCCCGACCTTGCGGCGGACGACCTCGCCCTGGTAGCGCACGCCCTTGCCCTTGTACGGGTCGGGCTTGCGCAGTCCGCGGATCTTCGCGGAGACCTCACCGACCAACTGCTTGTCGATCCCGTGGACCACGAAGCGGGTCGGGGTCTGCACCTCGAAGCGGATGCCCTCGGGGGCCTTGACCGGGACGGGGTGGCTGTAGCCGAGCGCGAACTCCAGGTCGGAGCCCTTCGCCTGGACGCGGTAACCGACGCCGACGATCTCCAGGGTCTTGGAGTACCCGGTGGTGACGCCGGTGACCATGTTGGAGACCAGGGTGCGGGTCAGGCCGTGCAGCGAGCGGGACCGGCGTTCGTCGTCCGGGCGGGTCACGACGAGCTGACCCTCCTCCCGGTTGACTCCGATCGGCTCGACCACGACGTGGCTCAGGGTGCCCTTGGGCCCCTTGACGGTAACGGTCGCCCCCTCGACGGTGATGTCGACACCGCTGGGGACGGGAATGGGCAGGCGCCCGATCCGAGACATCGCTCGCCTTCCTTACCAGACGTAGGCGAGGACTTCCCCGCCCACGCCCCGCTTGCCCGCCTGCTTGTCGGTCAGCAGCCCCGACGAGGTGGAGATGATGGCAACGCCCAGTCCCCCGAGCACCCTGGGGAGGTTCGTCGCCTTGGCGTAGACCCGCAGGCCCGGCTTGCTGATGCGCTTGATCCCGGCGATCGAACGCTCGCGGTTCGGGCCGTACTTCAGATCGATGACCAGGGAGTGGCCGACGCCGCCAGCCGAGGTCGCGTCCTCGACGTGCCAGCTGGAGATGTAGCCCTCCTGCTGGAGGATCTCGGCGATGTGGGTCTTGATCTTGCTGTGGGGCATCACCACTCGGTCGTGGTAGGCCCGGCTGGCGTTGCGGACACGCGTGAGCATGTCCGCAATCGGGTCGGTCATCGTCATGGCTTGACGCCTTTCTCACGGCGGTTCCCGCCGGCGCCGGGGATCGTCCCCGGCAGCCGTCGTGTGGGCCTGCCGCGATCGGGGGGAGGTGCGGAGGTGGAGCGGTCTATCGGGAAGCTCCCGTGTCTACCGAGAAGCTCCCGTGTCTACCAGGAGCTCTTGGTGATGCCGGGCAGCTCGCCGCGGTGCGCCATCTGCCGCAGGCAGACCCGGCAGAGTCCGAAGACCCGGTACACGGAGCGGGAGCGGCCGCAACGCTGGCAGCGCGTGTAACCGCGCACCGCGTACTTCGGCTTGCGGTTCGACTTCTCGATCAGTGCCTTCTTGGCCATCTGTCTAGTTCTCCCGGAAGGGGAAGCCCAGCGCCCGCAGGAGCGCCCGGCCCTCGTCGTCGGTGGTCGCGGTGGTGACGACCGTGATGTCCATGCCCCGAACCCGGTCGATCCGGTCGATGTCGATCTCGTGGAAGATCGACTGCTCGGTGACGCCGAACGTGTAGTTGCCCGCGCCATCGAACTGCTTCGGCGACAGTCCGCGGAAGTCACGGATGCGCGGCAGCGCGATGGAGACCAGGCGGTCGAGGAACTCCCACATCCGGTCGCCGCGCAGGGTCACCTTCGCCCCGATCGGCATTCCCTCGCGCAGCTTGAACTGGGCGATGGACTTCTTCGCCCGCCGCACGGCCGGCTTCTGGCCGGTGATCGCGGCAAGGTCGCGCACGGCGCCGTCGATGAGCTTCGCGTCCCGGGCGGCGTCGCCGACGCCCATGTTGACGACGACCTTCACGACGCCGGGGATCTGCATGACGTTGCGGTAGGAGAACTCCTCCCGCAGCGTCGTGGTGATCTCGTCGCGGTACCGCTGCTTGAGCCGTGGGACCGGGCGAGCACCGGTGGTCCGGTCTTCGGTGGTCACAGTCATTTGATCTCGATTCCCAACTGCTCGACTGCTCGCTCGGCCTACAGCTCGGCGCCGGTGCGCCGGGAGATGCGGACCTTGGTGCCGTCCTCGTTGATGCGGTACCCGATCCTGGTCGGCCGTCCGTCCGACGGGTCGACGATCATCACGTTGCTCACGTGGATCGGCGCCTCCTGGGTGACGATGCCCCCGGACTGCGAGCCCCGCGCGCTCTGCTGGACGCGGGTGTGCCGGGTGATCCGGTTCGCGCCCTCGACGAGGACCTTGTTCTGCTCGGGGTAGGCCCGGATGACCTTCCCCTTCAGTCCGCGGTCCTTGCCGGTGATGATCTGGACCGTGTCACCCTTCTTGATCTTCAAAGTGGCCACGGTCACAGCACCTCCGGCGCCAGCGAGATGATCTTCATGAACTTCTTGTCACGCAGCTCCCGGCCGACCGGCCCGAAGATGCGGGTGCCCCGGGGGTCACCACCGTCCCGGATAAGCACCGCCGCGTTCTCGTCGAAACGGATGTAGGAGCCGTCCGGCCGCCGGCGCTCCTTGGTGGTGCGCACCACGACCGCCTTGACCACGTCGCCGCGCTTCACGCCGGCGCCGGGCAGGGCATCCTTGACCGTGCCGACGATGATGTCGCCGATCCCCGCGTAACGACGCCCAGAGCCGCCAAGCACCCGGATGCAGAGAATCTCCCGCGCTCCGGTGTTGTCGGCGACCCGAAGTCGCGACTCCTGCTGAATCACTTTCCGCTCCTGATCACCCGGTACCGCTGATCAACCGGTACTGCATCGGACCCGGTCACCCGGGCGCCGGGGGCTGGTTCGCCCACGGGGCCGACTTGCCCCTGGGGCTTCCTCGCCCCGGAACTACTTGGCCTTCTCCAGGACCTGCACGACCCGCCACCGCTTGGTGGCCGACAGCGGCCGGGTCTCCATCAGCAGCACGCGGTCGCCGACACCGACGGTGCCGTGCTCATCGTGCGCCTTGACCTTCTTCGTCCGGCGGATCGTCTTGCCGTACAGCGGGTGCTGCACGCGGTCCTCGACCGCGACCACGACGGTCTTGGTCATCTTGTCGCTGACCACGAGGCCCTCGCGGACCTTGCGGAAGCCGCGGTCCGCGACCGCCGCCTCGGTGTTCTGCGAAGCCTCCTGGGAGGCCGTCTCGTCTGCCACTGCCCTCACGCCCGTTCCGACTGCGTCGCGTCATCGTCCGCCGCACCGGCGACCAGCGCCGGATCGCCGGTGATACCCAGCTCCCGTTCGCGCATCACCGTGTAGATCTTGGCGATGTCACGCCGCACGGCACGCAGCCGCCGGTTGTTGGAAAGCTGCCCGGTCGCCGCCTGGAACCGGAGGTTGAACAGCTCCTCCTTGGCCTCCCGGAGCTTGTCGACGAGCTCGTCGCCCGACAGGCTCCGCAGCTCGTCCGCGGTAGCGACAGCCATCACGCACCACCTTCACGAACCACGAAACGGCACTTCATCGGCAGCTTGTGGATCGCGCGCCGCATCGCCTCCCGGGCCACGGGCTCCGCGACTCCGGACAGCTCGAACAGCACCCGGCCCGGCTTCACGTTCGCGACCCACCACTCGGGCGAGCCCTTGCCGGAACCCATCCGGGTCTCGGCGGGCTTCTTGGTCAGCGGGCGGTCCGGGTAGATGTTGATCCAGACCTTGCCGCCACGGCGGATGTGGCGGGTCATCGCGATACGCGCCGACTCGATCTGCCGGTTCGTCACGTAGGCCGACTCCAGGGCCTGGATCCCGTACTCGCCAAATGTGACGCGGGTTCCGCCCTTGGCCGCACCGGTCCGCCCGGGGTGGTGCTGCTTGCGGTGCGCGACCTTCCGGGGAATCAGCATGATCTATTCCTCCGCCTTCTCCGGAGTGCCCGTCGTCGCGGCGGCGGCCGGCGTGGCGGCCGACTCGGTCGCGGCGGTGGCGGGCGCGGTCGGCTCGGCCGCCGGGGCCTGCGACGGCGCGGCCTCGGGCGCGGTGGTCTCGGGTGCGGTCGACTCGGGTGCGGTCGTCTCAGGTGCAGCGGTCTCGGGAGCAGCGGTCTCGGGAGCCGGCGCGTTCCCGCCGCGCCCCCGGCGCTCGCTGCGCGCCGCGGCGCGACCGGCGTCGGTACCGCCCTGCGTGGTGCCGGACGAGCCGGAACGCGGCCCGCGGCGCGGACGGTCCCGACGGGTCTGACGCTGCAGCGCCTCCTGCGCCTCGCGCTCGGCCCGGCTCTGGACAATGTCGCCCTTGTAGATCCAGACCTTCACGCCGATGCGGCCGAAGTTCGTCCGGGCCTCGTAGAAGCCGTAGTCGATGTCCGCCCGCAGGGTGTGCAGCGGCACCCGGCCCTCGCGGTAGAACTCCGACCGGCTCATCTCGGCGCCGCCGAGGCGACCCGAGCACTGGACCCGGATGCCCTTGGCGCCGCCCTTCATCGCCGTCTGCATCGCCTTGCGCATGGCGCGGCGGAAGCTGACGCGGCTGGAGAGCTGCTCGGCCACGCCCTGGGCGACGAGCTGCGCGTCGACCTCGGGGTTCTTGACCTCGAGAATGTTGAGCTGCACCTGCTTGCCGGTGAGCTTCTCCAGGTCGCCGCGGATGCGGTCGGCCTCGGCCCCGCGGCGTCCGATCACGATGCCCGGGCGCGCGGTGTGGATGTCCACCCGCAGTCGACCCTGGGTCCGCTCGATGTCGACCCGGCTGATACCGGCCCGCTCCATGCCCCGCGACATCATCTTGCGGATCTTCACGTCCTCGCCGACGTACGCCTTGTACTGCTTGTCGGCGTACCAGCGGGAGGTGAACTCCGAGGTGATGCCAAGCCGGAACCCGTGCGGGTTGACCTTCTGTCCCACTACCGGGCCCTCCTAGTCGTCTTCGCGCCCCGACCGGCCGCGGAGACCGGCTCCCGGCTCTCCACCACGACGGTGATGTGGCTGGTGCGCTTGCGGATCCGGTAGGCCCGGCCCTGGGCGCGGGGCCGGATGCGCTTGAGCGTCGGCCCCTCGTCCACGTAGACCTCACCCACCCACAGGGTGGCGGGGTCGAGGCTGTGGTTGTTCTCGGCGTTCGCCGCGGCGCTGGCGACGACCTTGTAGACGTCGTCGCTGGCCGCCTGGGGGGCGAACCGGAGGATGTCCAGCGCCTCGCTGACCGACCGGCCGCGCACCAGGTCGACGACCCGGCGAGCCTTCGTCGGCGAGACCCGCACGTAGCGGGCCGACGCCTTGGCGCCCGGCAGGCCGGCGCGGGTCACGCCCTCGACGAGATCGTCAGCCACGGCGCGACCTCCGGTCCTCCTTGACGTGGCCGCGGAACGTCCGGGTCGGGGCGAACTCGCCGAGCTTGTGCCCGACCATGCCCTCGGTGATGAAGACCGGGACGTGCTTGCGGCCATCGTGCACGGCGATCGTGTGCCCCAGCATGTCGGGGATCACGGTGGAGCGCCGCGACCAGGTCTTGATGACGTGCTTGGTGCCCTTCGAGTTCTGCACGTCCACCTTCTTGAGCAGGTGGTCGTCGACGAACGGGCCCTTCTTCAGACTGCGTGGCATGGCTGTGTCTCCTCCTTCCTGCTCAGATCCGGTGGGTACGGGGGGCGGACGGCGGGCTCACGGGCGCCGGGGTCCGGGTGCGTGAGGTCACTACCGCCGCCTGTTCTGCTTGCGACGACGCACGATGAGCGCGTCGGACGACTTGTGGTTGGCGCGGGTCCGCCCCTCCGGACGGCCCTTCGGGTTGACCGGGTGGCGACCACCGGAGGTCTTGCCCTCACCACCACCGTGCGGGTGGTCGACCGGGTTCATCGCGACACCACGCACGGTGGGCCGGCGGCCCTTCCAGCGCATCCGGCCGGCCTTACCCCAGTTGATGTTGCTCTGCTCGGCGTTGCCGACCTCGCCGACGGTGGCGCGGCAGCGGACGTCCACGTTGCGGATCTCGCCCGAGGGCATCCGCAACTGGGCGTAGGGGCCGTCCTTCGCGACGAGCTGCACGCTGGCGCCGGCGCTGCGGGCGATCTTCGCGCCGCCGCCGGGACGCAGCTCGATGGCGTGCACCACGGTGCCGGTCGGGATGTTGCGCAGCGGCAGGGCGTTGCCGGGCTTGATGTCGGCGCCCACCCCGGAGCTGACCTGGTCACCCTGCTTGAGCTTGACCGGCGCGATGATGTAGCGCTTCTCGCCGTCGGCGTAGTGCAGCAGCGCGATGCGGGCCGTGCGGTTCGGGTCGTACTCGATGTGCGCGACCTTCGCCGGCACGCCGTCCTTGTCCCGCCGGAAGTCGATGATCCGGTAGGCCCGCTTGTGGCCGCCGCCCTGGTGCCGGGTGGTGATCCGGCCGTGGACGTTACGTCCGCCCTTGGAGTGCAGCGGGCGGACCAGCGACTTCTCCGGGTGGTCACGGGTGATCTCGACGAAGTCGGCCACGCTCGCGCCACGACGCCCCGGCGTCGTCGGCTTGTACCTACGAATTCCCATGGCTTCCTACCGTCCCTGGCCCGTCGACCGGTGGGCCGCCGCCGCGGCGCGGCGCACGCGCTCAGGCACCGGGGCCTCCGAAGATCTCGATCGTGTCACCGGGAGCCAGGCTCACCAGGGCCCGCTTGGTCGCGGACCGGTGTCCCCAGCCGTGCTTGGTCCGCTTGCGCTTGCCCTGCCGGTTGATGGTGTTCACCCGCAGGACGCGCACGCTGAAGATCTGCTGGACCGCGAGCTTGATCTGGGTCTTGTTCGCGTCCGGGTGCACGATGAAGGTGTAGACGTTCTCGTCGAGCAGGCCGTAGCTCTTCTCGGAGACGACCGGCCGCAGGATCACGTCACGCGGGTCGGGAATCACTTGTTCTCCTCCGCCCCGGCCGCGGCGGGCGACGCCGGACGGCTGTCGCGGGCGAGGAACGCGGCCAGCGCCTCCTCGGTGAAGACGACGTCGTCGCTCACCAGCACGTCGTAGGTGTTGAGCTGGCCCGGATCGAGCAGGTGCACCGCCGCGACGTTGCGCAGGCTCTTCCAGGTCAGTTCGTCAGTGCGGCTCGCGACCACCAGCACGCGGCGGGTGTCCGCGACCGTGCGCAGCGCCGTCACCGCAGCCTTCGTCGACGGCGTCTCGCCGGAGACCAGCGAGGACACGACGTGGACCCGGTTGTTGCGCGCCCGATCGGACAGCGCGCCGCGCAGCGCGGCGGCCTTCATCTTCTTCGGGGTGCGCTGGTCGTAGCTGCGCGGGGTCGGGCCGTGCACGACGCCACCGCCGGTGAACTGCGGAGCGCGCAGTGAGCCCTGCCGGGCGCGGCCGGTGCCCTTCTGCCGGTACGGCTTGCGACCACCGCCGCGGACCTCGCCGCGGGTCTTGGTGGCGTGGGTGCCCTGTCGGGCCGCCGCGAGCTGCGCGACCACGACCTGGTGGATCAGCGGGACGTTCAGCGGCACGTCGAACACGCCACCGGGCAGCTCAGCGCTGCCACCGTCACCGCCGTTCGGCGCGTGCACCGAGACGGTGCGCGTGGTGGTGGCATCCGGATCGGATGCGGTCGCCACCGGGCTCATGCCGAGACCTCCTCACCGGCGCCGACCGTCGCGGCCGGGGCGATCGCCTCGGGCGCCGGGCGCTTGGCCGCGCTGCGCACGAAGACGAGACCGCCGTCCGGGCCGGGAATCGCGCCCTTCACCAGCAGAAAGCCACGCTCGGTGTCGACGGCGTGGATGGTCAGGCCCGGCGTGGTGGTGCGCGCGTGGCCCATCCGGCCCGCCATGCGCAGGCCCTTGAAGACGCGGCCGGGGGTGGCGCAGCCGCCGACCGAACCCGGCGAGCGGTGCTTGCGCTCGACGCCGTGCCCGGCGCCCAGGCCCTTGAAGCCGTGGCGCTTCATGACACCGGCGAAGCCCTTGCCCTTGGAGGTGCCGGTGACGTCGACGACGGTCCCCGGGACGAACACCTCGCCGGTCAGCTCCTGGCCGGGCCGGTAGTTCGCGGCATCGGCGGTGCGCAGCTCGACGAGGTGGCGCCGCGGCGTCACCCCGCTCGTGGCGAAGTGCCCACGGGTCGGCTTGTTGATCTTACGCGGGTCGATCTCGCCGTAACCGAGCTGGACGGCCGAGTATCCGTCCGAGTCAGGCGTCTTGACCTGCGTGACGACGTTGGGTCCGGCCTTGATGACGGTGACCGGCACGACGCGGTTGTTCGCGTCCCATACCTGGGTCATCCCGAGCTTGGTGCCCAGGAGCCCTCTGTAGTTGCGGATGAGCATGACTGCGCCGGCCCCTCTTACAGCTTGATCTCGATGTCGACACCGGCGGGGAGATCGAGACGCATCAGCGAGTCGACCGTCTTCGGCGTCGGGTCAAGGATGTCGATCAGCCGCTTGTGCGTCCGCATCTCGAAGTGCTCGCGGCTGTCCTTGTACTTGTGCGGCGACCGGATGACGCAGTAGATGTTCTTCTCCGTCGGCAGCGGCACCGGTCCCGCGACCTGCGCACCCGTCCGGGTCACCGTCTCGACGATCTTCCGCGCCGAGCTGTCGATGACCTCGTGGTCATAGGCCTTGAGCCGAATGCGGATCTTCTGTGCCGCCATGGTGGGCTTCGCCTGTCCT
Source organism: Frankia torreyi (assembly GCF_000948395.1). Classification (GTDB taxonomy): domain Bacteria; phylum Actinomycetota; class Actinomycetes; order Frankiales; family Frankiaceae; genus Frankia; species Frankia torreyi. The sequence continues at coordinate 22,702 of NZ_JYFN01000008.1, read as the reverse complement.
GTCTGTCTCGTCCGGCCGGTACCGCTACCGGGTCACCGCCCGTAGATCCACGCCGCCGCCGGTGGCGCGAGGCCCGTGCCCCGCCGCCGGCGAAGGGAATCTGCCGGTTACCGCTGTCTCGTGCCGGCCTGAGCGTCGATCGATCGACGCTCGGGCCGGATTACCTGCCACGTCGGCAGCCGGGTGGCGCCGGCAGCCGGGCCGCCCGGGTGGTGCGGGCAATCGCGCCGCCCGAGCAGCAATGTGGGCGGTGGGCCCGGGGGCTCCGGACCCACCGCCCACCGCTACTACTTGAGAACCTTCGTGACCTGGCCCGCGCCGACGGTCCGGCCACCCTCGCGGATGGCGAAGCGCAGACCCTCCTCCATGGCGATCGGCTGGATGAGCTCGACCGTCATCTCGGTGTTGTCGCCCGGCATGACCATCTCGGTGCCCTCGGGGAGGGTCACGACGCCGGTCACGTCGGTGGTGCGGAAGTAGAACTGCGGCCGGTAGTTCTTGAAGAACGGCGTGTGGCGGCCGCCCTCGTCCTTGTTCAGGATGTAGACGCGCGCCTCGAACACCGTGTGCGGGGTGATCGTCTTGGGCTTGACGATGACCTGGCCGCGCTCGACGTCCTCGCGCTTGATGCCGCGCAGGAGCAGGCCCACGTTGTCGCCGGCACGCCCCTCGTCGAGCAGCTTGCGGAACATCTCGACGCCGGTCACGGTCGTCGTGGTGGTCTCCGGCTTGATGCCGACGATCTCCACGGTCTCGTTGACCTTGACGATTCCACGCTCGACGCGGCCGGTGACGACCGTGCCACGACCGGTGATCGTGAAGACGTCCTCGATCGGCATGAGGAACGGCCGGTCAATGTCACGCTGCGGCTCGGGGATCGAGTCGTCGACCGCGGCCATGAGCTCGAGGAGCTTGGCGCCCCACTCCTTGTCGCCCTCCAGCGCCTTGAGCGCGGAGACGCGGATGACCGGGACGTCGTCACCCGGGAACTCGTACGAGCTGAGCAGCTCGCGAACCTCGAGCTCGACGAGCTCGAGGATCTCCTCGTCGTCGACCATGTCGGCCTTGTTCAGCGCGACGACGATGTAGGGCACGCCGACCTGACGCGCGAGGAGCACGTGCTCCTTCGTCTGCGGCATCGGGCCGTCGGTCGCGGACACCACCAGGATCGCCCCGTCCATCTGGGCGGCTCCGGTGATCATGTTCTTGATGTAGTCCGCGTGCCCCGGGCAGTCGACGTGCGCGTAGTGCCGCTTGTCGGTCTGGTACTCGACGTGCGCGATCGAGATCGTGATACCGCGGGCCTTCTCCTCCGGCGCCTTGTCGATCTGGTCGAACGGCGTGAAGGGGTTGAGCTCCGGGTGCGCGTCGTGCAGGACCTTGGTGATCGCCGCGGTCAGCGTGGTCTTGCCATGGTCGATGTGACCGATGGTGCCGATATTGACGTGCGGCTTCGTCCGCTCGAACTTCTGCTTCGCCACGGGTGTCCCTCCAAGGACGGGTGGTGTCGTGCTGTGTAGTCAGGTCGGGGAGGTGCTCACGCCACGAGGGCGGTCACTCCCCCCTCGCCTTGGCGATGATCTCCTTGGCGACGTTCGCAGGAACCTCGGCGTAGGAGTCGAACTGCATCGAGTAGCTGGCCCGGCCGGACGTCTTCGACCGCAGGTCGCCGACGTAGCCGAACATCTCCGACAGCGGCACCTGCGCCCGCACGATTCGGGAGCCGCCCCGCTCCTCCATCGCCTGGATCTGTCCGCGGCGGGAGTTCAGGTCGCCGATGACGTCCCCCATGTGGTCCTCGGGGGTGGTCACCTCGACGGCCATCAGCGGCTCGAGGAGCACGGGATCGGCCTTGCGGGCCGCGTCCTTGAACGCCATCGAACCGGCGATCTTGAAGGCGAGCTCGGACGAGTCCACGTCGTGGAACTGGCCGTCCAGGAGGGTGACCTTGACGTCGACCAGCGGGTAGCCGGCGAGCACGCCGAACTCCATGGCCTCCTGGCAGCCGGCGTCCACCGACGGGATGTACTCCCTGGGGATGCGGCCGCCGGTGACCTTGTTCTCGAACTCGTAGCCGCCGCCGTCGCCGCCGGAGGGCTCCAGGTTGATGATCACTCGGGCGTACTGGCCGGACCCACCCGTCTGCTTCTTGTGGGTGTAGTCGACCTTCTCCACCTTGCGGCGGATGGTCTCCCGGTAGGCCACCTGCGGCTTGCCGACGTTCGCCTCGACACCGAACTCGCGGCGCATGCGGTCGACCAGCACGTCGAGGTGCAGCTCGCCCATGCCGGCGATGATCGTCTGCCCGGTCTCCTCGTCGGTCCGGACCTGGAAGGTCGGGTCCTCCTCGGCGAGCCGCTGGATGGCGGTGCCCAGCTTCTGCTGGTCGGCCTTCGTCTTCGGCTCGATCGCGACGTGGATGACCGGCGCCGGGAACGTCATCGACTCCAGGATCACCGGGGCGTTCGGGTCGCAGAGCGTGTCACCGGTGGTGGTGTTCTTCAGCCCCACCACGGCGACGATCTGCCCCGCACCGACGCCGTCCCGGTCCTCCCGGTGGTTGGCGTGCATCTGCAGGATGCGCCCGATGCGCTCCTTGCGGTCCTTCGTCGAGTTCAGCACCGGCGAGCCGCCGGTCAACCTGCCGGAGTACACCCGGATGTACGTCAGCTTGCCGACGTACGGGTCACTCATGATCTTGAAGGCAAGCGCCGAGAACGGCTCGTCCTCGCTGGGCTCGCGGCGAACCTCGGTGTCCTCGTCGTTGACCGCGTGGCCGACGGTGGCGCCGATGTCCAGCGGGTTCGGCAGGAACTCGACGACCGCGTCGAGCATCGGCTGGACGCCCTTGTTCTTGAACGCGGAGCCGCACAGCACCGGGTTGAGCTTGCTCGCGAGGGTTCCGCGCCGCAGGCCGGCCACGAGCTGCTCCTCGGAGGGCTCGACACCCTCGAGGTAAAGCTCCATGAGCTCGTCGTCATTCTCGGCGACCGTCTCCAGGAGCTTGTCGCGCCACTCCTGCGCGGCCTCGAGGTGATCGCGCGGGATGTCGACGGTCTCGTAGGAAGCGCCCTTGTCCTCGCTCTGCCAGAGGAGGCCCTTCATCCGGATCAGGTCGATGACGCCGCGGAAGTCGGACTCCACGCCCCAGGGGAGCTGGATGACGGCCGGCGTCGCGTCGAGCCGTTCGACCATCATGTCGACGCAGCGGTGGAACTCGGCGCCGACACGGTCCATCTTGTTGACGAAGGCGATCCGCGGCACGTTGTACCGGTCGGCCTGCTTCCAGACCGTCTCGCTCTGCGGTTCGACACCGGCGACGGCGTCGAACACCGCCACGGCGCCGTCGAGGACGCGCAGCGACCGCTCGACCTCGACCGTGAAGTCGACGTGGCCGGGCGTGTCGATGATGTTGATGGTGTGGTCGCGCCAGATACAGGTGGTGGCCGCGGAGGTGATGGTGATCCCCCGCTCCTGCTCCTGCTCCATCCAGTCCATCGTCGCGCCACCCTCGTGAACCTCACCGATCTTGTAGTTCACACCGGTGTAGAAGAGGATGCGCTCGGTCGTGGTGGTCTTGCCCGCGTCGATATGGGCCATGATCCCGATGTTGCGGGTACTGGCCAGCGAGGAACGTACGTCAGATGGCATGTCGAGCTACCAGCGGTAGTGGGCGAAGGCCTTGTTGGACTCCGCCATCTTGTGGGTGTCCTCCCGGCGCTTCACGCTGGCGCCGAGGCCGTTGCTCGCGTCGATGAGCTCGTTCATCAGCCGCTCGGTCATCGTCTTCTCGCGACGAGCCCGGGAGTAGCCGACGATCCAGCGCAGAGCGAGAGTCGTGCTGCGGCCGGCGCGAACCTCGACCGGCACCTGGTAGGTGGCGCCACCGACCCGGCGGCTGCGCACCTCCAGGGTGGGCTTGACGTTGTCGAGCGCCCGCTTGAGCGTGACGACCGGGTCGTTGCCGGTCTTGTTCTTCGCGCCTTCCAGCGCGCCGTACACGATGCGCTCCGCGACCGACTTCTTGCCGCTCATCAGCACCTTGTTCACCAGCGCGGTCACCAGCGGCGACCCGTACACCGGGTCAACCACGACGGCGTGCTTGGGCGCGGGCCCCTTGCGCGGCATCAGCCCTTCTCCTTCTTCGCGCCGTAGCGGCTACGAGCCTGCTTGCGGTTACGGACGCCCTGCGTGTCGAGAGCGCCTCGGACGATCTTGTACCGAACGCCCGGAAGGTCCTTCACTCGACCGCCGCGAACCAGGACGATCGAGTGCTCCTGCAGGTTGTGGCCGACGCCGGGAATGTAGGCGGTGACCTCGATCCCGCTGTTCAGCCGGACACGCGCGACCTTGCGCAGCGCCGAGTTCGGCTTCTTGGGGGTGGTCGTGTAGACGCGGGTGCACACACCACGACGCTGAGGGCTCCCCTTGAGTGCCGGGGTCTTGGTCTTCTCGACCTTGTCCTGCCGGCCCTTGCGGACCAGCTGCTGGATCGTGGGCAACGCCGCTCCCGTTCCTGTGACGCCTCGTCGTACTGCCTTGGGCAACCAGACCGGTACGCCGGCCTACCTGCTTTCCTTGCGAACCGCACCAGGGCCACCGCGGTGACCTCGACCGGCTTCTCCGACCCACGCGGTCGGGCGTGTCGCGCCGTTTCGCCCGAAGAGGATCACAAATTCGATTGATCCAACTGCGGTGGACAGCGCGCCATCCCGCCCGGCCGCTTCGCGGAACCGAGCCCGACAGTCGCCGACGGACACCCAGGCGGTGACTTTACGTCAGCCTGCCAGGCACCACGGCGCCACATCGAAGTGCAAGACGCACGCCGGAGTCACGTGGACTCCGGCCACAGGAATCAACAGTACTCCACGGCCGCGTCACGTGTCGAACGGGGTATCGGCCGACGTCCGACGCAGACACCGCAGCCCCACAAGCCCGCGACCTCGGACGGCGGGCGCGGCCGTCGCGCGCGACACAGCACACCGGCGGCCCAGAAACTCGCAATCGACCAGAACCCGGTACAGCCCGGGCATCCCACCGACCCGCGTCGAACGGGCCCACCGGAGCCGACAATCCACTACCCGCATGGCGGGGCGGCCGGACTCCGGCATCAGCACCGAAGGCAGCGGGCCGGACACCGGAACCCGGGACCTCCGCGTCCCTGGTACCCCTCGGCCCTGGCACATCCATGGTTCTGGTGGATCCATGGCCGTAGTACATCCACGGTCCTGGTCCTGGCACGCTGTACGAGACAGCACGATACCGGCACCGGAGGTCCTCGAGGACATGTTTGACGCAGTTGGCTCGCCGCCGCCGCCGGCCGCCCCGCCCGCCCGGCCGACCCGGGCCGAGCTGCTCGCCGCCTACGACACCGCGGTCCCGGACCTCCTCGCCCCGCGGACCACCGTGCTGCTGTGCGGGATCAACCCGTCCCTGGAGTCCGGGGCGACCGGCTTCCACTTCGGCACGCCGAGCAACCGGCTGTGGCCGGTCCTGCACCTCGCCGGGTTCACCCCGCGCCGGCTGCACCCCAGCGAGACCGCAGAGCTGACCAGCCGCGGCATCAGCATCACCAACCTGGTCAACCGGTCCACCGCACGCGCCGACGAGATCAGCGACGACGAGGTGCGGGCCGGCGTCGCCCCGCTCACCGAGCTCGTCGAGCGGATCTCGCCGCGCTGGGTGGCCTTCCTCGGCCTGGCCGCCTACCGGGTCGGCTTCGGCCGGCGCCGTGCGCAGGTCGGTCGGCAGCCGGAGACCCTGGGCCCGGCGGGCGTCTGGCTGCTACCCAACCCCAGCGGTCTGAACGCCCACTACCAGCTGCCCGATCTGGTCCGGGTGTACGGCGAGCTGCGCGAGGCCGCCTACGCCGACCAGTGACGCCGGAGTCCCGGAGCCGTCGGTCCGACGCCGTCCTCGCGCCGCAACACGCACGCCGCGCCGACACCACGACCGGCCCGGTGACCTGGGAGCGGCCCCACCTGCCTCTTCCACAGGGACAGATCGGGCACCGAACCCTGTGGAAGAGACAGGAAGGCGCTCTCCCACGCATCCGCCCCCATCGCCCGAGCCGTCGCCCATCTCCGTCACACCGCTGGACGTCACGGAATGTGACAAGCGGACGGGAAGGAACCCCTGCGGGGCTGCCCTAGCGTCGAGCGTCCTCGAGCAGGTCGGCGGGTAGCCGGTCGCCGACGGGGGCGAGGAAGTCGGCGTCGGGCGGCGCTTCGACCTCGATGCGCGCGCCGCCGGCCCAGGCGGCGTCGAAGGCGAGCCGCCAGGAATGCAGGAAGGTGCGGGTCGCCGGCGCCTTGTCGAACAGGGGGTCGCCGTCGATCGGATGGCCGATCCAGGCCAGGTGCACCCGGATCTGATGGCGCCGTCCGGTCCGCGGCGTCGCGGCGAGCAGGGTGTGCTCGCCGCCCTCCCGGAGTCGGGCGAACGTGGTGACCGAGGGATAGGTCCGTACGTGGCCGAAGACCGCCTCGGGCGGGACGGACCAGTGCCCCTCGTCCGCCCCCTCGGTGGACGCGAGCGGATGGCCGGACGCGGGCGCGTCGGCGGACCCGAACAGGGACGCGGTGATGTCGGCGCGGTTCGCGGCCACCCGGACCCGGCTCTTGCGGCCGACGCTGAGCGGCAGGTCGATGGTCCCCGTCGCGGGCAGGCCGCGGGTGCGGGTCAGGGCGAGGTAGCGCTTGTCGACCGTGCGCCGCTGGAACTGCCTGGTCAGGTCGCCGTGGAAGCGCAACTCCTTGGCGAACAGCACGATCCCGGACGTGACCTTGTCGATCCGGTGCACGGGGAACAGCTCTTCGCCGGCGTCGGCGGCGAGCCGCACAAGGTCGGTGTCGTGCCGCTCCCCCATGACCGAGATGCCGGCGGGCTTGTCGAGCGCGAGGACCGCCTCATCCTCGTGGATCGTGTGCAGGCGCCGGATAGCGGCCCAGTCCATCACCAGCCCCCACTCGTCGGTCAGCCATCGTCATCTCGGCCATCCCGGTCCGACTTCCTTGCCGTTCTGGGGGCCTCCGCGCCCGAAACGTCCCCCAGAACGGCAAGAAGCCATCGCTGGCGCGGGCGCGCGGGCGCGCGGGCCCGGCGTGGAGTCGGGCGTGGAACGCCGCCGGCCCGGTGTCCCCGGACAGGGGGCACCGGGCCGGCGGGATCGGCTCAGCGGTTCCGGGTCAGCGGAAGTCGCCCGAGCTGCGGTAGTCGAACTCGTCCAGCGGGACGGCCTGGCCGGAGCCGGTGCCGAACGCGCCGTACTCCACGCTGCCGCCGTCCTCGTACGCGCCGACGGAGTACATCGCGGCGCGCGCCTCCTCGGTCGGCTCGACCCGGATGTTGCGGTACCGGGAGATGCCGGTACCGGCCGGGATGAGCTTGCCGATGATGACGTTCTCCTTCAGGCCGACGAGCGAGTCCGACCGGGCGTTGATCGCCGCGTCGGTGAGCACTCGGGTCGTCTCCTGGAAGGAGGCCGCCGACAGCCACGACTCGGTGGCCAGCGACGCCTTGGTGATCCCCATCAGCACCGGGCGAGCCGAGGCCGGCTGGCCGCCGGACTCCACCACCCGGCGGTTCTCCGACTCGAACCGGGCCCGCTCACACAGCTCGCCGGGCAGCAGGTTGGTCTCGCCGGACTCCAGCACGTTCACCCGCTTGAGCATCTGGCGGATGATGATCTCGATGTGCTTGTCGTGGATCGACACACCCTGCGACCGGTACACCTCCTGGACCTGGTCGACCAGGTGGAGCTGGACCTGGCGCGGGCCGAGGATGCGCAGCACCTCGTGCGGGTCGACGGCACCGTCGACCACCTGGTTGCCGACCTCGATGCGGTCGCCCTCGCGGACCCGCAGGCGCGAGCGCCGCGAGACCGGGTAGGCGATCTCCTCGCTGCCGTCGTCCGGCACCACCACGACCTTGAAGGTCTTCTCGGTTTCCTCGATCTTCACCCGACCGGAGACCTCGGTGATGGGCGCCTTGCCCTTCGGGCTACGGGCCTCGAACAGCTCGACGACACGCGGCAGACCCTGGGTGATGTCATCGCCGGCGACACCACCGCTGTGGAAGGTACGCATCGTCAGCTGGGTGCCGGGCTCGCCGATGGACTGGGCGGCGACGATCCCGACGGCCTCGCCGACGTCGACCAGCTTGCCGGTGGCCAGCGAACGCCCGTAGCACTGGGCGCACACCCCCATCCGGGACTCGCAGGTCAGCGCCGAACGCACCCGGACCGACTCGATGCCGGCCTCGATGATCTGGCCGATCGCCACGTCCCCGGCGTCGGTGCCGGCGGGCACGATGATCTCGCCGTGCTCGTCGACGGCGTCGGAGGCCAGCGTCCGCGCGTACGCCGAGGTCTCGGCGTAGCGGTCGCGCACGAGCACGCCGTCCGCGCCGCGCCGGGCGATCCGGGTCAGGATGCCCCGCTCGGTGCCGCAGTCCTCCTCGCGGACGATGACGTCCTGGCTGACGTCGACGAGCCGGCGGGTCAGGTAGCCGGAGTCGGCGGTCCGCAGCGCGGTGTCGGCGAGACCCTTGCGGGCACCGTGGGTCGAGATGAAGTACTCGAGCACGGTGAGGCCCTCGCGGAAGTTCGCCTTGATCGGCCGCGGGATGATCTCACCCTTCGGGTTGGAGACCAGGCCACGCATGCCGGCGAGCTGCCGGATCTGCATCATGTTTCCGGCGGCTCCGGAGTTGACCAGCACGTAGACCGGGTTGGTCTGCGGGAAGTTCTTCTCCATCGCCTCGGCGATCTTGTTCGTCGCCTCGGTCCAGATCTGCACCAGCTCGCTGCGGCGCTCCTCGTCGGACAGGAAGCCGCGGTCGAACTGCTTCTGCACCCGGTCGGCGCGCTGCTCGTAGTCGTCGAGGATCTCGGCCTTGTTCGGCGGCGCGACGACGTCCTCGATCGCGACGGTGACCCCGGACCGGGTGGCCCAGTAGAAACCGGCGCTCTTCAGGGCGTCCAGGGTCGCCGCGACCTGGATCTTCGGGTACCGCTCGGCCAGGTCGTTGACGATCGCGGCCTGGGCCTTCTTGTTGAGCTGGGCGTTGATGAAGGGGTAGCCCTCCGGCAGCGCCTCGTTGAGCAGGCAGCGGCCGAACGTGGTCTCCAGGGTGAACACGTCCCCGGTGACCCAGTCGGCCGGCGGCACCCAGTCCGACGGCGGGGTGGTGTCGCGCAGCCGGACGCTGATCCGCGCCTGCAGCGCGATCTCCCGGGCGTCGAAGGCCATCTGCGCCTCGGCGACCGAGGAGAACGCCCGCCCCTCCCCGACGGCGCCCTCGGCCAGCGTCGACAGGTGGAACACGCCGGTCACCATGTCGAGGCTGGGCATCGCCAGCGGCCGGCCGGACGCCGGCGAGAGGATGTTGTTGCTCGACAGCATCAGGATCCGTGCCTCGGCCTGCGCCTCGGCGGACAGCGGCAGGTGCACCGCCATCTGGTCACCGTCGAAGTCGGCGTTGAAGGCCGTGCAGACCAGCGGGTGGATCTGGATGGCCTTGCCCTCGACGAGCTGCGGCTCGAAGGCCTGGATGCCGAGGCGGTGCAGGGTCGGCGCCCGGTTGAGCAGCACCGGGTGCTCGGTGATGACCTCCTCGAGCACGTCCCAGACGACCGGGCGGGCCCGCTCCACCATCCGCTTCGCCGACTTGATGTTCTGCGCGTGGTTGAGGTCCACCAGGCGCTTCATCACGAACGGCTTGAACAGCTCCAGCGCCATCTGCTTGGGCAGACCGCACTGGTGCAGCTTGAGCTGCGGACCGACGACGATGACCGACCGGCCGGAGTAGTCGACCCGCTTGCCGAGCAGGTTCTGGCGGAACCGGCCCTGCTTGCCCTTGAGCATGTCGGACAACGACTTCAGCGGGCGGTTACCCGGGCCGGTGACCGGCCGGCCGCGGCGGCCGTTGTCGAACAGTGCGTCGACGGCCTCCTGCAGCATCCGCTTCTCGTTGTTGACGATGATCTCGGGCGCGCCGAGGTCGAGCAGCCGCTTGAGCCGGTTGTTCCGGTTGATCACCCGGCGGTACAGGTCGTTGAGGTCGGACGTGGCGAACCGGCCGCCGTCGAGCTGCACCATCGGCCGCAGGTCCGGCGGGATCACCGGGACGCAGTCGAGCACCATCCCCATCGGGGAGTTGCGGGTGTTCAGGAACGCCGAGACGACCTTGAGCCGCTTGAGCGCGCGGGCCTTCTTCTGCCCCTTGCCGCTGCGGATGGTCTCGCGCAGCGACTCCGCCTCCGCGGCCAGGTCGAAGTCGGCGAGCCGGCGCTGCAGCGCCTCGGCGCCCATGCCGCCGTCGAAGTACTGGCCGAACCGGTCGCGCAGCTCGCGGTAGAGCAGCTCGTCCGGCTCCAGGTCCTGGACCTTCATGTTCTTGAAGCGGTCGAAGACCCGGTCCAGATCATCGATCTTGCGCTGCGCGCGGTCGCGGATCTGGCGCATCTCGCGCTCGGCCGACTCGCGGACCTTGCGCCGCGCGTCGCCCTTGGCGCCCTCGGCCTCGAGCTGCGCGAGGTCGGTTTCGAGCCGCTTCTGCCGGGTCTCGACGTCGGCGTTCTTCTTGTCCTCGAGCTGCTGCTTCTCGACGCCCATGCGGGCCTCGAGGGTGGGCAGGTCGCGGTGGCGCGCCTCGGCGTCGACCTTGGTGATCATGTAGGCGGCGAAGTAGATGACCTTCTCGAGGTCCTTCGGCGCCAGGTCCAGCAGGTAGCCGAGCCGGCTCGGGACACCCTTGAAGTACCAGATGTGGGTGACCGGGGCGGCCAGCTCGATGTGCCCCATGCGCTCACGGCGCACCTTGGCGCGGGTGACCTCGACGCCACAGCGCTCGCAGATGATGCCCTTGAACCGGACCCGCTTGTACTTGCCGCAGTAGCACTCCCAGTCCCGGGTCGGACCGAAGATCTTCTCGCAGAAGAGCCCGTCCTTCTCCGGCTTCAGGGTGCGGTAGTTGATCGTCTCCGGCTTCTTGACCTCACCGTGCGACCACTGACGGATGTCGTCCGCGGTGGCAAGACCGATGCGCAGTTCGTCGAAGAAGTTGACGTCCAGCAAGACTGTCGCCTGCTCTCTCTTTCTCGGTCGGGACGCTGGAGTCGGATGGACCGCCGGGGGTCCGCCGCCGCCTCACGGCGGGCGGATCGGGCCCCCGGCGCCCGCTCAGACCTCCTCGACGCTGCTCGGCTCCCGCCGGGACAGGTCGATCCCGAGTTCCTCCGCCGCACGGAAGACGTCCTCGTCGGTGTCACGCATCTCGATCTGCACACCGTCGCTGGAGAGGACCTCGACGTTGAGGCACAGCGACTGCATCTCCTTGATGAGCACCTTGAACGACTCCGGGATGCCGGGCTCCGGAATGTTCTCGCCCTTGACGATCGCCTCGTAGACCTTGACTCGGCCCACGACGTCGTCGGACTTGATGGTCAGCAGCTCCTGCAGGGCGTAGGCGGCGCCGTACGCCTCCAGCGCCCACACCTCCATCTCGCCGAACCGCTGGCCACCGAACTGCGCCTTACCACCCAGGGGCTGCTGGGTGATCATCGAGTAGGGACCGGTCGACCGAGCGTGGATCTTGTCGTCGACCAGGTGAAGCAGCTTGAGGATGTAGATGTAGCCGACCGCCACCGGGTAGGGGTACGGCTCGCCGGTGCGGCCGTCGAACAGCGTGGCCTTGCCGGAGGAGCCGATGAGCTGGACCCCGTCCCGGTTCGGGAGGGTGGAGTCGAGCAGACCGGTGATCTCCTCCTCGCGGGCGCCGTCGAAGACCGGCGTGGCCACGTTGGTCCCGGGGGTGGACGAGTCCGCCCCGATCCCGCGCAGCCGCTCCTTCCAGTCCTCGGTGCCGGCGTCCACCTGCCAGCCGGTCTTGGCCACCCACCCGAGGTGGGTCTCCAGGATCTGGCCGATGTTCATCCGGCGGGGGACGCCGTGCGGGTTGAGCACGATGTCCACCGGCGTGCCGTCCTCGAGGAACGGCATGTCCTCCTGCGGGAGGATCTTGGCGATGACGCCCTTGTTGCCGTGCCGGCCGGCGAGCTTGTCGCCGTCGGTGATCTTCCGCTTCTGGGCGACGTAGACCCGGACCAGCTCGTTGACGCCGGGCGGCAGCTCGTCGCCGTCCTCGCGGGAGAACACCCGCACGCCGATGACCTTGCCGGACTCGCCGTGCGGCACCTTCAGCGAGGTGTCGCGGACCTCCCGGGCCTTCTCCCCGAAGATCGCCCGCAGCAGCCGCTCCTCGGGGGTCAGCTCGGTCTCGCCCTTCGGGGTGACCTTGCCGACCAGGACGTCACCGGGCGAGACCTCGGCGCCGATCCGGATGATCCCGCGCTCGTCGAGGTCGGCGAGGACCTCCTCGGCGACGTTGGGGATGTCGCGGGTGATCTCCTCCGGGCCGAGCTTGGTGTCCCGGGCGTCGACCTCGTGCTCCTCGATGTGGATCGAGGACAGCACGTCGTCCTGCACGAGGCGCTGCGACAGGATGATCGCGTCCTCGTAGTTGTGCCCCTCCCACGGCATGAAGGCGACCAGCAGGTTCTTGCCGAGCGCCATCTCGCCGTTGTCGGTGCACGGGCCGTCCGCGATGACCTGGCCGGCCTCGACCCGGTCCCCCTCGAACACGATCGGCTTCTGGTTGATGCAGGTGCCCTGGTTCGACCGGCGGAACTTCGCCAGCCGGTAGGTACGCCGGGTGCCGTCGTCGTGCATGACGGTGATGTAGTCCGCCGAGAGGTCCTCGACGACGCCGGCCTGGACGCAGACGACCACGTCGCCGGCGTCCTTGGCCGCGCGGGCCTCCATCCCGGTGCCGACCAGCGGCGCCTCGGAACGCAGCAGTGGCACCGACTGGCGCTGCATGTTGGAGCCCATGAGCGCGCGGTTGGCGTCGTCGTGCTCGAGGAACGGGATCATGGCCGTGGCCACGGACACCATCTGCCGCGGCGAGACGTCCATGTAGTCGACCTCGTCCGGCGGGATGAACTCGACCTCACCGCCCTTGCGGCGGACCAGCACGCGGTCCTCGGCGAACGTGCCGTCGGGGCTCAGCGGCGTGTTGGCCTGCGCCTTGACGTGCCGGTCCTCCTCGTCCGCGGTGAGGTAGTCGATCTGGTCGGTGACCCGGCCGTTGACGACCTTGCGGTACGGCGTCTCGACGAAGCCGAACGGGTTGACCCGCGCGAACGTCGACAGCGAGCCGATGAGGCCGATGTTCGGGCCTTCCGGCGTCTCGATCGGGCACATCCGGCCGTAGTGGCTGGGGTGCACGTCGCGGACCTCGAAGCCGGCCCGCTCCCGGGACAGACCACCGGGACCCAGCGCCGACAGGCGGCGCTTGTGGGTCAGGCCGGCCAGCGGGTTGGTCTGGTCCATGAACTGCGACAACTGGCTGGTGCCGAAGAACTCCTTGATGGAGGCGACGACCGGCCGGATGTTGATCAGGGTCTGCGGCGTGATCGCCTCGACGTCCTGGGTGGTCATCCGCTCGCGGACGACCCGCTCCATCCGGGCGAGCCCCAGCCGGACCTGGTTCTGGATCAGCTCGCCGACCGTGCGCAGCCGCCGGTTGCCGAAGTGGTCGATGTCGTCGACCTCGTACTCGGCCGGGTCGGCGCCCGCGTGCAACTTGACGACGTACTCGATCGTGCGCACGATGTCATCCTCAGTGAGGACGCCGACGTCGTGGGCGATCTCCAGAGTGAGCTTCTTGTTCACCTTGTAGCGGCCGACCTTCGCCAGGTCGTAGCGCTTGGGGTTGAAGAAGAGGTTCTCGAGCAGGGTCTGCGCCGACTCCCGCGTCGGCGGCTCGCCCGGGCGCAGCTTGCGGTAGATGTCCAGCAGCGCGTCGTCCTGGCTGGCCGTGTGGTCCTTCTCCAGGGTGATGCGCATCGACGGGAAGTCGCCGAACCGCTCCAGGATGCGCGCCTCGTCCCAGCCCAGCGCCTTGAGCAGGACCGTCACCGACTGACGGCGCTTGCGGTCGATCCGAACCCCGACGGTGTCCCGCTTGTCGATCTCGAACTCGAGCCAGGCCCCGCGCGACGGGATCACCTTGCAGGAGTACAGGTCCTTGTCCGACGCCTTGTCCAGGCTGCGTTCGAAGTACACCCCCGGCGACCGGACGAGCTGGCTGACCACCACACGCTCGGTCCCGTTGATGACGAAGGTGCCCTTGGGGGTCATGAGCGGGAAGTCGCCCATGAAGACCGTCTGGCTCTTGATCTCACCGGTGGTGTTGTTGGTGAACTCGGCCGTGACGAACAGCGGGGCCGAGAAGGTCATGTCCTTGTCCTTGCACTCCTCCACGGAGTACTTGGGCGGCTCGAACCGGTGGTCCCGGAAGGACAGGGACATGGAGCCGGAGAAGTCCTCGATCGGGGAGATCTCCTCGAAGACCTCCTCCAGACCTGAGGTGATCGGAACATCGTCCCGGCCCGAGTCGATGGCCTCCTGAACCCGCTCCGCCCAGGCGTCACTACCGATCAGCCAATCGAAGGACTGCGTCTGAAGAGCAAGGAGATCCGGGACCTCGAGGGGCTCGATGATCTTAGCGAACGAGATGCGGGAGGAAGAGCGCGAGGCGGCCAAGGTGGTCCTTCCGGGTGGCCTGATCGTCGGGCTGGCGTCGCGGACGTCAAGGATCCGTCGGGGGGGTGGTCAGGTGATCAGTGTCTCGCTACGGTTGTCGGGAACAGCGACGGGGGGTGCCCCGTCGGTGAGAGGATGACCGCGAGGCGCATCGGTGCGGCGGTGCCGGGTGTTCCGGCGGCCGGTCGCGCGGCCGGAGTCGGCCCTCGTCCCGCAGCAAGTCCGCCGATCCGGCGTCCGTCGGTCCGCAGAACCGCAAAAATCCGTCGCGGCAGGCGTTCGGCTGACTGCGGGCACGCCAAAGCGCCGTCGCGGCGCAAGCGCGCGGCAACGCCGGTGTCCGCTGAGAACAACGGGTCGGTGCACGGGCAAAGGTCTGCTCAGAGTCCTCGGTGTGGCTGCCATACAGCCGTGCCACGCACCAGCACGGCCAGCGCGCCTTCACGTCGAACCGGAACCCACCGCGTGCGCGGCCCCGACACCATGGTCGAGACCGCCCGGCGGCGCGTACCGGACCCCCACAGAGAGCCCGACCTCACCGGAGAACCGGTGTCGGCGGAGCCGATGCGACGAAAAGGGCAGCGCAAACTAGCAGTGTAGCCGAAGGGCACACCGCTGGCAAGGGCGTGCGTGGCAGGACCACGCGGGGGGAACGTAGAGCACCGCATCTGCTTCCCGACGAGCGTTCGCGACATGATGGAACTCCGATCTACAGGGGCCGTCAACCCCCTTCGGAAAACGTCACGAACGACCCGACCTGCTCATCCGCTTACGTTGCAGCGTGTCTCGGCGATTCGCCAGGCACAGACGCCGCGTGCCGGGACACCTCGGAGGTGCCCCGGCACGCGGGATGCGCCACGGCCGCGTCGAGCGGCCGCACCGGCCCGCGGCGGCGCGGAAACGCCGCCCGGGCCGGGCCCGAAAGACGGGCGGTGTTACTTGACGGTGACCGACGCGCCAGCGCCCTCGAGGGCCGCCTTGGCCTTCTCCGCGGCCTCCTTGGCGACCTTCTCCAGGACGGGCTTGGGCGCCCCGTCGACGAGGTCCTTGGCCTCCTTCAGCCCGAGGCTGGTCAGCGCCCGGACCTCCTTGATGACCTGGATCTTCTTGTCACCCACGGACTCGAGGATGACGTCGAACTCGTCCTGCTCCTCGGCGGCCGGAGCCTCGCCGCCCGCGCCGCCGGCGGCCGGCGCCGCAGCCACGGCGACGGGCGCCGCGGCGGTCACGCCGAAGGTCTCCTCGAACTGCTTCACGAACTCCGAGAGCTCCAGCAGGGTCAGTTCCTTGAACGCGTCGAGCAGCTCTTCGGTCGACAGCTTCGCCATGATGGCGTTTCCTTCCTCGTCATGCCGATGATCTCGGCCGGCCGGGTGGGCGACCGGTGATCGGGGTGGCTCGTGGGTGGTGCCGGCTGGGCGCGGTGGCCCGGCCGGCGCGGGTGCTCCGCGGGCGGCGGCCGCCGGACCGGCGACCGTCATCCCGCGGCGCGCAGGCTTACTCCGCGGGGGCCTCGGCGGCCTCGGCGGCGGGCGTCTCCGCGGCGGGCGTCTCCGCGGCGGACTGGCTCGCCCGCTGCTCGCGCAGCGCCTCGGCCAGCCGGGCGACCTGCGACAGCGGGGCGGCGAACAGGCCGACCGCGCCGGACAGTGAACCCTTCATCGCGCCGGCGAGCTTCGCCAGCAGGATCTCGCGGGACTCCAGATCCGCAAGCTTGCGGATCTCGTCGGCCGTCATCGCCTTGCCCTCGACGACGCCGCCCTTGACCACGAGGGCCGGGTTGGCACGGGCGAAGTCGCGCAGGCCCTTGGCCGCCTCGACCGGGTCGCCGGTGACGAAGGCGACGGCGGTCGGGCCGACGAACAGATCGTCGAGCCCGGTGACGCCGGCCTGCTCGGCCGCGATCTTGGTCAGCGTGTTCTTGACCACCGCGTAACGTGCGCCCTCGCCGAGGGTGCGCCGCAGCTCGGTGAGCTGGCTCACCGTCAGACCGCGGTACTCCGTGAGGACCGCGGCGGTCGCGCCACGGAACTCCTCGGCGATCTCCGCCACCGCGGCGGTCTTCTCAGGTTTCGCCATGGGGCTCCTTCGGGGTGTCGGCCGGCCATCCGTTCAACCCCGGGAGACGACAAACGCCCCGGCGCAGGCGCACGGGGCGTGAAGAGCGACATCGGGCGGGGAGGACGGCGCACCTGCGCCGACCGCCTCGGAAGTGCCGCGGTCCTTTGCATCCGTCACCTGCGCGGGCCGCCCGGGGAAGTCGGGCCTTCGGCCGTCGCTATGTCCGGGCGGGATCTCCCCCACCTGGGCGACGACGGCGACCAGCGGTCTTCGGCGTAAAACGTGTTCGTACGAAGTGTACGCGATGATCCCGCGTACACGTTCACCGGCCTNCCCGGCCTACCCGCCTTACCTTGCCTTTCCAGAGGGACGAAACGGACACGGAGACCTCTGGAAAGGCAAGAAGGCAAGAACGCCGAACATCAGGCGCAGGCGCGTGGCCCGAGGCCCCGCGACGGCGACCTCAGGCGGGGACGCCCTCTTCGAGCAGGTTGCGGGTGCGGTTCGGGTCGACCGGGATGCCCGGGCCCATGGTGGTGGCGAAGGTGACCTTCTTCAGGTAACGACCCTTCGCCGCCGAGGGCTTCACCCGGACGATCTCGTCCAGGGCGGCCGTGTAGTTCTCGATGAGCTGGGCGTCGGTGAAGTTCGTCTTCCCGATGACGATGTGCAGGTTGCCCTGCTTGTCGACCCGGAAGTTGATCTTTCCGCCCTTGATGTCGGCGACGGCCTTGCCGATGTCCAGCGTCACGGTGCCGGTCTTCGGGTTCGGCATCAGCCCGCGGGGGCCGAGGATGCGGGCGATCCGCCCGACCTTGGCCATCTGGTCCGGCGTCGCCACCGTCGCGTCGAAGTCCAGGAAGCCCTCCTGGATGCGGGCGACCAGGTCGTCGCTGCCGACGATGTCGGCGCCGGCGGCGGTGGCCTCGGCGGCCTTCTCACCGGCGGCGAAGACGGCGACGCGCGGCGACTTGCCGGTGCCGTGCGGCAGGTTGACGGTGCCGCGGACCATCTGGTCGGCCTTGCGCGGGTCGACCCCGAGGCGGATCGCGACCTCGACGGTCGCGTCGTACTTCGTGGTCGAGGTCTCCTGGGCGAGCCGGACGGCGTCCAGCGGGCTGTAGAGGTTCTCGGGGTTGATCTTTTCGGCGGCGGCCCGGTAGGCCTTGCTGCGCTTCATGCTGTCTCCTCGTGGTGCCGGCGGACGGTCGGCCAGGCTCGCCACGGTGCGGATCTCGTCCGGGCCGCGGAGGCTGGCACCGACCGCCCTCCCACGGCGTCGGTTCGGTGTGGCGGGTACGGAAGGCTAGTCGCCGACCGTGATCCCCATCGAGCGGGCAGTCCCCGCAATGATCTTCTCGGCCGCCTCGATCGTCGTGGCGTTGAGGTCGGGAAGCTTGGTCTGGGCGATCTCGCGCACCTGGGCCGGGGTCAGCTTGGCGACCTTGTCCCGGTGCGGGGTCCCGCTGCCCTTCTCCACGCCCGCGGCCTTGAGGATGAGCCGCGCGGCCGGCGGGGTCTTCGTGACGAAGGTGAACGACCGGTCCTCGTACACGGTGATCTCGACCGGCACGACGTTGCCGGCCTGCGACTCCGTCGCCGCGTTGTACTGCTTGCAGAACTCCATGATGTTCACGCCGTGCTGGCCCAGCGCGGGGCCGACCGGCGGCGCCGGCGTGGCCTTGCCGGCGTTGATCTGGAGCTTGATGATCGCGGTGATCTTCTTCTTCTTGGGCGGCATGTGCTCGTCTTCCTACCGGAGTTCCACGGACCGAATCAGATCTTCGCGACCTGATTGAACTGCAGCTCGACGGGCGTCTCCCGACCGAAGATCGAGACCAGCACCTTCAACCGCTGGGCGTCGAGGTTGATCTCGCTGATGGTCGCCGGAAGCGTGGCAAAGGGGCCGTCCATGACAGTGACCGACTCCCCGACCTCGAACTCCTGGACCCGGACGGTCTCGACCTTCTTCTCCTTCGGCGCCGCCGGGGCGAGGATGGACAGGACTTCCTCGCGCCGCAGCGGTGAGGGCCGGTTGGTGAGCCCCACGAACCCGGTCACACCCGGCGTGTTACGGACCGCGGACCAGGACTGGTCCGTCAGGTCCATCCGGACGTAGATGTAACCCGGGTACTTCTTCTGCTGGACCAACTGCCTCTTGCCGTTCTTGACCACCGGGACCTCCTCGGTGGGCACCTCGATCTGGAAGATGTAATCCTCCATGTTGAGGCTGGAGATACGGGTCTCGAGGTTGGTCTTGACCTTGTTCTCGTAGCCCGCGTACGAGTGCACGACGTACCACTCGCCCGGCGCGTCCTCGATGGCGCGACGCAGGTCGTCGTCATCGTCATCGGTGTCGTCGGCGGCGGCGACCGGCGCGGCGCTCGCGGGCTCGGCGGCCGCGGCGGGTTCGTCCTCCGCGGCGGGCTCGGAGCCCGCGTCGGTCACGGAACCGGCCTCGTCGGCCTCGGCCTCGGTGCTGGGGGTGGCCTCGGCACTCGACTCGTCGGCGTCGTCGGAGTCGGCGTGGGGGTCGTCGAGCTCGGCGCCGGCGTCCGTACTCGCCACCTCGTCGTGCTCGAACGCCGCAAGGAGATCGAGACGGGCGAGGGCCTCCCCCTGCTCGGAGGAGGCGTGCTCGGGCGACTGGGACACGCGGACGTTCCTTCTTTCGTGGACGCTTCTGCTGCTGTGGACTCCGCGGAGCGGGCGCTGCGCGGGCGTGGTGCCGGACGGGCGGCAGCCGACCGGCCGGCGTACCGGCATCGATCACCCGCCCGGACCCGTCCGTCCGTACTGCCCGACCCCGCCGACTGGCGGGCCCGTCAGCCGAAGATCGCGAGGACCGCCTTCGTGAGCCCGAAGTCGAGACTAGCCACGAAGGCTGTCATCACGCTGACGAACACGAGCACGACCAGCACGTAGGTGATCAGCTCGCTCCGGCCGGGGTAGACGACCTTCCGGAGCTCCGCCATGACCTCGCGGATGAACTGAACCGGCCGATACCGACGCCGACCCGCGGTACGCGTGGCCCGCCTGGGACGCGGTGCCGCGTCACGGGTATCGGTCGCCACTCAACTCCACCCAACTCCGTCGCCGAACCAGCCAACCGTCGAACAGCGCAGGGGCGACAGGACTCGAACCTGCAACCGCCGGTTTTGGAGACCGGTGCTCTACCAATTGAGCCACGCCCCTTGGACACGCCCGGATCCCCGCCACCGCATCGAACCCACACGCTGCGCTTCTGCACCATAGCGCACAGTCCAGCCTGTGAGCCGGTTACCGGAATGGGTACCCGAGCGGATCGAGCATACCCCTTCATCGCCCCGACTCCGCCACGGACCGTCCGTGGGCGCCGCCGGGCACCGTCCCCAGGACCCACGGAGCACCCTCCGGACACCGTCCGCAGGACCCTCGGAGCACCATCCGCAGGACCCGCGCGGCAACGTCCGCAGGACCCACGGCGCGCCGTCCATGGGACCCGCGGGACGGGGTCAACCGGCCACCCCGGAACCGGTCCGCACGGACGCCGGATCCCGGCCGCCTGCGCACGACGCCCATCCGGACGCCATGGCAGCATGGCACTATGAGCAGGATCTC
Organism: Frankia torreyi; assembly: GCF_000948395.1. Lineage (GTDB taxonomy): Bacteria > Actinomycetota > Actinomycetes > Frankiales > Frankiaceae > Frankia > Frankia torreyi. Next base: position 2,432 of record NZ_JYFN01000008.1, on the reverse strand, counting down.
AAGCCGCATCGGCGGCATCGCCCCATCCGCGACGCTGGCCGTCGACGCCACCGCGAAGGCGATGCGCGCCGCGGGCCAGGACGTGGTCGGCTTCGGCGCCGGCGAGCCGGACTTCCCAACTCCGGACCACATCGTCGCCGCCGCGGAGAAGGCTTGCCGCGAACCCCGCATGCACCGCTACACCCCGGCGGGCGGACTGCCGGAGCTGCGGCAGGCCATCGCCGAGAAGACGGCCCGGGACTCCGGTGTCACCGTCTCCGCGGGCCAGGTCCTGGTGACCAACGGCGGCAAGCAGGCCGTCTACGAGGCCTTCGCGACGCTGCTCGACCCCGGTGACGAGGTGCTGTTGCCCGCGCCGTACTGGACGACCTACCCCGAGTCGATCCGCCTCGCCGGCGGTGTGCCGGTCGACGTCGTCACCGGGCCGGAGGCCGGCTACCGGGTGACCGTCGAGCAGCTCGAGGCGGCCCGCACCGAACGCACCAAGATTCTGCTGTTCAACTCGCCGTCGAACCCGACCGGCGCCGTGCACACGCCGGAGGAGGTCCGCGAGATCGGTCGCTGGGCCGAGCAGGCCGGCATCTGGGTGCTCGCCGACGAGATCTACGAGCATCTCGTCTACGGCGAGGCGCGGTTCGCCTCGATCCTGGCGCAGGTGCCGGAGCTCGCCGAGCGCTGCGTCATCGTCAACGGCGTCGCGAAGACCTACGCGATGACGGGCTGGCGGGTCGGCTGGCTGATCGGGCCGACGGACGTCGTCGCCGCGGCGGCGAACCTGCAGTCGCACGCGACCTCGAACGTCGCCAACGTCTCCCAGGCCGCGGCGCTCGCCGCCGTCGCCGGGCCCCTCGACGCCGTCGCCACGATGCGCACCGCCTTCGATCGCCGCCGGCTGACGATGCACCGCATGCTCACCGAGACCCCGGGAGTGAGCTGCCCGCTGCCCGAGGGCGCGTTCTACTGCTACCCCTCGCTGCAGGGCGTGCTCGGCCGCGGCCTTCGCGGCCGGACGCCCACGACCAGCGCCGAGCTGTGCCAGCTCATCCTGGAGGAGGCCGGGGTCGCCATCGTCCCCGGTGAGGCGTTCGGCACCCCGGGCTTCGCCCGGCTGTCCTACGCGCTCAGCGATGAGGACCTGGTCAAGGGCGTCAGCCGGCTGTCCGCCCTGCTCAGCGAGGCCGCCTGAGCGAGACCCGGGCCTGACGGCTCAGCTCAGTCGGACGGTGGCGCGCGCGGCCATCAGCACCTTCTCGCCGCGACACCGGGTGGTGAGGTTCACGACCACCCGGTTGTCGTCGAGCTTCTTCTCCACGACACCGCGCACCGACACCGAGGCGCCCTCGTCGTCGTCCGGGACCACCACCGGCGCGGAGAACTTCACGCCGACCTCGAGGACGGCGCCCGGGTCCCCGGCCCAGTCCGTGACGAGCCGGGTGGCGGTCGCCATCGTCAGCATCCCGTGCGCGAGCACGCCGGGCAGGCCCGCGTCCGCGGCGGCCCGCTCGCTCCAGTGGATGGGGTTGAAGTCCCCGGATGCTCCCGCGTAGCGGACGAGATCGACCCGCCGCAGCGGGAACAGCCGCTCCGGCAGCTCGGTGCCGACCTCGACGTCGTCATAGCCGACGGTCGCCGTCATCGTTGTTCTCCCCAGGGTGAGGCACTCCCGATGGGCTTCGGGGGTGCGGCCGGACCGGCGGCCCGGTTCTCACCGGGCGCCATGGGACGCGCGCTCATGCCCGCGGCGGTGCCGTGCCGCGGGAGACCAGGGTGCACGTGCCGACCGCGACCTCCTCGCCACTCGTGGTGTCGTAACGGTAGGTGGTGACGAGCACCTCGTTGCGGCCCACCGCGCGGATGCTGGTCAGCGTCGAGGTGGTGATCAGCTCGTCGCCCGCCACCACCGGCCGGCGCAGGGCGAAGCGCTGCTCACCGTGCACGACCAGGGCGTAGTCCAGCCCGAGCGCTGGATCGTCGGTGGGGAGCCCCAGGGCCCCGGGGATCGCGGTGATCAGGAACGTCGGCGGCGCGACGAGATCGGGGTGGCCGGCGGCCTTGGCCGCCTCCACGTCGTGGTAGAGCGGGTTGTCGTCCCCGATCGCCTGGGCGAACTGCCGGATCTGCTCGCGTCCGACCTGGAAGGGAACGGGCGAGACGAAACTGCGTCCCACGAAGTCCTGGTTCAGCGGCATCAAGGCTCCGATCTCGGCGTCCGCGGCAGGCCCGGATGCCGTGGCGCACCTGGCCGCAGCGCGTCGGTGGACGGGCCGGACGGACTGCGTCGTGAAGTATCCCACCACGAACCTGATGAGCCGACCCATCGACGGAGGGGTCGATGTGTCCTAGTAGACCGTCGCTGTTTAGTTCTGGGGTGTGGCAGGCTGGTGTTGGCAGATCTTCCTCGTCCCCTCTGCCGGTCAGGACAAGTCATGCCG